>JALFAQ010000019.1 GCA_022772305.1 Corynebacterium glucuronolyticum
GTTTCGCGGGCGGTGGTACGTGCACGTTCCTGCCGGCGGGGATTGTTGGTGCGCCCATAGTAGATGCCCGCAAGCTTGTGGATGGTGTGGGCGGTTGTCTTATCGTAACCGACCCGGACAAGTGCTTTTTTGGACATGCCACAAGCCTCCCCGGCGATCACCATCGCCTGCGAGAGGAACACAGCACAATCCGTCAAAGCGGTCATGCCACACACAATAAAACAGCGAGAGGGTGGGGCAAGCACAATAACCCAAACCTGTGGAAAACTCAGCGGGAGGCAGAAAAGTTTTCCACAGATTTAGGCGGATCGGTGGACGGTTTACGCGCCCTGCCAGACGGTGTCGAAGGGTGTTTCGGCGGAGACGCGGGCCTGGATGCCGCGGTAGACGAGGTCCTTGGCGGTCTTGACGGCGTCGTAAATTAAGGCGCCCTTGGCCAGCTCGGCGGTGACGGCGGCGGCGAGGGTGCAGCCGGCACCGGAAACGCGCTGCTCACCGACCTTGGGGGTGGCGAAGCGGGTGATCTTCTCGCCGTCCCACAGGACGTCGACGGCCTCGTCGCCGGGGAGCTCCACGCCGCCCTTGGCCAGGACGTACGGGATGCCGAGTTCGCCGATCTTGCGGGCGGCTTCCTCGAGGTCCTCGATCGTTTCGATGGAGTCCATGCCGGACAGCGTCTTGGACTCAAAGACGTTGGGGGTGACGACGGTGGCCAGCGGGAGGATCTTCTCGCGCAGGGCGTTGTCGGTGTCGAGGGCGGCACCGGGCTCCTGGCCCTTGCAGATGAGGACAGGGTCGACAAGGACGTTGTCCCAGTCGTGGGACGACAGGTTCCGGGCAACGGTATCGATGGTGTCGGGAGTTCCGAGCATTCCGACCTTCACTGTCTTGAGGGTCGGGTGAGTTGCGAGGGCGGCCTCCATCTGCTCGTCGATAAGCGTGGGCGGGATGGGGTGGAAACGGTGACCCCAGTTGTTCGCCGGGTCGAAGGCGACGATACAGCTGAGGGTGCCGACACCGTAGACGCCGAGCTGCTGGAAGGTTTTCAGATCCACTTGGAAGCCGGCACCGCCGGTGGCTTCACTGCCGGCGACGACGTATGCGAGTGCTGGGTTAGTCATATATGCCAGACTATAGGGGTGAGATTCTTCTTTGCACCTCGGCACGCCACTTGGCTCGTTGTGGGGCTCGGCAATCCCGGCCCTGAGTACGCCCAGACCCGCCATAACGTGGGCTTCCGAGTCATCGACGAGCTTGTCGGGCCAATGAAGAAGTGGTACACCAAGGTGGGTGATGTGGTCTATTGCACGCCGATGACGTACATGAACCTGTCCGGCGATGCGGTGGCGCCACTGGCGAGGAAGTACACGGTGCCGGCGGACCACATTATTGTTGTGCACGACGAGCTTGACCTTCCCGAGAGTCGCGTGAAGTTAAGGATGGGCGGCAACGAGAACGGCCACAACGGGCTGAAGTCGGTTAGTGCGCGCCTGGGGACGCGCGACTACATCCGCGTACGCGTGGGAATTGGACGGCCTACCGCTGGTCAGAGCATTCCTGACTGGGTGCTCACGCCCGGCGGGTCCACTGACGGCGCGCCGGAGGCCGTACGCGCAATCATCGAGGAGGGGTTTACGAAGGCCCAGAGCCACATCAACGCGCGAAAATAGCTAGAATTTCTGACATGTCAGGATTCAGCGACGCCGAAGTCGAAGCAATGAAACAGCGCGCAGCCGAGCTCAAAGCTGATGCCGACAGCGGCATCAGCGGTGCCAAAAAACGCGCGCGGGACGAGGAGGCCCTTCTCAACGCTATCGATGAGCTCGAAGGACAAGATAAAGTCATCGCTGAGCGTATCCACTCCATCGTCATTTCCGAAGCCCCTGAACTCCACGCACGCACGTGGTACGGCTTCCCCGCCTACGCCGGCGACGACGGCAAAGTCATCATCTTCCTGCAGCCCACCGCCAAATTCGGGTCGCGTTACTGCACGCTCGGGTTCAACGACAACGCCCAGCTCGACCAAAACCACATGTGGCCCACCTCGTACGCCATCATCGACGTCAACGACAAGGTCGAAGCCTCTGTCCGCGGTCTAGTTCGGCGCGCCGTAGGCAAGTAACCATGTACATGGTGCCGGCCGCCCTCGCCCTCGCGGTTTTCTTCCTGGCGCTTGCTTTTCGACGCTCCTTTGGTCACCGCTCCGCGGCCCTTGCCGGGGCTCTTGTCGGCGGGGCCTGCGCGGCGTTCTTTGGCGACCCCGCGCAGATCCGCACCGGTTTGATCGTTGCCGTTGTGCTGGCGGTTGTTCTCGGGGTGGTTGCGGTGGTGTTCCGGCGGTAGGCATTACCCATGCGGGTTAGTAGGAGGCGTCAAATATCGCATGTTCTGGGCTATCCGGCGCAGGGACATCCCGCTTGAACACTCGGCTCAGATCCGCAACGATTGCGTGGAGCAAGAATACAGACCACCGAACCTTTACGGGCTCTTCCGGTTTTCTGAGACACCTGCCCCTTGGATGAGGCTCGACACAGGAGGAACCCGGTACTTGATCTACCTGCTGTCCTCGTGGTTATGCGGAGTTCCATCGTTGGGAACATCACTACGGTGGTCCTCATCAACAGCTCAACCAGGATTGAGTCGCAGCTCCGCAGCGGAGACCTCAATGCCATACCAGTTTCGGGTCAGCACTGTGGTAACTGTGTGGGTCCTGGTTAATCACAGGCGAATGGACCGCAAAGATGCTCAGCGTTACCTCTCCCAACCTGAATAACCATTCAATCCACGTATTGGTTCCGGGTTGGGGAAACCATTTACTCTCCCTGTTCTCGATGCGCTAGTTGCCAACGATATCGGGTTCGTCGACATCGCTCACAAAATTCGATGACCTATACTGTATAAACGTTTCTCGCAGACAGGAACGTGGTGATTGGCGCCTTTAAGTACTGGAACACATAGGGAAATAATCGGGCATATATGACTACCTTCGCAGCTTCGCTATTGCATTTTAGTACGGGTTCTGTCAGCTCAATTTAAGCAGCACCTTGGAGGAGCCGGTCGAGCGGTCTGCTGCGGTTTCGAAAGCCGTCACCGCATCATCGATGGGGAACTCGTGGGTGAGCAGGGGTTCGACATCGAGGCCGTTGGCCATGGCATCGAGGGCGTCGGTGACCTCGTCGATGAAGCGGTAGGAACCCTTGTAGGTGATCTCGCGGGTGACCAGCTGGCCGAGGCCGACAAGTGCGGGCGTGCCGGGAAGGTTGCCGACCTGAACGAGGGTGCCGCCGCGGCGGGTGGCGCGGAGGAGTCCCCCGATGGCGGCGGGGGCACCGGAGCAGTCGTAGGTCAACGGGATGTCCGTGGGGAGGTCGTCGCGGGTGGGGTTAATGAGGTGGTCGGCACCCATGGCGCGGGCGTGCTCGAGGGAGATGTCGGCAAGGTCGGAGGCGTAGACCTCGCCGGCGCCGTAGTACTTGGCGGCACCGATGAGGAGGGCACCGATGGGGCCACACCCGTTGACGAGGATCGGCTTGCCCTTGAAGTCTGCGCGGTGGAGACCGTGGATCGCGACGGCGAGGGGCTCGGCAGCGGCGGCCGTGCGGGTGGAAACGCCTGCAGGAATGGGGCGGATCTGGTCCTCGCGGACGACGCGGTAGGTGGAGAATCCGCCCTGTTCGTGCGGGTCGAAGGCGGCGGAACCGAAGTAGCGGACCTCGGGCCAGAGATTGGTGCGGTCGCGGAGTTCCGGGGCGACATCGTAGTTGCCGCAGAGGGTCGCGGGATTGAAGGTGACCGGGGTGCTGGGCTTACCGGTCATGTCGACGACACCGGCGACCTCGTGGCCGAGAATGAGCGGGTGCTTCAAGACAGCGGTGCCGGACGCACCGTGCTTCCAATAGGCCAGGTCGGAGCCACAGATGCCGCCGTATTCCATGCGGACGCGGACCTCGCCGGGGCCAGGTTCGGGATCGGGAAGCTCAGTGACCTCGAGTTTTTCGGGGGTGACTACAACAGCTTTCATTTTTCTTCCTTAGAACATATCGACGATGCCGAGGACACCCACGGCAAAGATGGCGATGGCAGAGACTACAAGCAACACTCTAAACCCGGTGCCATCCTTAATCCGGGGATCGGTGTCCGTCTTGGCGAGATATAGCGTCGAAATCGCGACGATCATGAGATAGACGGCATTGAGCGTGCCACCAAGGAGCACGAGGACCAGCGGAGACTGGAAAATCGTGACTGCACTTGCCCAGAGAATCGGGAAGAGCACCATGAGGATGCGCATGACCTTGTTGCGCTTCTTCTGGTCGGTCCAATCGTAGAAGTTGAAGACTGCAAGCGACGCGCCTGTCTGTCGGGCGAAGGTGGGGACATTAGCGAGGATCGTCTTGTAGAGTGCGATGCCGGCGAAGAGCAGGAACAACGGGCCGACCCAGGAGCCGAGTGTGTCGGTAAAGATGCGGGAGATCGTGCCCACCAGGTCGGTGCCCGTGACCTCAAGACCCTGCTTGTAAAGCACCGTCGCGCCGAGCATGTAGAACGCCGCGGTCGACAGGGTGTAGATGACCCAGGAGACCCAGGCATCGAGTTTCATGACGCGGATCCAGCCACGGGCACGGTCGACCCACGCATCGGAGCCGTCGTTCGGGCCGGTCCAGGCTGCGTAGCCCTTCTCGACCACCCAGAAGGAGTAACCGGACACCTCACCGGCACCCACACCTGTCATTCCGAACATGGAGAGGGCGATGCCCATGGAGCCAGCGGCGATGCGGAAACGCATGCCGTCGGCAAGCTCGGCACCCGTCCACGCGAACTCGGTGAACTGAATGGCAAACACCATGGCGATGACCAACAGGGTCACAACGACGACGAGGGTCGTGGAGACTTTTTCGATGATTTCGTAGCGGTTAGCCATGTGGATAGCGATGGCGAGCACCGCCATGATCCAGACCCACAGCGCGATGGACAGCGGATCCGTGGGGCCGGCGCCGAGCGGGATGAGCATGCTCATGGCTACGCCGGCCGCGCCGATGACACCCGCCTGACCCGTGATGAACTGGAAGAACATGATAAGCACGATGTAGCTCGGCCAGCCGTGGCCGGCGATTTTTGGCTTGACCTCGTCGTAGCCGAAAATCGCCGGTTTACCTGTGGAGATGGACCAGCGTGCGAGCTCTACCTGAATAAATACCTTGACGAACGTGGACACAAAGATGAGCCAGAGAAGCATCATTCCGACGCGGGAGCCGAGGGTTGTCGCCGTGATGAGCTCGCCGGAGCCGACGACCGCTGCCGACGTAATCATTCCTGGCCCCAGGAATTTTAGCGAATTCTTCACCCCCGTTGGCGGATCCTGGATTTTTTCCTTCGTGAGAACGTACGGGTCATGGTGGACATCATCAATCGTCGTCTGCTTAGCTTCGGTCACCGGCGTTTCCTTTCTTCACTTTATCTACAGGCCACGAAGTGACCTCCCCCTTAAGAACCAAAAAATGCTATCAATAGAATTCTTGATTACCTATTTTACTGGTAGGAAACTACTGACAACTGCATATATGCATGCAACTAGACTTTTACCTACTTCTTTTACCCCCGGCGGGGGTAAAGGGGTGGAGACGCTTCTCAGCGGAGTTACACATTTAAAAGCAGATACACTTTTGTGCACCAGTGACCAGCTCGCCGGATCTACCGCCATGTCCAATTGATGAATCACCCTCCCCCACATTGCTCCCAATAGGGAGCAAAAATAGTCAAACAACCTTACGTAGTGGCAGCTCTGCTTGTTCGCATACGCCTCCGGCACATCCAATATCCTCACTGCGGTGGCAACGCTGAAAGGCCTTGACGCTTCGCCCCAGAATCCGCGTCCCTTTTACGTGGGCGCATCGAAACTCGAGCTATTGCTTCACGTTGCCTGCTCTAGCTTCTGCCACATTACGGCCAAGGATGCGCAGTGACCGTTTTAAGCAACCTACATATCTAGAAAACGGGATGGAGATCCGCTCTACGTGAAGAGCAACCCTGCCAACGAAATATAACCCGACCCCACCTCGCTAGATTCTCTCTTGGAGCCCACCCACATTTCCGACTAGAATCTCCGCTAATGGTTCTGCTCTACCATAAGGAGGAGGTATCCCATGCGCAAAGATCTCGTAACCCAGGGCGTCGACAGACTGTTGGGGGCTATCGTCAGGGGTGAGTTCGTCGCTGGCGATGCACTCCCGAACGAATCGAATCTCGCAGAATATCTTGATGTGTCACGTCCAACGATGCGCGAGGTGGTGCGCACTCTCGCTGAGCGAGGGGTACTTGAAGTCATTCATGGGAGGGGTACGTTCGTGCAGCCACAGACCGAGTGGATTGACGTACAAACACTCGTCTATGCCATTTCACACCAGCTGGACGAGCGGGAAGTGGGGCTTTATCTCACCCAATTGCGACGGATGCTGGAAGTTGGTTCTGCTGGCATTGCAGCCGAGCGGATCACAGAGGAGGAACTGGCAGAACTGAAGAAATCGGTGGACGCGTACCGAGACGCGTCGGACCCCGCCGAGGTAACTGCAGCAGATGTGCGGTTCCATTCGCAGATCCTGGAGGCAACGGGGAACCCTTTTATCAAGGCTGTCATTCTCCCCCTGCAGGATGCACTCAACAGCTCGCGACTGATTACCAACTCGTACAGCGGGATCCGGTCTCGCGCGCTCGGTCACCACAAGGCGATTTTTGAAGCGCTCGCTGCACATGATGCCACCGCCGCCAAGGATGCGATGCGAGCGCATATGAAACAGACGGCCGAGGATATCAAGGAATATATCGTCGGCAACGACACCGCGATCTCGACGGAAAATGAATGAGTAGGGCCTTATCCCCCCACTTTTACCCCCAATTGGAGTGAGGTAAACCACTTTTCTTTACGTAGCAATATGGGTTCACTACGCTCAGTCCTAAGTCCTCTAAGGTCTGTGGTCTAAGGAATTTTAGGAGGAAAACACATGACGTATAGTCTCGACCAGCTCACCGCCGGCTACCACGAGCCTGTGTCCATGCCCGCAGCTGATGTCCCCGCGCGATCCGATGTACTCATCGTGCTCGACGACGACCCCACCGGTACGCAATCCGTTGCCGACCTGCCCGTCCTCACGCGGTGGACGCAAGACGACTTTGCCTGGGCATTCGAGCAAAATGCACCTGCCGTCTATCTCATGACCAATTCACGTTCCCTCGATCCTGAGGATGCACGCCAGATCAACATTGAGGTTGCCAAGGCTGCGCTCGCGGCCGCAGGCGACAGGAAGCTCACCTTTGTTTCCCGTTCCGACTCCACTCTTCGTGGCCACTTCCCACTGGAGCCGGACACTCTCGCCGAGGTCAGTGACGCTGACATCGACGGCTACCTTATCGTCCCCGCCTTTGGCGATGCCGGACGCATCACTGTTGGTGGGGTGCACTACGCAGGAAGCGACGAGGACGGGTTCGTTCCAGCGGCGGAAACAGAATTCGCTAAGGACGCGACCTTTGGTTACTCGCATTCCAAGCTTGCTGAGTGGGTGGAAGAAAAGACAGGCGGAGAGAAGAAGGCCGAGGATGTCATCGTCATCGACCTCAACGATCTGCGTGGTGGAACTGCTTCCGAGAAGCTTGCGCAAGCCCACAATCGTCAGGCTATCGCCGTGGATATCGTCACTGAGGACGATCTGCGCCTGTTGGCCGCAGCGCTCAAGAAGGCCGAGGACAACGGCAAGAAGTATATCTTCCGCGTCGGCCCGCCCTTCGTCCGCGCCGCCATCGGTCAAGACATTCCGGATGTAGTCACCGCGGAGAAGCTACACGCCGCCGGCGTGACGACAGATCACGCCAAGGGCGGCCTCATCGTGGTCGGTTCACACGTTCCGACAACGACCCGGCAGCTCAACGCGCTCATCGACGCAAACCTCGCCACCACGATGGAGCTCAACGTTGCCACTGTCCTCGATGATCCCGCGGGCTACACCGATAACCTCGCCAAGGATATCTCTGCAGCTCTCAAGGAGGGCAATGTCATCCTGCACACCTCGCGCAAGCTGGTGAAGGGCAAGGACAAGGACGATTCCCTTCGGATCGCTCGCACCGTTTCGGAGGCGCTGGTAGGAACCGTGAACAAAGTGGTACACACCGTGACACCGAGGTTTGTCATCGCCAAGGGTGGCATCACCTCGTCCGATACCGCATCCAAGGGCTTGGAAATGACGCGCGCGACCGTCGTCGGCCCCATGCAGCCCGGAATCATCAGCCTCTGGAAGGCCGAGGACGGCCCCGCCCGCGGCATCCCCTACATCGTTTTCGCCGGCAACGTGGGCAACGACCAGTCCCTCGTCGACGTTGTCGAACGCCTATCAGCCAACTAACTCACAAAGGAGAGCTTTCAAATGACCACCACAATTACCGTTATCGGGCTCGGTGCTATGGGCCTTCCCATGGCCACCAACCTCGCCGAGGACTTCACCGTCAATGGTGTCGACATCAACCCGGAACGCCTCGACCTGGCCAAGAAGGCAGGAATCACCACCTTCACCGATTCCCGTGCAGCCGTTGCCAACGCCGATGTCGTCCTACTCGCCGTCCGCAACCAGGCACAGCTCGAGGAAGCACTGTTTGGTCTCAACGGCATCGTCGAGGCCATGCAGGACGGCGCCACCGTTTTGCTCACCTCCACTGTTGGTATCGCCGGTGTGGAAAAGTCCGCCGGTGACCTCGCAGAACACGGCATCGACATCATTGATGCGCCTGTCTCTGGAGGGCCTGTGCGCGCAGGCGAAGGCGACCTTCTCGTTGTCGTGGGTGCACACCCCGAGGTCGTCGACAAGCGGAAGAGTGTGTTGGAAAAGATGGCAGGAAACCTGGTCATCGTGGGTGACAAGCCCGGCGCGGGGCAGGCGATGAAGACCGTGAACCAGCTGCTGTGCGGCGTGCACATTGCGGCGGCCGGCGAGGCAATGGCCCTGGCAGGCAAGCTGGGGCTCGACCAGAAGGCCGCGCTGGAGGCGCTCATGAGCGGTGCGGCGGCGAGCTTCATGCTGGGCGATCGCGGTCCGCGCATGCTCGAGGCGTACACCGAGAAGGGTGCCGAGGTGAAGTCGCGCGAGGACATTTTTGTCAAGGACATGGGTATCGTCACCGCGGCGGCGAAGTCCGTCGGTATTGCCGTTCCAGTGGCAGCGGCCGCCGAACAGCAGTACCTGCAGGGACTGGCCCGCGGACTGGCAGCCAAGGACGACTCCACCATTATTACCGTCGTCTCCCCGGATGATCCGCGTGGTGCCTAAACGATGACTGGTCTTTCACTCCTCGCGCTTGGAGTAGCGGCCGTCGCCATCCTACTCGTCCTCGTTATTTGGGTACGGATGCCGGCGTTCGTGGCGCTGCTCCTCGTCGCCGTTCTTACTGCTGCAGCATCAGGAATTCCCCTTACCGATGCCGTCGAATCAGTGACAAAGGGTGTCGGCGGAACACTCGGCAACGTTGCCATCGTAGTTGGCCTGGGCGCCATGCTCGGTAAGATCATCGAGGAATCCGGTGGAGCCGAGTCCATTGCCCGGTATTTTACCGGAAAGCTCGGACCGAAAAAGATCGCCGGTGCGGTGACGATCGCCGCGTTTATCCTCGGGATCCCTGTGTTCTTCGATGTGGGGTTCATCATTCTCGCACCGATTATTTTCGGGTTTGCCTCCGTGGCACGCCTCAATCCCCTGAAGATTGGGCTGCCTGTTGCTGCGACCATGCTTACCGTGCACGTTGTTGTTCCCCCGCATCCCGGCCCCGTCGCCGTCGCGGAGCTTCTGGACAAGGATGTGGGACTGCTGCTCACCATCGCGCTGCCCATCGCCGCCGTCACCGCCGCCATCGGTTTCTTCCTGGCCAAGCGGTTCAACGTGGATGGCGTGCAGCGGATTGAATCCCCTGCGGAGACGAACAAGGAGCGCATATTTCCGAATTCGCCGTCGCCGTGGCTCGTCATGGGACTCATCATTCTGCCCATCCTCATCATCATGGTGGGGACGACCGGCACGATGCTGACGGAGGAGGGAACCGCCGTTCACACCTTCGTGAAGTTCTTCGGCGCAGCCCCCATTGCCCTGCTCATCGCCGTCATCGTGGCGTGGATCATGATCGGCCGGCAGCAAACGTGGGATCGGGAGCACTCCTCCAACATCCTTGATTCGGCGCTTCCGGCCGTGGCCGTCATCATCTTCGTGACCGGTGCCGGCGGAGGCTTCGCCAACGTGCTCGTCGAATCCGGGATTGGCAAGGTCCTTTCCGACCTGCTTATTTCCTCCGGACTCCCCCTCATCCTCATGGGATTCCTCATGTCCGCGGCCCTGCGCGCCTCGCAGGGATCCGCCACCGTCGCGTTGCTCACGACGGCTGGTCTTCTCGCTCAGCCGATCGCCGACGCGGGGCTTAGCCCCGTGGAAGCAACGCTCATCATGGTGGCCATCGGCTTCGGCGGCCTCGGGCTCTCCCATATCAACGACTCCGGGTTCTGGATCGTCACCAAATACTTGGGCCTCTCCGTCAAGCAGGGCCTCAAGTACTGGACGACGCTCTCCACCATCTTCGGTGTCGTCGGGTTCCTCATCACCTGGGCGATATACGCCGTGGTGTGACCTCTGCAGCTTCGACGCAGACCATAGTTCTCCTTCTAACTATTCCCTGCGTCGTTTTTTCATTAGAACTGTATGTATTGTCATTTTGACATCCTTTTGGGGTAAGAATTCCGATGTTAAATCTGTGCAATAACTAGCTTTTATACTGGGATTATGTAAAACCTAAGCTGCACAAAGGGACGAAGCTTTCCATACCCAATATTTGATTTGCTAGTATTTAAGAGCCCAAAATCACCAATCGGCGATTTGTCCTTTGCGGAGAAGTTCTCTCTCCGCTTCATGTAAAAGAGGTTCTTGCATTGACTACTTCTATGCCTGAAGGTCAGGCTCCCCAAGCCCCAGCGCACAAGGGGATCACTATTACCGGCATCATCGGTCTTGTCATTTCCGTCATGGGACTCCTCCTGTGCTGGATCCCAATCGTCAATAATGTTGCCCCGATCTTCGGTGTGGGTGGCATCATCCTTTCCGCAATTGCTATCTACAGCACCCGCCCGGCTGGCAAAGCTCGCGGTCGCGGCCTTGCCATCACCGGTGTTGTTATCGGTGTCATCAGCATTGCAGCAACACTTGCCACGCAGGCAATCTTCGGCTCAATGATTGATGATGCATTTGGAACTGACGAGTCATCATCTCAGGCTTCGTCCGTTTCCTCTGCAGATTCGAACTCGTCAAAGGAAGATGCAGCTACAGGCGACTTGGGAGAAGAAGGCGACCTTGACACATTCCATGCCAAGATCGTTGATGGCGCTGCATCCGTAGCAGATTTCGAAGGCGCCCCCACTTTTGCGACAACGGTTGAGGTTTCCAATCTGCAGGAAAGTGAGAACCTCAATCCCTTCGACGTGCACGTTCAGGCTTTCCAGAATGGTGTCGAGCTTGAGACCGCCGTCTACGGCGACGTAAACCCAGACGGATACGATGCCGAAGATGCCTGGAAGGAGCTTCAGCCTGGCGGCAGTAACTCCTTTGTTTCGGGCTTCGTGCTTCAGGATGAAACCAACCCGGTCACCATCCAGGTTCAGTCCACGATGTCCTTCAAGGATCAGAAACTCACCAAGACGTTCTCACTGAACTAAATCTCGCGATTACTGCCCCCACTTCATTGTGGGGGCAGCTTTTTTAACACTTACACCTGCCAGGTAACGAAGTAGCTCTCCTCTTCCTCGTCGTGGCTCCGCAGGGCGTGCCTGCTGGGGCGGGCGACGTGGGGGTTGGAGGGGTTGGCGTCGGCGAAGGGGAGAAGGTCTCGGGCCAGGACGATTTGCTCGCCGGGGACGAGGACGCGCATGGAGGGGTCGCGGTCGACGAGGGCTTGGCGGCAGGAGCCGCAGGGGGCGACGATGAGGCCGTCGACAAGCGAGACGAGGAGTGAAACCTGAGCGTAGGGGGCCTGGGACAGGGCGAGGAGCTCGGCGCAGAGGGGTGGAACTTTGGTGGCGGTGACGATGTCGCCGGTGGCGGTGAGGAGGCCGGCGGCGGCGCCTCGGCCCCAGCAGAGGCTGCGGGTGGCGCGCAGGAGTTCGTTCTTTTCCCAAGAATTCATTATTTTAGAATATATTTTTCTCAGGTTTTGGGCGTAATAGCCCCGCAATTTGGAGGGTTCTGACATATAAGGCGACCGCGATACCTATATAAAGGGGCTGGCTAGCGTGCCGCAGGAATCCCCGCGACCAATCGTAGGCACATACAACCCGACTTGGCTCAGGTGTGGGTGATGAGGATCACCCTTGACACGTAGGCCTGGGGTTTTGGTTGATATTGGGTTAAAAAGGGTGCACTAAGAGGGTATTTTGTGGGGGTGGTCGGTAGGATGATTTTGTGAGTCCGTATATCCGCACGGTAAAAA
>JALFAQ010000036.1 GCA_022772305.1 Corynebacterium glucuronolyticum
AATTGATGCTTTCGAAGGGATCGAAATAGGTAAGATTAAAAATAGCTAGCCAAATGAAAGGAAAAGATCATGGTTAAAAATGAATCAAACGTAGACCGCGTTGTGCGGCTTGTCATTGCGGTTGTGTGCGCGGTGCTGGCATTCACGGTGGCATCGCCGGGGACGGTCTGGGGAGTGATTCTCCTCATCGTTGCAGTTGTGATGCTCGTGACCGCAGCAATCGGCTGGTGCCCCCTGTACAAGCTGTTTGGCATCAACACCTGCAAGAACCAGTAGACGCAGGGTGCGCGGTGCGGAGTCGGGATTAGGACGCAGGAGGTAGAACCCACGCCAGCTACACTGTGTGGTTATGACAGTGAACCTCCGCTTCGACATTGCATACGACGGGACAAACTTCCACGGGTGGGCAACACAACAAAGTGGACTCCGCACCGTACAGCAAACGATCGAGGAAGCACTCCGACTCGTGCTGCGGCTGGATAACTCCTACCGGCTTACCGTCGCGGGCCGAACTGACGCGGGGGTGCACGCCACAGGGCAGGTGGCCAACATGGTGGTGCCCGGATCCTGTCTAGAGCAGCGCTCCATCGACGGCGACCCTGCCCGGCTTACCCGTCGGCTCAACAAACTTCTGCCTGACGATATCTCCCTGCTCGCCGTTAGCGTCGCACCGAAAGCCTTCGACGCACGATTTGGGGCACTTCGCCGCTATTACGAATATCGTGTCACCACACGGCCAGGCGGCCCTTTACCTTTGCAGAGGTTTGATACCGCTACTTGGAAAAAGCCGATAGATATTGACGTGGTTTCTGCGTGTGCATTGGCCTTTGTGGGGCTGCATGACTTCGCAGCGCTGTGCAAACACAAGACCCACGCCACCACCATCCGCACGGTCGAGTCGTTCACTTGGGAAGACATCTCGACACCACGGGAACCGCAGACCTACCTGGCGCGCGTCAGCGCCGATGCCTTCTGCTGGTCGATGGTTCGCTCCCTTGTCGGGGCGTGTCTTGCAGTGGGGGAGGGCAGGCGTGACCTGTCCTTCGCCCCACATCTGCTGACCCTTTCTGAGCGCGCCGCCGATGTGCCCGTGGCACCGGCGTGTGGGCTCACCCTCACCGGGGTGGATTACCCGAGCGATGAGGAACTAGCGAGCCGAGCGGAGGCGACGCGCCGAAAGCGCACCGCCGACGAAGTGGAGTAGCACCAGAACGAACATGTCGGCGACGTGGCAAGGAATAACAATAAGAAAATCAAAGCAATTTCTTTGTGCATTGGGGGAGTAATTAGTGGGCACGCCTACTGTGGTGGGTTCAGTTGACCGACTACGATGTCCGAGAGATAGATATCACTTACGGACAACAAACAAAGGATGTGGGGCTACGTGGTGGAAACAGCGCTTATTGCAATCGCTGTCTGTGTCATTCCTGGCCTTCTCATTAGCTGGATCTCCGGGTTGCGCACGCCGACCTCGGCCATGTGTGCTGTTCCCGTTTCGGTCGGGATCTACGGCATTGCCGCTGCCCTCTTCCATCCGCTGGGAATTTCCTACACCTCCACCTCCGTAGCGTGGTTCTGTGTACTCATTGCTGTTTTCGCAGCGCTGTGGCGCGGTGCCTTCTACTTCGGTAGACGACACCGGGCGAAGAACTTCTCCCTCGTCCCGGAAAGCCAACACGTGGGCCAACCGCCGGCGATCCCCGCGGCGAGCACTGCGCGACGTGCCTCTGACTTTGTTCGCCTCAACCCGGCTTGGCGCCCAGGGTCGATCTCGGATCAGCGCTGGCTGCTGCCTGCTGCCGGTGTTGCCGCCGGTGCCTACTTCATCATCGCCAGGACACTCGATGCGATTGGGCGCTCATGGGGCGGGCTGGAAAACGTGTACCAGGGCTGGGACGCGCACTGGCACGCTTCCGTTGTCCGCTTTATCGGAGAAACAGGTATTGCCTCACCCACGGCGATGGGTATCCTTCAGAACACCGAAACAGGGCACCCGCTGTACTATCCCACCGCCTGGCACTCGACGGCCTACCTCATCGGCCAGTACGCGGACCTGACACCCATTGCGTCCCTCAACGTCGCATCGGCAGTACTCCCCGGACTCCTGTTCCCTATCTCGGCCGCAGCACTCGCGTGGCGCGTGGTCGGCACCCGCCGGCTGACGAGCCAGCTTGCTGCGGGCTTCGCAGCCGTCCTTGTCGGTGTGGTTCCCGTCCTGTACTGGATTGGCTACTACGTCGGCGCGTGGCCGTACCTGGCAGCCGTGGCCATGATCGGCATCGTTGTGTCCGCCTTCATGTCCGTGCCCGCCGTCCCCAAGCGTGCGTTTGCCACCGCTCTCGCCTTCGCTGGGCTCGTGCAGACCCACCCAGCGCCGGCCACCCACGTTGTCGTCCTTCTCCTTCTCTGGTGGCTGACACGGTTGGTGTGGAAGCCATCGCATACGCCCCGTTCCTGGCAGCAGGGCATCGGTTACCGGCTTCGTGATCTTGGCCTCCTGGCCGCCACGGGGCTGGCAGGCGCACTCATCTTGCTACCTCAGATCATTGCTGGTTCCTCGCAGACCGAGGAAGTGGTCAGCTTCGATGATTCGGATGCCCTCAGCGCATCCAGGGCCTGGGAAACAGCTTTCGAGATGGCGACCCGCCACACCGATGAGATTAGATTCGATTCCTTCCCGCTTCTGTGGGTGGGGCTGGCCGGCATGCTCATCATTCTCATCTGGCGCGGAAACCTGTGGGGCCCCCTCTTCTACGTGTTCAGCCTGGCCGCCACGGTCAGCTCCATGCACCTGTTCACCGGCGCGTGGGGAGACTTCATGGCGCTCATTAGTGGGCTCCACTACAACGCAGCCCACCGCCTCATCATGCCAGTGGCGCTCATCCTCGTGGCGTATGCAGGTGCGGCGATAGCCGTCGGTGTACGCCTCATCTGCCTCGGCCCGGTGCGACGCCTGTCCATGCTGTCCATCGTCCTCTCCACCATCGTGGGGCTTATCGCCGGTGCAGCGCTGTGGGTGGCCGTTGATAACCGCACCGACGGAAAGCTGGATTGGCCGGTCATTAACTCACGCGACCAGCGCATGGTGAACAAGTACGACCTCAAGGCCTGGCGGTGGCTCGCCGAGCAACCGCACGCCTACGAGCACCGGATCTTCTCCGATCCTGCCGACGGCTCCGGGTGGATGTATGCCTACAACGGCCTGCCCGCATTCTTCACCCACTACAACTGGCCCTTCGCCATGTCAGACTCGGATACGACGTTGCTGTACTTCCACCCCAACCTCCTGGGAGTCGGTAACTTCGGTGACCCGTCGCTGCGCAACACCGTCGACGAGGCTGCGAAGGACCTCGACGTCAACTACATCATCACCAGCCCCTTCAATTTCTGGGACTTCCAGAAGACCCACAAGGAATGGATCCCCGGGTTGGATCTTTCGCCCGGCGTGACGGACGTGTACCGCGACCACAACGTGACCATCTACGTAGTCAACGAGAAGTTCACCGACGCGGAAATTACGAGGATGCGGGAATCCGGCGATTCGCCCGAACCCCTCCTACCTGTCCTCACGAAGGGACAGAAGGGGCTTGCTCAGACGGCGCAGGAAATCAACCAGCCGTATTACCACCGACCGGAGGCAACGATGCCGGAAAAATCCCACCTGCCCCAGGTCGGGGGTGAAGTCCGTCCAGCGCCAACCCCGGTTCCTGGTGATTTCACCCCGGACGGCATTCCGGATAACGATCCGCCACCGCCCGACGCGCCCTAATCCTCCTGTCAGCTGGCGGGGTATAACGCTGCAACACCGCATCGTTATACCCCGCCAGCTGTTGTTTTGTGAGGGCGCACCCTACCGTTCGCGTTCCCGTTGCAGCCCCGACCACCCGGGGTTATTCTGAACCCAGAAAACACCAATAATCAGGGGAAAATCGAGGGGGAAACGCATGGCACAAATTCTCGCGCCAACCACGAAACCGCAGGTCTCAGGTTATAAATTCTTGGTCCGGAGGGCGGAACACGCGCTCATCTTTGCTGATGCCCGCATGATCCATGATCCGCTCGCCAGGCTCCGCCGAAGCCTTGTCTTAGGCCTCATCGCCTGCGCGCTGTTTGCGCTGGGCGCGGGTGCGATGGCGATGTTCAAACCGCGCGCGGACCCGGGCGATGCCCCGATCGTCCGGGCGGAATCTGGTGGCCTGTACGTCCGGGTTGGGGAGACGTACCATCCTGCGCTCAACCTCACTTCTGCGCGTCTTATCGCAGGTAGCCCCGCAGATCCTGTTCGTGGGGCGGATGAGGTCCTCGCCCACGCCCAGTTCGGTCCGCCGGTCGGCATCCCCGGCGCCCCGGGGATGCTTTCCACGGGGGATTCCGGCTCGGAGTCGACGTGGTCTGCGTGTACGGCGGGGACGGGGGAGACGCACGTGACGGAGGGGCTTGTTGATCCTCCCATGACCGCACCGGGGGAGTTCCTCCTCGCCCAGGTGGGAGGAGACGAGTATCTTGTGTCGGCGGCGGGAAGGCGGAAGCTGCCTCCTGCGGAGTCGGCGGTGGGCGCGACGGTGCGTCGCCATCTGGGGATCCCACAGGCAGCCGGCGCGTGGGAGCCTCCGGCGGAGGTCCTCGATATTCTGCCGGAGCTTCCTCCAGTCGATGGGGTGCGTGCGTTGTCCTCGGCGACGGTTCTCCGTGCCGGCGAGGGGCTGTGGCTTGATCGTGGGTCGGGGTTGACCCCGCTCACGGCGTTTCAGTCGGAGATTCTCCGGGAACTCGGTGCGGGGATGCAGGAGGTGACCCCGGAGGAGCTGCAGGGGCAGGTGCTGGCCGAGGAGGACGTGTCGCTGCCCGCGGAAAAGGGTACGTTTGTGCCGGTCAGTCCGGCCGATACGGTGTGTGTTACGCAGCATGCGACGGGCCTCGCGTCTGATCGTGCGTGGGGTTTGTTCCCCTCGGCGGGAACCGCCGGTGTATCACTGGATCCGCCCGCCGTCGGGGTGCTCTCCGCGGAGCGGTCCCTGCCACCGGGGATCGGGATTGCGGGCACGAGCGTGGCCACCCGGTTCTCGGCTACGCGCCCGGGAGGCATGGCGATTACGGTCGGTGACGGCACAGTCATTGTGGGGGAGACGGGGACGTATTTCCCGGTTCCTGCAGCCTCCGCGCCGGCGCTCGGCGTCGAGCGCGCGACTCCTGCCCCCTGGCCGGTTGTTGCCCTATTGCCCCGCGGCGCGGAGCTCAGCGTCGAGCAGGCCTCCGCGCCGCTGTAACCATAAGCCCGGCGACGGCCACGGCGATGAGCGCCGCGAGGGGCTCCCACCCCGCTGTCTTTCCCGGCGTTGCTGGGGAGACGGTTTCCGCGCGGCGTGCGCGTGGCTCTGCTCCTTGTAGCTTGTCGACGCTTCCCTCAACATCAAGTGCCCCCGTCACCGGATGCGCGGAGGAGTAGACCATGGCACGCAGCTCTGTAGGTGTGGCGCGAGGATGACGTTCCTTGAGCAGCGCGACAAAGCCGGTGACGACGGGTGCCGCAAAGCTCGTGCCACGAAACTCCGTCTTGTCTGTTGCCGTCGCATAGCCTTGTCCACTGGTGGACGCAGACACAGCGATGGAACCCGGCGCGCCAACGGGGCGCTTCCCGCCGAGGCTAAGCGAGTACTCGGCCACCGTCGCCGGGGTATCCAAAGCACTCACGGCAATAACGGTGGGGAAGTGGGCGGGGTAGCTGACGGAATCGGCGGGGCAATCGGCGGTGATATTTCCCGCTGCTGCGACGATGACCGTACCCTCGCGTTCCGCCCGCTCGACCGACTCCTGCAGCACTCCGGGTGCGAGTGTGGCAGAGCTGGGAAGACACGAGGACACGGAAAGGTTAATGACGTCGGCGTGCTCATCGAGTGCCCGGTCAATGGCGTGACCGAGGCTATCCAGGGTGCCACCGTTTTTCGTCTCGGATTGTTTGATGGCGATGAGTCGCACGCCGGGTGCTACCCCAACGGGGCGCTCCCGGTCGGAGTCAGTGGCAGACGGGGTGCGTAGCCCAATGATGCTGGCGACGGCGGTGCCGTGGCCCTCGCAGTCGGTGAGCGCGCCGGAGGAAGAATACGGCGGTTCCAGGAAGCTGCCTGCGTCGACAAGCTCGGGGAGCAGAGGATGCGGGGTCACTCCCGTGTCGATGACAGCGACGGTGACCCCGGCGCCGGTGGCGAAGCGGTGAGCCTCGTGCAAGGAAGCCGAAAGCGCGCTGGCGCGGGCAACATCGGCAGGGCCTGCGGGGACGGGGAGAGGCTCCCCATTCGGGCACACAGGCGTTGACGCGGTCGGTTCGGCAGGCGGCTCGGTGGTGTCCTGGGCGGTGGCGGGCGCGGTGCCCAGCACGAAAGCCGTGGTGATGGTGAGGGCAGCAAGGCGACGGGCGCGCATCAGCCCAGCCCCCGAATGGCTGCAAACACACCGGCCAGGTGCAGCCCGAGGGGGAGAGCGATGATGACGCATGCGCTTTCCAGCTTCTCCAGGGCTGCGATGGTGGTGGGAGGCATGTTGGCTACGCGCGGGGCCCACAGTCCCGAGGTGACGAACACCGTGGCAAGTGCTACGGCGATGCTGATGGTGGCGGGGCTCAGCTGCGTCGCGCCGGGGTGGATAAACACGGCACAGTCTGCACTGATGGCCGTCGACATAGACCACAGCCACACGGCCCAGGCTCCCACAGCGGAGGCATGCCGGGTGGCCTGCATGGCAAGGCACGCGACGAGGACGATGGCGAACAGGAGGCGGAAGTGGGCAGGCTGGGTTCCCACCGCGGTGACAAGGGTCGCTCCACCGCCGAGGAGACAGGCGCCGGTAACGATGCCATCGAACACCCCCGTTGCTCGGCGCGCCCTCCTGGTGGCACCGGCGTAGACCTGCGCGGATACATCCGTTGTGGCGAGGTCGGCACCGGCGGACGGGACGGTGGGAATGGTGATCCCCGCGATGCGAAGCGCGACGAGCGGGCCGTAGATGACCACTGTCAGCGCGATAAGAGCGCTCAGGGGTGCTGCCGCCGTGATGGACGGTGCGATAATCGTTGGTGGTGTGTTGCCGGTGATGGTGGGTGCCAGGCCGACGGTGGTGGCACAACCTGCCAGCCCGGCCCACGCGCACGTGCCCACACCTATGGTGAGGAGGACGACGGTGACGGTGCGCGGCGGGCGGAGTGTGCGGTGGGCGATGGCGGTGACGAGGAGCAGGCTGCCGCCGGAGGTCACCAGGCCAAGCGGTGTGATGAGACTGACGCTTCCCGGTTCGCTGGCAAACCAGAGTGTCCATTGGAGCCCCGCAAGAAAAGCGAGGATGCTTGTCCCGATACTCACCGTGGTGATAATCGGCGGGTGGATCGCCTCCTTCCACGTCAGGCGCATACCGGCACCGAGGGCGAGGCAGGCAACCGTCGCCACGGTCAGCCCCACGGGGTGGGCGACCAGGAGCAGGATAAGCATGAAAAACCCGGTGGCGCAGGCAACCGCCGCGTAGCCTGTTCCACCGCGCGCGCGGCGCACCTGTGTGAGCGCCTCCGTATCACTTGTGACGAGGGGCTCGGTGTCGCGGGAGATATCGCGGATAGTGATAATGCTTCCCGGCCGGACGTGCGACCAGGCCAGCGGGGTGGCCGTGGGGATGAGGCTTCCCGCCGGTGTGCGGGCCTCCCACGGGCTGACCGGTGGGCTGATACCGGCGACATCACAGACCTCGGGTAGGACGTCGGCAAGCCGCGCGCCGGCAGGAACGGCGACGTCGACGTCGACGGGTGTGTCCTGTGTGTGGCCTACGGCAAAGCGGATTGTCACGCGCAGTGAGTGCGTGAGTGCTTGACGGTTCATGGATAACCCCTACGTAAGTCCCCGGGGTGCTGGTGCCAGCACCATTGAATGTGCGCCACGAGCGTGGTGAGTGCCGTGACGCTTCCACTGTGCGCCAGCACTGACATTTTGTCCACCGGTGGGAAAGCGCGTTCCGGAAGTGGGGGTAGAAGAGGGGAGGGGAAGAGAAGGAAGGCGGCGAAGGATCTGTCTCGTGGGGATGCATCTGTCGGGTGACGGTCGTGGTGTGTAGTGTCGTTCAGATATCCCCTAACTCTTCTATTGGTAAAGGAGCATCATGATGTATCGCGTTATCGTCTCACTTGTTGCTGGGGTCGCCGTCTACGCCTGCGCAGTCGGTAAGCCGTGGCTGGGAACACTGTGCGCCGCAGTCCTGTGTCTGGTCGCCTTCTGGGAGGCGAAGAATTCCCCGCAGGTCAATACACACCGCTGGGGTGCTCTTCCCGCGGTCGTCATCGCGATGGTGCTGTTCAGCGTCGCGCTCATCGGCCCGGAAGACGGTGCCTACCCCGTCGTCTGGGGTGTGATCAGCGCGATTGTCGTGTACGCGTCCATCACGATGAGCCGGCACAGGTTGGAGCTAGATGTAAGCGAGAAGGTCGAGTAGCCCTAGCTCTTCGGGGTGTGTTCCCCATTGGTGGTAGGGAGCGGAAGGCTGCTTCCGTAAACGGGGGTGGAGAGCATTCTTGTCAGGACAACGTAGCACCGGTGTACTACATTGACGGGCAACGGGGCAGGATGCCCCACACCGACGAGCGCTTCGGCCACTGTAGCGGGGTGCCGTCGGCATAAAACCACCACCGGGGAGCATATTTTTGGGAGGGGATCGTGGGGACTATTGCCGCATCGATACGGCCATTACCAGCGCGGGGAGAAGACAGCGAACGGGTAGAACCACCGCCACTTCCCGCAGGCGACCTTCGCCCCGACCCCGTACCGCCGAGCAACGCCCCAACACCACAGCCACTCATCCGCATCATCATGCCAGTGGTCATGGTGGCGGCGATGCTGGGAATGGTGGGGCTCATGCTCCTTGGCGGGTCGAACCCCAGCCCAACCATGCTCATCTTCCCGGTCTTCATGGTGATGAGCATGCTCATGATGTTTGCTCCCACCTCCACCGAAGACCCAGACGAGACGCGCCGGGTGTACCTGCGCCACCTCGGTGTCCTGGGGGAGCACGCCCGCGACGCAGCCATTGCACAAAAGGAACACGAGGAGTTTTGCCACCCGGTGCCACACACCCTGTGGGCACTTACTGATTCGCCCCGGTTGTGGGAGCGCGTCCGCGGCGACGATGACGTCCTCATCACGAGGATCGGCACGGGCAACGCGCCACTGGCCACCCCGATCGTCATCCCTGATATGGGTGCACACGAGGACCTCGACCCCGTGTGCCTCGTCGCCTTTCGCCACACGGTGCAGTCCAGTCGCGCGGTTCACGGCGTGCCCTTGACTGTGGACATCACAGCGTTCCCCTTCATCGGGGTGTCCGCTGACGGTGGAGCGCTGGAGGGAGCCAGGGATTTAGCCCGCGCGCTCGTCGCCTCTGTCGTCTTCTTTCACGGGCCGGAACTTGTCGGCATCGATGTGTGTGGGCGCCATGCGGATGTGTGGGAGAACGTGAAGTGGCTGCCACACAACCGGGACCCCTACGTGGCACCGTGGACGCTCGTTATCGTCGACGACACGGTCGTACCTTCCTCCGGCGCGGGCGTGGATGAGGGGAGCAGCACTGCAGGTCCACCCGTAGACCTGCGGGGATTAGAGGAGCAGACCGCAGAGGCGGAGGGGGCCGTCATCTGCATCGTCGTTGGCTCCGACCAAGCAACGGAGCTCGGTCAGGCGTGCTGGCAGGACGGCCTCGTGCTGTACACGCATGGTGGAAATGCCGCAGCTGCCAACACAGGAGCTGAGCCATCCAATCCTCTGCATTCCTACGAACAGCGGTCGCGGCGTGCAGGTAAACAGCCTGGACCGGTGTTGCTCGGCGTGGCGACAGAATGCGGCGAGCAAGTCATCGGCCAAGCGGATGCCGTCACAGCTTTCGAGTTCGACCAGCTGGTCCGCGCCATCGGTGCCTATGACCGACCGGGAAGTGGCTACGAGGCGATCGCTCACTCCGGCGATCTCCTCCCGATGCTGGGTGTCGCCACACCTACGCGGCTTCCCCTTCCACAGCTGTGGCAGCGGGATAGCCACTCCCTCTTGGCCGTCCCCATCGGTGCGGATGAAGAGGGGCGACCGGTGACACTGGACATGAAAGAGTCGGCGCTCGGTGGCGTGGGCCCGCACGGCCTGTGCATCGGAGCCACGGGGTCCGGAAAATCGGAACTGCTAAAGACCCTCGTTGTTTCCCTCGCGCTCACGCACTCCCCGGAGGACCTCAACCTCATCCTCGTCGACTTCAAGGGTGGCGCCACGTTCCTGGAGCTCGGCAATCTGCCACATACGTCCGCGGTGATCACCAACCTTGCCGAGGAACAAACTCTGGTCGGCAGGATGCAGGATGCCATCAGCGGTGAGATGAACCGCAGACAGGAGGTGCTCCGCGCGGCGGGCAACATCCCCAACATCGGCGCGTACGCAGAAAAGCGCGCGCACAACCCGCAGCTTGCACCCCTGCCACACCTCGTCATCATCATCGACGAGTTTTCCGAACTTCTCGGGCAGCACCCCGACTTTGCGGAGCTCTTTGTCGCCGTCGGCAGGCTTGGCCGCTCTCTCGGTGTGCACCTGCTTCTCGCCTCACAGCGCCTGGAGGAAGGACGCCTGCGGGGGCTGGACTCGCACCTGAGCTACAGAATCGGCTTGAAGACTTTCTCCGCTGGCGAATCCCGTCAGGTTATCGGCACTGCCGATGCGTATCACCTGCCCGCCAAGCCGGGCGCCGGGTACATGAAAACAGACGCGGATGAGCTCGTGCGGTTCACCGCTTCCTATGTGTCTGGACCGTTGAAAGAAGCCACGGCCACCAGCGATGAGGAAGCCCAGGTGCAGCTGTTTACCGGCTGGAGGGACACCAGTTCTCAACCGGACACGGAGGTACAACCTGGCGGGGAACCGGCAGGGAATCCAGACGGTACTTCCTCGCGCGAGCGCGATGCCGACGCGCACGGTGGAAAGCACGAGGCCAGCGAGCAACCCGCGGCCACAGAACCCGTGGAAACACTCGTCGACCGCGTCGTTGCTGCCTGCAGGGAAGAAGCAGCTGCTCGGGATCTGGCAGCGCATCAGGTGTGGCTTCCGCCCCTGCCCGCGGCGATACCTCTGGGAGGCGTTTTATCCGCAGCGTCGAGTAGCGAGAAGAGCGCGGACGAAGAGACGTTGGCGGTGCCGATCGGCATCATCGACCGCCCGTACGAACAGCGACAAGATCCCTTCGTCTTGTCTTTGTCTGGGGCCACAGGCCACCTCGTCATCTGTGGCGGACCGCAATCGGGCAAGTCGACGGCAGTGCGCAGCCTCGTGCTCAGCTGCGCTGCGACGCACACAACAGCGAAGGCCGCGTTTTACATCCTGGATCTAGGCGGGGCAGACCTTGCAGAGCTATCCACCCTGCCGCATGTGGCAGGCGTCGTCGGCAGACACAACAAGGAAGCTATCGACCGTGTCTTTGCGGAGGTCACGCAACTCATTGACGATGCTCCAGCAACCGACCCCGGGCGTGAGGTATTCCTCATCATCGACGGTTTCCACATCATCCGCTCCGATTTCGAGGAGCACCTGGACACCGTCGCACGCATCGCCTCCGACGGGCTCGGCGCCGGGGTTCACCTCGTCATCACCACCCACCGCTGGAGCGAGCTGCGCCCCGCCATCCGCGATCTCATCGGCGGACGCATCGAGCTACATCTCGCTGACCCGCTCGACTCGCTCATCGACCGCAAAGCCCAGGAACGCGTCCCCGCGCTACCAGGCAGAGGTCTGACACCACATGGGGAGTCCATGCTCATCGCTGTGAGCTCCGGCGAAGACATCCAACACGTACGCGAACTCACCGCCGACGAACCACCCGTACCCCGCCTGCGCCTCATGCCTACCAGCCTGGACAGCGCCGATCTCCCCGCGCCCACGGCCGCGCCGGGTGGTCACCTCACACTTCCGCTGGGTATCGGTGGTGCGCGCCTCACCCCCGTCTCGTGGCACCCCGCGACCTCGCAGCACCTCCTCGCCCTCGGGGCCCGCGGCTGTGGCAAGACCTCTCTGCTGGAACTTGTCGGCCAGTCACTGGCGCAGGTGGGGCGCGAGGCAGCACGCATGGTCGTGGTCGACCCCCGGCGCAGTCTCCTCGGCGCGTTCGCCCCGGAGATGCTCGCCGGCTACGCCGCCACCACCGACGCGATGCAGGAGCTCGTCGACAAGCTTGCTGTCACCCTCGCCTCCCGCATGCCCGCCGCGGACATCAGTCCCCAGGCTCTCCGCGAACGGTCCTGGTGGTCGGGGCCCGAGCTGTTTTTGCTTGTCGACGATTGCCACCTCGTCGATGACCAGATCTTCCAACCCCTGACCCCCTACCTGCCCCACGCCCGTGATGTCGGCCTGCACGTCGTTCTCACACGTAAGTCGGGGTCCTTTTCGCGGGCGCTCTATACGCCACTGATCGGCGGCCTCGTGGACGCCCAACCGGACATTCTCATCTACTCCTCCGATCCCGCCGACGGCCCCATCGCCGGCGTAAAAACAGCCGTTGCCGCACCGGGGCGCGCCCAACTCGTCCGCGAATCCGCCCGCGTCGGCCCGATCCAAGTTGCACTACCACTGCCATCATCCGCACACGAAGAGAAACGGGGGAACCCATGAAAACCAACTACGACATTGACCACGTCGTCACCGTTACCGTCGATGACATCGCCACCGTCGTTGACGGGCCAGACACCGTCTACCGCTACGATCTTCCCGCCACCGGCATCATCGAGGGTTGGGCAGTACCCGCCGTCGTTGACCAAATAAAGGATCTGTGCTCCGAATACTGGCCGGATGTGGAAGTAGTCATCAACGCCGATGAACGCACGACAGAAATGCTTGCCCGCACGCTCCTCAACAAGGGCATCGCCGCATATTCCAGCAGCGTGCTGAACAAAGATGACCCGCCACAGTCCGTCGAAGCCTTCCCCGATGAGGACGGCAATCCCGGCGAGCGCAGGGCAGTCATCTACCGGCCACAAGATACGTCCCGCGGATCCTCCGTCCTCACGCTGACAAACGCCGCCATCGCCGGGGTCGTTCTGCTCGTTGTTGCACTCAGCTGGTGGGCAATCAGCTCCGGGCTACCTCGCGGACAAGAAGGAGTCCCGGCCGCAGAATCGGTGACGGTGTCACCCACACAGGTGGCGGAGTCCGCAGCACCCACGCAGACCGCCACCGAAGAAACCTCCGTAGATAATGAGCCCATCACCGTCAGTGGGGGAGGCCTAGAGATGAAAACGCCACCGAACTTCACTCTCACCGCCCGGCCCGACGGTGCCTATACCGCCGAAGGCCCAGACCCGGATCTCCGCATCGTCGTGGCAGCAGACCCCATCTACGGTGTCCAGCCGCAAGCTGTCGAGGCAGAAGTCTTGCGCATGGTGGAGGAAGACCCCACCCTCACGCTGGTGGAGGGCAGCGGGGATGCAAACCCGGTGGAGTACATCGAGCTCCCTGGCGACGGCTCCCAAGTGAACTGGACCACGTGGGTCGAAAGCGACCGCCAGTTTTCTGTCGGCTGCCACTCCCGTGGTGAACCCACGTATGCGCACAAAGCAGCGTGCAGGATGGCCACAGATACCCTCACCTACCAGGGGGAAAAATTAAGTTTGCCAACCGGGGAACCGATTGCTGGGGTTGGACAGTCTAAGTAAGTGAAGGAACAAAAAAGAAAGCCTTCACCGCCTCGAGATGAGGGGCTCACACAACACACATCCTTAGAAAAAGGGGGACACCATGTCAGGAATGTTCGCAACCGAATCAGAGGTGATGGTCAACACCGCCAAGAACGTTGACGCCACCAACGATCAGGTGCAAGCAGAACTCAATCGCGTTAAGGGCGTCGTACAAGACGTAGCCGGAAGCTGGAAAGGCGCAGCGAGCACGTCGTTTGCCGGGCTGATGACGCGCTGGGACGACTCCGCCATGCGGCTGCGCGCGGCGCTGACTGATATCGCCACCAACATCCGCTCCAACGCCGCACAGTTCGACTCCTCCGAGTCTGATAACTCGCAGGCATTTCGCACCATCGAGGCTCAGGGCCTCGCACTGTAATCAACTGCAAAGCAAAAAAAGGGGAATAATTACTCATGGAATCACTGATTAGGTACGACTTCGGGGCCATCTCCGCGGCCTCCGCAGACATGCGCGCCACCTCCGGACGCATCAACGGACTGCTGGGTGACCTGAAGTCTCAGATTGCGCCCATGGTGAGCACGTGGGAGGGCGACTCCGCCGTCGCCTACCAGGACGCGCAAAACCGTTGGGATCGCGCCGCAGGCGAGCTCAACCAGATTCTGGAAACCATCGCCCGCACCGTCGAGGACGGCAACCAGCGGATGAGCGAAATGAACTCCCGGGCCGCAGCTAGCTGGTCCTGACCCATCTGCCTCGCAACACCATAACCACCACCTCCGTCTGCACCCTCCATCCCTTCGCGCGCCCCGGAGCCCTATTCATACGGGTCCCCGTGAACCCATCGCCACGCACACCATCCCCCCGAAAAACCAGTACGTGGCCGGGCGTGTGGAAGGCTGAGGGTGCAGACGTATATATTGTGGAGCAAGGACTTGCGACGATATTTGGTCGCTGGGGGATTTTTTGGTAGGGTAATGCGCTTGTGTACGCGAGCGTGTACCCAAACCACCACAGTCGTGGTGACAAGGGGAAACGCAGACCGCACCGAAGCCTCGGGTCTCCACCGGCCGCCGTGTGCTTCGTTTCTACTGACACACCAGTGTTGGCGGGGAGTGCGTCGCATACACCATGGCTGGCAAAGTTTTAGACAGTTTAGACAAGGAGTCAGTGTGTCTACATACCACCCGAAGAGCGGTGACATTACCCGCAAGTGGTACGTCATCGACGCTACCGACGTGGTTCTGGGTCGCCTGTCTACCCACGCTGCAAATCTGCTTCGTGGCAAGGGCAAGCCTCAGTACGCACCCAACGTCGATTGTGGCGACTACGTCATCATCATCAATGCCGATAAGGTTGCGATTTCCTCCAATAAGCGCGAGCGCGAGTTCCGTTACCGCCACTCCGGTTACCCGGGTGGCCTGAAGAAGCTGACCCTTGGTCGCTCCTTGGAGCTGCACCCCGAGCGCGTCATCTTCGAGGCGATTGAGGGCATGATGCCGCACACCCGCCTCTCCCGCGCTTCCATCAAGAAGCTGCGCGTGTACGCAGGTGCTGAGCACCCGTACGCCGACAAGAATCCCGAGACCTACGAGATTAAGCAGGTGGCACAGTGAGCGAAGAGAACGTAGAGAACGTCGAGGCACAGGCCAACGAGCCGAACGTCGCCTCCGCAGAGGACATTGCTGCCGCACAGGCTGCAACCGAGGAGTTCACCTCCACCATCGGTGATTCCATCGCTACTGAGGCTCCCGAGGGCGAGGCCACTGAGGCTTCCGTTCTCACCCCGGCTGAGCTGGATCACCCGATTCAGACCGTCGGTCGCCGTAAGCGCGCCATCGTCCGCGTGACCATGGTTGCCGGCTCCGGCAAGATTACCTGCAACGGCCGTAGCCTGGAGGAGTACTTCCCCAACAAGCTGCACCAGCAGGACATCCTGTCCCCGCTCGTTCTTCTCGAGCGTGACGGTCAGTTCGACATCAAGGCCAACCTCCGTGGTGGCGGCCCCACCGGCCAGGCCGGTGCTTTCCGCCTCGCGATCGCCCGTGCTCTTAACGAGTTCAACATCAACGATCGCCCGGCACTGAAGAAGGCTGGCTTCCTCACCCGCGATTCCCGTGCGGTGGAGCGCAAGAAGGCCGGTCTGCACAAGGCACGTCGTGCCCCGCAGTACTCCAAGCGTTAAGAACACGCCTTTTACAAAAAGCCGTCTGCAGCAATCTGCAGGCGGTTTTTTGCTGCCACCACTCAGATTCTTCAAGGTGAAAACTATTTTTGGGAAAAGCATGGTGGCAATGATTTCTGTTTGGTGGGCTAAGTTTCGCTGTCCGAAAACCGGCAACAGCATCCCTTTTTATAACAAGCCAATACTTTTAGGGCATTGACGAGTAGGGGACGTTCGGTCGAATCCCGACGCTGACCCGCAACCGTAGATTGGAGGGCGACCACGCCAGGTCGTCACCAATGAGTCGGAATTCCTGCCCCGCCTGTGTCAAAGAGTCCGGATACCCCGTCGAGGACTACGGATGTGGACTCCCAGCAGTTCCTTCTCGTTTTTGTCTTCGCGAGGGATCCGGGAGTGTGTACATCGTGTTCTCGTCGGCCCTCCAAGAGAGTATGGAACACTCATGGCATCTCTCGCACAAGGCCTCATCGCCGCTACCACGGGTACTGTATGCATTTTCACCG
The DNA here is from genome assembly GCA_022772305.1 of Corynebacterium glucuronolyticum. Classification (GTDB taxonomy): domain Bacteria; phylum Actinomycetota; class Actinomycetes; order Mycobacteriales; family Mycobacteriaceae; genus Corynebacterium; species Corynebacterium glucuronolyticum_A. The sequence goes on from JALFAQ010000036.1 coordinate 16,371, forward strand.
GCACCGTCGCGGTCGCAGCTCCGGTGGACACCGCATCCGCTGCCGCTTCCTTCCTCAAATCCCAGGTGAATGAGGATGGCTCCTACGATTTGTGGAGCTCGTGGGAAGGTAACACCAGCTCGTACAAGGGATACGGTCAGCTTATTGACGCGTTGCTTGCCTTTAAGGCAACTGGCGAGGAAAACAGCACCGAGGCTTAGGCCGGGCTGGCCTACCTGTCGAACCCTGCCACCGTCAAGAGCTACGCCGACTCCTCCTACGGTGCAGCCCCTGGCGCAGCGGGCAAGCTCCCCGTGGGTTTCAATGCCTACGGCGTGAAGGACACCACTTTCGGGGATACCGACCTGGTGAAGATCATCAAGGACAACACCAAGGAGGACGGCCACGTTGACGGCACCTAAGACACCTCCATCAGCTACGCCTGGATGGCTCCTGGGACTGAAGGCTGCAGGCCAGCCAATCGATGAAATCATGAGTTTTTGACCGTTCGCCATCGGCCTGGAAACCGATGTATCCATGGTTCCCGGTTCTCCCGTGCGGGAGAACCTACGCCGCTTCCTCATCTTCTGCCTCACCACCTCGCTTGGTTGGGACCTGGGACGCGCCTTGTTTACCGGCATTCTCCTCGCCGTTACTGGTACTCCCTTGCTCGCTGCCTTGCGACGCGCCGCCCAGCGCGCCGCGTTCGATGCGAAGCCTTCCTTCGACCCCGCACCAGCCACGTGACCAGAAATATGCTGGTGGCATTAGTTGCGGAACAGTGCAGCGGAAAAATAACACTTATTTGTGTCTCTCGTAGGAGCGTTACTTGTGGGGCTACGAGCAGCAGCACGTTGTAACATGTGTGCTTATGGCTCGACTTTTTGGAACAGACGGAGTTCGCGGACTGGCGAACAAAACCTTGACGGCACCGCTGGCACTGCGTTTGGGCGCGGCAGCAGCGCACGTCCTCACCCGCGATGCGGATACAACAAAGCGGCGCCCCGTCGCCGTCGTTGGTCGTGATCCCCGCGTCTCCGGTGAGATGCTCGCCGCAGCGCTGTCGGCGGGCATGGCTAGCCAGGGTGTCGACGTCCTCCGCGTGGGCATCATTCCCACCCCAGCCGTCGCCTTCCTTACCGATGACTACGATGCCGATATGGGTGTCGTTATCTCCGCCTCCCACAACCCGATGCCCGACAACGGCATCAAGTTCTTCTCTCGCGGCGGGCATAAGCTTCCCGACGCTGTCGAGGACGAAATCGAGCAGGTCATGCAGACCCTCCCTGATGATGGGCCGACCGGTCACTCCATCGGCAAGGTCATCGAAGAAGCCCCCGATGCCCAGGAGCGCTACCTCGACCACCTCGCCGAGTGCATCGAGGCCGACCTGTCTGGCATCACCGTCGTTGTGGACTGCGCCAACGGTGCAGCCAGCAAGGTAGCCCCCGAGGCATACAAGAATGCTGGGGCCGCCGTCATCCCGATGTACAACACGCCGGATTCCTACAACATTAACGAACACTGCGGTTCCACCCACATCGACAAGCTCCAGGCCGCGGTCGTCGAGCACGGCGCAGACCTCGGCATCGCCCACGATGGCGACGCTGACCGCTGCCTCGCCGTCGACAAGAACGGCACCGTCGTGGACGGCGACCAGATCATGGCTATCATCGCCACCGCCATGAAGGACAGTGGCGACCTGAAGGAAAACACCCTCGTCGCCACCGTGATGAGCAACCTTGGCCTGAAGCTCGCCATGAACGAGCACGGCATCGACCTCAAGACCACTAAGGTGGGCGACCGCTACGTGCTTGAGGAGCTCCGCGCCAGCGACCTGAGCCTCGGCGGCGAGCAGTCCGGCCACATCGTCTTCCCTGACTGGGGAACCACCGGCGATGGCCTTCTCACTGGCCTGTCACTCATGGCACGCATGGCGGAAACCGGCAAGCCACTCCACGAGCTGGCCTCCATCATGACGGTGCTGCCGCAGGTTCTCGTCAACGTCCCCGTTTCCGATAAGGCAGCGATCGCAGATTCCGCGCAGGTCAAGGAAGCCGTCGCCGTTGCCGAGGAGGAACTCGGCAAGGCAGGGCGCGTGCTCCTGCGTCCGTCCGGCACCGAAGAGCTGTTCCGCGTCATGGTGGAAGCGCCCGACGAAGCAACCGCCCGCAAGATTGCCGGTCGCCTCGCCGCTGTTGTCGCCGATGTCTAATTAAAAATTTTCCGTTTGGGGGAACCACAGGCCACTGTCACACCGTCTAAGAAATAGACGGCATGACAGCGGCCTGTTTTCGTTATCGTGCCTCCGCCCGTCGCCTGCCCAGTCGCGCCGGGTGCCGACACCGGAAACGAACCACCAGGGGAAACATGGAAATTGATACAGAAGAAAGCCTGCGCGCTCTTCGACGCTTTAGCGATGAGCTGGAGGCGTTCATCGACGACGTGAAAAGCAGCGAACCGACGATCACATCGGATGTGCTGGGAGAAGCCTTCACTGACAAGGCCCGCACCATTGACCTTCAGCTGCGAGCCATCCAGTACGAAAACCTGGGCCGTTCCATCAAGCTCATCAATGCGGTCAAGAAAGCACAGGCCCAGATTGTGGAACTGCGGAGCCAGGAAGGCGTGAACGCAGGTGCGCTGGGAGCTATTGACGTGAAGGGAGGACGCTAATGGCCGGAGCAGGAGAATACAAGGAAGCAGCGGACACAATGACCCGGGTGTCCGGCGGGTTGTGGGTGCCGAAGCATACGGCAGAAGAAGTAGAGGAAAAGACCTCGCGCACCCGCGGTGCAAAATACGGGGTTTTCCGTCGGGGAGCCGCGATGCTCCGCCCGCGCAACCGGCGCAGCAAGGAAGGCATCCTTTCGTACGTTTTCGAGATGATTTTCACCATGATCTTCTTCTCGCTCCTCGGCAGCGTTGGCGGTTTTGTCAGCCGTGGCTTGGAAAAACTGTTCAATCGATCCAAGGAAAGCGAGCAGGACTCGGACGATGCCGGCAGGGAGGCCGAGGAAGTCGGAGATACCGCGGAGGAAATTGATAAGGACACGGCCGAGGAAATTCTTCGGGTCACCCGCGAGACCAATGAGATCGTCAAGAAACTTGCGGCGGCCCTTGGCAACACCAACCGTGAGGACGATCCCGAAGCCTACGATGCGTGCGTGCGGGCTGGCGGACAGCTTGTCGACGCAACCGGCGAGTGCGTCTTGAACCTCTGCCAGTCGCGCGACGAGTCCCTCGAAGCTTGCTACGACACGTTCATCGAATCAAACAAGCAGCGTGCAGGTGTCAGCGATGCCATGGCCGCAGCAGGGGACTGCCCGGCACCGACGGTGGTCTGCCACACGGAGACGGCACCGGCGGCCTGCCCGCCGGAGCAGCCCGCACCGCCTGCACCAGCGACAACAGTGGCGCCTCCTGCGTCCTCCGCGCCTCCGGTGAAGCCCGTTTCCGTCGACCCACCGGTTCCTACACCGGCTCCAGCACCCGCACCTGCGCCTGCGTCGTCAACCCCGACGACATCGGCACCACCGGAGTCCCCGCAGCCAGTGCGACCGCCGGCCCAAGAAAAGAAGGCGAGGCTCGCAGCGGCTGGTGCGACGACGGTGAATGTCACCGTTAATTGTGACTGCGATGGAGACGAGGTAGTGGAAAAGAGCGACACTCGCCGTGTCGTACCCGCCGACGCAGGCGACGAACACCAGCGTGAAGAACAACGCTCGCCCGTGCGGGAGGTCACCGAACCGCCGTGCGAGCACGAGGATCGCCCAGATGAACCTGCCGAGACCCCGAAGCCCGACGACGATGTCACACCGGCACCATCCGGGATCCTCGCGGGACTACTCGGCGTGGGCGTGGGGATCATCATCGCCGAATTCCTTCACAATAACCTCGGGGACCTGCTCACCGGGTTGACGACAGAAACCACGGAGGTACCACCGGTGGAACCGGTTGCCGAGCACAAGCCCATACCGGAACCTGCACCAGCGCCAAAACCAGAGCCTGCGCCTGCGCCCGCTCCGGCACCGGCACCTGCCCCCGCGGCACCTGTGTGTCCCACGCCACCACCGGCCCCCAGCTCTGACCCCGCACCGGCCGGCCCCTCGGTGGCTACGGGGGCACCGACATCGCCAGGCGTTGCCTCCTCCACGCCGCCGCCCATGAGGCACGCCGGTGGGGCACGAAAGGCAGGTGCCTGGTGATGAGTGCGTACGAAGAAATTAAAGAAAGCTACCACCAGAAAGTGATCGGCAATTTGCGCACCTTCGAACAGGCAGTGAGCAAAGCAACGCAGGAGCTGGCGACTGCCCAGGCTGGTAAGCGGAAACCCGCCGGCGGTGCCAGCCCGCCACCTCCTGTTCCGCGACGCCGCGGTGGGCGGGGCCCGGTTCGCTCCGTGCTGTCATAAAAAACCGTGGCCGGCGGAAATTCCGCCGGCCACGGGAGGCTCAGGAAGGTCTAAAGCACGTGTAGGAGTAAATAAACTAGGAGCGCTTGAGAATGGCGGAGGTGTCCATCCTCTCAATATCGGCGCGGTCTGCAAGCTCCTCGTGGGTGAGGTAGGAGACGTTCTTAGCCTCAGCAGCAAACTCCGAGAACCCGGAGTACTTCTTCTGCCCATCGAGCTGGTGCAGAAAGAAGCCGGTGACGAGGCCGCGGATATTCTCCTGCGCGGAGGTCTGTGGAAGCCCCAGGCCAACCAGCAGCTGGAGGAAAAACCCCTCAGCGAAGCCGAGCTGGTTGCCGTTGGAAATCTGGCGGTAGGCAACGTCGCTGCCCCAGTTGAAGGCCACCTTTGCGGGATTGCCCGCATCCATAAGGCCGTTGGTCTTCGAATCGATAATGAGGCCGGGCACGGTCATGTGCTTGGCGGCTTCGTAGTTGGACGGGCTCGTCACGGCGGGGAAGATCCCTGCCACAGCCTTGGCCTGCGGGTTATCAAGGGCTGCGAGGATTGCCGCGCCACCGCCCATGCCGTGGCCGACAAGACCCAGCTTCTTGGAAGAAACGGTCACGTTTCCGCTGCCGAGCTTCACACCGGCGAGCACCTGGAGTGCGGTTTGAAGATCAGCGGCGAAGCCACGGTGGTTGGGGATAAAACCGGTCTCCGTATCCGGAGCTGCAACGGCGATGCCCCAGCTAGCCAGGTGACGCAAAGTTGCGTGATACTGCTTGAGCCCCAGCATCCAGTCATGCCCGAACGCAACGCCGGGGACTCCCGACCCCTCAGCGGGCGTATAAACCTTGCCGGGCAGGCCGGCGAAATCGAGGTCACCAACGAGAACGCGGTGTGGGCCACGCTTGGACAATACGGACAATTGCTTCTTTAGATTTTCAGCCACGTAACCAGGATAGTGGATAAACGCACACAGTGAGGACCCCGTCCCGGCACCCACGCCTGAGCGCATGTATGAGCGAGGTAGGCCTTGGTGATGAATTCCTTAACGTTGTTAAATCGAGCGGTGTCCGGTAGATTGGCGACTATCTGTGTTGCCTGTGCTGCTCCTCGCGGGCACACGCCAGGTGAGCCGGTCAGCCGGTTCCCGTTTTTTCCGGGAGCACCTGGTGGGTACAACGCGGCAAGAAAGGCAGACAACGTGGTGAAAAGGCACGGACACACACGGGGGACACGCGTGGTTTCTGCTGCCACCGCCGCAGCACTGCTGAGCACCACGCTGGTGGTTGTGCCTGGGATGAGCACCGCATCGGCGCAGGAAAAGAACGCCTCGGCGCCGGCAGCGGGCTCCTCACAGGATCCGCTCGTCTCCTGGATGGAGAATACCGCGACGCAGCTCACCACGCTGCTCGTGGATTTTGCTGCCCGCGTCGGCGCACCCCAGCAGGTACAGGATGCCATCCGCCGCGTCATCGTGGATCTCGTGGCTGTTGCCACCGGGTGGCAGGCCGTGGAGGGGATGTTCACGATCATCGATCGCCAGCGGGGACTGGACTCGCGGGCGGATATCGTCATCCGCAACGAGCGGGTGCTGTTTAACAAGATCAATGCGGAGCGCGAGCACCGTGGGCTACCCGCTGTGCAGTGGGACGATGATGTCGCAACGGGCGCGTTGAACTGGGCGGATCGCCTCGTCCAGCAGTCGCCCAAAGGCCAGTCGCCGGCGCTTGTGCACGAGGTTGACTCTTACTATTACAACTACGCCGGCGAACTCCTCTTCGGCGGTCAGGGTTCGTGGGTGGATGCGGACCGTGCCTTTTCCGAGTGGATGGATAGCCCCGGCCACCGCGCAGCACTCCTGCACGAGCCGCACCGCTACGCGGGCGTGGGGATCGTCCATCGTGGGGGTAAGACGGTGATTGTCGTGCGACTGTCCGATGTGCCTGGAGCGTTTTCTCGTTAGGAACGCTCGCGCAGGGTGCGTGGGGGAGGACAACAGGGCGTCGACAAGCGGGGGAGGGTGATTAACCCTGCGGGGTAAATCGTGGCAAAATTCTGAAACTATGGAACTTACAACGCTCACCATTGATCTGGACGCAATTGTCGCGAATGCGCGCGAGGTGCGGAAGGCCGCCGGGGATGCCGAGGTGCTGGCCGTGGTGAAAGCGAACGCGTACAACCATGGGGTTCGTCGCGTGGTGCCGGTCCTCGAAGCTGCCGGGATTGCTGGTTTCGGCGTGGCGACGATCCCCGAGGCGCGGCAGGTGCGCGAGGTTACGGAGCTGCCCGTCCTCGCCTGGATTTGGCACCCTGACCAGGAGCTCCCGCAGGAAAGCGAGCACATTGACCTGGGCGTTGCCTCGCTCGCGCAGGCGCAGGCCCTGGCGGACGATCCGACGCCCCGCAACGTCACCCTCGTCATCGATACGGGGCTCAATCGCTCCGGTGTGGACGAGGAGGACTGGGAGGAGCTCTGCCGGTTTCTCGCCGGTGTTCCACACCTCACGGTGACGGGGCTTTTCACCCACCTGGCCTGCGCCGACGAGGTAGATAATCCGATGACGGGCGAGCAGGTGGAGACCCTCAATCGAGCTCTCGCCGTCGCCCGTGCGTGCGGTCTTCACCCCACGCGTAACCACGCCGCGAATTCCCCGGGCGTTCTCACCAAGGGTGATTGTGGCTTGTCGACGGTTCGTCCCGGCCTTGTTTTCTACGGGTACAGCCCGCTTCCGTCCGGTGAAACAGGTGGCTACACCCTCCGCCCGGCGATGACGTGGAGCGCACGCGTCACCATCGTGAAGAAGATCCACGCCGGCGAGGGCATCTCGTACGGCATGACCTGGCATGCACCGACGGACCGCTACACGGCGATCGTCCCCGTGGGCTACGCCGATGGCCTGCCCCGTCGCATGCAGGGCAAACTCGAGGTCGCGATTGGTGGGAAGCGCTACCCGCAGGTGGGGCGCGTGTGCATGGACCAGATCGTCGTCGACCTGGGTGAGGAAAAGCCCGAGGTCAAGCCCGGTGATGAGGCGTTCCTCTTCGGCCCCGGTGACCACGGTGAGCTGACGGTGGACGAGTGGGCGGAGCGCCTGGACACCATTAACTATGAGGTGCTGTGCAGCCCGCGGGGTCGCGTCGTGCGCACGTATAGTGGGCGTGGAGAATAGTGGAAAGGATGAGGCCATGACTGTGGTGACCGTGGACGATATTGCACGCGGTACGGAACTTGTCGGTGCCACCGTGCGGTGTGAGTCGGTCGCCGAAACCCAGCAGGTGGGCGAGCTTCTCGGTGGCATGCTGTCCGCTGGTGATGTCGTACTTTTGCACGGTCCTTTGGGCGCTGGAAAGACAACGCTCACCGGTGGCCTCGCCCGTGGTATGAACGTGAAGGGACGGGTTACCTCGCCCACGTTCACCATCGCGCGCATGCACAATCCGGCTGCTGCGGGAGCAGCGTTGATCCATGTGGATGCCTATCGGCTGCGCGAGTCGGGGGAGGATCCGATGGACGTGCTGGAATCGCTGGACCTCGACTGGCAGCTGGCGGATGCGGTGGTCGTGGCCGAGTGGGGCGACGGCATGATGGAGCAGCTGGCGCCTACCTACTACTACGTTGATATTGACCGTGAGCGCGCGGTGCGGGAGGGTCCCGAGTCTGAGGCGCGCTACATTACGGTGGAAAAACGCACCTCCGCCTAGGAGCGCTACTATTGTTCCGGTCGTTTTTCTGACGGCGGGATAAGGAGAGTTTCACATGTTGGTCTTGGCAATTGACACATCCACCACGAAACTGGTGGTCGGGGTGTGCGAGCGCGACGCGTCTGGAATCACCGTCCGCGCCGATGTGTCCGTGTCCGATTCTCGCCACCACAACGAGCTTCTCACCCCGCTGGCGCAGAAAGCGCTGGCCGAGGTCGGCACAGACTTTGCTCATCTCGACGCGGTTGTCGTCGGCGAGGGGCCCGGCCCGTTCACCGGCCTGCGGGTGGGGATGGCTTCCGCGCAAGCATTTGCCGACGCCCTGTCTATCCCCGTCTACGGCATCATGAGCCTCGATGCGCTCGCCGCTGAGGTGTGCGCAACGCACCCGGAGGCGGCCACCGGACGGTTGGTCGTGGCCACCGATGCCCGGCGCCACGAGGTCTACGTCGCAGCCTACGACAACGGTGCCCGCGTGGCAGGGCCGGATGTCGTCAAGCCAGAAGAGCTCACCGGTGACTACGCCACAGCCGACATCGTCTGCGCACCGGCGGAGCTTGTCGGCCGCGTCGCCACGACCGGTAAACGCGTGCACGTGGAGCCGACACCTGCTAGCTTTGCCGCCGTGGCCGATTGGAATGCCGAACCGCATCCGCTGCGCCCGTACTACCTGCGACGGCCCGATGCCACGGAGCCCAAGCAGAAGCCGAAGAGTAAGGCCATTCCCGATGTCGAGCTCTAGCGAGGTCATCCTGCGGAGCCTCACCGAAGCGGACGTCACGCGACTGGAAGAGCTGGAGGTACTGCTCTTCCCCGGCGATTCCCCGTGGTCAGCGGCCACGTTCGCCGAGGAGCTGGGCAGCCAGTGGACATACTACGTCGGTGCCGAACAAAACGGCGTGCTCATCGGTTATGCGGGCCTCGGCTACGGCTTCGGAGAGGCCGAGGTGCACACCATCGGCGTCGACCCGCAGCACCAAGGCGAGGGCGTGGGCGAATTGTTGTTGACGGCGATTCTGGCCGAGGCCGACCGCCGTGAATCCACGGTGTTCCTCGAGGTCCGCGTGGGAAACGAACCCGCGATCGGTCTTTACAAAAAGCACGGGTTTGTGCAGCTCGGTGTGCGAAAAAATTACTATCAGCCCTCTGGCGCGGATGCGTTAACCATGCGTCGCGATGCGGTGAAAGAAAGGTAAAACGTGTTAGTTCTCGGTGTTGAGAGTTCCTGCGACGAGACGGGCGTAGGCATTGTCGAGCTCTCCGACGACGGTGACCTCACCATCCGCGCCGATGCGGTGGCGAGCTCCATGAACGAGCATGCCCGCTTCGGTGGTGTCGTTCCGGAGATCGCCTCCCGCGCGCACCTCGAATCCATGAGCCCGGTCATGTACCAGGCACTCGAGGAAGCCGGGATCGACCGCCCCGATGCCGTCGCCGCGACGGTCGGCCCCGGTCTTGCCGGACCGCTTCTCATCGGTGCCTCCGCTGCGAAGGCATACGCCGCGGCCTGGGGCGTCCCGTTCTACGGTGTCAACCACCTCGGCGGGCATGTTGCCGTCGCCAACCTCGAGGGAGCGCCCCTCGGCCATGCCGTTGCCCTCCTCGTCTCCGGCGGGCACACCCAGCTCCTCGAGGTAGAGCGCGTCGGCCTCCCTATGCGTGAGCTGGGCTCCACGCTTGACGACGCCGCCGGCGAGGCCTACGACAAGGTTGCACGGCTCTTGCGGTTGGGCTACCCGGGCGGACCGGTCATCGACAAGCTCGCCCACCGCGGCGACCCCCAGGCCATCGCCTTCCCCCGAGGCCTGATGAAGCCTAAGGACCCGCGCCACGATTTCTCCTTCTCCGGGCTGAAAACAGCGGTGGCCCGCTACGTCGAAGCCGCTGAGCGCGAGGACCGCGTCATCAGTGTGGAGGACGTGTGCGCCTCCTTCCAGGAAGCGGTGGCCGATGTCCTCACCTTTAAGGC
>JALFAQ010000042.1 GCA_022772305.1 Corynebacterium glucuronolyticum
TTGTGGATGCCAGTAGATAAAACCAGCTGTAAACCGCTGGCGGTAGCCCACCCCGTCAGGGTTTTGTGCTTCCGGCTCGGTTGGCCACCCCAACCAGTTTGCTGGCCAACCAAGCTGTGTGAACTTGTCTAAAATCGCACCACACATCTCTATGCCCGTTGGCCACAGTGGTTTGCATCCACCGGCGCGCTGCTGAGAATGCACCCGCACCTTCACCTTCACCTCCGCCGCATCAGCAATGTGTTTATCCACCGTCACATCTGGAACGACCCCAAGATCAACGCGATCAGACCACATATCCCCGGTTGCCACATGATCTTGTGGTGTACCACTGGCATACGCCTCGGAAACCATCTGCTGGATCAGGCCGATCTCGTCAGCGGAAAGGAAAACCAAATCATCCCCCAGTGCGGTTGGTACCTGCCTGGGGAGTGCAGGGGCGACGTTATCTAAGGAGGTTTCCCCAAGCCCACCATCAGCGCTGCGTGGTTGCCACCCGTGGTTTGTAGTCTTCTCACTGGTGTGCTCCGGGGAGGCAACGGCCATTGAATCATCCCCGCGCGGTTCGAACCCCGCAGCTAACGCCACACCGCTAGCCCCACTGAGGGTAAGGAAAAGAGGTGAAAACACACAAACAGCGACGCAAAAGCATGGGGTGAACTCCAACCGTGAGTCGTATAACTGGTCCTAACCACCAGCGTAAAACAGGACACCCACACCAGCCACCGAACCACCTATGAAACAAATCACAGTTTGACTGCTTTAGCCAGGCTAGTCTTTACACGGCTAAAAAGATGATATTTGTAACAATAGGAGGCTGGAGAATCTCGATGCATCACTGCCAGACTTTTTGACCCCAGATTCGCCTCTGGGGCACGCCATAAGTACTGACCTGTAACTGGAATGCCATTGGCGAAATGGACACCACGCTCCTCAGTAACTAAGAACATCCTTGATACTCGGGCGGACATCGAACCAGTAGATGCCAATGGCAACCATACCGATCCAACCGATAAGGGGGATCTGGTAAAGAAACTGGGCGAGGGTAGAACCAGCAAGTATCGCCACCCACGTCATCTTTGACTTTCTGTCTGCTGCGGGAAACGCGTCTTCTCGAGTAATCAGGCACTGTACGAGACCGATGATTCCGGCCAACGCTATCGCGTAAAAAAGCGCCTGGATGACGTAGTGAAAGACAGTGAAAGCGGTTACCATAGAGTTTAGTTATCCTTCTTCTTTAAGTTTGACCAGTCGGTATCCTAGGATGCCTGCTTGATGTCCTCGATGAGCTGCGTGCGGGAGTCGCGGGTGCGCACGTTGAGGTTGGTGACGAACTGCTTGACTGTCTCAATGATCGAGTTGATGTTCATTGTTTTAGCCTCCAAATAAGAAATAAGAAACAGTGTAGATAGCAAGCCCCGCCAGAGCGCCAACGATGGTGCCGTTAAGACGAATATACTGCAAATCTTTGCCCACCATGAGCTCAATCTTGTCACTGGCCTCCTCTGCGTCCCAGCGCTCGACCGTCTCGGAGATGATGGCGGTGATTTCCGGGGCGTAGTTATCGGCAAGGAAGCGGGCTGCCTTCTGGATCTTCTCGTCCAGCTGGGCGCGACGGTCGGCATCATCGCGAAGATTGGTGCCCTGGCGCTGGACGAACTCGGCGAAGCGGATGCGGAGGATGGAGTTCTCGTCGGTCAGCGCGCCGGACAGGGCATCGACGGCGTGCTCCCACAGGACAACGGGGATGTCATTGACCGCTGTGGAGCCGAGGATTCCCTCCTTTAGATCCTCAATGCGCGCCATGGTTTTCTCGTCATTTTGGAGGTCCACAGCAAACTGGGAAATGACGCGACGCACCGCGTCGCGGGCCGGGTGGAACCGATCGCGCGCCACATCGGCTGTCCACTTGACCGCCTCGCGATAGACTTTGTCGCCAACTAGACGGTTAGCGAAGTCGGGTGCCCAGGCAGGAGCCCGATCGTCGATAAGCGAAATGATGAGTGACTCGGACTCCAACGTCTTGCGGTGCAACCACTGGGCGACTTCCTCGATGATGGGTTCGGTCTTGCCGTCATCGATGAGCTGCTGGAGGACGCGGCCCATCGGCGGGGCCCAGTCCGGCTCGGCGGCGCGGTCGATGACGAGAGTGCGGATGAGTTCCTGCGCGTCCCCCTGCGGAACCTCCTGGAGAACTTTTGCGCCGAGCGTTCCGGCCTCGCGGGAAACCGTGCGCGCGTGGGCGGGGTCGGCGAGCCATTGACCGACCCGATTCGGGATGCCCGCCTCGCGGACCTTTGCGACGATGAGCTCGGCGTTGAGGAAGTTCTCCCCCACGAACTGGCTGAGTGCACCGCCGAGTTGATCCTTCTTGTTCTTAACTATCGCCGTGTGCGGGATTTTCAGCCCCAGCGGGTGGCGGAAGAGCGCGGTGACAGCGAACCAGTCCGCGAGCCCACCGATCATGCCGGCCTCCGCTGCCGCCCGGACGAAACCGGTCCAGACGGGTACGTCCGGCACCGTGCGGACCTGGACGTACCGGCAGACCAGGTAGATCACCGTGGCGACGATGAGCAGCCCGGTGGCGATGGCCTTATGCACGCGGAGGGCGCGGCGACGTTCGGCCTCAACCTCCGGTGAGGGACCGGGAACAGGAAGCGTAGACATATAGGACATTGTAGACATGAAAAAACCAGCCTCCCCACACCGCCGGAGGTGCCGAAGCGGTGGACGGGGGCTGGTTTTAGCCTGTTGGTTAAGCGACTAGTGCTTGTAACCCGTAGCCTTAGAGAATTTCTTCCAATCGCGGCGTCCGTAGAAGACCAGTCCGAAGCCGCTGACGACAAGAACGACAGTAATGATGATTGCGACGGTCATGACCGTGGAGTTCATCGTCGGTGCACCACCGGCGGCGGCGAAAACCATGGAGCCGATGCCTGCCAGGGAAGCAAGGATGAGACCCATGCCTACCCATGTCGAGGTCTTCAGCAGCGAGGAGTGGGGCGCAGCCAGGGAAATCGGCCGGTAACCATCAACGTAGCGGTCTACGTCAAGGGAGCTAAAGTCCCGCTTCTCCGTTGCTGCCTCGCCATGAGCGCCGGACACAGCGGTTGCCGTGCTACGGTCGCCTCGCAGAGCGTGGTTCTCAGTCATCGCCATCTGCCTTTCTTATCAGAAAATTCTCAAGTTACGTTTACACTTTAGTCGTCTTTACCACGAAGAGCAGCTCGCGCGCGTTCTTTCGTCACAATGGATACCGCCGTTAGGGGGATACCCGCGGGGCACACATCGGCGCACTCGCCGTACAGCGAGCACGGACCAAAGTTGGTTTCCAGCTCATCGATCATCCGGCGGGCGCGGCGACCACGCTCGTGCTCACCCATCGGGGTGAGACGCAGGTGCTGGAGCTTAGCACCAGTGAACAGGTGAGCTGCACCATTCGGGCAGGCAGCGACGCAGGCACCACAGCCAATGCAGGCTGCGAAGTCGAGCGCCTTCTCTGCGGTCTCGTGGTTGGTGGACAGCGTGTCAGCGTCCGGTGCGGTACCGGCGTTGACAGAGACGTAGCCGCCCTGCTCCATGACGCGGTCCAGAGCGGAACGGTCAACAACCAGGTCACGGATGACCGGGTATGCGGCGGAGCGGAACGGCTCAATCTTCAGCGTATCGCCGTCATTATGGATGCCCGCCAGGCGCTGCTGGCAGGCGGGCTTGTTCTTGTCCAGGCCGTGCGGGCGACCGTTGACCTGCAGGCCACAGGTGCCACAAATGCCCTCGCGGCAGTCAGAGGCGAAGGCGAACGGCTCCTTGCCCTCCTCGATGAGCTTCAGGTTTACGTGGTCCAGAAGCTCGAGGATGGACATCTGCGGTACGGCGTCATCAACAGTGATGGCCTCGAAGTGTCCCTCGGAGTTCGAGTCGGCCTGACGCCAGATTTCAAGATTCAGTTTCATTACTTGTAATTCCTTGTCATCAGCGGGATCTCTTCGAAGTACAGGGGCTCTGCGTGGCGGATGAAGTGGTTGCCTTCGCCGCGCTCCCACGCAGACACGAAGCACCAGTTCTCATCGTCGCGCTCGGCTTCGCCGTCTTCACTGAGGTGATCCGAACGGTAGTGTGCGCCACAGGACTCATCGCGATCGAGAGCATCGATACACATGAGCTCACCCAGCTCGAAGTAATCCGCGACGCGGTTTGCGAGCTCGAGGGTCTGGTTCATCTCGTCGGCAGCACCGGGGATAAACAGATCAGACCAGAACTCGTCGCGCAGCTTGCGGAGCTCCGGCAGAGCCTGGGAGAGAGCCTCGGTGCTACGATCCACGCCGCACTTCTCGTAGAGGATCTTGCCGAGCTTCTCGTGGAAGTAATCCGGACCGTGGTTGCCCTTGATGCTCATAAGGCGCTCAATGCGATCGTGCGAACGCTTGAGGGCCGCCTGAGCTGCCGGGCAGTCTGCCGGAGGGAGCTCCTCGCCCAGGTGCTGGCCGAGGTAGTTCGGTACGGAGAACGGAAGGGTGAACCAGCCGTCCACAGATGCGGACAGGAGCGAGTTCGCGCCGAGGCGGTTAGCGCCGTGGTAGGTCCAGGAGCACTCACCGGCGGCGAACAGGCCGTCGATGTTGGTCATCTCGTCGAAGTCGGTCCACAGGCCACCCATGGTGAAGTGGCAGGTCGGGGCGATACGCATCGGCGTGGTGTACGGATCCTCACCGATGGTCTCCTCGTACATGTCGAACAGGTTGCCGTAGCGCTCAGCCACGGTGTCCTTGCCGAGACGCTCGATGGCATCGCGGAAGTCGAGGTACGCGGAGTTGTGGTTCGGGCCCACACCGTAGCCCTGAACGAGCTGGTGGGTGATGGCACGGGAAGCCACGTCGCGGGGCACGAGGTTACCGAAGGCCGGGTAACGACGCTCCAGGAAGTAGTCGCGCTCCTCATCCGGGATCGTGTTCGGGTCGCGGTCGTCGCCCTTCTGCTTCGGGCACCAGATGCGGCCGTCGTTACGCAGGGACTCAGACATGAGGATCGTCTTGGACTGCCAATCGGCGTTTTTCGGAAGACCCGTCGGGTGGAACTGAATGAACGACGGGCTGGCTATGAAGGCACCCTGGTCGTAAGCGCGCATCATTGCGGATGCGTTGGAGTTCTTCGCCAGCGTGGTCTTGTGGAAGACGTTGCCGTAGCCACCGGTAGCAAGGATCACTGCGTGACCCATGTGGGCGGTGAGCTCGCCGGTGATGAGGTTCCGCATAACCACACCGGAGCAGTGCTTCTTGCCGTCCTTTTCATCCACGATGATGTCAAAGAGATCATTGTGGGTGAACATTTCGACGGTGCCCTCGTTGATCTGACGCTGCAGCGCAGAAGCGGAGGCAAGCTGCAGCTGCTGGCCCGTCTGACCGCGGGTATAGTAGGTGCGGGACACCTGCACACCACCGAAGGAACGGGTTGCCAGGGTGCCGCCGTATTCGCGAGCGAACGGGGCACCGATGGCGTTCATGTGGTCAATGACGCGAGCAGACTCGACGGCGAGACGCCAGCAGTCAGCCTCACGGCAGCGGTAGTCGCCGCCCTTGACGGTGTCCTTCACGTGGCGGTAGAAGGAGTCGTTATCGACCTTCTTGCCACGAGCGGAGTTAACGCCACCCTGTGCAGCAATGGAGTGCGCACGGCGCGGTGCGTCGTGGTAGGTGAACACCTTCAGGTTGTAGCCGAGCTCGCCGAGGGCGGCGGCTGCGGCAGCGCCGGCCAGGCCGGTGCCGACAACGATGATGGTGAACTTGCGGCGGTTCAGCGGGGAAACGAGGGTCATGTGTGCCTTGTGG
Organism: Corynebacterium glucuronolyticum; assembly: GCA_022772305.1. Classification (GTDB taxonomy): domain Bacteria; phylum Actinomycetota; class Actinomycetes; order Mycobacteriales; family Mycobacteriaceae; genus Corynebacterium; species Corynebacterium glucuronolyticum_A. The sequence goes on from JALFAQ010000042.1 coordinate 5,826, forward strand.
TATTCCCATGCTTCCTTCAGCGGCACGCCCTCAGGCAGACCAGCCTCGAGGATGTTGCCCAGCTCGACCTCGCTCACGGAGGAGGCGGGAGCGGTGAATTCCTGGCCGTTAGCCATGGTGTAGGTCTCGGTGCTCTTCACGGCACCGCCCACTTCAATCTTGGAAGAAGTACTCATTGTTTTCTCTGTCCCTTTCTAAGATAGCCAGCCAGCAAGTACGGCGATCGGGATGAGTGCGTTACCCACCAGCACGGATGCAGGGATGAGGTACGACACGAAGAGCAGCACTGAGCGCCAGCGCTTGCCCGTGATACCCAGGTCGCTCACTGCTGTCCAGAGCCCGTGGCTCAGGTGGAAGAACAGGATGACCATCGCGAGGATGTAGAAAATAGCAACAATCGGGCGGCTAAAGCTGGCGAGCACGTTGGCGTATGCTTCGCCGTGCTCGAAGACGGCGGTTGCGGCAGGCTGTGCACCGATCGTCAGATCCAGCAGGTGGAAGATGATGAACAGCAGCAGCACGATGCCCGTGATGAGCATGGTGCGTGCGGAGAAGCTGTTCAGACCACCCATGAGGCCAGTGCGACGGAACTTGCCGCGCGACTTCTGGCCACGCCCATGCAGTGCGAAGGCGGAGTAAATGTGTGCGACGAGGCACACGATAAGAACAATGCGGAATGCCCACAGGAACGAGCTGTAGGGGAGAATCGGCTCACCGAACTCACGCAGGAAGGCTGCGTACTCGTTCAGGTGGTTAACTCCATCGGTATCCGGAAGGAAAATCTTCAGGTTTCCGATCATGTGAACAAAGACGAACAGGCCGAAAATAATGCCTGTGATCGCCATAGTGAGCTTCAACGCCCATGAGGGCGCGCCCGGCCGCTCACGCAGCGGCTTGGTAGTGATTTTACCGTGAGCAATGGCCTCACGGTCATCATATTTAACAGTCATGGCACCTCCAGTGTCCCTTTTACCTTACGGCCTAGCGGAAAAAATCTCCCACTTTCCGCATTTTGACGTGCTTAACGTCACACATCGAGCGCAGGGCCGCAGTAGCCCGTGAGTAACAGTGCTCAGCAATAACCTAGTTTTCACGGCCTCGAAATGTTCGTGATAGCACGTATTACGCCCTCGAACGTGGTAAATCTTTTTAATTATTACCGGCCCTGTCCGCCCGATTCTCACCCTTTTTGCGGGTGATCATCTCACGGCGCAGCTCCATTAACTCTGGATCGTCACGAACCAGAGCAACCAGCTGGCAGTCCTGTGGCCCGGTTGCTCCCGGCACGCAAAGCGAGCATGGGTCTCCAAAGCGAATCGGACACTTTGGCTCTGCTGGCATAACTTAAAGGTAACATGTTAGACCGGAAAATCTGGCATTTTCCCCCGGTCAGACCTAATTTTTCGCCTTTAAATTCACGCGTAATTTGTTGCGTAATTCAGCGGTATAACCTTTGACCTGGCTCCTAATACAAAGGCGCCACGCACAGTGTGTACGTGGCGCCGATTGCTTTCCACCCTAAAAGGTGGGGACAGCGTGTTACAAGTTAATCATGTGACCCGCGATACCGTGTGCGGCTTCCTTCATCGCCTCCGACATGGTCGGGTGGATGTGGACGTTGCGGGCGATCTCCTCAGCGGTTAGGTCGAAGCGCTGTGCAAGCGTCAGCTCCGGAATCATCTCCGACACGTTGGAGCCCACCATATGGGCACCGAGCAGCTCGCCGTGGCGGCCGTCGGCAATGATCTTGACGAAGCCCTGGGACTCGCCGAGGCCCTGTGCCTTGCCGTTAGCGGAGAACGGGAAGGATGCAACCTTAATCTCGGCATCCGAGAACTTCTCCTTGGCTTTCTCCTCGGTATAGCCGAAGGAAGCAACCTGCGGGCTGCAGAAGGTGGCGCGCGGCATCATCATGTAGTCGCCGAGCTCGAGGGTCTCCTCGCCAGCGATGGTCTCCGCAGCAACGATGCCCTGAGCCTCAGCCACGTGAGCAAGCTGCAGCTTAGCGGTGACATCGCCGATAGCGTAGATGTGCTCAACGTTGGTGCGCATACGCTCGTCGATGTCGATGGCGCCACGCTCGGTGAGCTTCACACCGGTGTTCTCCAGGCCGTAGCCCTCGGTGCGCGGAGCGAAACCGACGGAGACGAGGACGCGGTCGACGGTGAGCGTCTCGCTCTTGGAGCCGTCCTTGGCCTCGATGTCCACCTCGACGGAGTCGCCGTTGTCGCGGACTGCTTTGGTGGCGTGTGCGGTGAGCAGCTTCACGCCGAGCTTCTTGTACTCGCGAGCGATGGCCTTGGAAACTTCCTCGTCCTCGTTGGGGAGAACGCGATCCATGAACTCGACGATGGTGATCTTCACGCCGAAGTTGGCCAGCACGTAGGCGAACTCCATACCGATGGCACCAGCGCCGACGATAACCATGGACTCCGGGAGCTTCTCGTTGAGGATCTGCTCCTCGTAGGAGACGACATTCTCGGACAGCTCCACGCCCGGCAGGCTCTTAACCACGGAACCGGTTGCAATGATGCAATCACCGAAGGTGATTTCCTTACCCTTGTCATCGCCGTCGGTGATCTCGATGGTCTTGTCATCCTTGAAGGAGCCGAGCCCGTTGATTTCGGTGATCTCGTTCTTCTTCATCAGGTAGTGGACGCCCTTGACAATGTTGCCGGAGACCTTGCGGGAGCGCTTGTGCGCTGCCTCAAAGCTCATGGTGACGTCGCCTTCGATGCCGAAGGTCTTCTTTTCCTTGGTCAGCACGTGAGCAAGTTCTGCGTTCTTGATGAGCGCCTTGGACGGGATACACCCGACGTTGAGGCACACGCCACCCCAGTACTGCTTCTCTACCACTGCCACTTTTTTACCCAGTTGGGCTGCGCGAATGGCAGCAACATAGCCGCCAGGGCCCGCACCGAGTACAACTACATCAAAATGTTCACTCATACTGTCTAAGTGTACGGATACACTGTGTTCCCCGCTGGTGATTTGAAAACAATTTCCATGCATGAATAGGGAAAAGGCGAGGTTGGAAGCGAATCCAACCCCGCCGAGGCGTATAAAATTCCCCTCCGCCAGCCCCCGAATTTAGGTAGTACTAAAAAGGCTGGGCAGGTGGGAGTGCCCGTTTCGTCGTAGACCGGCTACGTGCCCGCGGGCAGAAAAGGATTAAATAAGGCCCAGTTCCGCGCTGGAGATAGCAAGGGAGGAGGAGCCGTTGTGCAGCAGCATGCCGAAGAACTCGTTGATTGCGATGAGGATCTGCTCGAGGGGCTCAAGGGGGAAGAATTCCATGGTCAGCCTTTCTTTAGAGGTGTCTTTCAGGTGGGCGCCACCGGCGTGAAGCGCCCACCCGCAGGGTGGTCACGGCGCTTGCTGTGGTGGCGATTCTATAAGCTTTATTCACTTTGCGCGCCCATTACGTTACACCAGATGAACCGCGGGGTTCCGCGTGTTAACGTAAACAGCTAGTATTTCGATATAGCTTGTGACCCTCCCTCTGGGAGCAGAAATAAATAGATACTAGCCATAAATGTGAGGATGTTACGATGAGCCACCTTCATTCCGCTTCTCGTCGCGCGCGTCGTCTCGCTGCCAGCACCGTTGCTGTAGCCACGATGGTCGCCGGCTTGCCTGCGCTCGCGTCAGCCCAGGAAGCCCCCGTCGCCCCGGCTGTCACCGCCGATCCGGCCGATACCGCAACCGGGGAAGCGAACGCCACAGCAGCACCTACTACCAATGGGCTCGCTGAGCTGAAAAAGGAAGAGTACGGCGACAAAGCTTACGAGAAGTGGCGTGGCAGGATTGGTGGCTATCGCCAGGTACCGGCCACGGACGAGGCCGGAAACGTCAGCGAGGGCGAGGACGGCAAGCCGAAACTCGTACGCGAGATTGAGAATGGTCCTGGTGGCCAGCAGCGCTACGTCTTCGCAACCGGCTCTGTCGTTGACAGGGTCAGCGTTTACCAGGCTGTTTCCCCCTCGATGAGCCGCACAATTCCGCTCGTCGTCATCCACGCGACGGAACCCAACCGCCCGACGCTGTACGTGCTCAACGGCGGCGACGGTGGCGAAGGCTCCGCCAACTGGATCATGCAGACGGAAATGATCGACTTCTACAAGAAGAAGAACATCAACGTTGTGGTCCCCATGGAGGGCAAGTTCTCCTACTACTCCGACTGGGTCAACAAGAAGGACGGCCTCGGTGGCAAGCAGATGTGGGAGACGTTCCTCACCAAGGAACTCCCGCCCGTTATGGAGAAGGAGCTGAACGCGAACGACAAGCGTGCCATCACTGGCATGTCGATGTCTGCGACGACAGTACTCCTCTACGCCCAGCACCACCCAGGCTTCTACGATGCAATTGGCAGCTTCTCCGGCTGCGCCCAGACCAACGATTCCATGGGCCGCATCGCTATCGATCTCACCCTCGACCGTGCTAACTCCAACGTCAACGAGATGTGGGGCAACGGCGAGGCCTTCCAGCCTGGCTACGCCGATGCGCCGATCGACAACTACTTGCAGTACAACGATGCGCTCGTCAACGCCGAGAAGCTTCGCGGCCAGACGATGTACATCTCCAACGCCTCGGGTCTGTCCGGCCGCTGGGATTACTGGTCCAGCCCGCGCACCCGTGGCAACTCCGCCGCTATGGCTGAGGTGGAGGTCGTCGGTGGTGTCATCGAGGGCGCAACCAACTTCTGTACTCACCAGCTGAAGGCAAAGCTGGATAAGGCCGGCATCCCCGCCGACTGGAACTTCCGCCCGGTGGGCACGCACCAGTGGGGTTACTGGGAGGATGACATGCACCTCTCCTGGCCCACCCTGGCTCGTGGCATGGGCATCGAAGACGAAATCACGCCCGAGAGCTAATCCTCACTCTCTTTTCCCCTCACCTCGCGGTGGGGGGATTTTTTTGCTTTTCGACGCTCGCCACCGCCGTATCCCGAACGCGGCCCATCCCTTTCCACGCACTCGTGCCTCCGAACCGGTTGGGCCGCATTCGGTACGCCGAAGTCTCGAATGTGGCCCAAGCCGTGCAGGACGCGGAGAGTCGCTTCGATGTTGCGCCGCATTCGGTTCGGGGTGCGGGCGGGGCACGACTGCTGTGTAGGATTCTCCCTATGAAGGCGATGAGCATAGCGACGATTTTTTCCGCACTGTCGGGGTTTATCGTCATCTTTGTAGCCACCCTCGCCCTGGATGGCCCCATCTTTGAGCAGTTCAACGCCTATTGGGGCCTGTTCTTCGCCGTCGCAGGGCTTATCGACGGACTCATGCAGGAAACCACCCGCGCAGTCTCCTCCCCGCGCCCACGGGGTACTGCTCGTCCGCACGTCGCAGCGCTGATCCTCGGTGGGTCGATCGGTCTGCTCGCCATCATCTGTGGGCCACTGTTACTGCCCCGCATTGTCGACGAGCGCCCGGCCACCGCTTCCGCCCTGCTCACGGTGGGGATCGTGTGCTACGCCTACCAGGCGGCGCTGTCGGGAATCCTTTCCGGGCTGAAGCTGTGGAACCACTACGCCGTCCTGCTCATTCTCGATTCGGGCATCCGCCTTGTGCTCGTCCTCATCGCTCTGGCTGCCGGCTGGGGCCTCACCCCGTTCCTCATTGTTACGGTCATCGGTGCGATCAGCTGGGCGATCATCATTGGGTGCTCGCCCCGCGCCCGTCGCGGTCTGCTCACCTCGCTTGCCGACGTATCCAGCCGCCAATTCATGCGTCGCGTCGGCGCCGCGATGCTGGCCTCCGGTGCCTCCGCGGCCCTCATCACCGGCTTCCCCGCCATGATGAAATTCACCGGGGATGCGGGAACGCTCGCCGGGCTCATGCTCGCCATCACGCTCACCCGCGCCCCGATCCTCGTCCCGCTGCAGCGGTTCCAGTCGGCGCTCATCGTGTACTTCGTGGAAAAGAGGGGCTCCCCCGTCAAGCCGATCCTCGCCATCGTCGGCGTGGGGCTCATCGGCGCGGTGGCCGCCTACCTCATCGGGCCGTGGATTCTGCGCACCTTCTTCTCCTCCGATTACTTCGTGCCGGGTTCGATCCTCGCTGTCCTCACCTTCGCAGCGGCCTGGATGGGGGCGCTCATCATCACCGGTACACGCACCCTCGCGGCGGAGCAGCACCGGCTGTACGTCCTCGGGTGGATCGTCGCTTCGGTGTCCGCGTTCGCGGTTCTCCTGCTGCCACTGTCGACAACTGCTGCTGTGCTCGCAGCGCTGACGGTGGGGCCCGCGCTGGGCATCCTTGTCCACCTTGGTGGGTACAAAGCGGAACCACAGCGCAGTGCGGAACAACAGGGCGTCGACAAGCGGTAATCTACTTGCTATGCAGACTCTTGCCGTGTTGATGTCGGTGTACCACAAGGTAGACCCCACCGAGTTCGCCGAGGCGCTCGACTCGATTTTTACGCAGACCCGGCCGGCCGACGAGGTCATCCTCGTGAAGGACGGGCCACTAACCGACGAGCTCGAGGCCGTCATTGCCTCCTACGGAGACGCGATCACGGTCGTACCACTGGAGCACAACTGCGGGCTCGGCGCCGCGCTGGCCCGCGGGCTGGAGCACGTGACCGCGGAGTTTACCGCGCGCATGGACACCGACGACGTGAGCGTCCCGCACCGCTTTGAAACGCAGCTCGCCTGGTTTGCGCGCCACCCCGAAACCGACGCGCTCGGTGCCGCCCTGCTGGAGTTTTCCGGCGATAGGGAGCTGGGGGTGCGAGCCATGCCCGAGCATGCCATCGAGATTCAGCGCTACGCCAAGATCAACAGCCCCATGAACCACCCGACGGTGATGTTCCGGACGCAATCCGTCCGCGATGCCGGCGGCTACCAGCCTATCAAGAACCTCGAGGATTACGACCTGTGGGCGCGGATGCTTGCCTCGGGGATGCGTCTGCACAACCTTCCGGAGCCGCTTGTTCGCTTCCGCCTCGACGATGCCGTGTTCTCCCGCAGGGCCCAGGGAATGTGGGAATCCGAGGTCCAGATGCAGCGCAATCTCGCAGCGTACGGACTCATTTCCAAGAAGCGGGGGGTGTTCAACCTCCTCGTCCGGACAGCGTACCGGGCGATCCCTGCGGGACTTGTCCGGCGGGTATACCAGACTCTGTTTAACTGACCCGCTATTGTTTACGGTGTTATGCAGAATCAAGACACGTGGCTTATCATTCCGTGCTTCAACGAGGGCACGGTCATTGGTGATGTGATCCGCCACGCGCGCGAGACATTCCCTAATATCGTGGCCGTCAACGACGGATCGGCGGATAACTCCGCGGAGGAGATCCACAAGGCGGGGGCGCACCTCGTCAATCACCCCGTGAACCTCGGCCAGGGCGCAGCCATCCAAACCGGCGTGGAATACGCCCGGTCGCAGCCCGGCGCGCAATACTTTGTCACCTTCGACGCCGACGGTCAGCACCAGGTCAAGGACGTGGTGGCTATGCTCGACCGGCTACGCAACGAAGATGTGGACATCATCGTGGGCACACGCTTCGGGCGCCCACGCGCAGCGGACGACCAGGTGCCGTGGATTAAGCGTCTGGTGCTGAAGACCGTCGTGCTCCTCTCCCCCAGGACACGCAAGCTGGGTCTCACCGATGCCCACAACGGCCTGCGCGTCTTCAACAAGAAGGTCGCCGATGAACTGAACATCCGCATGAACGGCATGAGCCACGCCTCGGAGTTTGTCGCCCAGATGGACGAGCGTGGCTGGCGCGTATCGGAGCAGCCGGTAGACATCTTGTACACCGAGTATTCGATGAGCAAGGGGCAGTCCCTCATCAACGGTGTCAACATTCTTGCCGATGGCATCATCGCAAGGAGGCTCAAATGATTCAGGTCCTGCTCCTCGCTGCAACAGCGGTTCTTGCCATCTTCTTCCTCTCCAACCGCCGCAAGTCGCGCGCGAAGGCCGGCGTGAAAATCGGCTTCGTGCTCTTCGTCATCGCCAGCGTGTGGGCCATTTTGCGGCCCGACGATCTAACGATTGTGGCCAACTGGGTCGGTGTCGATCGTGGCACGGATCTCATGCTGTACGCCCTCGTCATCGCGTTCTTGTTTGTGACCATGTCGGCCTATATTCGGTTCCGCGAACAGGAACTGAGGTATGCGCGTCTCGCCCGCGCCGTAGCGCTCCAAAACGCTGTGACCCCGGACGATAACCCGCAGCCTTGATCGACCTCGTTAACACTTCCCGACGCCCCCAGCTGCCCTCACTGACAGGCGCGCGCTGGTGGGCCGCACTGTGTGTCTTCGTCCTGCACTCCCTCGTGTTCTTGTAGGTCTACCCTTTCCAGAAGTCGGAGCTGTTTGCCACCATCCACCGGTTCATCCCCATGCAGCTGGGCAGCGCTGGCGTGACGTTCTTCTTCATCCTGTCCGGTTTCCTCATCTACTGGTCCAATTCTCACATTCGCTCAGTGAATGAAGTGGCGCGCTACTTGCTGCGACGGGTGACCAAGATCTACCCCACCCACCTGCTGTCTCTGTACCTGTTTGTGGTGGCCTCGGCGACGGTGACGGCGCACGGGGTGAGCCTGGTTCTCGACTTTTCTCGTTTGGAGCTGCGGCTCCCCAACGCCCTTCTCATCCACACGTGGCACCCGGAGTGGGCGACGCTCGGTGGCATGAACACGCCGAGCTGGTCGCTCGTGTCCGAGATGCTCTTCTACCTGTCCTTCCCCTTGTTTGTCCCGCTGTTCAGGAAGGTGCACGGGCGAGGGAACTGGATCGGCCTGGCGGGCACCTACCTGGCGTCGATAAGCCTTCTGACCTGCGTCCACCTGTTCGCACCGGGGTTCAAAGACACAGAGAATTTCTTCGTGCCCCGGCTATGGAAGGGCGACATCTCCCCCATCGCCGAATTCCATGCCTCGGAAATCTTTTTTGAACAGCCGGAGATTCCCGTCGACATGACGTACTTCCTGGCCTACTACTTCCCCGTGACGTGGCTTTTGGACTTCTTCCTCGGCGTGTTTGCCGCCAAGCTCATCATCGAGAGGCAGTGGCGCAATACGCGCCTTGTCTGGCCGACGATTCTCCTGCTCGCGGGCTACGCCGCCACGTGGCACCTGCCCGTCGCCTTCAAGATGAGCATGGCGATGAGCCTGCCGATGGCGTTCGTCATCGGCACCCTCGCCACCCGCGACCTCGCCGGCGTATCCGGTTTCATCGGCTCGAAGCGCTCCGTCTTCTTCGGCGATATATCCTTTGCTTTTTATATGGTGCAGTTCCCCGTCATGGTCGCCCTGCAGCGCTACGTCATCGCCGGCGGCATGTACGGTTTCCTTGGCTGGCTCGGCTTCGCCCTTCTCGCCCTCGTCATCTCCGTCGCTCTGGCCTGGACTGTCTTCCGGCTTGTCGACGCTCCCCTCATGTCTCTTGTCTCGTCCCGCTCTCCCCGCATCGCCAACCATTTCCGTAACGATGTGGCGGTGTTATTCACAACTGCCGGTGCCAAGCAGGGATAAATATAAGGTGATGACATTAACCTGTCACCTGCCCGAAAGGGCACTGCGAAAAATGTCCCAACTTACTCGTGCCTCGTTAGCTCTCCTCATGAGCTCCGCGCTGCTGGTCGGCTGCGGATCCGATTCCTCTGAGGAGACCACGACCTCGGAGACCACATCTTCGACGGCTACAACGAGCGCCACCTCCTCCTCTGCCACCTCGTCTGCGGAGGCCACCACCGCCTCTGAGACCGCCGTCGTGGAAGAAACCGCCACCCCGGCACCGGTTGAGTCGCAGGCCCCGGTGCAGGAAGCGCCTGTGCAAGAGGCACCCGCGCCGGTGCAGGAAGCGCCGGCACCGGTTCAGTCGCAGGCACCAGCTCCGGTACAGGAGGCACCCGCACCTGCGGAGATGGAAGAACTCCCTGAAGGCGCCGCTGGCGTACCGGGGTACTAAACCATGAAGAAGAAGCTTTTTGCCCTTGTCGCAGCCGCACTGTTCGGATTCTCGTCCACCGCACAGGCACAGCCCGTGGACCCTGCCCAGCTGTCCAACGACATCCAGAACCAGGTCAACGCCGCCGTTGCCGATGCCCAGCAGCGCATCCAATCGATGCTTCCCGCCGGTTCCAGTGACCCCATCCAAAACGTTGTCCCCCCGGTGTGGGCACCGCGTGAGCCACAGCCCGTAGCCAACGGCACAAATGGCGAAATGTGGGTGGACACCCGCTGGGGACCACGCCGGTTCCTCATCTGGGTTCCCCAAAACTACAACCCGGCCAACCCCACCCCTGTCTTTGTTGGTATCCCTGCCTACCAGGACACGAGCGAGAACTACCGCAACTACTCTCGCCTGCGTGAATCCACGGCCGGCCGCGAAGCGATCATCTTCTACCCGGATTCCTGGCACCAAAGCTGGGAGGGCGCACCCACGTCCTCGTCCGAACCTGGCCAGGACATCGAGTTCATCCGCCAGGTCATCGACCGCACGGAAATGGCCTACAACGTGGACCGCCACCGCCTGTACGCCACCGGCATGTCGACCGGCTCCGGCATGGCGGCCATCCTCGGCTGCCACGCCTCCGACCTGTTCGCCGCCATTGCCCCCGTCTCCGGTGCCTACTACGACACCGTGAACATGGGCTACCAAAACAACCCCATGCCGATCCTCATTGTGCACGGCATGAGCGATGAGCAGCACCACTACGACGGTGGTGTCCGCTACGGCTGGCACTACTACGGTCCAACCCAGCTCATGGACATTTATGCGCAGCGCAACCGCTGCTCTCCTGCACGGACGGAGTTCCCCATCGGCTACGGTGCAACGAAGGTCATTGCCGAGGGCTGCGCCGCCCCGACGGAGCACATCCGCGTCCCCGGTGGCCACCTGTGGTGGTACCGCCCTGATACTGCCGAGGAGATTTGGGCCTTCCTGCGAGTGCAACGTCGCTAGACTTAGGGGCTGCCTTGTAAGCTGGGACGAAAGCTAGGAAGGAATCAAATGAAGAAGTCGCTTTACTGGATTCTCGGTGCGGTTGCCTTAGTCGCCGCCGTCCTTATCGGGTACGCACTCGGTGGTGGCGGTAAAGATACGGCTGAGCCGCCCGCCCCGAATCCCACCACGGTATCCTCGCTGGCGCCGACGACGCAGGCACAGGCAACCGCGAAGATTGAGCCGTCCGGCGAAACCGGCGCGTTCCTCTGGGGCCCCGGTGAAACCATCGCCACCAGCGATGACATCACCCACGTCCACCGTCGCATGGCCAACGACCCGTTTGCTGTGGGCAAGGTCGATGCCCCCGTGGTGATTAGCGAATTCTCCGATTTCGAGTGCCCCTTCTGTTCCAAGTACGCCAACGAGACGTACCCGCAGGTGCTCAAGGATTACGTGAACAAGGGCCTCGTCCGCATCGAATGGAACGACATGGCCGTCAACGGCCCGGACGCCGTGAAGGCTGCCGAGGCCGGTCGCGCCGCTGCCGCCCAGGGCAAGTTCCACGAATTCCACGAAGCCCTGTACACGGATAGCAAGGACGTTCAGGGCCACCCCGAAAACGGCATCGACGACTTCGTCCGCTTTGCTGAGGAAGCCGGCGTTCCGGATCTGGATCGCTTCCGCACCGAGGTAGAAAGCGGAACCTACACTGAGTCTGTCACCAACGCCACGAAGTACGGTGCCGCCATCGGCGTCTCCGGCACCCCGTCCTTTATCATTGGCGACCAGTTCGTCTCCGGTGCCCAGCCCTACGAGGTTTTCCAGCAGGCCATCGAGCAGCAGCTGAATAAGTAGCCTGCGCTTTTAGCCTTCGGCCTTTGGGATCTTAAGCTTTAAGCCGACGACTTCGGTCGTCGGCTTTTTGCTTGCAATCGTCGGGATCTCAATCGGCCTAATTAGCTTCGATTCTGGGCTAATGAGGCCGACGTGGTTCCGCGCTTTAGAACTGCCGGCGATGTGCGACAGGTATGTGGCCCATGCACGCGGGTTTCGGGGTCGTATCTTTTGCGGCCCAGCCGATGTGGATCTCACAAGGTTCAGACGTGGATGGGCCGCAAACGGGATAAGCACGTACGGAATGCGGCCCAACCCTTACCAAGCTCTCGGTGGCTGACGATGGATGGGCCGCGTTTGGGACACCGGCATCCGCAACACGGCCCAGGAGGCTCCACCCACATGGGGATCAGATACAAACGGGCCGCAGACGGGATCAAGACGTACGCAATGCGGCCCAACCCTTACCAAGCTCTCGGGGGCTGACGATGGATGGGCCGCAATCGGGAGGGGCGACGAGGAAGGCAGAAAAAGCCCGGCAGCTGGATGTGCCGGGCAGATGCGCGAAGTCTACTTCACGTTGCGGAAGTACTCCACTGTCTTGGCAATGCCTTCTTTCAACGTCACCTGTGGCTCCCACCCAAGGACCTCACGTGCACGAGTCGAATCCAAAGAACTACGCTCCAAATCACCCAAGCGAGCAGGAGCAAACTCAGGATCATCCACAGCACCAGCAGCCTCAGCCACAAGCGAATGCAAATCACGGTCACTGGTCTCCACACCAGTACCAATGTTGAAACGCATGCCACCACCCTTATTGCCACTGGCCAGGTAGAACGCGCGAGCAACGTCGCCAACATAGACATAGTCACGGGTATTGGAACCGGTGCCAAACACCTTCGTCGGCAGGCCATTGAGTAGATGCTGGCTGAAAATAGCCACCACGCCGGCCTCACCGAACGGATCCTGACGCGGACCGTACACGTTGGCAGGGGCAATATGAGAGCACTCAAGACCATACAGGTGGCGGTATGTATTGAGGTAAATCTCACCGGAAACCTTCGACGCCGCGTACTGGGAGTGCGGGTCAACGGGGGTGTCTTCTGAGACAGGGAAATTCGTCGGCGCACCATAAATTGCACCACCGGAGGAAGTGAACACAATCTTCTTCACGTCGTGGGCGCGAGCAGCTTCTGCCAGGCGGATCGTGGTGAGGATATTGGTCTCCGCGTCGAAAAGCGGGGACGCAACCGACTTCCGCACATCGATCTGGGCTGCCAAGTGGAACACGACCTCGGGGGCGTACTCGTCGAAAAGCTCATCCAGATCGATTTTCAAAAGGTCAGCCTCAACGAGGGGAACCCCTGCGGGGACGTTCTCCCGCTTACCGTGGGACAGGTTATCCACAACGATAGGCTCATGTCCCTCAGCAACCAACAATTCCACAAGATGGGAACCAATAAATCCGGCTCCGCCAGTAACAAGTGCACGCATAGAGTCAAATTGTAGTTTATTTGCATTTGAGTATCATGTATAGGTTGCTTTTTTGTAGGAGGTATTTATGAGCGACAGAAAAAAGATTCTCATCGTTCTTTTAATTCCACTGGCTATGGCACTCGTCGCGGTTAGTTCAATCAACGTCGCATTGCCTTCTATTGAGCATGGTCTGGGAGCTACTGCGTCCCAATTGCAGTGGATGCTAGCCGGCTATGCACTGACTTTCGGCGTGTTCCTCGTCCCCTTCGGACGTTTGGGCGATCTCCTCGGCAGGTCGACCTTCTTTGCCATTGGCCTGGTCTTGTTCTGTTTTTCCACGGCACTGTGTGGCATTGCTAATGACCCCGTCACCTTGAACGTGTTCCGCTTTATCCAGGGGTTTGCGGCCGCCGTTTATAGCCCGCAGACCGCTGGCATTATCCAGACATACTTCCACGGCAAGGACCGTGCCCGCGCTTTTGCGATGTTCGGCCTCACCGTCGCCGTTGCTGTAGCAATCGGCCCGGTCATCTCCGGCACGATTATCTCCGCGTTGGATCCAGCATGGGGCTGGCGCTGGTCTTTCTGGTTCATGGTTCCCATCGGCATTATCGGCATTTTCCTTGCACTGAAATGGCTCCCGTTCGCCGACGAAAAGGCGCACCGAAAAGAAGGCAAACTCGACCTCGACCCCGTCGGCATGGTTTTGCTCGCTTCCACGGTTGTTTGCATCATGTACCCATTCATGTATCACGGCGACAACCACTTCATCTGGCTACTTATTCCCCTCGCCGCTGTCCTCGCGTTCGCGTGGATTGTATGGGAGCAGCGGTACCAAAAGCGTGGCCGTTCCCCTATGGTCGATCTCGGGCTGTTTAAGCTCCACTCTTTTGGCTGGGGAACCGCAATCAGTGGCATCATGTTCGTTGGTTCCACGTCGATCTTCTCCACGCTAGCTATTTATTTGCAAAATGGCCAGGGTTTCAACGCTTTGAGTGCTGGCCTGATGGGGCTCGGCGGTGCGGTTACCTCCGCACTTACCGCCTACTTGTCCGGCAACTACTCATTGCGGTACGGGCGACAGATTTGTATTACCTCCCTCGGTGCAATGGTCGGAGGCATGGCGATGGCCATCGCCATCATCTACATGAACGGCATGCATGACGTGAACATCTGGTGGTTGTTCCTCGCGTTCTCTGTCGTCGGGCTCGGCCAGGGCGCGTTTGGTTCCGCCAACCAGACGATCGCAATGCTCGACGTGCCACCCGCCGAAGGTGGCACGGCCGGGGCCTTTAAGCAGACGGCGGAGCGCGTCGCCACGGCAATCGGTAATGCAATAATGACTGGTATCCTGTTCTCCATTCTGCCGGCAACCAACTGGAACCACGCCATCACGGCGACGTTCTTGGCCATCTTTGGCATTGTGTCCGTGGCACTGGTTCTCCAGGTTGTTGATCTGGCTACAGCGAAGCGGAAGTAAGAAAAAGTCTCCATCACCAATGAACGGCGATGGAGACTCTCTTTTTATTGCGGATTAGTAGCCGCGCTTAATCCATTCCTCCAGGTGGGGCACTTCGCCGCCGATCGTCGTGTGCTCGCCGTGGCCGGTGTACACCGTGGTCTCGGCAGGCAGCGTGAGGAGGTGCTCACGGATCGAATCGATGATCACCTCGAAGGAGGAGAAGCTCCTGCCCGTGGCACCCGGGCCACCCTGGAAGAGGGTGTCGCCGGAGAACAACACGCCGGCCTCCGGTGCGTAGAGGCAGCCACTGCCCGGGGAGTGGCCGGGGGTGGAAAGGAACTCGAGGTCAGTGCCGGCGATGGAGAAGCGCTGGCGGTCGTCGATCTCCTGGAAGGCGACGTCGGGGTGGGTTTCGTTCCACAGCATGGTGTCGCCCGGGTGCAGGAAGATGGGCGCATCGAATCTTTCGGAAAGCTCTGGGGCGACGGTGATGTGGTCGTTGTGCCCGTGGGTGCAGATGATGCCCTTGACGGTGCGGTCACCGACGGCCTCGGCGATGGGATCGACGGAGTGGGCAGCGTCGATGATGTAGACCTCTTTGTCGTCGCCAACAACCCAGATGTTGTTGTCGACCTCCCACTCGCCACCGTCGAGTTTGAACAGGCCGGAGGTTTCCGCGTGATCGATATGGAAAGCCATTAGAGCACCACCACGCTACGCAGGACCTTGCCGGACTTCATCGTCTCGAAGGCCTCGTTGACCTTATCCAGGCCGATGCGCTCGGTGACGAACTTGTCCAGCGGGAAGCGACCCTGCAGGTAAAGGTCCGTGTACATGGGGAAATCACGCTCCGGCAGGCAGTCGCCGTACCAGGCGGATTTGAGAGCGCCACCGTGGCTGAAGATGTCGGCGGCCTCGATTTCGACCTTCTTGCCCGGCGCGGGAACGCCGACGAGGACGACGGTGCCGCCGAGGTCGCGGGCGTAGAAGGCCTGCTTCCACGTGGCGGGGATACCGACGGCATCGATGGCGACGTCGACACCGAACTCGGTGATGTCGTGGATGTCGTCGACAAGCGAATCGGAGCTCAGCAGGGTGTGGGTAGCGCCGAATTCCTTGGCGAGCTCCAGCTTGGACTCGTCGGTGTCGACGGCGATGATGGTGGTGGCGCCGGCGAGGTACGCACCGGCGATGGCAGCCATACCCACGCCGCCACAGCCGATGACGGCGACGGACTGGCCACGGGTGACTTCACCGGTATTAATAGCAGCGCCAAGGCCGGCCATGATGCCACAGCCGAGGAGGCCGGCGGCAGCCGGATCAGCATCCGGGTTCACCTTGGTGCACTGGCCCTCGTGGATGAGGGTCTTCTCGGCAAAGGCACCAATGCCGAGGGCGGGGGTGAGCTCCGTGCCGTCCTCGAGGGTCATCTTCTTGGAGGCATTGAAGGTGGCGAAACAGTACTGCGGCTCACCGCGCTTACAGGCACGACACTCGCCGCACACGGCGCGCCAGTTGAGGACGACGAAATCGCCGGGTGCGACGTGGGTGACGCGGTCACCGACGGTTTCTACCACTCCGGCGGCCTCGTGGCCGAGGAGGAAGGGGAACGCATCTTCCACGTCACCCTGCTGGTAGGCGAGGTCAGTGTGGCATACACCGCACGCCTGGATCTTCACGACGACATCGTTCGGACCAGGCTCGGGGATGCAAATGGTGGTGAGCGCTACCGGCTCACCCTTGGCGGGGGAAATGACTGCTTGTACCTTATCCATGCCCGCCACTGTAACGGGAAACCGCTTGTTAGAAACGGTTTCCAGCTACAGGCCGAAGCCGTAAGCGTAGCGGTTGCCCTGGGAATCGACGTAGGCGTAGTCGTCGCCCAGGTACTTGCCCGGCACGTCGCGCGGGGAGGCCTTCACCGTCTCCATCGATGCCGGGATAGCGAACGGCAGGTGGCCCTTCGCCTCGCCGTTGATGAGCGAATCGAGGAGGTTCTCCGGCGTGATCTCGAAGCTGCCGACGAGGCTGTCCGCACCCGGCTCGAGGCCGGCAAGGATCCACGGGTTGGTGAAGTTGACCACCACGATGGTCGGCACCTGCTCCTGAATCTTCTTTACTTCCTCCAGGTCAACACCGCAATCCTCCGGGTTGATGGACAGGCTCACGCCCTCCTGGTCATCCTCGAAGAGCTCGATCTCCGGGCGTGCCCACACGATGGCGATGTCAGCGCTGTCGAGATCTACTCGCTCAAAACGCTTGTCGACGGCCTGGTCAAGCTTTTCTTGTACCTCACCGATGGAGGTGCGACCGGTGACAAAGGTGTACACCTTCTTGGAGGTGTCCAGCGGCAACGCCTCACCCTTCTTGAGGATGACGACGGACTCGCGCTGCTTCTTCTCACCAAGGGCCTGTGTCTCCGCGTTGCCAACGATCTTGTCGGCTTCGTCGGGGTCGACATAGGGGTTCTCAAAGAGACCGAGGGAGAAAATCTCCGTGAGGAGACGGGTGGCCGGCCCCGTGAGATCGTCACTGGTGAGCAGACCGTCAGAGACAGCGTCGACAAGCTTCTGGGGGTTGGACATGTCAGAGAAGATGTCCGTGCCGGCCTTGACAGCCTTGGCGAAGCGTTCCTTTTCGGAGAGCTCTTCGACGCCCCAGACCATGGCATCGATGACGCCGGAGTCGGAGTTGATGTAGCCGGTGAAGCCCATCTTGTCGCGCAGAAGCGTGCCGATGATTGTCTTGTTGTAGGCGAAAGCAACCTCGTCGAACTGCGTCGTTGGGTTCTGCCACAGGTTCTCGTCGAGCTGCTTTGCCGACGTATTCACGGGCTTGGCGTAGTACGGCATGATCGACGTGCAGCCCGCGTCGACGGCGGCCTGGAACGGCGGGAGGTGGTAATTCGCCAGCGCACCCTCGGTGGGGTACTCGTTGGTCTGGCCCCACGGGAAGTGCGGGTCGTGACCGTCGATGCGGACGCCACCGCCCGGGAAGTGCTTGATGGTGGTGGCCACGCCGCCCTCCTCCATCCCCGTGACGACCTCGCGGATGTAGTCGGCGACGAGCTGGGTGTCCTCGCCGAACGTGCCGTTGAAGCGCGACCAGCGGGGCTCGGAGGCAACATCCGCCATGTAGCCGTACAGCTTGTGGATGCCGCCGGCGCGCCACTCGCGGGCGATGAGCTTGCCGAACTCGCGCATGAGCTCAGCATCATCGAGGGCAGCAAGGCCCAGCTCGCTCGGCCACTCGCTGAACACACCGGCGGACTCGTTGACGCCGAAGCGGGCAACGAGGGAGACGTGGTTGCGCGGGTTCGACGCGAACACAGCGGGGATGGCGAAGCGGGTGTTCTCCGCCAACTCCTGGATGGCGTTTGTCCACTCGGCAAGACGGCGCGGCTGGAGATTATCGCGCACAATGAAGTAACGCTGGTGGCGCTCCTTCACCGCCTTCTCGCTGGATGCAGCCGTCAGCACCGGCTCAGGGAACGGGATTCCCGTAATCGGGTGCTTGTCCTTCCATACGTCCTCCTCGTTGAGGAGCTTGCCCTCCACCGGGTTAGGGAGGAACGCGGAATCACCCGGGTAGTGGGAGCCGATGATCATCAGGCCTGCCTTTTCCTCTACGCTCAGGCGCTTGGCAAGGTCGGCTGCGCGCTCTGCAGGGGTGAGGCGCCAATCCTCGAAGGGGCTGAGGACCCCGTCACGGTCCAGGTCACGGAACGTTTCTCCGTCGACGGTCAGTGTGGGAACAACGTGGGAAACAATCTTCATACCTGTGAATCTAATGAAATTGTGGGGCTAACGCCCGTCGTTGCCAGAATTTGCCTCCCGGCCGTATGGTTGGTGCAATGAGAATAATTCTTGCCGCAGCATTCGGGACGATGGGCGTGCTCCACCTTGCCAAACCGGAGCCATTTAACAAGCTCATTCCCGAGGCACTCCCCGGAACCCCGACCCAGTGGACCTACTTTTCCGGCGTATGGGAGCTCGGCACTGCTGCCCTGCTCCTGGCCAAACCTGCCTGGGGCGGCCTCGCCACCGTCGGCACCTCCCTTGCTGTGTGGCCCGGCAACTTCAAGATGGCGTGGGATTGGCGTCATGAGCCGGCAAAGAGACAAATTATCTCACTCGGCCGTTTACCATTACAGATACCGCTCATCATGGCGGGATGGAAGATTTACTCCGACAACAAGTAGAGGCAGTTCATGGGCGGATTCCTAGAGGCACTCATCGAGTTGTTCCTGCATTCACCGCTCTTCTACCCGATCCTCGGGATGTTCGTCATCGGCGACTGCGTCTTCCCGCTGCTGCCCAGCGAGACGATCGTCAACATCGCCGCCGCCTGGTCCGGTTCCACCGGGCGCCCCTGGATCTGGGGCATCTTCTTCGCTGCCTGGAGTTATTCCATCGTCGGCGACAACATCACCTATATCGTCGGCCGCTTCTACGCCGGCAGGTACCACGTCAAACCCAACTCCAAGCGTGCCCGCGCCTCCGCCTGGGTGCGCAACTCCGTTGAGCGCAACGAGGCCGTCACCATTATCACCGCCCGGTTCATCCCCTGGGCCCGCTGGTTCCTCACCATTTTCCTGGGATCTGTGAAATACCCCTGGTGGCGCTTCTTCTGTGTGGACACCGTCGGCGCCTTCATCTGGGCTGTACAGGCCACCCTCATCGGCTACCTCGGCGGCTGGATTTTCCAGGAGTACCCGCTCATCGGTGTCGTCATCGGTGTCACCGCAGGCCTCATGTCCGGTGTCGTCATTCAGCACATCCAGAAGTCGCGCGTGGCGCAGGCCTAGGGCTCGACTACGTCAGTGTCATTTACTTTTGCAGCAGATTCCCGTCGAAGGGCCCCGTTGGTCGGGCAGACCTGCTGCGAAAACTAAAATCCCGGTCTAGTCGAATCCGCCCGGCACGAGCTCCAAACCATCTGCGGTCAGCCGGTGCCGCTGCCCCGAACCCATGTCTTTCCTGGACCAGGACCGCACCTGAAACGCGCCGACCTCGTCGACACCCCAACGCGTGATCTCGAAGCCACCCCGCATCCCCGGCACCGGCAGCCAGATCGCCTCCGGTGCCTGCGGGTCCATAAGAATCCCCAGATCCACGGGTTTCCACTCCGGCAACGTCAGCCCGAACTCCTGGGCCCGCTTTTCCGCTAGCCGTGTCAGGTGTTCCGAATGTGGCCCAAACTCTTCCGAACCAAGCGTGGTAAACGCCCCTTGGGCCACAAAAGAGCCGACAGGCCCGCCGAGTTCCTCCACAATCTGCACCGGGTACGCCATCGACGGATCCGCCGGGTCCCAATCGTTGATCCCCGGGTCCCACGGCATCGCCTGCACAAAAACCTCCAGTGCAGCAGCGAACTCCCCCGCCCGCAACTGCCGATGGACATCCGCCGCCTGCTTCTTGAAAGCCTCCGTCTGCTCGAATGCCCGCCACTCGTACACATTGTCCATAGGATCCATAGCGCCATAGTAACTGGCTACCGAGACGATGACTCCATCTAGCCCAGGTATCAAAACATGGCAGCAAATTAGGAAAAGTTCTTTTCGCACAACAGATCTAAA
>JALFAQ010000089.1 GCA_022772305.1 Corynebacterium glucuronolyticum
GCCGCATCATCGTGTGAGGCGCGGGCCGTGTCTATTGCGGTGCGAGCGGTGTGCTGATCGGCAACAATACTGATCCGCATCTTCGCCGTGCCAGGAAACGGCGTACACGAAAGTGAATTCTTCGGGTTGGCCGCCTGTATCAAATGAGAACGGGAAAGTACTGTCACCGCCTCGGCCCTAATCGTACGGCAGTTGGCCACACATTGGGTTAGTGCGACGCGGGCCTGCCAGGCATGGGAGGTGTCCTGTAGTTTGTTCACGCACTGCTCAATGGCGCGCAGTGTTTTCCCCGTGTGCCCCATCTCCTGTGCCTGCTGGCGTGTGGCGTTGGTTTTTCCGTAGTAGGTGGTTGATAAATTGTGCATGATTCTGGCGAAACGGTCATCCACCCCGTCTTGTTGTCGGATCTCCCCAGTCGACATCCCCTGATAAACACCTAAGAAGCTTCCATCGTGTGCGGCAGCAAAGCCGCGATCTGAACTCTGAAGTTCATGGCTTGAACACTAGACCACGAAAAAGCAAAACAAAAAACCATTCGACGGAACCGCTCGGGAAACTGCGCACACGCAGCGTAAAACACAAAAACACCGCGCAGCACACCCCCAAAAAAATCAACCACCAAGGTCAACCCGGGGCAAATCGAGCGCGTTTGTCGCCGCCGCCTTCGTTGCCGGGATGAGCGAGGCGAACAGACCCACAATGACACCGGCGACAACGAGGAGGGCGAGGGTGCCCTACGGCATGACGAGGACATCGATACCGTTGCCCGCCATGGAAACGACGAACCACCAGCCAATGAAGCTGCCAATGAGCACGTCGAGGATGGAGCCGGTCAGGGCAATGAGAATGGATTCCGTGGTCACCATGCGCCACATCTGGCTGCGCTATAGGACGACGCCGCGGAGCATGGCGAACTCCTTCGTGCGCTCGCTGATGGACAGCGCCGGGGTGTTGACGATGCCGAGGATAGCGATGATAGCTGTGAAGGTGCGGGCGCTCAATCGCCACGGTCACGCCGTCTAATGCGTGGACTGCGGTCTCCCCCTGCCCGACATGTAGCGCTCACAGCCACCTCTAAAAAGGAAGAGCTTATCCTTTTGAATTATTGCATATGTGCATGCGGTGCACAGGGCAAACGGCGGTGTTAAATTTTCAGGCGACCGCTGAGAGCGCGGGAAAGGGTGAGCTCGTCGACGAACTCCAAATCCCCACCCAGGGGCATACCGGAAGCGAGCCGGGAGACGGTGAGCCCAGAGAAGTCCTTGAGCAGACGCGCAAGGTAGCTAGCGGTGGCCTCCCCCTCGGTGTTGGGGTCGGTGGCGAGGATCACTTCAGCGATGTCGGGGACATCCGACGAGACGTCGGGAAGCGTTCCTCCAACGCGCCTGACCAGCTGGGTGATGTTGAGTTCCTTGGGGCCAATACCACCGAGAGGGTCGAGGGCCCCACCGAGGACGTGGTAGCGGCCGGTGTATTCGCCGGTGCGCTCGATCACTTGGATGTCTTTGGGCTCTTCGACGACGCAAATGGTAGTAGTGTCGCGTTCGGGGTTGCTGCAGATGGAGCAGACCTCGTCGGAGGAGATGTTGCAGCAGATTCTGCAGAAGCTGACGCCGCCGACAACCCCGGAAAGCGCAGAAATAAGCCGCTCAACGCTGTCGTCTTCCGTGTTGATGAGGTGGAAGGCGATGCGTTGAGCGGATTTCGGTCCGATGCCGGGGAGTCGGGAGAATTCGTCGATAAGCTCCTGAAACGGACCTTCGAACATTAACCGAGCATGCCCCCAAGGTCGCCGCCGTTGAGCCCCTGGGTAAGCGGGCCCATCTTCTCCTGGGCCATGGCCTGCACCTTGCGGTGGGCATCAGCGAAGGCACCGATGATGAGGTCCTTGAGGCCGTCGATGTCCTCCGGATCGACGACGCGCTCGTCCATGGTGAGGTCAGAGATCTGGCCGGAGCCACGCATGGTGACGGTGACGAGTCCGCCTCCGGCCTCGCCAACAACGCTGGACTTGACAATCTCTTCCTGGGCCTGCTGTAGCTTTGCCTGCATCTGCTGGGCCTGCTGGATAATCTGGTTCATATCGGGCTGAGTCATTATGTCTCCTTTTGTTGTTTCTAAGCTCGTTACATTCTACATTGGTCTGGCGCCGAGCTCCGTTTGGAGCAAGTCCATCGCCATGTCCTTCGGGGTACGGTGGTCGAAGTTACCCGGGTCCTCCGTGGCGGCGCGGACCATTTCCTCTTCCATCTCCTCGTCCGTGGGTTCGGGCGGAAGGGGAATATCCGGCTCCTCGGAAACGGGTGGCGGTGGCGGATTGTTCCCGGCCTGCTGCCCGCTGTTCCTGGCCGCGATGGCGTTCATCCGCTGCTTCCAGTGCGGGACGGCCGTCTCCGGTTGTTCAGCCTCCTCGTCCTGCTCCTCCACGCGTGTCGACGGTGGTGCCACCGGCTCCCTGTTCCGTTCGACGTGCGGCACTGGCTGCGCCGGCTGCTGCGGAGCTGCCTGCTGCGGTACCGGCTCTGGTGCCGGGTGCGATTGCCCGGCGGGGATCGTGTTCCCCAGCACGCACTCGACGGTGAGCGGGACGTTGAGCTCTGCCTTCACGGCATCGGCGATGTCCGCGTTGTGCTTGACAGCGTTGAGCCGGTTGGCGATCGCGCCGGTGAGAATGCCCAGGTAGAGGGTGCCGTCGCGGACGTCGAGGACCTTCGCCCCGCGCAGCAGAATCCGCGCCGTCGTGTTCTTCTTCTCCCGTGAGATGTAGTTGAGGATGTCCACCCACTTGTCCTGCACCGCGGCAGCGTCGACGGTGCCAACAGGCTCCGCCTGTGGCTGTTCCGGTTCTTGCTCCTTCTGCGGTTCGGGCTGGTTCGGCGCAGTTTCCTGCGGCTGGCTCTGCCACTGCGGAGCTGCCTGCTGTGGCTGCTCAGGCACCTGCTGAACAGGCTGGCTGGGCGCTGACTGCTCCTGCTTTTGTAGTTCGGACTCACGCGACGCAGATTGCTGCGGCTGTTGTGGCTGCGCAGCGGGTTGCTGTGGCTGGGCCTGTGCCGGTGTCCCCTGACGCTGGGAGCGTCGGAGGTACTTCTTCCCTGCATCACTGACCTGCTCGGGAGCCGGTGGCGCCATGGCCGCCGGGGAGTCGGCGTTGGGGTCAATGACGGGCTGGCCTGTGCCGACAGCTAGGAGGCGAGCTATGAGGACCTCGAGAAGGATGCGGGGGGCGAGGGTGCCACGCATGCCCTCCAGGCCGGTGTTGACAAGTGCGGTGATCTGGGGAAGCCCCTGCCCCGTGAAGAGCTGAACTTCCTCGGTAAGCTCGGAGTGAAGGAGCGATGGGGCGTCGACAAGCCCAGAAGAGAGAGCATCGGGGACCGCTTGGAGAACCATGAGGTCGCGGAAGCGGTCGAGAAGATCGCTGGTGAAGCGCTTGGGGTCGATGCCACGGTCGATGACTTGGCCAACGAGGGCGAAGGCACCAGGGGCGTCGTGGGTGGCGATGACGCGAACGGCGGAATCGAGGAGCGTGGAATCGGTGACGCCGAGTAGCGGGGCGGCGAGCTCGTAGCTGAGCTTCTCACCAGCAGGAACGCCGGCGAGGAGCTGATCGAGAATGGAGAGTGTGTCGCGCGGCGAACCGCCACCGGCGCGGATGACCGGTGTGAAGACCGCATCTTCGACCTCGACACCTTCGCCCGCGCAGACATCTTGCAGAAGACCGCGCATAACAGGCGGGGTGAGCAGGCGGAATGGGTAATGCTGGACACGGGAGCGGATCGTGCCGATGATTTTTTCCGGCTCCGTCGTGGCGAAGATGAAAACGAGGTGCTCAGGCGGCTCCTCGACGATCTTGAGCAACGCATTTGCACCCTGCGGGGTGATCATGTGCGCCTCGTCAATGATGAAGATGCGGTAGCGGGACTCGCTCGGCGCGAAAACAGCCGATTCACGCAGCTCACGCATATCGTCGACGGAACCGTGGGAGGCGGCATCGAGCTCCGTCACGTCCAGGTTGCCGTTGCCACCCGGCGCGAGCGCGCGGCAGGACTCACACTCACCACACGGGGTGGAGGTGGGGCCGTGTTCACAGTTCAGCGACCGGGCGAGGATGCGGGCAGAACTCGTCTTGCCGCAGCCACGTGGGCCGGAGAAGAGGTAGGCGTGACCGATGTTGCCGCTGTCGAGTGCGACGGACAGCGGCCTCGTTACATGCTCCTGACCTCGGACTTCTGCGAACGTTGCCGGACGATACTTGTGATATAAAGCCACGGTTAGAGAGTCTACCTTTCCCTACCCACACTCAAGAGAGTTGTAATTCGGTCGTCCTCGGTCAGCTGGGGAAGGCCGGCTTCCCACAGGGTCGGCGCGGTGAAGACGTAGCCGTGGAGGTGCTCCCCCGGCTGTAGGCCCGTGAGGTCGAGGGTGAACAGTTGGGCGAGCTCGTCTGCGGTGAGGTCAAGAGAAAAGAGTTCCACGCGGACCTCCTTCTGCGTCATCCCCCACACCTGCGCGCCGGTGACGAGCCCCAGGTCCTTCTCCGCCAGACCCGCAGTGACGGCGACGCCATCTGCGTTCGTGCCGATGGCGGCGGTTTCTCCTTCGTCGGGACCGGGGGTGAGAGGTTGGAAGTTAAACGGCGAGGTGAACAGCGTGTTCAGCCAGTACTGCGTGGCTTGGATATCCATTGGTAAACCCCCTGGGTGGAAAACATGTGCCGGTACGAAACAGTGTAACCAGTTGGGGAATTGTGGGGGCCGAATACGATCGAATTCCGGAAGGTTTTCGCAGACCTACGGTTATCAGAACCGAAAACCCAACGCAATCAGATGGAGAATGCCGTTCATCTCAATTCAAGGAATGAAAATGAACCAAGTGTAACGGAGTGCCTTCGAGTAGCGGTCGCGGGTTGGTCGGGTAACAGTTTGGGGGCTACCCGATAACGGTTTGGGGTGTATCGGGTAGCGGTGTTTTCCAGCGGGTTTATTGTTGCTGGATTCTGAGGTTAGGGCCGTTGAGTTCGATGGTTTCGG
>JALFAQ010000004.1 GCA_022772305.1 Corynebacterium glucuronolyticum
AGCCCAGCGCCGCCTCGACATCATCGCGGACTCCTACCTGCCCATGGGCGACTTCATCCTCGATCAGCTGCCCCAGATGCTCGAGGCGATCCCCGCCCAGCAAGCGCGCGTCCGGGCCCGCACGGCCGAAAACCTCGCTACTCTGCAGCGTCTGTCCCCCGGCGTGACAACCGTCTACCCGCCGGAGGGCGGTTGGAACGTGCTGCTGCGCTTTCCCGACGTCATCGACGAGGAAGAGCTCGTCCTCACTCTCATTCACGACGCGGGCATCACTGTCCAGCCGGGCTTCTTCTTTGACATGCGCGTTCCCGGTTTTGTCAGCCTGTCGCTGCTGCTGGAGCCTGAGACATTCGAGAACGCGGCGAAGAAAGTCATAGACGCGATTAACTCCGCTGCTCAAGCGGGTTAGCAAAGCGTCGCTGCTTTTCAAAAGTGAGGTAGTTGATGCAGTCATCGCGGAGCCGGTCATCTCTATCTGTGACCGTGAAATCGCAGAGGATCTTCTTTGAAGGCTCAGTTCCGCGAGGATGATTAGACCGCACCGCGTTGGGGAAGTCACAATTAATGCTGCTGACCAGGCTGACAAGTTTCTTCACACAGACGCAGATCCGCATGATGCTGAATCCTATAATCCAATTCGGGTTGCTGTAGCTCTCCTGGAAAACGTAGTCGTGGTAAAACTCGGCGGAGCTATCGCGTATTGTAGGTTACGGTCTCAGCCTCAAATTCTTTCATGATGTCTGGCAATTTCACGCGGTTCACATCAGCTTCTCCCCATTTCTGATCCGATTTGTAGCAGGCTAGGGGACCGAGGTGGCCCAGGAGTACGTGGGCAAAGCCATGGAGCACTATCTCACACTGCCCCACGGGATTAAGATCCTTATTCCAGCGCACCAGGAAGTTGAGGTTGTAATGACATTCCGTGCCGTCACTTAGTGGGACGACACGCACCCCACGGTCATCGCGTTGCGCATCACCGGCATACATCGGTATCGACAAAGGCTTTACGTCGATACCGAAGCGGTGTGCGTTGGTGAGCAGACGGAACATCGCAGATTCTGGGTCCCGCTCCTCGGGAACAAACTCGAAGGGGGGAATCTCCTCGCGGATGAGTGTCTCTACCAGCGACGGAGCTCGAGGCACCGTATCGTTCAGATCCCACATTGGTTCGGTGGGTGCTGAGGGCATCAGACCTGGCACCGGGATTTTTAGCGGATCGCCTTGCAATCCGAAGTCATGGAGATGTCGATCAAAAAGGGCGTAGGTCTTGCTCTCAGGCTTTCCTAGCCCGAAAAGTGCGGCGTTGAGGGGCGAAAGGAACCGCATCCTTTTGACGGTGTTATCGATGAACTCGATAAAGGCATTTTCGTTCTTGTCTTTCTCACGCAGAGCGCGCATGCGGTTGACAAAAAGGCAGTCGGTGGCTGTGTACATATGGCCAATATATATCGGGTCATCCACACAGGAGTGCGAAAAGGGATAGAACTAATGTTCGATAGGTTTAAAAGTACGGTGCCTTTAATGGAATATCTCGGATAAAAGGACTTGTAAATCTCGGATAGGATTACCGGAAATTCTCGGGTAAAATAACCTGAAAATCTCCAATTGAAGGGTTGAGCAGGTTTAATGATTGATTATGTGGATCGTGTCGCGGATGAAATCCTTGCGGACGCGCTTTCTCGT
Source organism: Corynebacterium glucuronolyticum (assembly GCA_022772305.1). Lineage (GTDB taxonomy): Bacteria > Actinomycetota > Actinomycetes > Mycobacteriales > Mycobacteriaceae > Corynebacterium > Corynebacterium glucuronolyticum_A. The sequence continues at coordinate 1,684 of JALFAQ010000004.1, forward strand.
GCCGGCGCTGTCCTTGTTGAGGGGCCCAAAGGATGTGGGAAGACGGAAACGGCTCGTCAAGCGGCAAAGAGTGAAGTGCAAGTCGACATTGACCCCCGCGTGGAAATCGCCATGGGGATCGATCCTACGCTTGTTCTTGCTGGTGATACCCCGCGCCTTGTCGACGAATGGCAGGTACAGCCACTTCTCTGGGATGCCGCTCGTCATCTCGTGGACGACCGCCAGAAAAAGGGTCAATTCATTTTCACAGGTTCAACTGCACCTGGAGAAAAAGCAGCACATCACTCCGGTGCGGGACGTTTTGCGAGAGTGCGGATGCACACCATGACCTTGTTCGAAACAGGAGATTCCACGGGCACAGTATCCCTCCAGAGAATGGCAGCAGGTGAAGAAATCCGTGCGATGGAAAGTTCCTTGACTATCTCCACCTTATGTGAGCGCATGTGTAGAGGTGGCTGGCCAGCCAACCTCGAACTGACGCTTGCGCAGGCTCAGGCAAACAACAGAGACTATGCGCGCACCATTGCAGAAGTAGATATACGCACTCCTGACGGCGTGAAAAGGGATCCTGAAAAGGTAATGAAGGTGTTGCGTTCACTGTCCCGTGGTTTGGCTACCGAAATGAGTGTCGCAACAATCGCTAGGGACACAGGAATAAACTGGGAGACGGTCAGCGACTATCTTGATTCGCTGCAGCGCATCTTCATTAGTGAAGACCAGCTGGCCTGGTCGCAGAACCTTCGCTCTCGGACACCGCTGCGCAAGGCACCAAAACGGCACCTCGCAGATCCTGCGCTTGCTCTCGCGGTTCTGAATATTTCTCCAGAGGCCCTCGTAAAGAATCTTCCGTTTGCTGGGCAGGTCTTTGAATCGTTTGTCGTCCATGAGCTCCGTGCGTTAACTGCTCGTCCCGTCTACCATGCACGGCTGGAGGATGGTCTGGAGGTCGATGCTCTTGTGGAAATGGACGATGCAATCCTTGCAGTGGAGATCAAGTTGGGGCACTCAAAGGAAGTGGTAGATGGCGCAGCCGCGAACCTTCTGAAATTTGCAAAGCTCCTGGATGGAAACGTGGTTCCGGTTGTCATCACAGGCTCTGGCCTGTCGTATCAGCGCCTGGACGGGGTAAATGTTGTCGCCATCGATGCTCTAGCACGCTGACATGTACCCTGGGCTGGCATCAACCGTCGATGAGGAAAGGTCTCCATGGAACAAGACCAGCAGAAAAACAACGGAAATCTCCCAGCTCTCCTGGTCGTGGGAACGGTTGGTGTGCTGCTACTGATCATGCTCCCTAGTTGGGAGTGGGCGGGGATCGTCGGGTGGGGAACTGCTCTAATCGCCTATATCGCTGCTTTTGCCGTGGCGCTTCGTCGCTTCAGCAACGAGCGGAGCTAGCGGAAGTTCACCCGCGCCATCACGGCCTCGATGATGATGACATTCACCTCGATAGCGGTGACAGCCCAGTAGGAAAACGTGATTGCGCCACTGGTAAACGCAGAAATGCTTGCGATTATCGCTATGCACACGAGAAACGTCACGATGGTTCTGATGAGATTCACGGTCAGTCTTTCCGACGGTCCAGGGTTGCAACAGGGTTCATAGCTCCAATTTTGCAGTGCCATCTTGGTCGGCGAGCTTGTTTTTGTGACGCTTGTCTCGGCTCATTGGGAGGGGCTTAGCTGGACGATTCTCGTAGATTTCATCATTCCTATCCAAGTTTATGGATTGGATTTTCAATTGTGCCGAAGGTGTGATCTAGCCTCAAGGGTGTGGCAAGCCAGCTTAGGATAGTAGTTGGTTGAGGTATCCACTTTAGATGCGGTGCTCCTGGCTCTGGACAGGAGTGAGTGACTGCTGGAACATGCATTGCGGATTAAGGAGAAAGACATGGTGAAAAAGACTCAGTTGATGAAGTCTAAGCAACGTGTGGCAGACCACGGTGAAGTTTTCACTCCTGATTGGATGGTCAAGGATATGCTCGACTTGGTCAGAGACGAGTCTGAGCGTATTGATGCCCGCGTTCTTGAGCCAGCTTGTGGTGAGGGAGCTTTCCTTCAGGAAGTATTGCGGCGCAAACTCAACACGGTCCAATTTCGCTACGGCAAAAGTGAGTTTGAGCGCCGTAATTATGCGCTCCTAGCTTTGATGAGCACCTACGGAATTGAATTACTTGCTGACAATGCCCAGGTTTGTCGTGATAACCTCCTCGCAATCTTCATGGACTTCATTGGCGAGGATGATCCGAAACCATGGATAGATGCGGCAAGTGTCATCTTGGGGGTCAACATTGTGCAAGCAGATGCGCTCACAATGAGGTGTCCAGGTGGTGAAGCGTTAACCCTACCTGAATGGGGGTATCTAGGTGCTGGAAAGTTCCAACGTCGCGACTTCATTTATCAGAGCCTTGCTAAACGAGCTGATTTTGGAGAAAACACGCTATTTGGAGAAATGGAGCAGGATGAGATTTTTAAATCTCAGAAATCCTTTCCGCCTATGACTGTCAGTGAGATTGTGGCACTCGGTGGTGAAGAGAGAGATAGCTATGAGTAACTTACTGCTGAATAAGCACAACCCGGATGTGCTCACCTGTATTGCTAACTTGTCTAACGATGAGGTGTTTACTCCGCCAGAACTGGCGGGTGCGATGCTAGACCGTGTAGCCGATTCATGGAGGAAAGATCATAACGGGGAAAGCTTATGGTCAAACCCAGATGCCCGGGTACTGGATCCTTTTGTGAAAACCGGTGTTTTCTTACGGGAAGCAACCCAGCGATTCAACGAAGGACTCGCGAGAGTTATCCCAGATCCGCAAGAGCGAGTCAACCATATTCTCACCAAGCAGATCTACGGGATAGCTATTACCGAACTAACTGCACTCATGGCTCGCCGTAGCGTGTATTGCTCAAAATACGCCAACAGTACCCACTCCATCTGTACTGCTTTTGATACCCCAGAGGGAAATATCTGGTTTCAGAGAACGGAACATGCATGGGATAACAAGGCTGGGCAGCGGTGCCATTACTGCGGAGCCGGAGAAGGAGATTATGACCGTGGGGAAGACAAAGAGACGTACGCGTATGCCTTCATTCACACTAACGACATTAGAAAACGTATAAACGAAATATTTGGAGCTAACATGCACTTCGATCTCGTTATTGGAAATCCACCATACCAACTCTCAGACGGTGGTCATGGTAAGTCAGCCGCCCCCATTTACCAGAAGTTCGTTGAACAGGCGAAAGCTCTCGACCCGCGTTACCTGACGATGATCATCCCCTCCCGTTGGTTCAGTGGTGGAAAAGGTTTAGACGAGTTTAGGACTTCAATGCTTGAAGATCGACGGGTGCGTGCAATCACCGACTATGTCAATGCTTCTGACGTTTTCTCTGGAATCGGGCTAAAGGGGGGAGTCTGCTACTTTCTCTGGAATCGTGATAACGAAGGTGATTGTACTGTTACCACTCATTTCAAAGACCAAAAACCTTCTATTGCTATAAGGCCACTTCTCGAATCTGGAACAGATACATTTATCCGTTTTAATCAGGGGGTTAGTATCTTTAAGAAGGTTGTCCAGCGAGAAAATGCTGAATCATTTGCTAACTTGGTGAGTGCTCGTAAACCGTTCGGCCTGGATACTACATACAAAGGACATTTGAGGCCAAAGAGTGATGAAGATCTTGCTATTTTTCGGAACGGTGGCAGAGCTTTCGTTTCTCCAGATGATATTCGCGCGGGCTATGAGCTCATCGATTGCTGGAAACTGTTCGTGGGGAGGGCAGCGCCAGGAACGGGTAACAAAGACACCTATCCACACCGTGTCATCAGTACGCCATTCCTAGGTAAACCGGGTGAAATCTCTTCCGAAACATACCTGTGTATTGGGCCTTTTGGATCTGAACCTGAAGCACGCAGTGCCCTTTCCTACCTGAAATGTCGTTTTACGCGTTTTCTAATTCTTTTGCACAAAGCCTCGCAAGATACAACGCGAAAAGTTTATTCGTTTGTGCCACAGCAGACTTGGGATCGAGAGTGGACAGATGAGATGCTATACACGAAATACGGAATCACAGACGAAGAAATCGCCTTCATAGAGTCAATTGTGCGGCCGATGGAGGATGACTAATGGCTACACGCGAAGACGAACTACTCCCGACTAAGCCTTCAGCTCGCCTACGCGTCTACGCATGGTCACCTAAGAATCCACCTGCTGGTTATGAGGGGCTTATCAAAGTTGGTCAGACTACGAAGGAGGACGTACGAGAACGAATTCGTGAATCTCAAGGACAGATGCAACAGGAGTTCACACTTCATGCAGACATCATCGCAGAACGTGAGGATGGCAGTCTGTTCCGTGACAAAGATGTCATTCAGCGCTTGAAAGCTAAAGGCTTCGCCAACCCCCATTTTGGCTCAGCTACTGAATGGGTGAGGTGCAAACCCGCCGATGTTTTAACCGTAATCGCAGAGTTGCGCACAGGTGAGGAGTACACAGGCGAACGCTACCAGACGTTCAGTATGCGCCCCGAGCAGGCTCAAGCTGTGGAACAAACTCTGGGTTACTATAACTCAATTTGGACGGAAGATCCTGATGCGGTGCCGCGCTTTCTGTGGAACGCAAAGATGCGTTTTGGAAAGACATTCACTGCATATCAGCTGGCCAAACGTATGGGAGCGAAACGCGTGTTGGTGGTGACCTTCAAGCCTGCAGTGCAGGATGCATGGGCAGAGGATTTGGCTTCGCACGTTGATTTTGAAGGCTGGCAGTATCGCAACGCGCGCACTATGGCGGAGAACCCTGACTTCGACCATGAACATCCATTGGTCTATTTTGGGTCCTTTCAAGATTTGCTTGGAAGGGATAAGAAGACTGCCTTGATTAAGTCGAAGAATGAGTGGATCCACACGATAAATTGGGATCTCGTGGTCTTTGACGAGTACCACTTTGGTGCTTGGAGAGAGAACGCGAAAGCCTTGTTTGAAGGAGAGGATGAGAAGGAAGCGGCCAAGGAACTCAAGGCAGAGTACCATGATGGGCTAACTACTTTCGATGAAAATCTCGATGAGCTAGGCAGTGATGAAGCGGATTTTCTTCCAATTACGACTAGAGCCTATTTGTACCTATCCGGTACGCCGTTTAGAGCTTTAGCGACTGGTGAGTTTATCGAAGAGCAAATTTTCAACTGGACGTACACCGATGAGCAGTTGGCCAAACGTCGGTGGTCATCTGAGCATCCGGGTGAGTGGAATCCGTATTCCGCACTGCCAGAGATGCGACTGATGACCTACCGTATGCCAGATGAGCTCGTGGCGATTGCCCACCAAGGTGAATTTGATGAATTTGATCTCAACACCTTTTTTGACGCTATTGGCACTGGAGAAAATGCTCGCTTTGTACACGAAACTGATGTGCAAAAATGGCTTGAACTTATCAGAGGGGAGCATGCTCCGACACAGATGGACATGCTCAAAGTTGGAGGTCGTCCACCTTTTCCTTATGCTGACGCTCGCTTATTGCCATACCTGCAGCACTCGTTCTGGTATCTACCAACAGTGGCTTCGTGTGAAGCGATGGCAAATTTGTTAAAAGCTCGACACAACACTTTTTGGCATCAGTACACTGTGATAGTTGCCGCTGGGGCAGCTGCGGGGGTGGGAGTGGAGGCCTTGCCACCCGTTCGCGAAGCAATTGGAGACGGCCATGACACGAAGACAATTACACTCTCTTGTGGAAAGCTAACGACAGGAGTGACGGTAAAGCAGTGGTCAGCGATCCTAATGCTACGTAATCTCGCTAGCCCCGAGTCGTACTTCCAAGCCGCATTCCGTGTTCAGTCACCTTGGGCTATAAAGAATCCTGACGGAGATGACCCAAGCCGAGAGGAGATTTTGAAACCGGTTGGTTTCGTCTTCGATTTCGCCCCTACTCGGGCATTGAGGCAGATAGCTGATTACGCGATCGGATTACATCCGGAGGCAAAAAGCCCTGAACACGCCGTTGCTCAATTAGTTCAATATCTGCCGGTCCTTGCCTATGACGGTGCCTCAATGAAGGAAATCGATGCTGGTGAAGTTCTTGATATCGCAATGTCGGGCACCTCTGCCACATTGCTGGCCAAAAAATGGGAGTCCGCCATTTTAGTGAACGTGGACAACCTGACGTTGAAGAAAATCATGGGCAACGAGCACGCCATGGAAGCCATCATGAGCATTGAAGGTTTCCGCGCCTTGGGATCAGACATCTTTGAGACCGTCGTGAATAAGAGCGAGGCAGTATCTAAGACGAGGAAAGAAAAGGGCGAATCCCTGAGTAAGAAAGAGAAAAAAGAGCTTTCTGAAGAGGAAAAAGAATACAAGTCTAAGCGGAAACAGATTCAAGAAAAGCTCATAAAATTCGCTACACGAATCCCAGCGTTTATGTACTTGACTGATTTTAGGGAAAATACCCTCTATGACGTTATTACCAAGATCGAACCGGATCTGTTCAAACGAGTTACGGGGCTATCCGTAGAAGATTTTAATCTGCTGGTGAATCTTGGAGTTTTCAACTCCATCCATATGAATCAAGCTGTCTTTGCTTTCCGCCGTTACGAAGATGCTTCCCTTTCCTATGTCGGGTATACATCTCAAGCTGAAAAGAAGCGTCGCGAGAGCCTTCGTGAAGTCGGTCTTTACGATACTGTCATCACTCTAGAGGCCGAGTGATAATGGCTAAGACCATTTTCAACACTCGAACTTTTTCTTTCTTCCTTGGAATCTACCGGTTTAATGTCGAGGATCTTAACGCTGAAGCAAGAACCAGAAAGAAAAGATGGGCTTCGTCCTTTTCTTTCTGGCAGGGTCTGGTCGATAACCTTCCATTGCTTCTTGATGCGGCGTTGCAGCTCATCACCGGACTTACCGAAGGCTTGATCGCAGCCATCCCCGTGATCATCGAAGCCCTGCCACAAATCATCACCGGCATCGTGACGTTTCTTGTGGGGGCGATTCCGCAAATCATCGAAGCAGGCATCCAGCTGCTGATGGCGTTGATTGGTGCGTTGCCGCAGACCATCACGGCGATTGTGGCGGCTTTGCCGCAGATCATTACAACGATCGTGGCCGCGTTGCCGCAGATTATCGCCTCGATTGTGTCGGCGATTGGTGGGGCGATACCGCAACTTGTCCAAGCAGGCATCCAACTCCTCACCGCGTTGGTGCGGGCGTTGCCCCAGATTATTTCCACGATCGTGGCAGCAATCCCATCGATTATTTCTGGGATTGTGTCTGCTGTTGGTCAGGGTGTGTGGCAGATGGTGGAGGCGGGTAAGAACCTCGTCTACGGCCTGTGGAATGGCATCCAAGGCTTGGCGGGCTGGTTGTGGAATCGGGTCTCGAATTGGGCGAGCGGGATTTGGGATTCGATCACTGGCTTCTTCGGCATCCACTCACCGTCTCGCAAGATGGCGTGGGCAGGACGGATGCTTGTCGAAGGCCTCGCAGGCTCGATCAAAACTGATGGCAACAAGGCCGTCACCGCCGCTACTGGTTTGGCTAGGGACACGATGGACGCCTTCGCCGAGCTTGAAGACGGGCTTCATGTGCCGATCGAGACGGTGGCGGATCTGCAGGTACCGGCCGTTGATCTCACCCCACAACCCATAGCTATCAATCGCGATACTAGTGGCGGTGCTGATAGTGAGCGTGTGGATGTCGCGAGCATCGTCGATGCCACAGCAAAGCACATCCTGTCCTCGCTGGACATTAGCGTGACGTTGTCGGATGGGACGCTGGTGGGCAAACTCGCACCCGCCCTCGATAAACAACTCGCACGAATCGACCGTAGGCAGTCGGTGATGGCAGGAGGCTACTAATGTTTGGTTTCACCCTGAACAGCGCGGTGACCTCTACGTCGCTTGGTCTGCGCTTGACCGCCCCGGTTGCGATTCCTGCATCGGTGCGTGCGGTGGATGATATTGAGGTCGAGGGCAGAGCAGGCACCCTGACCAGGTTCACGGGCTGGGAGGATACCGAGATCGAGCTTGAGCTCGCCGTTCCTATCCGTGGCGGTCTCGACCAGTACCGGCGAGCCACTCACGAGCTCACCAATGCCCAGACCATTGCACTCACGGTCGAGCCTGGTATTTACCGCAAGGTCAAACACTGCGAAGTGAGCGAACTACGGCGTGAGTTGTCGGGGTGGGGGCTGTTCACCGCACGGCTCACCTGCCAGCCCTTCACCTACCTGACCAAGGGCTTGAAGCCCGTAACGATGTCGGAGTCGGGGACGATCACTAACCCCGGCCTACTCGATGCCGATCCGATCATCACTGTTACAGGCACGGGCATGCTCTCGCTGACGATCAATGCGCGTGTCTATCACGTGAACTCACCAGCAGGCTCCGTCACGCTCGACAGCGCGCGTCTCGTCGCACACGTATCTGGTCGTGTGCAGACGGATGCGCTCAGTGAAGCATTCCCAACCTTCAAACCTGGGGTCAATCGGATCACGCTCGGTGCGGGTATCTCACAAGTGGCCATAGTGCCGAATTGGCGCAACCCCTAAACCGCTCTCACTCATCTCACTTTGATGGCTGCCCCTTTGTATGGGGTGGTCATTGTCTTGCCTGGAAGGCACCCTCATGATTACGGTTCACGACCGCACCGCCACCACATTCACCGCCACCGGGCTAGGAGTCTTGGATCGGGAGATCATCAACCCGATCGTGGTCGAAGAACTAGGTGGCGAATTCTCCCTGACCTTCACCTACCCAGCAGATGACCCTTCAGCCACGCACCTCGTAGTGGAAAACATTGTGGCAGCGCCCGTGCCAGGACTGGAGCAACGTCAGGGGTTCCGTATTAGCGAGGTTGTCACCACCCTTGACGGCTTTCTCGAAGTGAGCGCGTTTCATGTCTTCTATGATCTGGCTGCGAACCTCATCGCCGACACCTACGTGGTCAACAAAACCGCCAAGGCTGCACTCGACCAGCTGCTGGGTGCTGCGAACACGCCCCACAGGTTCACCGCCACCAGCTCCGACACCACGACTCGGGCGAGCACTCGGGTGGTGCGCATGCCCATCGCTGCCGCCATCATGGATGAGGCGCAAGACAACACGTTCGCTTCGCGTTGGGGCGGCGAACTGGCCCGCGATAACTGGCACATCCATCACGCGCCCATGCGCGGAACCAACCACGGTGTGGTCATCCGTGACCGCAAGAACCTCACCGGCTTCGAATCATCCATTGATTTTTCGACGGTGGTGACGCGGATTTTACCGGTCGGCTACGACGGCCTACTCTTGCCTGAGCTCTATGTGGATTCGCCGAAATTCAGCTCTTATGTGGTGCCGCGTATCCGCGTCATCCGCTACGGACAAGTCAAAGCCATCACGGATAAGGACAATCCGCGTGAGGGGGAACTTCCGCTCGATCAAGCCCACGCGCAGTTGCGCCGTCTAGCGGCGGCAGAATTCAGCGCAAGACATGTCGATGAGCCGTCTGCTTCGTACAAGATCCGCTTCACTGACCTTTCACAAACCCGTGAATACGCTGATCTTGCACGGCTAGAGACCGTGGAGATTGGCGATACCGTGACCGTCCGCCACGCTGATCTTGGTGTTGCGCTCATGGCACGGGTCGTGGCATACGAATACAACCCACTCTCAGGTCAATACATCTCGGTCGAACTTGGAACCGTAGCTCGGAAGTTCACGACCGTCACCCGCCAAGTCAAAACCGCCATCAACACGGCCATGTCGGCCTCAGATGCGGCAGGATTCGCACTCGCTTCAGCTGATGGGAAGAACACCAACCACTACGACACCATCCAGCCTGAGAAGGCACAGCTGGGTGACACCTGGTTTCGCGCGAACGGCGAAACCACCGAAATCTGGATCTACCAGCTCACCGACACCGGGCAGCCCGGCTGGATAGCACTCGCCACTGATCTGAACCATGTCCAGATCAGCGCGGAACTCGACGCCGCCCGCGCAGAGGTCGACCACGCCCTCGCCGCTGCCCAGGATGCACAAAACGCCGCCGACCAGGTGCATGAACGCCTCGCCACCGCGCAGGTCGAGATTGACCAGGCCAAGACCACAGCCGCTGGTGCTACCCAGTTGGCGCAGGATGCCCACGACGTTGCGGTGACCTCGGATGGACAGCTCACGATTGCCGTTGTTGACCCGAGCGTAGCGGACGCTGCTGGCAGGCCAGAGGGCGCGCTGTGGCAAGTGCGCGTAGACGGCGTGATCGCCCGCCAATACATCCTCACCAACAACCAATGGAAACAGACACCGGTGGGTGGCGCGATGATCGGGGCGAAAGCGATCAGCCAAGCACACATCGCAGACGCCGCCATCGGCACCGCACACATCGCAGATGCCGCGATCACCGACGCGAAAATCGCCAACCTGTCAGCGAGCAAGATCACCTCGGGCTATCTAGCAGCGGCACGCATTCAGGCTGGATCCATCACCTCGGACAAGCTGACGATCGCCAACGGGTTTATTGCCAATGCGATGATCTCGAATGCGGCGATCACGGACGCAAAAATCGGGAATCTATCGGCCTCGAAGATCACGACCGGGACGCTTTCGGCTGCACGCATCGCAGCAGGGTCCATTACCTCGGATAAGCTCACGATCGCCAACGGATACATCACCACTGCGATGATCAAAGACGCTGCGGTCACCAGCGCGAAGATCGCTTCGCTGGATGCTGGCAAGATCACCACCGGCTACCTCAGCGCAGGCAGGATCGCCGCGCGGTCGATTACGGCCGACAAGCTCGCCACCAACGCCATCCAAGTAGGCTTAGCTGGCTGGACGCAATCTATCCGAATCACGCCCACGCAGATCGCCTGGTATGACGCCTCCACGTTGGAGGGAAAGATTACGAGCGCTGGGATGCAGTTCTGGTACGGGACCCGCTATATCGGCGAGTTCGCGCGGCGGGCTCACAAGGACAAGCCGAATGTGCAAGGCATCGTCAACCAGCTCGCCTACAAAGGCGACTACGTCGCCTGGACCTACCAGAAAACCTCCGGCGGAGACTACTACACCTGCCTGACGTTGGATCCGAAAGGCTTGTTCTACGGCAAAGCAGGTATCCACCTCGGCTCCGATCTGCGAACCGGCGGTTACAAGTTCTACACGACGGGCTCACGATATGTGACCTTGCAGGACTGCACGCTGACGGGCAAGGGAACCTATTCGGGCTGGGTGGGACAAAGCGGGCTGTCCAAGATCGTCTTCCACACCTATGACCTGATGGTCGTCACCAACGGGTCGTATTACAACATGACCCGCCTATTCGACCGCACCAAAGATTTAATGTCGCGAATGAACGCAATCCTCAGCCTGCTCAATCAAGGCTGGATCACATCCATCTCCGGAACCGGCTCGAATATAACCTGGCGGTACTTCTCCAACACAGGCCTGTCGGCCATGTCCACCAACCTCGCATAGAAAAGGAAACACTGATGAAGATCATGATCGCCAACCAGTATTTGCAACCCATCGCAGACCTACTCACCAATATGCCGCTCAAGGCCGCTCAGTCCCGTGCCCGCTCCAAACTCCTGGCGCTAGTGAAGGAAGCGATCGCGCGATTCGGGGAAGACGAATACGACCTCGTCACCCAATTCGCAACACTTGACGATCAGAGTCGCCCAGTGTTCGCCGACGATGGCACGTTCGTCCTTGCCAACCCCGACAAAGCCAGTGAATTCCTCGACGCACGCCAAGCACTACTGGCATCTGTTGCGGAAGTCTCCGGTCCCACCTACGACGGACACGAAGCAGACATCCGCCAGCTTCTTGACGGCTATGAGGGCGAACTGTCTGGCGTGGCGGCGGAAGCCTACGACGTTCTCTACGACGCCATCACCAAGGACAACCAATGAAGGCCAAGGAAGAAAAGGACACAGAACTGACCGACGTTTCAGATGATGAGTCAACGTCTAGCGAAGAAGTACAGCTACCGATCGTCCCAGTTGAGTCCGATGCCACGCCCTCACCACCAGCAGAGGCCATCGAAGCCCAAGAACTCCCAGCGCCCAAGGCGGCCTCGTTCGACTTGAGCCTGCCAATTCTTGAGGTCTTGACTGACCCAACCATGTAGCCCAGTGCTACACCGATTTTTTTGATGCCTTCACCCCAGATGGGTGTGGGCAATTTTTTATGCCCACGAAAGGAATACCCATGTCTATACACGCCATCTGGCACGCCATCCAAACCGGCATCGCCGGTGTCGGTGCTTGGCTCGCCGCCTACCTCGGCGGCTTAGACGGTTTGGTTTACGCGTTGATCGTCTTCGCTATCGCCGACTACATCACCGGCGTGTTGGCCGCCATCAACGAACGCCGCCTCAGCTCATCCGTCGGTTTTAGAGGTATCAGCCGCAAAATCCTCATCTTCACTCTCGTCGGCCTGGCCCATTTGATCGACGTCCACATCCTCGGAGCACCCGGAGTCCTACGCGCGGCGGTCATCTTCTTCTACCTATCCAACGAAGGCATCTCGCTGGTGGAGAACGCCACCCGCCTCGGCCTGCCCGTCCCATCCCAAATGCGTGGGGCGCTTGATGCGATCGCTAACCGCGCCGACAAACGACCACCCCTGACCGAAACGACAATTGAAAACACAACAGATAAGGAGATTCACTGATGAAGAATTGGCTCGCGCTTGAGGCCGATATCGACCTCATCATGAACAAGCACTACACGCCCGGCAGGAACGGTAGGCGGATCGATAAGGTCATCATCCACCACAACGCAGGCAACCTCACCATCAGGGGCTGCTACGACGTGTGGCAAACCCGTCCTGCTTCCGCCCACTACCAAGTCCAAACCGACGGACGCATAGGCCAGCTCGTATGGGACCGGGATACCGCCTGGCATGCAGGAAACTTTGCCGCCAACACCACCAGTATTGGCATCGAACACGCCGACATGACCAGTGATCCATGGACTGTATCCGAGGCGTGCCTTGATAACGGTGCACACCTCGTCGCGGCCGTTTGCAAGTTCTACGGTCTCGGCCGACCCCAGTGGGGGAAGAACGTGTTCGGGCACAAGGACTTCTCTGCTACGGCCTGTCCGGCATCTCTTGCTGGCTCCCAGCACGCCGCATACATGGCTCGCGCCCAGTCTTGGTATGACCAGATGATCGGCACAGCCCCGGCACCAGCTCCTGCTCCTGCAGCACCGAACATCGACGCATTGGCTGACGCTGTCATTCGTGGCGAGTACGGGAATGGTGATGAGCGTAAGCGTTGCCTCGGAGCCAACTACGCGGCTGTCCAACAGCGAGTCAATGAGAAGCTTTCTGGCAACGCGCCAGCGAAGCCTGCTGGGCCCAACATTGATGCCCTCGCTGATGCCGTGATCCGTGGCGAGTACGGCAATGGTGAGGAACGTAAGCGCCGCTTGGGCAACCTCTACAACGCGGTCCAAGCGCGAGTGAATGCCAAGCTCGGCTACTAACAGCTAGAGGTCAACGAACTTAGCCCCGTCAGCACTGTGACTTCCCAATCCTCGGGGGAGCCGGTGGTGGCGGGGCTTTTCGTCGTTTCATGGACGGATTTAACAATCGGGGGTTTGTCGGCAGTGGGGTGAAGGGAGTGACCCCACTGTGAATGATCTTGATGAACAACGTATCCGTAACCTGCGCACGGCGGGCTGGGGGTATAAAGCGATTGCCGAGTTTTGCGCCCTGACTCGTGACCAGGTCCGCTCGTACTGCACAACCCGAAACCTTGACGCCGCTCCGGTGATGGTCGAGCGCGTGTGCCAGTGGTGTGCCAACCCTATACAGGGAGCAGCTCGGGCTAGGTTTTGCTCGCCCGCCTGCAGGCATAAAGCGTGGCGGCATCGACAGAAAACCGAGCCTGTGCGCGAGCAGACCTGTACGCACTGCGGACGCCGCTTCGCGATCGTGGACAAGCCAGGTCAAAAGTTTTGCTGTCACGCCTGCTATGTACGTGCCCGATTCGGCACGCGCGGCGGACGACCATGAACACGCTCGTCACTCCTGTTGATCAACTGGCCCAACCTGACGTGTTCGCCCGAGAACTCGCCTTCATTACGGACGCTCACACGTTGAGCGTGCTGGCGGGGCAGGGTGTGCTCACGCCCGCAGAGTATCAGCGTGCTCACCGGTTGTTATGGGAGGCGTGGACGCCGATCTATCAACCATCAATAGTGGGCGAAACGACTGGATAAACACCTGGTTTAGAGCGTGTATAGACCTAACGCGAAAGGAGAAAACGTGGCACAAGTTAGTGTGGTGACACCAGTTCGGCCGCCTGCCCCGAAACTGGTCAACGTAGCAGCATACGCGCGGGTCTCAACCAACTGCACAGAGCAGTTAGCATCCCTATCGGCGCAGGTTTCGTATTATTCGCGCCTGATCCAATCCACACCCGGATGGGCCTATGTAGGGGTGTTTACCGATGAGGGTATTACGGGTAGGTCAACAAAATCCCAGCAAGGCCTGGCCGACCTGATGGATGCAGCCAGGGGCGGGGGTGTCGATATTGTGTTGTGTAAATCAATCTCACGCCTAGCCCGCAACACTGTCGACCTGCTCGCTACGGTCCGTGAGCTCAAAGACCTTGGCGTGGCCGTACGGTTCGAACGCGAACGCATCGACACCCTTAGCGCTGACGGGGAACTGCTGTTAACCTTGCTGGCCTCGTTCGCCCAAGAAGAATCACGCTCACTATCCCACAACGTCAAATGGGCAATCCGCAACCGGTACAAGAACGGGGGCACGAACTCCTTCGTTGTCTATGGCTACCACTGGGCAGACGGCCAGTTCACCATCATCGAAGAAGAAGCCAAGATCGTGCGCTTACTGTTTGCCAATTATCTCGATGGGATCAGCCCGGAGAAAACCGCGACGATGCTCAATGCTGAAGGTAAACGCTCTCGGGGAGGGGGACGGTTCTACGGGTCTGTGTTTCGTCGCATGCTTGAAAATGAGCGCTACAAGGGCTGCCAAATGCTACAGAAAATGTACCGCCCCACAATCCAAGCACCCACATGTGCGCTCAATGACGGGGAGCTGCCGCGATATTGGGTTGAGCAAGCCCTCCCAGCGATCATTGATGAGGTGATGTTTGACGCGGTGCAGGCAGAAATCGCGCACAGGCGTGAGGTGGGTCCGGCGGCGACCCCGTCAAAGAACACGGGCGTATTCACCGGACGGATCTGCTGCGGCGCGTGCGGGAAGAACTATCAACGCAAAACCCGCACCTACAAGTCTGGAACCTCGTATAAGTTTTGGCGCTGTTGGAGTGCCTGCACCGGGAACGGCAACCCCTGTAGGGGGCACAACCTGCGCGAAACACTCCTCGAACACGCCTGCGCAGACATGCTCGGCACCCAGGGTTTCGATCCTGTCCATGTTGCTGAGCAGGTCGTGATGATCGAGGCCTTCGAGCATCAGCTCACATTCCACCTCGCGGATGGAACCATGACGCCGGTGGGGTTAACCAGTGAGGGGAGGTTGGCATGAGTCGCACCGTCACAGCGATACCCGCAACAAAGAAGCTTCGATCTGCCGCAGCCTCATCTGGTGTACCAGCACACAGGCGGGTGGCCGCGTATGCGCGAGTTTCCACCGAGATGGAAGAGCAAACCTCCTCCTATGAGGCTCAAATCGACTACTACACCACCTACATTCATTCCCGTAATGATTGGCAGTTCGCGGGCATGTACTGCGATGAGGGCATCTCTGGCACCTCCATGAAACGTCGCGAAGGTTTCCAAACCATGATCGATGACGCCCTGGCAGGCAAAATCGACCTGATCCTCACCAAGAGTGTGTCCCGGTTCGCACGCAACACCGTCGACTCGCTCACTACCGTGCGCAAGCTCAAAGACGCAGGCGTCGAGGTTTATTTTCAGAAAGAAAATATTTACACCTTTGACGCCAAAGGCGAGCTATTGATCACGATCATGAGCTCACTGGCGCAAGAAGAATCCCGCTCGATCTCCGAGAACGTCACCTGGGGGCACAGGAAGCGTTTTCAAGATGGGAAAGTCATGGTGCCCTACAAATCCCTACTCGGATACAAGAAAGGAGCAGACGGCAGCCTCGTCATCGACGAAACCCAAGCTCCGACCGTCAGGCTGATCTACCAGCTGTTCCTTGACGGGATGGCCATCAGCGAAATCAAAACCGAACTCGCTGCCCGCAAGATCCTCACCCCACGCGGGAAAGAAGTGTGGTCGACATCGACAGTGCGCTCCATCCTGTCGAACGAGAAATACAAAGGCGACGCCCTGCTGCAAAAGACGTTCACCACCGATTTCCTTACTAAAAAGATGAAGGTCAACGAAGGCGAAGTACCCCAATACTACGTAACAGGCAACCACGAGCCGATTATTGCTCCACGCATCTGGGATCAAGTGCAATACGAGCTCGCCACCAGGCATGGCAACATATCGTCAGCGAAAGTCGGCTTGTTCTCCACCCGGCTCAAATGTGCTCGGTGTGGGGTGTGGTATGGGCGTAAGACGTGGGCGTCGAACACGAAATACAAGTACACAGTCTGGCAATGCAACCACAAATACACAGACGAACATCCCTGCAGCAGCGCGACGGTGAAAGACGAGCAGATCAAGGATTCTTTCGTGCAAGCGCTCAATCAACTGATCGCCCGCCGTCCGCAGCAAAGCCAGCTACCGCAGGTGCTTGGCGACATGTTCGGTACGAGCCGTTTGGAAGAACAGGCCGCTGCCTGCCAAACAAAAATCGTGGAGCTGACCGAGCAGATCGAGGCGCTGATTGCGGAAAACCAGCGGTGTGCGCTCAACCAGGACGCCTACCAAGCCCGCTACACCGAACTCGATACTATCTACCGTAAGACGCTCGCACGTAAAACAAGCCTGGAAGCAGATATCGCAGCGAACACCGCCAAGCACGCCGCCATCACCACAGCCCTAGGCGATTTGACGGGCGAACCTGTGAGCGAGTTTCACCCCGCACAATGGAGCGCTCTCATCGATCACGCCATCGTAGACGAGGATACGATCCGGTTCGTGTTCCGCACAGGTGAACAGGTGAGCATGGCCCTGAAAGAGTGATGCTCGTATCAGTTGACGTGCACGGTTAGGCACACCTCCCAGAAATAAAGTAAGGTTAGCCTTACTTAATAAGGATGGTGTTTACGTGAACGATAGTGTAACGGATCAGGTTGTTGAAGACGGGTACGGGTCGGCGAAGGAAAAATCTGTCGCTGGCCAGAACGCGATCCGTCAGCTATCGCAGCCGGTGAAAGGCAAACTGTTTATCGCGCAGGTTTTGGCTTTTCTCTCTGGTGTGTTGGCTATTGCCCCGTATGTGGCTCTGGTGGAGCTTGGCAGAGAACTTATGCAAGACCAGGTGGACCCGGCGGGGGTGAACTGGATCGTGATGCTCCTCGTCAGCGCATACATGGCCCGGTTGACCTTATATTTTGTTGCATTGGGCGTGACGCATTTTATTGACCTGTCGTTGCGTAATCAGATGCGTCGGCAAATTGCCGCCCGAATGTCGACTGCTCCGCTGTCGTGGTTTACCCGCGAGGGTGAGGGAAAGATCCGCAAGACCATTCAGGATGATACGGCCACGGTGCACACAGTGATCGCGCACGGGCCGATCGAGAAACTGAACGCGATCGTCTCCCCGCTCGCTTTGTTGGCCTATGCATTCGTGGTGGATTGGCGACTCGCGTTGCTGTCGATCGCGACGATCCCGATCTATGTGGGCATGTATGGCATGTCGATGCGCGGCATGAACGAAAAGACCGCGCAAATGGACACCAAGCTCGCCCAAGTTTCGGCAACGATGGCCGAGTTCGTGGCCGGTATCTCAGTGGTGAAAGCGTTCGGCAAGGTCGGCCAAGCACATAAAGCCTATTTAGATGCAGCTAACGAGTTTTCTAAGTTCTACCGGGCTTGGTGTATGCCGCTGGTGTCGATGTCGGTCGCCTCATTTTCGTGGGTGTCAATCCCGGTGTTGTTGATCGTGAACCTTGGCGGTGGCGCGTTGATGATGAACGCCGGTTGGGTGAGCATCTACGAGGTGATAACGACCACGTTGATCGCCTTGGTGCTGCCGGGAGCGTTGATGGCAGTCGCAACCATCGCCTGGTCGTACCAGCTCGCAGGGTCTGCGGCAGTGAGGCTGGTGAACGTCATGGAGCTACCGGCATTGCCTCAGCCCAATGCGCCGCAGACACCACACGGTCATGATATCGAGATTCGGGGTGTGTCGTATGCCTATGACGAGACCCAAGCGTTAGACGAAGTGAGCCTGAGCATTCCGGCAGGCACGGTGACCGCGCTGGTTGGGCCTTCGGGCGCGGGGAAGTCGACGCTGGCGAGTTTGATTGCCCGCTTCGATGACCCGGACGCTGGCACGATCACCATCGGCGGGGTTGATCTAAAGAACATTTCCCAGGACGTGTTGTATTCGACGGTCGCATTCGTCCTGCAAGATGCACAGCTTATTCGCGACACCATTCGAAACAACATCGCTCTTGGCGCGCCAGAGGCGACTTTAGAAGAGGTGCGGCAGGCGGCGCGGGCAGCGCAGATCGACGAGTTCATCATGAGCCTGCCAGATGGTTACGACACCGTGTTGGGGGAGGACACCCACGTTTCGGGCGGGCAGGCAGCCCGTATCGCGATCGCCCGGGCGCTCATGGTTGATGCCCCAGTGTTGGTGCTGGACGAGGCGACGGCGATGGCGGACCCGGAATCAGAATCGAAAATCCAACAAGCCCTATCCACGCTTGCCAAAGGCAGAACCGTGATTGTGATAGCCCACCGACTGGCCTCGATCAGAGGGGCAGTCCAAATCGTCGTCATGGAACGCGGGCGCATTGCTGTGGTCGGTACACACGACGAGCTGTTGGGTAATGCGCACTATCAGGCACTTCTTGCCCAAGGTGCATGCGAGGAGATGACACGATGAACCAACTATTGCTGCCACGCTTTAAGCGTTTGATGGAACCCGCCTCGTGGCGAAACCTCTCGGTCGGCCAAGCGTGGGGTGCGGTCTCAGGACTGTGTCACGGCTTTGCCCTGCTCGCGCTACTCCCCGCAGCAAGTGCCCTAGCGACCGGAATGCCAGTGTGGGGGTTATCGTTTTGGGGATGGCTCATCGCCTTGGCGGTAATCGCGGTGCTGGGCGTGGGCACGGAGTTTTATGGCATGCGCACCGGCTATATCGGGGCCCTCGGATTCATTCACGACGTCCACCAAGCGGTCGGCAACAAGGTAGCCCGCCTACCACTGGGCATGTTCGATTCGGGTAGTTCTGGACGGCTGTCGCGCATGGTCACCCAGGAAATGATGAACTTGGGTGAGTCGGCGGCGCACTTTATTTTCTCCCTCCTCCAAAAACTCTCAGCCGTGCTCGTAGTCACTGTGGGAACCTGGTTCTGGGATTGGCGGCTGGGACTGACCTTGACGATCGCCTTCCCAATCATGCTCGCCTTCCTCCATATCTCCCGCGTGCTTCTTGATAAAGGTAAGAAGGTTTCCGAACCAGCCGAGTCAGAGTTGGCGGCTCGCATGGTCGAATTCGCCACCTGCCAAGGCGCATTGCGCTCCTGTCACGTCGCCGACGACTACCCGGCCCTTGATCGGGCATTCAAACAGGCTGACCGCAAAAGCCGCAAAGCATTGTGGATCGAAACATTAGCGAACCTGATAAACGGAATGTTCGTCCAAGCCCTTGTCGTGGTAATGATTTGGCTGACCGCCCAACTCGCCCTCGGCGGGCAGATGAATGCGTTGAACGCTGTGGTCACCATCGGCATGTGCCTGCGGTTCACCACCATGCTCCAAGACATCGGTGGCTGCATGACCGGGCTGGAAGAACGCCGCCAGCAGATGAATCACGTCGACAAGGTCATGGACGCTCCCGAACTGTCCGAACCCGATGTCTCCACACCGGTGAGCGCTCCTGGTGATGTTCGTTTCGAGGACGTCACCTTCGGCTACGATCCGGACACCCCGGTTCTCCGTGATATTTCCTTCCATGTCCTGCAAGGCGGCATGTGTGCCCTGGTTGGCCCTTCCGGCTGCGGAAAAACCACAATCGCGAGGTTGGTTGCACGTTTCTGGGATGTGCAGTCCGGCAGCGTACGCGTTGGCGGGGTTGATGTGCGCGAGCAGACCACCGAAGATTTGATGCGCCAGGTGTCTCTCGTTTTCCAAGACGTCTATTTATTCAATGACACTCTCGAAGCCAACATTCGCCTTGGCAACCCAGAAGCTACCGATGAAGAAATCAGGTGGGCCGCTGACCTGTCGGGCGTGACGGAAATCGTCAACCGGCTCCCAGACGGCTGGAATTCATTGGCAGGTGCTGGCGGGCGCGCACTGTCAGGTGGGGAACGCCAACGCGTCTCTATCGCCCGCGCCTTGGTGAAGAAAGCCCCGATCGCGCTGTTCGACGAGGCCACCAGCGCGCTGGATGCGGAAAACGAAGCCAACATTGTTGCGGCGATGAACGAGCTACGCAGGCACTCCACGCTAATCGTGATCGCCCACAAACTTGAAACCATTCGCCAAGCCGACCAAATCATCGTCCTCTCCCACGGTGGGCATATCGCCCAGCGCGGGTGCCACGACGAGCTGGTCAACCAGCCAGGTCAATACCGCGATTTCTGGCAAGAGCGCATCAACGCAGCCGGATGGCAACTCGTCTAAACACAGCACTGTTCACAATCGTGAAAGGAATAACTATGTCCACACGCACGTCCTCGCGCCTCAACACGCGCGACTTCATCAACATTGGCGTCTTCACCGCCTTGATGTTCGTCATCGTGTTTGCATTCGGAATGCTCGGCTTCTTCGGTCCGGCCGCGATGTTCCCCGGCTTCTTAATCTCGATCCTCATTAACGGCATTGTCTTCGCTCTATTCACTGCCCGTACGCCGAAGATGTGGGCATTGACAATCATGCTGATTATCATCGAAATCCTCTTCTCCGTGACCGGGCACTGGGTAGGCGGCATTGCTATTGCTATTGTGTTCGGCCTGCTTGCCGATCTGGTCGTCACCAAGGGGCCGAAGAGCATGAAAGTGCGCGTTCCCCTGGCCTACGCATTGTTTATTTTGCCGATCTACGTGTCACCGTGGATGCCGCTATTTATGAACCAAGACGCATATATGTCGCAGATCGCCGAACAAATGGGCGCAGACTACGCCGCCAAGATGGCGCAGGTGGTCACGATTCCGATTCTGCTGGGCTTCTTCGTCGTGATGCTCATCGTTGGCTGGATCGCAGGTCTGATGGGAACTCGGATTGCGCGTAAACACTTTGAACGGGCCGGTCTTGTCTAAACTTCCCGACCCGCGCACCATTATCGCAACGCTCGTCATCGTTTCCACCACGATCTACAGTGCCTACTCGCCGTGGTTCGTGTGTGCTCTGGGCGGATTCGCCGCCGTGATGCTGGCGAGCGTTGCGATCAACCCCAACACGCTCGTGCGCCCGATCTGGGTGGCCGTCTACCTGGCCACGTTTGCGGTCCTCGGCGGGCTCGTCTTCGTGATACCACAGGTGTGGAAGTCAACGGCCGGCGCGTTCCTCGTGGTGTTTTTGCAGTGGATGTGGCGATTCAGTGTCAGCGCAGGAATGGGAGCCTACGCGATCGGCGTGATCCGACCCGCCACCTTGCAAAAAGCACTCGCCGGCTCACGGATCCCGACCTGTTTCACGATCCCAATCTCGGTTGCCTTACGTGTGCTGCCCGTGATCGGCCACGAGGTTAAAGCGATCTCAGATGCGATGAGGCTACGCGGCATGTCCGCGCTTTCCCTGCGCGCGGCCCAGTACTTCACAATCCCGCTGCTATCGACCGTGGTACGCAGTGGGGACGAACTGGCATCGGCCGCCCTCGTGCGCGGACTGGGTGGAACCGCAAAGCCCACCTCAGTCACGGTCGTGAAATTCCGTGTGATCGACGCAGTCATTCTGCTCATCGTTATCGGTTTCGCGATATGGAGAATCGTCCTATGACAACAGCCCAAGCCACCGGCGTCACCTTCACCTATCGGGGAGCAGACCACCCCTCAATCAATGACGCAACCATCACCATCACACCCGGAACCGTCACCTTGCTGTGTGGCGCTTCAGGGTCGGGGAAGACCACCGCGTTACGGCTGTTTAACGGGCTCATCCCACACTTTCACGACGGCGACCTTACCGGAAGCGTCACGGTTGACGACATTGACGTGGCACAAACAGACCTGCCACGCCTTGCCCACCACTGTTCGACAGTGTTTCAAAACCCGCGCACCCAGTTCTACACCACTCACGTGCGTCAAGAACTCGCCTTCGGCCCAGAAAATCTCGGTCGCGACCCGCAGAAGATCTGTGCCCGCATTGACGAGGTTGCAGCCGAGTTAGGTATCGCCGACCTGTTGGAATCCCGCGTCACACAACTATCAGGCGGACAGATGCAACGCGTGGCCTGCGCCGTCGCCATGTGCAACAACACGTCGCTGATTGTCTTTGACGAGCCGACCGCGAACCTGTCAGCTGACGTCATCGACCAACTCGCCATTCTCATCGCCAGGCTCAAAGCCGATGGACACACCATCATCATCGCTGAACACCGGCTGAGT
Source organism: Corynebacterium glucuronolyticum (assembly GCA_022772305.1). Classification (GTDB taxonomy): domain Bacteria; phylum Actinomycetota; class Actinomycetes; order Mycobacteriales; family Mycobacteriaceae; genus Corynebacterium; species Corynebacterium glucuronolyticum_A. The sequence goes on from JALFAQ010000004.1 coordinate 24,304, forward strand.
TTCCTTGCCGGGATCGTCGACTGCGTTTACTGTTTCGATAAAGGCAAGATCGCCCTCACCGCAACCGGCGAAGAGTTCTACGCTACCTCGGATGAGGAGCGCAAACAGCTTGGACTGCGATCCCTAGTGCCCGTACCCATGCCGAGCCTGCCCGAACCAGAAGGTGAAGGGCTCACGATCGACAACCTCACCTTCGCCTACCGCCACGGGAAAACGGTTCTCAATGTCGGCCATGTGCTCTTTCCGGCAGGGAAAATCACAGCGCTCATTGGCCCGTGCGGGTCGGGCAAATCAACACTGGCACGGATCGTCTGCGGACTCGAAAAAGCCAAAGGTGCATCCATCACACTCAATGGGCAAAAATTCGCCGGCCGGGACGCCTACCTCGTCATGCAAGACCCCACCCGGCAGCTGTTCTCGGACACCGTTATTGACGAAGTCACGCTCGGCACGACCAAAGCCGAAAAGCAGCACATCGACGCCCACACGATCCTTGAAGAACTCGATCTTGCGGAGCACGAGTCCGATCATCCTCAGGCTCTGTCCGGTGGGCAGCGCCAACGCCTGGTTATTGCTACAGCGCTTGCCGCGAACAAGAAAGTTTACATCTTTGACGAGCCAACATCAGGTGTGGGCTACAAGCACCTTGTCGCGATTTCCCGAGTAATGCGTAAACTCGCCGATACCGGTGCCGTCGTCATTGTCATCACCCACGACGCCGAACTCGTTACCGAGGTCGCCGACCATAGCGTCCGCCTCGACCAAATCAACGCCTGCTAACGCAAACGCTCGCTCAGCCGAAAGAGAGGAAAGCGTTTCCGCAGGTCAGGGCAAACGCGCTATACACTCGCTAACGCAAGCAGTTTTCTTGACCCCCTTAGGACATACTCGCTAACGCTAACACCGACTTATCATTTTCGACGTCTAAGTGGAGCCGATGACGGGAATCGAACCCGCGTATTCAGCTTGGGAAGCTGACATTCTACCATTGAATTACATCGGCAGGCACTGCAAAGCAGTGCGTTTTAGCCTACCACCGGCGCACGCGGCTACCAAACTCGGGGGTCGCTACCCCTGGAGCTGCAACGCAATGGCCAGGCTGATCGCGTCGACGATCTTGGACGCGCGCGTCGGCGCGGGCCCCGCGGGTGTGCGCGCCGAGAGGTACGCGGCCAGCGCATGCAGGCACACAGGTCCTAGCGGGGTGAACAGCTCCCGTGGCGCGCCGGGGTACTGCGCGTGCACGGCCGCCAGCGAGGCACCGATGATGCCCGCGAGGACGTCGCCCGATCCGGGCACGGCGCCCCAGCTGCAGCCGGCGTTGACGGTCGCCACGAACACGTCGCCGTCTGACCACTCGGCCACCGCGGTAATCCGCCCCTTCAATAACACGGTGCACCGCAAGTCTTCCGCGAGCGCCCGCGCCCGTTCCGCCGCAGTTCCCGTCGCGTCGCTGAGCCTGGCAAACTCGCCCTCGTGCGGTGTCAGAATCGTGGTCGCCCTCCGCTTCCGCAGCGCCTGTTTCAGCACGTCAGAAGATCCCAACGCCGTCAACGCGTCGGCATCCACCACCACGGGCACGTCCAACGCCAACACCCGCGCGAGCTCCTCCGCGCACTCGCCGCGCCCCGGCCCAATCACCACCGCATCTACCTTTTTTAGCTTGTCGACGCTCGACCGCACCACCACTTCCGGATAGTTCCGAAGTATCGGTTCCCCCGCACCGATGTAATAGGTGAGCCCCGAGTTCGTGTTCAGTGCTGCCCCCGTGCACAGGATCCCCGCGCCGGGGTAGTCGGCGCTGCCCGCCATGATGGCGAGCACCCCATTGGTGTACTTGTTGTCGTGGATCTGTGGCTCGAACCGCTGCACCATGCTGTGTGGCAGCGGCGGGAGAGCCGGCACGCCCTGCATTTCGAGGTGTGTGTTCACGGCGAGGAAGGTCTCCAGTTGCTCCTCGTCGGAATACTCAAGGAGCTCCCCGAGGGTTTCGTCGCAGTCGACCGTCTCGCCGATGTCTGCTACGAACACGGTGCCGCACTCGGGCGCCAGCGCGTGCGCGAGACGCAAGCCCCCAAAGGTGACGGTGATGTCGGCAGTGACGCAGGCCTCGGCCGCCTCACCTGTGTCGGCGTTGACCCCGCTGGGGACGTCGACGGAGAGCACGGGGCAGTCGCAGCGGAGGAACAACTCGTGAACCTCGGGCGCAAGCGGTCGGCCACCACCCAGCCCGGCTACGCCGTCGATAAGCAAATCAAACTCGGGGTCCAGATCGTCGGGGTAGCGGAACACCTCGCCGGTGAACTGCTCGAACGCCCGCGTGTGTGGTATGCCGGGGATGACGGCCGTGACATCGGCGCCGTTCTCGATGAGCATCTGCCCGGCGTACAGCGCGTCGCCGCCGTTGCCCCCCGTCCCCACTACGAGCAACACCCGTTTGTCCGTCCCCTGCAGCATCGCCTCTGCCACGTGAGCCACGGCTGCGGCGGCCTCCAGCATGAGCTGATCGTCGAACTCCTGGGCGGCGAGGAGGGGGGCCTCGCACTCGCGGATGGTAGCGGTCGGGTACGCCTTGCGGGGAATCATCATGCCCCCACTCTAGCCACCAACTACACTGAAGGCGTGTTACTTTCAGACCGCGATATTAAACGTGCCATCGACGATGGCGACCTGGGTATCGATCCGTATGACCCGACGTTCGTCCAGCCTTCCAGCGTGGACTGCCGCATGGACCGGTTCTTCCGCGTCTTCAACAACTCGAAGTACACCCACATCGACCCGAAGAAGCGTATGGAAGACCTCACTACCCTCGTCGAGGTTCCCGACGGCGACTCCTTCGTCCTCCACCCCGGCGAGTTCGTGCTGGCCTCCACCCTCGAGCGCTTCACGCTGTCCAACAAGATCGCCGCGCGCCTGGAAGGCAAGTCCTCCCTCGGTCGCCTCGGCCTCCTCACGCACTCCACCGCGGGCTTTATCGACCCGGGCTTCGACGGCTACATCACCCTCGAGCTGTCCAACGTCTCCAACCTGCCCATCACCCTGTGGCCGGGCATGAAGGTCGGCCAGCTCGCCATCTTCACGCTCAGCTCCCCGGCGGAGACCCCGTACGGCTCCGGCACCCTCGGCAGCAAGTACCAGGGGCAGCGCGGACCCACCCCCTCGAAGGCGTATTTGAACTTCCAGTAGCGGGCCGGGCCAAACGCACTTACACTCAGATTCCATGAAAATGACAGTGATTGGAACTGGGTACCTCGGCGCGACGCACGCCGCCTGCATGGCCGAGCTCGGCCACGAGGTGCTGGGCGTGGACGTGGACGAATCCAAGATCGCGGCACTTTCCGCCGGGCGTGTGCCGTTTTTCGAGCCGGGCCTCCCGGAGATCCTCACCCGCACTGTTGAATCGGGTCGCCTGAACTTCACCACGAGCTACGCCGACGCCGCCGACTTCGCCCACGTGCACTTCCTCGGCGTCGGCACGCCACAAACCCACGGCTCCTACGCCGCCGACCTCACCTACGTCTACGCGGCGATCGACACGCTCGTTCCGCTTCTGCGCGGCGGCCACATCATCTTCGGCAAGTCGACCGTCCCCGTCGGCACCGCCGCCGACCTGCAGGCCCGCGCCGATCGCCTCGCCCCCGAGGGCACCCACGTGGAGATCGTCTGGAACCCCGAGTTCCTCCGCGAGGGCTTCGCCGTCGAAGACACGATCAGCCCGGATCGCATCGTCCTCGGCACCGCCGCGCCCGACTCGCCCGCCATCGACACCGCCCGCGAGATCTACGCCCAGCCACTGTCCCAGGGCACCCCGCTCGTCCTCACCAACCTGCCCACCGCCGAACTGGTCAAGGTCTCCGCGAACTCCTTCCTCGCCACCAAAATCTCCTTCATCAACGCGGTCAGCGAAATCTGTGAGGTCACCGGTGCCGACGTGGTGACACTCGCCGAGGCCATCGGCTATGACGACCGCATCGGCAAGAAATTCCTCCGCGCCGGCCTCGGCTTCGGTGGCGGTTGCCTCCCCAAGGACATCCGCGCCTTCATGGCCCGCGCCGGCGAGCTCGGCGCGTCGGAAGCCCTCTCCTTCCTCCGCGAAGTCGACTCCATCAACATGCGTCGCCGCGAGCACGTGGTTGAGCTCTCCAAGTTGCTTTGCGACGGCTCGTTGCTGGGCAAAAACATCACCGTTCTGGGGGCTGCGTTCAAGCCCAACTCCGACGATGTCCGCGACTCACCCGCCCTCTCGGTCGCCGGTTCCCTTTCCCTCAAGGGCGCGAACGTCACGGTTTATGACCCGGAGGCGATGGGCAACGCCGCAAAAGTCTTCCCCACCCTCGACTATGCACTAAATGTGAATGATGCGTTGTCGGGGGCAGACCTCACCATACTCGCTACCGAGTGGGATGAGTTCAAGCAGCTTGATCCGCAAAAGGCCGGTGACCTGGTCAATCGGCGCGTTATGTTGGATGCCCGAAATGTATTACAAACCTCTGATTGGTGCGAAAAGGGGTGGCAAGTTAAAGCTTTGGGACGCGGTGAGTGACAATAGAGGGCATGGCCACCCGAACTGACAAGGCTCTGCATCTCGTATTCGCGATTCTGCTTACCGCAACAGTTATCTCCTTTACCCTCTGGGCAATTGGAGTCGTCGGGGTTAATTCCCATCTCCCCATCCTCATTCTCACCATCTTGTTCGGCTCCTTCATGGCCTTCAACATCGGTGGCAATGACGTGGCGAACTCGTTCGGCACCTCCGTCGGCGCCGGCACCTTAACCCTCAAACAGGCGCTACTCATCGCCGCCGTCTTCGAAATCGGCGGCGCGATGCTCGCCGGCGGTGAGGTGACCGACACCGTCAAATCCGGCATCGTTGACCTCGATGGCATCTCCTTGAACCCCATGGACTTCGCCTACATCATGATGTCGGCGCTGGTGGGAGCCGCCGTGTGGCTGCTCGTCGCCACCCTCAAAGGCTGGCCGGTATCCACCACGCACTCCATCGTCGGTGGTATCGTCGGCGCCGCCGTGACCACCGGCTTCGTCGCCAGCGCGTCCCGGCACCCCTGGCAGATGGTCCAGTGGGGCGAAATCGGCCAAATCGTCCTCAGCTGGTTCATCTCCCCGGTGCTCGGCGGCCTGTGCACCTTCTTCCTCTATAAGACGATCAAAAGCTCCATCCTCCACTACAACGACCAGGCGGAGGAGAAGCTCTCCCACATCCGCGCGGAGCGCACCGAGTGCCGCTGCCGCAACAAGGAAGCCCTGTCGCGCATGAGCGATGCCGAGCGCGCCGAGCAGACCGCCGCCATGGGCCGCGACACGATCACCATGTCCGGCGAAAACTACAGCCTGGAAGACCTTGAATCCGACTATTACCGGGAGCTCTACCGCATCAACATGCGCGCGGAGTCCATCAACGCACACCGCGCCCTCATCCACGGCACCCCGTTTCTCGCCGCCCTCGGCGCCGTCATCATCGCGGCGATGCTGCTCTTCAAGGGCCTGAAGCACACCGGCATCGACCTCACCCCGACGGCCACCGTCATCGTCCTCATCATGGTCGGCGTCACCGCCTGGTTCGCCGTCCACGTGTTCGCCAAGCAGATGACGAACAAGCCTCTCGACATCGCCACCTTCGTCATCTTCTCCTGGATGCAGGTCTTCACCGCCGCGGCCTTCGCCTTCTCCCACGGCTCCAACGACATCGCCAACGCCGTCGGCCCCTTCGCCGCTGTTATCGACGTCCTCCACTACAACGCCATCGTCGCCGAAACCCAGGTCCCCCCATTCCTCATGCTCACCGCCGGCGTGGCCCTCATCTCCGGCCTCTGGTTCATCGGCCGCAACGTCATCCACACCGTCGGCACCGGCCTCACCAAGATGCACCCCGCCAGCGGTTTTTCCGCCGAGCTCTCCGCCGCCGCCGTCGTCATGGCAGCCTCCCTCCTTGGCCTGCCCGTCTCCTCGACGCACATTCTCATCGGCGCCGTCCTCGGCATTGGCGTGGTCGACCACTCCGCCAACTGGTCCCTCATGAAGCCCATCGGCATGGCCTGGGCCATCACCGTCCCCGCCTCCGCCCTCATCGGCGCGATCACCGTCGTCATCATCCGCTTCTTCTTCGCCATGTAATTGTGGATAGCTTTTGTGCCTCCCGCTGAGTTTTCCACAGGTTTGGGTTATTGGCCTTGACCCCTGCTCCGGTTGCTTTAGTGTGTGTGGCATGACCGCTTTGACGGATTGTGCTGTGCTCCTCTCGCAGGCGATGGTGATCGCCGGGGAGGCTTTCGGCATGTCCAAAAAAGCACTCGTCCGGGCAGGCTACGACCCCACTACCGCCCACACCATTAAGAAACTCGCCGA
>JALFAQ010000002.1 GCA_022772305.1 Corynebacterium glucuronolyticum
GTCCCGGTGGCATTGCCCAGGATCAGCTGGCAGATGGCATCGGCCAGATCAATGCCTTCCTTTTCCGCATACGCCTTCGCAGCAGTAACAGCCTGGGTGACCAAATGGCTGGAGGTGCGCACACACAAATCCTTCAACGTGGAGTTTTTCACCCTCCTGGTCGACACCGACTTCTTCGAGTTGTCCACCTCAGGGGCATCAATGGCGGTCAGTAGTTCTGTGGCGCGGTGTTGGATCGCTGCCTGGTCTGAGGGTTGTTGTAGCAGGCCGATGCGGAGTTTCCAGGCGTGGTTTTTGTTTATCAGCTTGCGCACATGCCGTTCAATCTCCCGCAGCGATTCAATCGTGTGGTGGTTGGCGGTGGAGCGTTCACGGCAGTGTTGTTGTTTGGTGGTGGCGTTGGTGGCCTCGAAGTAGATGCTGCACAGGTTTTAATCACCCGGGCATGTACCGGATCGGCCCCACCCCGAATAAGCTTTGTGACACTCCATCCCTGATACTGACCAAGGATGGAGTTCATCGTATCTGCATAAAGGAGTAAATAATCCCCCCGAGAATTCCCTTCCATACCCCACACCATAACGGTGCCGAAGGCACCCCGCAGCGCACAACGGGGGAGCAGCCCACCCCCGAAGGCTAACGATCCTCGACGGCGTGGCTGGCTGTGTCGGCCCACTCCTGCCACTGAACAGCCTGTGCGCGCAGCTCCTTGGCCTTGGCAGCCTTGCCCTTAGCTTCGGCGGCATCGGCCTGCTCGTTGAGCTCGTCTACCTTGCGGGAGAACTGGTCGGCGCGGGCTTGGGCAGCCGGATCGGTCCGACGCCACTGGTCATCGGCGGCGTTGGAGACGCGGGATTCGAGGGCTGCGATTTTCTGCTCAAACTCGCGGATGCGGTTGCGGGGGACGTAGCCGATGTCTTCCCACTTGTCCTGCAACTCGTGGAGCTTGGTGCGGGCAGAATCGAGGTCCTTGTCGGGCTGAATGAGCGGCTCGTATTCGTCGATGAGCGCCTGCTTGGCATCAGCGTTGGCTTCGAACTCTTCGTCGCGTTCCCGGGTGACAGCATCGCGGTTGCCGAAGAAGACATCCTGTGCGGCGCGGAAGCGTGCCCACAGCTTGTTATCGGCATCGCGCGGTGCACGGCCGGCGGCCTTCCATTCCTTCATGAGTTCGCGGTACTTGCTGGCAGTTTCGCCCCAATCGGTGGAATCCTGTAGGGCTTCGGCGCGCTCAACGAGATCTTCCTTGATCTTCTTGGCAGCGGCACGGTTGCGGTCGAGCTCAGCGAAGTGGCTGCCACGACGGCGGCGGAAGGAGTCGCGAGCGCGGGCGTAACGCTTCCACAGTGCGTCGTCTGTCTTGCGGTCGATGCCACGGATCGTCTTCCATTCCTCGAGGATGGACTTGAGACGGTCTCCGGCGGCCTTCCACTGGGTGGAGTCGGCGGCGATGGACTCAGCTTCGGCGATGAGTTCTTCCTTGCGGGCGATGGCCTTCTCGGAGCGCTCCTCCTTCGCCTTCTTTGCCTCCTGGTGCGCGGACTCGGTCGCGTTGACGAGGAAGTCGAGGTAGGCGCTGACGGAGTCGAGGTCACCGACGACTTGCTCGTCGCCGAGGCGGTCGGCAATACCGCGTGCCTGGTTGGCGATGGTGGAGGCTTCCTCCGGGTGTGCTTCCAGGCGACTGCCGAGTACGAGAACCTCCGTGCGCAGGTCATCGAAGCGCTGTGCGAAGTGGGAAAGTCCCTGTGTGGGGTCGCCCGCCTGCCAGGAGCCGACCTCTACCTCGCCGACAGCGGTGGTGCGGAAGATGGTGCCCTTGTCATCGGCACGGCCGAAGGCAGAGGGGTTGGTGGACGCGACGGGAATGGTCGGTGCACCGACGAGCGTGAAGGAGGTAGCAGGCTTAGGTGCTGCGGGGGAGCGACGGGGTGCGCGTGAACGGGCGGGGCCGGGCTTGGGCCGGGGGCCAGGCTTCGGGGTGGGACGCGGTGCTGACGCGGGTGCGTCCGGTTTCCCAGCGGCGGTCCGGGGGTCGTCAGGATTGAGATTCTGCGTCGTCATGGGTTTCCATGCCCTTCTACCGCCACCGGCGGCTCCGTAGTGCCGCGCAACACGGCTGCCAAATACATGCGATCCGAGTTGTGCCCGGAATCCATTCTCAGTTTACAGCGACTGCGGTCAAAAGTCCGCGTTTTTTTCGGATGATTACACTGTCCGTATGACGTCCGCTGCTCTTTGTCCGCTCGCGATTGTTGGCCCGACGGCATCGGGGAAATCTGACCTCTCTTTGAGGCTGTGCGAGCAGCTTGGGGGTGAGGTCGTGAATATGGATTCGATGCAGCTCTACCGGGGGATGGATATCGGTACGGCGAAGCTTTCCGTGGAGGAGCGGCGGGGGATTCCGCATCACCTGTTGGATATCTGGGAGGTGACTCAGGAGGCTTCGGTGCAGCGGTACCAGGAGCTGGCCGAGGCCTGCATCGCTGATCTTCTGGCGCGGGGTATCCGCCCTGTTCTGGTCGGTGGTTCGATGATGTACTACCAGAGCCTTGTCGACGCGTGGAGGTTTCCTCCCACCGATGTTGCCGTTCGCTCACGCTGGGAGGCACGCGCCGAGGAGATCGGAGTACATGCGCTGCATGCGGAGCTCGCGCAGAAGGATCCCGCGGCAGCGGCCATCATTGAGGAAAACGATGAGCGCCGCACAGTCCGTGCCCTGGAGGTCATTGAGCTGACGGGGAAGCCGTATGCCGCGAGCATGCCCACCCGCCGGGAGGTACCCCGATGGGGCACGAAAGTGGTGGGGCTGGCAACCGAGTCGGCGTGGCTCAATCCGCGAATCGACCTGCGGTCCAGCCAGATGTTTGATAACGGACTTGTGGAGGAAACACGCGGGCTTGTGCACGAGGGGCTGACGCGGGAGTCGACGGCCGGCCGTGCGATTGGTTACGCCCAGGTGCTCGATATGGATGCCGGCCTGCTCACCCCGGAGGAAGCAGTGGAGCGCACGATTACAGGGACGAGGCGCTACGTTCGCAGGCAGCGCAGCTGGTTTAAGCGAGATCCGCGGATTACCTGGTTTGCGGCGGACACTGTTTCTGCAACAGGTGTGTGCGAGGCTCTACACTTGGATGCATGATTTCTTCCAGGTTCGCTGACGCGACTGTTCTCAAAGGTCACGGGACGGAAAACGACTTCGTCATCCTCGTGGATACAGAAAATCGCTTCAATCCCACCCCTGCGGAGGTTGCCGAGCTGTGCAACCGACACAGTGGCATCGGCGCCGATGGGCTGCTTCGCGTCGTGCGCTCTGCCGACGTGGACGAGCCGTCGCAGGCCGAGTGGTTCATGGATTACCGCAATGCCGACGGTTCGGTGGCTGAGATGTGCGGAAATGGCACGCGCGTTTTCGCCCACTATCTGGTCGCCTCGGGGCTGGTAGCGGACCAAGATTTCCTCGTCGGTACCCGAGCAGGGGATAAGCACGTGACTGTGCACGCGGCAGACCGCAGAGTGGCAGACGTGTCGGTGGAGATGGGGGCTGTGGAGGTTACCGGTGTGTCCACCTGTGTGCTGGGAAAAACCACCTTCGCCGGCCTCGGCATCGATGTGGGTAATCCGCACTTGGCCTGTATTATTCCGACGCTTACCCGCGAACAGCTGGAGTCGCTCCCGATCCAGGATGGGTTCACCATCGATACGGAGTTTTTCCCCGCCGGGGTAAATGTAGAGATTGCCACGGAGCTCACCGATGGCGCGGTGCACATGCGGGTGAATGAACGCGGCGTGGGGGAAACGCGCTCGTGTGGCACAGGAACGGTCGCCACCGCTGTCGCAGCGCTTGCCGACGCAAGCGAGGAAGACGGTACCGTTGACGTTCACGTGCCTGGCGGAACAGTGCAGGTCACCGTGCGTGACGGGCAGGCAACACTGCGTGGCCCCTCGGAAATTGTCTTCCAGATTAATCAGAGTCGTTGAGGTCGTTAAGCTTGCGCTTCGACCACTTGTGGTTCCACTGAACAGCACCCGAGGTATCGATCCCGGCCTTATTCCAGGCCTTGAGCGAGTTTGTGGGGGTTGACGTATCGGGGAAGGACGAGGAGGTGCCGAGGCGCAGCGCCGTGCGGCGGGCTGCGTGCCACTGCTCTTCGAGCTCGGCGGCGCGCTCATCGGTGGCTGTGAGGATACGGCGCAGCTCGTCTAATGACGTGTCCGGGCCGATCTTGGCATCGAGCCGGTTGAGGAAGCGCCGGCAATTGGCCGCCGTGTAGTGGAAGGCCTCGATCTCCGGGGCCTCGGAGTCCATATTCGCCAGTTCTGGGCGGTGCAGCGTGCGATCGGCAAGCGAGTCGGTATCCGTCCCGTTTAGGAACGTGGAGTACTGCTCCAGCGTGGTTTCGATATCCTCGCTGGACAGCCGAATGGACATGATGAGCGCGTCGCGCTCGGTTGATTTCTGGTCCTGGTTCACCAGGAAGAAGGTGCCAAGCAGGATGAAGGTGGAGAGAATAAGCCCCGGCACCTTCAACCACAGTGACAAGATGATGCAGCAGATGATGACCACGACGGTGGGGAGCACCACGCTCTGGCGCGCGGAAAAGGACGAGCGCTCTGGCGTCGGCTCATCCGTTGCCATGGGGATCGCTCCTTTATCGTCTGCTGGGTATAAATGGTCCCGGTTGATTCTACGCGTGACCGCCGCAGCCACAGCCACCGCCGCCACACCCGCAGCTACCGCCACCGCCACAGCCGGCGGAAGCAGGCGAGGCAACGGAACCGGTGAGCATGACCGTGCCGGAAATGATGTCGCCCTTTTCCGGAAGCGTGGGTGCATCAGGGAGGCAGATATCCATCGGCAGCGGCTCGTGCACGACGGCGTGGACGAAACGCTGGCCGGTTAGCTCCGTCGTGCGGTAATCAGCGCGGACAATGGGGGCGGTGAGCCTGGCGGAGGCATCGGGGACGGCGGAACCCGACCCAGCGTCGATAAGCTGAGCACCGAGGGACTCGATAGCCGGTTCCGCAGAGCCTTGGGTGACCGACGCATCGATGGCCATCGCGGTGATTTCTACGCCCTCGAACTGGAGTGGCTCCGCATCCACGAGGATGGGGCCCTGCGCGAGGTTCACAGTAAGCGAGGTGAGGTGGAAACCCTCGTCGTTGACAACGTCAAGGAGGGCGAGCACGTCGTTGACCATCGTGACGTGGGCAGTCACTACAGTCGAGCCGTTAAAGCCACTGAACACGGCGTACGGCTCCGAAGTAAGAACTGAGATGCGCGCGCCAGACGGGTCGTTGAACTGCACCAACTGCCCGCCGTTGGTCTCGCCGACAACAGCGAGCGTGCCACTGTTAATCGCGGCCTCCACCGTCTTGGGCCAATCGCCCAGGTCGAGGCCGATGCAAGAGAGATCTGTAGTCGTGTCAGAGGTCATGGGCACCATCTTACAAACGCCGGAGCAGCTGGGCATCACCGGTGCGGAGAATTACTGAATAGCAAGGTCATGTGGAACAATGGGGCACAATGACTGACTCTACTTTTGGATCGAAAAACCAGGATCACGATTTCCTACTGCGCGAGGTGTTCCGCGACCACGAGGACACGACCGTGGATCGGTACAGCGCCGAACCGTTGACGCATCTCGAACATCACCCGCACACACCTTCCGTGGGTGAGCTTGACCTGGAGGATCGTTCCCGCCTACGCGGTGTGATGAGCCATACGGATATCTCCCGCACGGAGCGGGAAGACGGCTACGACGTGGAGTACCGCAAGCTGCGCCTGGAGCGCGTCGTTCTCGTCGGGGTGTGGACGGATGGCACGCTGGCGGAGATTGAGGCGGCCATGGAGGAGCTCAAGGCGCTGGCGGAGACAGCCGGCTCCGAGGTCGTGGACACCCTGTACCAGAAGCGCGACAAGCCGGATCCCGGCACCTACATCGGGCAGGGCAAGGTAAGCGAGCTGAAGGCCGCGATTAACGCGCACGACGCGGATACGGTGGTGTGCGATGGTGAACTCTCTCCCGGCCAGATGATTGCTTTGGAGAAGGCGCTCGATGTCAAGGTCATCGACCGGACGATGCTCATTCTGGACATCTTCGCCCAGCACGCTAAGTCTCGCGAGGGCAAGACGCAGGTTGCGCTCGCGCAAATGGAATACCTCATCACGCGTGTACGCGGGTGGGGCGGCGCACTGTCCCGTCAGGCCGGCGGTCGTGCTGGTTCCAACGGCGGTGTCGGCCTGCGTGGCCCCGGTGAGACGAAGATTGAGGCGGACCGTCGGCGGTTGCGCAGCGAGATGGCCAAGCTCCGCAAGGAACTGGCATCGATGAAGAAGGCCCGCGACGTCAAGGCCATGCGTCGCCGCGGCTCGACGATTCCGAAGATCGCCATCGCCGGCTACACCAACGCGGGTAAGTCCTCTCTCATCAACGCCCTGACGGGTGCTGGTGTGCTGGTCGAGGATGCGCTGTTCGCCACCCTCGATCCCACCACCCGCCGAGCACAGCTTGTCGACGGCCGGTCGATCATCTTTTCTGACACCGTCGGCTTCGTCCGGCACCTGCCCACCCAGCTCGTGGAGGCCTTCCGCTCGACGCTTGAGGAGGTTCTCGGGGCTGATGTAATTCTGCATGTCGTAGACGGCTCGGATCCGTTCCCACTCAAGCAGATCGAAGCTGTGCGTAGTGTCATCCTCGATATCGTCCGTGAGGAGGGTGTTGAAGCGCCACCGGAAATCATCGTGGTGAACAAGATTGACCAGGCCGATCCGCTCGTGTTGGCGGAGCTCCGGCACGCACTCGACGATGTGGCCTTCGTCTCCGCCCGTACGGGCGAGGGGATTGAGGAGCTGGAAAGCCGCATCGAGCTGTTCCTCAATACGTTGGATAGCCACGTGACGCTCCGCGTGCCCTTCTCCCGCGGCGATGTCGTCGCGCGCGTGCACGAAGAGGGTACGGTGCTCAGCGAGGATTACACAGAAAAGGGCACGGTCATCGATGCCCGTATTCCGCAGCAGCTGGCAGCCCAGCTCAGCGAATTTGCTGCCGAGTAGGACCCCAAGTTTCCTATTCTTTCTCCTCCTAGGGATAATGGAGGTTCGTGAAATGGAATTGGGGCTGGACCGTCCACGGAGACGGCAAACGCATTGAGCCAGGCGGCGTGGTCGCGCCGGAAGAAAGGCTGTCATGGCCACGGACCATCGGGATCGGCATGCAGCACGTCATCGCCATGTTCGGTGCGACGCTGCTCGTTCCCACGCTGACGGGCTTCCCCGTCAATACGACACTGTTGTTCTCCGGGCTGGGAACCATCATCTTCCTGCTCATCACGCGCAACCGGCTGCCTTCCTACCTGGGTAGTTCGTTCGCCTTTATCGCGCCGCTGACAGCGACGGCAGGGGAGACCATGTCCGCCCGTCTCGGCGGCGTGGTGGTTACCGGTGTGTTGCTCATCGTCGTCGGCTTCGTGGTGAAAGCCGCAGGTAAGAAGGTTCTCGACGCGGTCATGCCACCGACTGTTACAGGTGCAATCGTTGCGCTTATCGGCCTCAACCTCGCACCGACGGCAGCGACGAACTTCGCGAGCTCGCCACTCGTAGCCACGGTGACGCTATTCTCCATCCTCATCTGCACCGTCGCGGGCAGGGGCATGGTGTCGCGTCTGGGCATCCTCATCGGTGTCATCATCGGCTGGGTGTTTGCAGCACTCACCGGCAACCTGTCTGAGGGTGCCGAAGAGGCCATTGCACAGGCACCGTGGATTGGTTTGCCGACCTTCCACACGCCAGAGTTTCAGCCCTCTGTCATCTTCGTTACGCTGCCGGTCATTATCGTGCTCATCGCCGAAAACGTGGGCCATGTGAAGGCTGTTTCTGCCATGACGGGCAGGAACATGGATGATCTCGCAGGCGACGCGCTCCTGGCCGACGGTGTCGCAACGACCTTTGCCGGCTGCTTTGGCGGCTCGGGTACGACCACCTACGCCGAGAACGTCGGTGTCATGGCTGCCACAAAGGTCTATTCCACGGCCGCGTACTGGGTCGCAGCACTAACTGCCATCGCCTTGGCATTCATACCCAAGTTCGGTGCGTTGATCTTCACCATCCCTACCGGTGTGCTTGGTGGTGCCACGCTCGTTCTCTACGGCCTCATCGGCATGTTGGGCATCCGCATTTGGCAGGACAACAACGTCAACTTCAACAACCCGGTCAACCTCACGGCCGCCGCGGTGGCGCTTGTCGCGGGCATCGGCAACCTGACGCTCACCATCTTCGGGGTGGAACTGCAGGGCATTGCCTGGGGCTCTGCCGGCATTATCATCCTGTTCCCGATCATGAAGTGGCTTTACGAGCACATCGGTGAGGGAACGAACATCTACGCCAAGTAAAGGGCGTCGACAAGCAAAAAGCACCAGCAAGAAGCTGGTGCTTTTCTTATGAAGAGAGGATTACTCGGCGTCGAGATCCTTCTCGATGAGAGCAGCGATGGCCTCGACAGCCTCGGCGTTATCGGAGGTCACGGTGACTTCATCGCCGTGCTCAGCGCCCATAGCCATGATAGAGAGGCTGGAGGCAGCGTCTGCCTCGTCGTCCTCATCAGCACCAACAACGAGGAGCTCGATGTCCTCGTCGTAGTTGCTGGCAGCCTCAGCAATGATAGTTGCAGGGCGAGCGTGAAGTCCCACGGAGGAGCCGACCTTAACAGTCTTAGAAGCCATGTCTGGATCCTTTCAAAGTAGATATCGTTGCAGCGTGGTGCTGTGGTGCGCAAACTCAGCACGGCCCACGTGTTCCTTTATTACGGTACATCGTACCCGAGAATGCTCGCCAGATTACCTGATTCTGTGAAAGCGGGCACACGTTGTGACCTAAATCCTACGAAAAACGCCCCGCAACGGAGTGCGGGGTGTGATGCGCAGGTAGCTGGGCGTTTAGGCCTTGGTATCAGCCTTGACAGCCTCGACCTGCTTTTCGACGATCTTCTGCGGCCACACCGTCTTCAGCAGCACGACAGCTGCGGCGGAGACGATGACACCGGCGATAATCGCAATGAGCCAGCCAATCTTCGGATCAATGGCGAAGAGCACGAACACGCCACCGTGCGGTGCACGGGAACCAGCACCGAACAGCATGGACAGAGCACCGGTTACAGCGCCACCGGCCATCATGGACGGGATAACGCGCAGCGGGTCAGCGGCAGCGAACGGGATAGCGCCCTCGGAAACGAAGGACAGTCCGAGCAACCAGGAAGACTTGCCGTTTTCCTGCTCCGCTGGGGTGAATACGCGCGGGCGAACAAGCGTGGCGATGGACAGCGCGATCGGGGGAACCATACCGGCGGCCATGACCGCAGCCATGATCTTGAGGGAAGCCTCGTCGCCAGCGGACAGGCCAGCCGTACCGAACAGGTACGCGGCCTTGTTCACCGGGCCACCGAGGTCGAAGCACATCATGAGGCCGAGGATGATGCCGAGCAGAACAGCGGAGGTGCCCGTCATCGAGTTTAGCCAGTTGGTCAGACCCGTCATGATGCCGGCGAGCGGAGCGCCGAGCAGGAAGAACATGACAAGTCCCACGATGAGGGAGGTAAGCAGCGGGATGATCACCACCGGCATGAGGGAGACGATCACGCGATGCACCTTCCAGGAGCCGATCCACCACGCCACAAAGCCGGCGAGAATACCGGTTACGAGGCCACCAATGAAGCCCGCGCCGAGCAGGACAGAGATGGCGCCACCGACGAACCCGGGGGCGATGCCCGGGCGACCGGCGATAGCGAAGGAGGTGTAGCCGGACAGGGCAGCGACGATGAAGCCCATGGCCATCTGACCCGTGGCGAACAAGACCGCGCCCAGGTAGAGGCTGAAGCCCGCCTTTGTCAGGGTCATGACCTCACCGTCAACGGTGATGTCGTGGCCAGGCAGGTTCGTGAGGGAGTAATCCGTCACGATGGTCTCCCATGCGTTGGCCATATCGTAGCCACCGAAGAGGAAGCCAAGAGCCAGAAGCAGACCGCCGGCAGCAACGAAGGGAACCATGTAGCTCACGCCGGTCATAATGGCCTGCTGAATACGCTTGGGCCAGCTCAGGGAAGAACCAGAGTCGCCGGAATCTGCCTTGGCAGCGGAAGCATCGCCGGAGACGCGGTGTGCCTTGGGATCCTTACTTGCCGCGATGGCTTCTTCGATCATGACACGAGGTTCGTTAATGGCGCGCTTCACACCAGATTCGATAACCGGCTTACCGGCGAAGCGTTCGCGGTCCTTAACTCCTACGTCGGTAGCGAAGATGACAGCATCGGCAGCGGCGATGGTCTCCGGATCCATCGGCGTGACGGCAGAGGAGCCCTGCGTCTCGACGGTGAGCTCCACGTTGTCCATCTCGTCGGCGGTATTGGTCAGCGAGTCCGCTGCCATGTACGTGTGAGCAATACCCGTCGGGCAGGCTGTGATAGCGACAATGCGCGTGACCTCAGCTGCGGGAGCTGCGTCCTGCTTCTCAGAGGGAACAGCGGCGACAGCAGGAGCACCTGCAGCAGCCGGAGCAGCGTCGGTGGCCGGCTTCTTCTTTTTCTTCTTCGGGGGGTTGTTGAGAACCTCGGTAATGAGGGCAACAACCTCTTCGTCGGAACCCGCGGCGCGAAGGCTAGCAACGAAATCCTTGTTAACAAGTGCGCGAGCGAGCGTGGAGAGGATCTTCAGGTGCTCACGTCCGCCACCCTCGGGGGCAGCGATGAGGAAGGTCAGGTCAGCGGGGCCGTCCGGGGCACCGAAGTCCACGGGATTCTTGAGACGGGCGAAGCCGAGAGTCGGTTCGGTCACCGCTGCGCAGCGGCAGTGGGGGATGGCCACGCCACCGGGTACGCCGGTGTGGGACTTGGCCTCACGGGCATGGGCAGCAGCCGCGAGCTCGTCAACGCTGGTCGAACGGCCGGCATCGGTCACGACGGCCGCAAGCCCCGAAATAACCTCGTCAGGCGTGGAGCCGAGCTCGGCATCCAGCCTCACCAGGGAGGGGTTGATAATCTTTGTCTCCATGAGTCAGTAGATTCCTTCGATTCTCTGTGCGTACAGCCAAGGGCTGCGGGATGAAATGAAACTTGTAATTCGTGGTTAGAGCGCGCGGGCTTCCGTCTGCTCCAGGTTGATCTGGTCCGGGGAGGGGATCGTCGTTCCTGGGAGTGCCGTTGCAGCCGAGCCGTAGGCAACCGCCATCGCTGCGCTTTCCACCATCGGCTTGCCTAGGTGCCGGGCGCGGAGGAAACCAGCAAGAGAGCTGTCGCCTGCGCCGACGGTGGAAACCGGATCTGTGGGTGGGGGAGTGGCCAGGAAAGATCCCTCGGGTGAGACGAGGAGGGCGCCGGCAGCACCCAAGGTGATGAGCGCGAGTTGCACGCCCTTTGCCTGAAGCTGCGTGGCGGCTTCGATCACCGGACCGTAGGAACCGCTCTTACCGGCGGTCTCCAACGCGTTACCATCGATGCCCAGGATCTGGCCAAGCTCGAAGGCATTCGGCTTGATAAGATCCGGTGCGGTCTCCGGGAAGGACGCAGCGAGCTCCTGTAGCGGCTTATCTGACGTATCCACGCAGATCATCACATCCGGCGTTTCCTTCCGCAGGAGGCGAACCATCTGTGCGTACCAATCAGTGGGCAGTCCCGGGGGCAAAGAGCCTGCGAAGACAACGACATCTGCCTCGTGTGCCTCCCCGAGGATGGCCTTTTCGAATACAGAGCGTTCCTCTGCGGAAAGCTCCGCACCACTTTCATTGAGTTTCGTGGTCGTGCCATCGGGTTCGCAGAGCGTGACGTTGGTGCGTACCTGGCCGGCGATATCTACGCGGCGCTGGGGCACACCAGTGCGGTCAAGCAAACCGATGAAGTAGTCGTCGGCATGCGCGGGGAAGATAGCCTTGGTGGGCACATCTGCCTTGTGGAGTGCTACGGACACGTTGATGCCCTTGCCGCCGGCGACGGACTCGTGTCCGGTTAGCCTATGGACGGAGTCTCTTTCCAGGAAACCTGGAAGATACAGCGTCTGGTCGATGGACGGGTTAGCCGTCACGGTAACAATCATGCAGTAACAACCTTTATGTTGTATTGGAAACAGGTTTCTAGAAATTCTCGTGGCGCGTGAATATCGGTCACGATCGCGTCAACTGTGGTCAGCTGAGCGAATGTAACTAGGAAGTCGCGGCCGATCTTGGAGGAATCCACCAGCGCCACCGTCTTCTTCGCAGAACGAGCGATGGCGCTTTTCACAGCAGCCTCGGTCGGATCGGGCGTCGAAAAGCCGTGTGAGGGGGTGACACCGTTAGCCGCGATGAAAGCGATATCCGCGCGCAGCGAATAGAAGTGGCGTGCTGCCGCTTCGCCAACGATGGCGCGGGTGTACGGACGAACATTTCCGCCAACAACGTTGACTCCCGTGAGTCCACCACCGGACAAAATCTCAGCGACGGGCATGGAGTTCGTCACCACTGTGGATCCCTTGTCGGGAGAGGACTGGCGCAGTGCAGCTGCGAGAGCCGCAGTCGTCGTGCCCGCGTCGATAGTAATAGAGCACGGTCCCTGGGGGATGAGCTCCATGGCGGCACGCGCGATCGCCGTCTTCTCTGGCATATGCTGCTGGGTCTTATCGGAGTACGCAGTCTCTTCGCGGTAACTCGGGGCCGCGACCTGTACCAAGTTGGCGGTGTAATTTTCGGGGCCAAACCCTTTATGAGTGGGCGGAATAGCTCCGCCGTGGACTCGTCGCACGAGACCCATCTTCTCCAGTTTCGCCAGATCCCGTCGAGCGGTTTCTGGGGCAACACCACACGCTTTGGCCAGCGCTGGTACGCTGACGTGGCCGTCTCTTGCAAGCGAAGATTCAATGAGCTCTTGGCGTTCTGAGAACCTCATGCGCCTCCTCCTTCCTTACATGCGCCACACCGTCATCCGTGAAGCCAGGCCCAACTTAGGGCGCAATCATGGCGACCTCACGGTGTGTGATCCAAGCGATCGCCACCTGCTAGTGAGGGAAAACGGACACCTTTTGCGGTGGGAAGTACCAACGCTGATGATGTTCGCATTCGTCCTGTGCAAAGTGGTGAACGACCTGTGTTTACACTCTAATATGCAGATGTGCGGATGAGAAGGTGCGCATAGTCAATGAGACTCACGACACGTCGGCAATGACTGAAACCGGGCATTTTTTCTCAAGAAGGCACGAAAAACCGAGGGGTGCGTCTGCATCCCCTCGGTCAAATAAGTTACGCGTCTGCGATGATGACGTTGATGGAGCGTTCACGCATCGCATCGACGAAGCTTTGTGGCGCGCCCGTATCGGTGATGACAACGTCGATATCGTCGAGGGAAGCAAACGAAACGAGGTAGTCGGATCCCATCTTGGTGGAGTCGCACATGGCAACCACCGTACGCGCGTTCGTAATCATTGCCCGCTTCACAGCGGCCTCCTGGCTATCGGCTGTTGAAAGGCCGTGATCCAGGGTGAGGGCATTGGTGCCGATGAAAGCGACATCGGCACGCATCAGGGCGAGGGTGCGGAGGGCGGTGTCACCGACGACGGCCTGGGTAATCGCGCGAACGCTGCCACCGAGGAGCTGTACTTCGTCCAGACCTGCAGAGGCAAGATCCAGAGCAATGGAAAGACAGTTGGTGACAATGGACCACTTCTTCGCATCGGGATGCTCAGCAAGCATGTGCGCGAGCTGCATGACAGTAGTACCGGCATCGAGGAACATGCCTCCCTGTGGTTCGGGCAGGAACTTCAACGCGGCTTTAGCGATTTCATGCTTCGCGCCCGATGCGCTCCGTGCGCGGATATCCACGCTGCGTTCCGTCGTCTGGTAATTCTGGCTGGCGACTGCACCGCCGTGTACGCGGTGTACCGCGCCCTCCTGGTTAAGGACGGCCAAATCCCTACGAATTGTCTCGGCAGTGACATTAAACCTCTCGGCGAGTTCGGTCACGTTCACGCGACCTTCGACCGCGGTCAGCGAGGTGATCTGTCGCCTACGTTCTTCTGCATACACTGTCGGTCACTCCATTCCTGATATCGCCTGGCTTCATCCCCCTAGCGGGTGTAGCCTGGCTCGCCGATGCGACCGAATCATTGTCTGAGGCGGTGTACTCAGCGTAAAACAGTGGCAATCGGGCATTGAGACGGTGTCTCCTAATTAAAACCAACACTATTGTGGCATGATTTTTGTGGGTTTGCTTGCGTTCGGGCATCAGTGGTTTGGGAATTGTCTGCCATATAAAGGGGTGATTGGTGTTCATCGATTTCCGAAAACGTTTTGACGTGAGAAAATATCAGAAAAATGGAGGAACTTCGAATGGGCAAACAAAAACCAAAAGATGTCTAGGTGGGCATCCGTCCTCCCCTCATGTGGGGTTAAGCGTCGCATGAAAAAGCCCGGCGTGCGTGCTGCAGGCCGGGCGGGGTGGTCGAGGGTTTTTAGTAACTGCGGAAAACAGCGGTGACGATGCCGAGGATTTCTGCGTCGTTACCGGGGATAGGGTCGAAGTTTTCGTTGTAGGGGAGGAGCCAAACACCCGTGGAATCCTTGTGGAATTCCTTCACGGTTGCCTCGCCGTCAATAAGTGCCGCAACGAAATCGCCCTTTTCAGCAATGGACTGCCTCTTGCAGATCACCCAATCGCCATCCATGATGCCGGCATCCTTCATGGAGCGACCATTGACCTCGAGCATAAATAGCTCACCGTCACCCACAAGCTCGGACGGCAGGGGCATGTACTCTTCGATGGTCTCCTCGGCGAGTACGGGGAGTCCGGCGGAAATCGTTCCCACGACGGGGATGTAGGTGGGCTGAACAAACCCTTCCTTCAAAACCCCGTCCTCATCGACTGTGACCTTTGATTCTTCGGGTGCGGTCTGACGAAGGTGGCGAACGTCGACGGCACGAGGCTTGTTCGGGTCGCGCTTGAGGAACCCCTTCTTTTCCAGCTCCTTGAGCTGATAAGCGACAGAGGAGGTCGACTGAAGGCCAGTGGCATCTCCGATTTCCCGAATGCTTGGCGGGTAGCCACGGAGAGCGACCGAGTCCCGGATGACCTCCATAATGCGCTTCTGTCGATCCGACAAAACCCGCTGATCGAGGTGCTTCTTGCCGGAACTGTGCTCAGAGCGCTTTTTCTTCGTTGCCATCGTCTTCCTTACCCGTGTTCTCAACGGCCGGTGATGGGGTTCATCGTGACCGTTACAAGTGGTGATCTCCGTTATTGAGTTCTCATTCTAACAAAGATACAACAGGTGTTCGAGAGGGTAACCCGAATGTCGAAAGAAGTGTAGTATAAACCGGGTTTACAGGATCGCTCAGATGTTCTAATATGGGTGTGTGTTCGAAAAGCGACGCGACGTGTGGACCCACGATTGTAGGGTAGGTCGCGTACAAGAAAAACAAACAAAGGAAGATCCACAATGTCTCTTGCAATGAGGAACGTACAACAGGTTAACAGTATGAATGGTTGCCACAGGAATGTGGTTCCAGCTGCTGCGGTATGGAACGGCGGAGCCCCAACGGGGATGGGCCGTCGCGGGCACACTGTTCGAACCGTTCCTAGCGGGCATCGAACATCTACACGTTCGGTTCCTTGCCGCGAGGTCGTAACTAACTCTTCGAACGAAGATACGGGCACGATCGAACCGGTGGCACACTCGTCACTTGGAGCTAAGGCTCGGGATATGGGGATTGGCCTGCTATTTGGCCTTGTACTCATCGGTTCGCTGTTTATGGGATCGGGTGAACAGCAGATGAACGAGGACATCGCACAGCTAGAAACGTCTCTTGTAGCCCATTAGCCTGCACAAAGTCGGACAGCCTCGCACACGTTACTAAGCTGGATGGGGTAGAGAGACGAGGGATCTCGTTACCGGTTTTGGTAGGTGGTGAGGAGAGTTATGCACTGTCCGTTTTGTAAATGTGCAACCAGCCGAGTCATTGACTCGCGTGTGGTCGACCAGGGGAGCGCAATTAGGCGCAGGCGAGAGTGCCCGCAGTGCAAGGGGCGCTTTACCACTATGGAACAGGCCGTGCTCCTGGTACTTAAGCGCAATGGGCTGACCGAGCCGTTCAGCCGTGAAAAGGTCATTCGGGGTGTCAGACGGGCATGTCAAGGGCGATCTGTTTCGGAGGACTCCCTCAAGAAGCTCGCACAGGAAGTTGAACTCACCGTGCGACAGAAGGGCTCATCTCAAATTCCCGCCAACGATATCGGCAAGGCGATTCTTCGTCCTCTGCGCGATCTTGACGAGGTTGCCTATCTCCGATTCGCATCCGTATATAAGTCTTTTGACTCTGCGGATGATTTCGAAAAGGAGATCAGACAGTTGCGCCGCGACGAGCGGCGCGAAAACCGCATCTAGAGCGCAATGATCTGCTTGGAGATCTTCTTCTCGGAAACCTTGTGTGCAGTGCCGAGACGTTGGGCAAACAAGCTGACACGCAATTCCTGGATGAGCCAGATAATGTCCTTCACCTTTTTGCTGTGAGCTGCCGATTTCGGTAGCTTCTTCAGTTTTGAGGCGAGCTGTCCCGTAACCCGATCGATAACATCCTGGCGCTCGCCGTCCTTGTCAGGGTTGGCCTCCAAGTCTTCGAGTCGAATCCGGGCGGCCTGGATGTACCGTTTCAGATGCTTGAGACGGGTGATTCCGAACGTAGAGATGGCGTTCGGGGGCACGATGGTATCTAGTTGCTTGCGGATGTCATCAATGGCCGATCCATCCCAATTCTTGAGCTCTTCACGTAGGGCTTCATACTCGTACAGCGCAGGGGCTAGTGCGGTAACCGTCTGGCGAACGTAGGAGGGTACGTCCGCTGCTACCTTTTTCTTGAGCTCCTCGAACTCGTCAGGAGAACGAACAGGCCCGCCGTGGGTGAGCATTAAATCCCTGATGGCAGCAATCCGAGCATCATTCACCAGCCCATCAGCGCCACCGTGTGGGTAGTTTTCCACGGCGACGCGTTGCTGCAGTGGGAGCCCCTTGAGCATCGCCTTGGTACCGACACTAATCGCGGACATGAGCATCGTCATGGTGGCCTGCACCATCGACATCTCGGCAGCTGCCTTTGTAGGCATAGCCTGCACCTTGAAGCCACCTTTGTCGGCGACGAGTGCGGGGTAGGCGGTGACTTTTTGGCCGTCGACCTCCGTATCGACGGTTTCCGGCACGCTTCCCAAATTCTCCTTTGTCCAAGACTTAACCAGGTTGGACGAGGATGCCTTGGCCGCTTTTCCAATAGACGAGCGAATCTGGCCGGAACGTCGGTTTTGCAGAGCCTGCAAGTCCTTGTCCGAGTCCTTAATCTTGCCGTGCTTGTCGATGGCCGCGAAGGTGACCTGAACGTGCGGTGACACAGAGGAGAGGTCGAAATCCGTAGGTTCCACATTCCGCAAACCGAGGGACTGGAAGACGGAGGTGAGCTGGTCGACGATATTTCCCTCGTAGGGAATCAACCGGGGTAAAACCTTTGCTGCGTAGTCGGGGGCAGGTACCAACAGGCGTCGATAATGCTTAGGAAGGCTGCGAATAAGCTCCTTTACCAATTCCTGGCGAAGCCCCTGAACCTGCCACGTGAAGGGCTCAGGATCGACGGTGGCCAGGAGGGGAAGAGGTATGCGTACCGTCACGCCGTCGAAAGGAGAACCAGGTTCGAAGTGATAGGACAGCTCGAACTCGAGAGAACCCTGACGCCAGGCATCGGGGAAACTCTCCTCCGCGACAGCGTCTGCGTCGGGGTTGACCAACTTGTCCACATCGAAATCGAGGAGGTGCGGATCCTTTTGCCGACGACGCTTCCACCAGTGATCGAAGCGAATGCCCGAGGTGATGTGGCTCGGGAGGATGCGGTCATAGAAGCCGAATAGCGTGTCGTCATCAACGGTGATGTCTCGCCGGCGGGCCTTTTCCTCCAGGTCACGCACCTGCTCTAGCTTCTCTTGGTTTTCGTGGTAAAAGCGGTGGTGCGTTGTCCATTCGCCCTGTACGAGGGCATGGCGAATGAACATGTCGCGGGCAGCTTCTTCATCGACGGAGCCGTACAGTACGAGCCGATCAGCGATGATGGGCACGCCGTAGACGAGGGTTTTCTCGTGAATCATCGCAGCAGAGCGCTTCTTCGACCAGGTCGGCTCCGAATACGTACGCTTCAACAGGTGTGGTGCAAGTTCTTCGACCCACTGCGGGTTGATAGCAGCGACTCCTCGAGCCCACAGCCGAGAGGTATCGACAAGCTCGGATGCCATGATGAACTCCGGAGGCTTCTTTGCCAGGCCAGATCCGGGGAAGATGAGGAACGATGTCCCCCGCGCCCCAGAGAACTCCTTGGAATCGCCCTTGCGTACGCCGATATGAGAAAGCAGCCCACTGAGGAGTGCCTTGTGGATGGAGTCCGCGTCAGTGAAGTACGAATGCGCGACCTCGACCGGTGTCGTAGGTGCAGGTGTTTTACCCTGCTGGGAGCCAGCCCCACCACCGAGGTTCGGCGGAGCAGTGAGGTCAGGAATGTCCTCGCACCACAGCTTAGAGGTATCGACATTCCAGTACAGATCCTCGTAGACGCTGACCAGCTGACGGATCAAGTCGCGCCACTCGCGTGAACGCATGTAGTGGAGGAATTCGCGCTGTAGCCGCTTGCGGAACTGATTTCCTGACAGCCTGCTTTTAAGAGAACACAGGTATGCCCACAGGGCGAGGTAGCTCATGAGATCTGAGCCCTTGTCCTTAAAGCGCGAGTGCATTTGGTCTGCCTGCTGCTGCTTGTCCATGGGGCGCTCGCGAATATCCTGCAAGCTGAGAGCCGCGACGATGATGGTCACCGGCGCGAGAACATGCATCTTCTCTGCCTCGATGAGCATGCGTGCAAGGCGGGGGTCGACTGGAATCCGAGCAATTTGTCGGCCGATATCGGTGAGCTTAGGTGACGCGTCGTGGGTATTCTGCTCGAGGATTGCCCCAAGTTCCAAAAGCAGTTGAATGCCGTTTCGGATCGATTTCTCGTCGGGCGCTTGGACGAAGGGGAAGTTGCGGATATCCCCGAGTCTGAGCAGAGCCATTTGGAGAATGACGCTGGCGAGGTTGGTGCGATGGATTTCTGGGTCCGTGAATTCTGGTCTAGCCTCGAAATCTTCCTCGGAGTAAAGCCGAATGGCGATGCCATTTGCCACACGGCCGCAGCGGCCCGACCGCTGGTTTGCTGAGGCTTGACTAATCGGCTCGATGGGAAGTCGCTGTACTTTGGTGCGGTTGGAGTAGCGGGAGATACGTGCTAGACCAGTGTCGACGACGTAGTGAATTCCCGGCACTGTCAGAGATGTCTCTGCAATGTTTGTTGCTAGGACGATTCTCCTCCCGCGGTGGGAAGAAAAGACGCGGTGTTGCTCGGCGTTGGACAAGCGCCCAAAGAGGGGAGTGACCTCTACATTTTTGTATTTGCGAGCGGCGATTGCATCCATGGCATCGCGGATATCGCGTTCGCCAGCGAAGAAGCAGAGGATGTCTCCTGTTCCCTCGTTCATGAGCTCGTCAAGTGCATGTGTGAGACCGTCGAGTTCGTCGATGGCTACCTCTTTGTCTCCCTGCATTCTCACGAGTGGTCGGTAGCGAATCTCCACGGGATACGTGCGTCCGGAGACCTCTACGACGGGGGCTGGGTTGCCGTCACGATCCGCAAAATGATGGGCAAATCGTTCGGGGTCAATAGTCGCCGACGTAATAATGACCTTCAGGTCTGGCCGTTTGGGAAGAAGCCGCTTGAGGTAGCCAAGTATAAAGTCAATGTTGAGTGAGCGCTCGTGTGCCTCGTCAATAATGATGGTGTCGTACGCGTTGAGGAAACGGTCGCGCTGCATCTCGGCGAGAAGAATACCGTCAGTCATAATTTTGACTGCCGTGTGTGGCCCCACCTTGTCATCAAAGCGGATGGCGTAACCTACGGATTCGCCAATCTTTTGACCAACCTCGTCGGCGATGCGCTCTGCCACCGTTCGGGCCGCGAGCCTGCGGGGCTGAGTGTGCCCGATCATGCCGCGCCTGCCACGCCCAATATCCAGACAGATTTTGGGAATCTGGGTAGTTTTACCCGAGCCGGTTTCGCCGGCGATGATGACGACCTGGTTATTCTTGATGGCATCGGCGATGTCATCGACGCGCCCACTGACGGGAAGCTCAGCAGGGTAAAAGACTTCGGGGATCCTAGAGGAAATGCCTGCCATGCGCTTCTCTGCGTGGACAAGATCCTTTTCAATAGCTTCCAGTGCCCGATCTGTGCGTGCCTTTTTCAGGCGAGCGCGAAACCGCCGTTCATCCTGAAGTCGGACGTTGGCGAGGCGGGCGTAGAGGGAGTTCTTGGACGTCGAAGAGTTAGTCATGTCGCCGAACATTCTAGGTGGTAATGCAAGGACTCACCAAGTAATGGAAAAAAGCCGGTGTGTTACCCATGGAGTAACACACCGGACTGGTGGCATATCGCCGGAAACCGGCAACAGCCTAAGACTACAGCCTGAAATACCTCGTTTACAGATCCTTTTCTGGAACTGCGTCGTAAGCGTTCTTGAACACGGTGCCTAGCTGCTCAATTTCCGCGGTGCGGGAGCTGGAAGAGCGGTGTACGAGACCAATGGTGCGACGAGCGCCGGCATCCTCTGCAAAGGTGGCGAATGCCAGACCCGGACGGTGGATCTCGGAGTGCAGAGCGGAGACGGGCAGGAGGGTGGAGCCCATGCCATTTGCGACGCACTGAACGACGGTGGTGAGGCTTGCGGCGCGAGTAACACGGCTGTACACCCCAGGCTTTACATCTGCGGAGCGACACAGATCGATGATCTGATCGCGCAAGCAGTGGCCATCGTCGAGAAGCAAAAGCTCGGTGTCATTAAGCGCAGAGATCTTGAGATCCTTGGCACCGGCGAGTTCGTTGTCCTCTGGGACGACGAGCACGAAGGGCTCCTCGTACAACGGGATATCGATGAGGCCAGAGGTGTGCGACGGGAGGGCCATGAGGTTCACGTCGATGTGGCCATCGCGGAGAGAATCCACCAGGTGCGTGGTTTGATCCTCGACGATGCGGGGCTTGAGCTCCGGGTATTCTTCCCTCAACGCGGTTAGTGCGTTGGGGAGGATGTACGGTGCGACGGTGGGGATAATGCCGACGGTCAGCGGCCCAGTGAGGGAGCCGTCGGCACCACGTGCGTGGTTATAAAATGCATCGGCTGCTTCCAGAGTCTGCTTAGCGTAGGGCAGAAGTGCTTCGCCTACGGGCGTGACGAGAACGCGACGGGTGGAGCGCTCGATGAGCTGGATTCCGAGCCCATTTTCCAGGGCTACGAGAGCCTGACTGAGGGAGGGTTGGGAGATGTTTAGCTTGTTTGCTGCTGCACCAAAGTGCTTGTTTTCCGCGATCGTGACGAATGTGCGGATTTGAGCCAAGGTAGGTTTGTAGTCTTTGTTACTCATACCAACACAATAACCTATCGTTGGGCTTACAAAGTAAACTGATCACTGACCAAACATAAAAATTCAATTATGGTAAATCGTCTTTGCAGGCCAGTGGGGATAAAAAAATTACAGTGAGTTCTGTCACATTGATGTAAATCTTGCCTAAATAGCGAAAGTATTATCTTTGTCGCACGCGTTGTCGCTGTTTTGCTAATGGTGTGGTAAACCGTAAAAACTGCACGTAATCCTAGGGTATGAGGACGGTCAAAGTAGACTGTGAGATTGCTGTATGTGTGCAATTTACACGTAAGATAAAGGGTAATTTGGGTAGGTTCTGAGGTTTTCTGGTAGAAAGTAATGGAGATGATTTTTTAGGCAAATATATTTGCATATGACGAGGTCAGAGCTTTGTGAGAACCTGCCTATTAACGGTAAATCTAATAAGTTTGACGATTCTACCGGGTAATTACGCTGTCACCTGGACACCTGGGGCAGTGGTTAGGTTCACTTTACTAGACTGTATGGCGAATGTCGGGGTGAAAACGGGTGGGGTCTCTACAGTGTCGAGATAATTTGAGAAGCCGCCTCATAGAGGAAGGTCGCACCAACGATTGCGAAGATTGCACCCGAGCCCATGTCTATGTATGATCCCGCTTTGAGCAGCTGCTGTTGGATTGCCCTGGTAGACACGACGACAGCCAAGAAGGAGAAGAAAACCAAGGTGGAAAGCCCCATGACTGCGATGATCGAAAGCGAAACCGAGAGTGATGGATCCGGAGGAACCAGTGGGGCAAAAAGGGACAGTAGGATGAGCAGGAACTTCGGGTTGGACAGGTTTGTAAAAAGCCCCATCCGCATAGCCTGGGGAACTGAGCGATTGCTGTCCCCTGCATCTGAGCTGGGAAGCTGGAGATCGTTGTTTCGATTCTTCCATTCGCGGAAGCCGGAGCGGAGGGTCTTGAGCCCGAGGTAGACAAGCCACATGCCACCGAGCCCCTGAATAAACACCATGATCGCGGGGTGGGTGACGAGAACAGCTGCGATACCGGCAACAGTAATCGTGACCCAGATGATGTTGCCGATGGTGATACCGAATGCGGCACCCAGGGCGCGAGCCCGCGAACGCACAGCCAGCCGAAGGACGAGGAAAATATCCGGTCCTGGGGCGACCATTCCAACAAAGTTGAGCACAAGCATGGTCAGCAGCATCTTTGCCACGGTCCGGCGCCCCTTTCGTGTATAACCGTCATGTCATTCTTTCTCGGCCGGTACGGCCTCGTTAGGTTATACCATAGTGCAGGGGATGCGAGCGCTGATTGGCGCGCCCAGTTAACGTTATTCGGCGCGGAGGAGAGCCTCACGTCCGAACATCGCTGCGGTATCCACTGCCGTGGGGTGCCCGATATCAAGCTTTGCCCCGGCCTGGAGAAGAACCTTCACAATCTCATCCTCGCCCTTGAAAAGCGCGCCGGCGATGATGGATTGGTTTCGCTTGTTAAGCCTGTTGACATCGGCACCGAGATCGATGAGGCCACGAACTGCGGGACGATTGCCACTGTAAGCTGCGAGCATGAGGAGTGTATTGCCATCTTCGTTGGTGAGATCCACGGGTACACCAGCGCGAACATACTCGAGAAGCAACGCGGAATCTGCAGGTGTAGCAGAGCGGGCGAGGTTAAAAACCTTGGAAGCAAATTCTATCGTCTCGTTATCCATACCAGCCGGAGTCGCGGAATGAGTCGAGTTGTCAGTCATGTCATCCTTTCTAGTTCTGCTCAATCGTGAGGGAGCTGAGTCGGACCTCACCCTCGGCGTCGGAGGCATCGAGATCGACGGTGCCTACGAAAGCGAAGGAGCGATCATCTTCTGGATCCTTAATGATCTGGCGGACATGCCAGGTGCGGCCGTCTTCCTCCAACCGGAAATACTCCTTGCCACGGGCTGCGTTGGTGAGATCCACATCGTCGTAGTCGTCGAAGTAGTTGTCCAAAGCAAGGGACACATCGGGTTTGTCGTCGAGATAATCGATGAGTTCGTCAAGAGTGTCTTCCTTTTCCAAAGCGAAGAGCTCGACGATGTGGAAGAAGTAGTTGCGTACCATGATCGTAAATGCACGCCTATTTGCCGTCAGTGCGTTGGGATCGGTGACACCGAACGCGAGCTGCTGTTCCACCGTGTCTTCGGAAACAGGGGCATCAGGGTCTGCCATCTGCGCCCATTCGTCAATCAGTGAGGAATCAACCTGCTGGATGATTTCGCCGAGCCACACCACGATATCGTCCAGCTCGTCTGTGTAGTAGGCCTCCGGTACTGATTGCTTGAGCGTTCGCCACGCATCGGTGAGATAGCGCAGCACTTCGCCTTCCGAGCGGGAGACTCCGAATTCGGCGACGATATCTGAGAAGGTAAGACCGTGCTCGATCATGTATCGCACGACCGTCTTGGGGGTGAGTTCGTATTCATGCACCCAGGGGTGACCGGACGCGTAAGTCTCGAAGGCCTGTGTCAAGAGCTCTCCGAGAGGCTGAGGCCAGGTAACCTCGTCCAAGATGGCGCGTCGCTCGTTGTAGTCCACGCCCTCATCCTTGAGCGTGGCGTTTTCCTCGCTGCGCTCCGCACGTTGTTGGGCGCGCAGGAGATTTCGGGGATTCTCCAGAATCGACTCGAATACGCTAATGACATCAAGCGTGAACGACGGCGATTCTGGATCCAGAAGTTCGAGCGCTGCAAGAGCAAATTGCCCCAACGGCTGGTTGAGCGCAAAGTCTCGGGGCATGTCCTCGGTGAGTTCGACTCCATCCTCTGTGGAAACAACGCCTGCTTCCACCAGACCCCGGTAGAGCTCGATTGCGGTGAGGATATCGTGGTTTTGCTGTTTGCGCGTGTTGTGCGAGGTGCGCAGGAGATGCCGGAAATGCTCAAACGTATCGCCCTCGCGTGCAAGGACGTTGATGATCATGGAGGTGCTGACCCGGAACTGACTCGTCAGCTGCTCAGGCGCTGCCGTTGTGAGCTTGTCAAAGGTCTCGTCACTCCATGTCACCTCGCCCTTTTTCACTTTCGTCTTGCGCAGCTTCTTGAGCTTCTTTTCATCCTGTCCGGCGCGCTTGCGCAGCTTGTAGTTTTCAATCTCGTGCTCGGGAGCTTCGACGATGACGGTGCCCATCGTGTCAAAGCCGGCGCGACCAGCACGGCCGGCAATCTGGTGAAACTCGCGGGATTTCAATACACGGCTGCGGAAGCCGTCGTATTTGACGAGGCCGGTAAACAACACGGTGCGAATTGGGACGTTAATGCCAACGCCGAGGGTATCGGTACCACAAATGACCTTGAGCAGCCCTGCCTGTGAAAGGCGCTCGACGAGGCGACGATATTTGGGAAGCATGCCGGCATGGTGCACGCCGATTCCCTTGCGTAAGAGGCGTGACAATGTTTTGCCGAACTTGGTGGTGAAGCGGAAGGAGCCGATCTCCTCGGCAATTTTTTCCTTCTCCTCTTTGCTGCACACGTTGATGCTGGTCAGTGCTTGTGCCTGTTCCAGAGCTTCGCGCTGCGTGAAATGCACGATGTAGACCGGTACGGTGCCGGACTCGAGGAGATTCACGACAGTTTCCTGGACAGGGGTGTAGACGTAATGGAATTCGAGCGGAACAGGTCGTTCCGAGCCTGTCACTTCGTTGGTGTCCCGCCCGGTCCTCTGTGTCAGGTCCTCACGCAAAGCGGTGGTATCACCGAGTGTTGCGCTCATGAGGAGGAATTGAGCCTTGGGGAGTTCCAGCAGCGGCACTTGCCATGCCCAGCCACGCTGTGGATCTGCGTAGTAGTGGAACTCGTCCATAATGACCTGGTCGATGTCCGCCTCGGCACCGTCGCGTAGGGCAATGTTTGCGACGATCTCTGCCGTTGCGCAAATGATTGGTGCCTTACCATTGACGGTTGCATCGCCGGTCATCATGCCGACGTTTTCGGGGCCGAACATTGAGCACAGCGAGAAGAATTTCTCACTCACCAGTGCTTTAATAGGTGCGGTGTAAAACGACCTCTGACCGCGAGCGAGGGCAATGAAATGAGCAGCATTTGCCACCATCGACTTGCCGGATCCAGTTGGCGTGGACAAGATGACGTTGTCCCCGGCGAGGATACCGAGGGCAGCTTCCTCCTGTGCAGGGTAGAGCCCGATGCCCTTAGAACGTACGTAGTGCAAGAATGAGTCGAAGGTTGCTTCGTCGACAAGCGATTCTGGGACCTCTTCGAGGTCGGGGAGCATCTGAGAGAGATTCACCGGAGGGGATGTCCTTTCACATCATGCAGTCGACTGGCAACCCGGCGTGGAGGTCACGCTGTGCCTGGTTGATTTCCAGAGTACTTGGGTGACCCCACACGGGGTGACACTCCTCCGCCGGCACCGAGGCTACTGGGCATTGGGATCCTCACCCTCGTCAGACGGAGGTGTCTCCGGTTGTTTTGTCTCGCCCTCGTCGCTGTCTTCGTGATCAGCAGGGGACGAGGTTGGTGTGCCACCGAGCTCCTCAGTGAAGGACCGAAGCGCCTCCCTCGGGTCGGTGGTGCCTGGGGCAGCTTGTACTTCGTCATCACCGGCGGAACTGCGTGGCAGCGCGCCGGGTTGCTGGGGAGACTTCTGGTCGGTGACAGAAGCGAGGAACCGTTCGAACTCTTCGCCGATTTCCTCTGAGGAGGGAATTGCTGCTTCACCAGGCAACGCCATTCCCGGATGTGTCTGTCGGAATTCTTCCAGCCGCTCATCGTACTGCTGCTCAAGAATGCCCACGACCTGCTGGATCTCGCCGTTTTCGGCAGTCTGCTGGTAGAGCTGTTCTTCCACCTTCTCCGCATCACGCTCGAGAACGTGGAGGGGAAGCTTCACATCGGCAATGTCTTCCACCGCCCGGAGGAGGTTCAGCGTTGCCTCTGGGTAGAGCGATCCAGCGATGTAATTGGGAACCATGGCGGTGTACCCGCCTGTCTTCTTCCCGCGTTCCTGCAGAACGGACTCAATAGTCAGCTGTGCAGAACCGGGCAGGTGAACGATGGAATCAAAGAAGATGTGCTTGTTCTTCAGCGCGGCGAAGTTGCCATGGGCAGAGACGAGCATGGGGCGCGTGTGCGGTACCGCCATCGGGGCAGAGTACAGGCAGATCGTCTTGTCCACACCGTACTTTTCCACCAGATCAGCAACCGCCTGGGAAAAACCGTCCCAGCGCAGATCCGGCTCCGGACCGGAAAGCAGCAGGAAAGGGTGCCCCTCAACGTCGCGAACGACGCGCAGTCCAAGCTCCATCTTGTCTACTGCAGCGACCCGAGAGTCTCGCAGGGTGACAGTAGGACGGCGCGAGCGGTAGTCGATCAACTCGTCGTTGTTAAACGAGGCAACCAAGCGATTATCAAGGGCGGCAAGCAGATGATCTGCGGCCGCCTCTACTGCATGACCTGCGTCTGCGTATCCCTGCAGCGCGACAATCATTGTGACCGTGGATTCGTGTGAACCGGCCATCTCCGGTGCAGGATATTCAAGGTCGTACATGGAGCGTTCATTGTCAGCCATGAGCCATTCCTTTCCGTTTCCTCCACGTCATTGCTTGTCCGCCGGGTGCGGGCAAGCCTACAGATGTGTCTGCATGTTGTAGCCAAAGCTACACCACGGTGATACAAGCGGGAAGCACTCTGTGCGGTTGTGAGGAGATTCGGAGGCTTCTCACAACCTGCCGTGGGTGACAACAATTCTGTCAACCGTGGCGAGTGGGTTCCCCGTGCAGGTGAGCCAGGTAATCCTGGTGTTTCCACTTTGTCCACCGTATGTACATACATCAACGGTACCTACCTAGCAATTATTCCCCGCGTACTATGCAAAACTATATATCGCCAGGTCAAACGTACTCAACCGGAAGCAGGTTCCGCAAGGAGAGATTGGTAAGCGACAATCGTGAAGGCGTAAAAGTCGTGCCCGGCCACTGTGACATAGGTGACATAGGTCTCGTTTGAATTGGTTGCGGTTGAACTATTTCCCCAGGCACAGCACTCGTAGGCGCAGGTTGACTGTTGAACGAAGGGGGAAGTTTTCACACATTCATGCAATGCGGCGTACCTACTGCGTTGCATACTTGTGGATAACTGGCAGAAAAGGGGCAGACAGCCGTCCCGCTACGGGGCATAGTGGAGTCATGACACAGACAGTACTCGGTACACCAGCCCAAATATTCGCCAACATTCCAGGTCTCCTGGGGTTCTACCCAGAGGAGTCCATCGTCTTCCTGAACTTCTCCGCCACCACGGCGGGCAGCAAAGTTCGGCTCTCACTCGACTTTGCGTCCCGCGCAGACATCACTGACTGGCGCTCCATCGACCGCGCCTGTGAGGTCATCGCCCAGCATGAACCAGATGCGGTCTGGGTGGTTCTCATCACCAAGGATCTCGATCCGTTCGTTGTCGACGAAACCGTCGATGAGGTCGTCGACAAGGCAAAAGACACCGGAATCCACCTCGCTGCCGTATGGGTAACACCAGAGATCGCCAGCGGAAGTCCCTACTTCCTCGCCGGCTGCGGGACTAACGACGACGGCTCAAGCGTCATCCCGGACACCGGAGTGTGGGACAAGGGAACCATCTGCGACATTGCCACGGCCATGTCCACAAAGCAGTTGGTGGACGAGGGAAGCCTCCCAGAGCTCAGCCGGGCAGATGTCTTGGCACGGTTTGCTCACGGCAACCCCTACGTCTCACTCTCTTCCGGCAATCAAAAGAAGCTGCGGCAGAAAGCGCGGGCACTCATCAGCGATATCCAGCTTGGGGAAAGTCCTGCCAGCGTGCGGCTCCAGTTCCTCAGTGCCCTTCACATGGCAGGAAAAGCAGAAAAGGAAACTGCGCTACTGAAGGAGAAAGACACGCTCTACTCTGTGATCACCTTGATGAGCGAGAAGTTTTCGCGCGACTTGGTCCTCGATCTGGCCATCAGCTTGCCGGTGGAGGCTCGTCGGCTCTGCCTCGCAGTGGCGAAGACCGCGACGGGATTCCCGCGACACAACGCGCTGTGCATCTACGTTTTGGCGAGTATCGCCCTAGAAGCCCACAGCCACAATTTCGCTGCCACAGAAGTCATCCTCAAGGAGGATCCGCAGCATGTTCTCGCTCAGTGCATAGGGCAGGCCTGCATGCACGGCATCCACAAGGAACTCCTCGATGCTTGCCTTGCTGGTTCGAGGGAGCTTCTCGCGGACCTGGAAGGCGACACGAATGACTGCGACGAGAATGACGACGCTGACGAATTCGAAGACGATGACTGGCTCGAGGAAGACGACTGGGATGAGGACGAGGATGACGAGGTAGAAGACCACGTCACCGGATCTAACAGCGAGGGGGAGAGCCCGCTCACGGAGCTGGGGAAGGCTCCGCAGACCGAGGACGAGGAACCGGACAAAGATGGGGATGTCCGACAGGCCAGTTGAGACGAGGGGAAATAACACTTAGGGGTCACGGGGAACCGGGGAATACACGGGGAACGAGGGGACACCAGACGGAGGGGATTGAAAAGACATGACGCGGATACGGTCACCGGACTGATAACACGATCCACACAGCCACAACACCACATAACCACCACCTTCCCAGAACGGTCACGGAAAGGCTCAAACTCACCATGGCAGAACGCCTGCACGCCAATGAAAGTCGAAAACGCTGGCGCTTCGGGGAACGGGGATTCGAGGGGAGCGAGTAGCCGGCACCCAGCGCAGCGGGGGATCGAGGGGAAACACGGCTTCGACGGGGAAACGTGCAGTACAGCACATGGTCGCAGAAAGGTGGATGGGGGATCCGTTAGGTGCTTCGGGGGAAAACAGAGAAAGGAGGTAACTAACGGGATAAGAAAAAGGAAAGAATGAGGGGCCTGCGGCTGTTACCTAGCGCAGGCCCCTTTGCCTGTTTATCACAGCGCATCGTGTCCCCCGGCGCAATGTGTCGGTCTGGGGACGTGCTGTGGGCTACACGTGCCGAGAACTACTTGTGCAGGAAGTGCATGTCGGCATTTTTGGTGAACTCCCACGCATCCTGCACAATCTGGTGAAGTGTTGTGCGAGTGGGATTCCATCCCAGTTCCTTCTTGATCTTCTCGGAGCTGGCGACAAGCACGGCTGGATCGCCTGCGCGCCGGGGAGCGACCTCTGCGGGGATCGGGTGGCCCGTGACCTCGCGACATGCATCGATGACCTCCTTGACGGAGTAGCCATCGCCAGACCCCAGGTTGTAGATCCGGTGTGTGGAGGGCTCATTGGTGGTCAGGGCGAGAACGTGGGCATCGGCAAGGTCGCGGATGTGAATGTAGTCGCGGACACAGGTGCCGTCCTTGGTCGGCCAGTCATCGCCGAAGATCTTGATGTCTTCGCGTGCACCGAGGGGAACTTGCAGGATGAGGGGGATGAGGTGGGTTTCCACCTTGCGGTTTTCACCAATGGAACCGTAGGCACCGGCCACGTTGAAGTAGCGGAGGCTGGTGGCGGCGAGCCCGTAGGCATGGCAGTAGGAGGAAATGGCGTAGTCGATGGAAAGCTTCGTGGCGCCGTAGGGGTTGGTGGGCTGGGTGGGGAAGTCCTCGGTGATCGGTACGGTCTTCGGTTCGCCGTAGGTGGCGGCGGTGGAGGAGAACACGAGGTTCTTCACATCGTGGGCGACCATGGCATCCAGCAGCGTGAGGGTGGTGACCATGTTATGGTTCCAGTACTCGGCTGGCTTTTCGACGGACTCACCGACGAGCGAGCGGGCAGCAAAGTGCAGCACACCGTCGTAGGAGTCTTTGGAGAGTACATCGTCGATCACATTGCGGACGTCGCCTTCGACAAGTTGAGCGTCGGGGTGGACGGCGTTGCGGTTGCCTGTGGTGAAGTTGTCCACGATGGTGACATCGTGGCCTGCCTCAATGAGGACTGCTGCGCAGACACTACCGACGTAGCCTGCGCCTCCAGTGACTACCAATTTCATTTACTAACACCTAATTTCAGTTCGTAGTCTGTGTGCGCATTCGATCCGCAGCTGGGCCCACAGGGGACGAAAGGCCACGTTGTGTGTGGCAGCGGGTGCGCACGTGAACGACGCTAACAAGTTTACAGCGGAGCAGCCACGAGCGGTTGCTCCCTTCTCCATCGGTAGGGCGGAGCCGTAGCAGTCAGCGTACGAAAGAAAAGGCATGAAAAAACCAGAAAAGGCACTGCCCGTGCGCGGGGCAGTGCCGTCGAATGAATGTCGTTCACGCGTCGATGTGTGAAGTGACGCGCGCCGATTCGTTGCGGGGTATTCCAGCGTCTTCTGGTTTAGTCCTCTGCAGGGTAGATGCGGACGGCGTGGACGATGTCCTCGGGGAGCGAGAAGGTGGAGTCTTCTGTGATGATTTCGCCCCATGCGCCGTGGTTGATTGCCTTCAGTGCACACCCTGGGCGGAGAGCCGCCTCGCAGAAATTGCGGAAAACGCTCTCATTGACCTGGACAATTTCGTGCAGCTGTGCGAGGGTGCCTGCAATCTCTTTCTCTTGTGGGAGGTCGACGATGCGGACTCCGAGCTTGGTGGGCTTCGTGTCCTCTGATGGCGTGTCGAGCTCATCGAGGCCGGGAATCGGGTTCCCGAAGGGCGAGACGGAGGCAGTGGAGAGAACCTTGGTGAGGCGGTTTTCCACGTCGTCGCTCATGACGTGTTCCCAACGGCAGGCCTCGTCGTGAACCTTGTCGATGTCCAGGCCAATGACCTCAGAAAGGAGTCGCTCGGCCAGGCGATGCTTGCGCATGACCGCGGTTGCCCGCTCGCGACCTTCCTCCGTCAGCTTCAGCCGGCGGTTGGGCTCAACTACGAGGAGGCCGTCGCGCTCCATGCGGGCAACGGTCTGGCTGACCGTAGGGCCGGACTGCTCTAACCGTTCCACAATGCGGGCGCGGAGGGGAGGAACGCCCTCTTCCTCCAGCTCAAAGATGGTCCGAAGATACATCTCGGTGGTATCCACAAGTTCCTTCACGGAATTCGCCTTTCAATCCGGTCGTTTTGCTAAAACCTTACCAATAAATACTGGCTTGTGCCTGTGTTGGGCTGCACAGGGCTTCGTTCCCCACAGTCTACCGCGAAGCGGCGGGCACAAGCGGTCAATTTCCGTCCGTGGACTCTCATCTTTCCTCTCTACGTGGGATTTTGCTTGTCGACGAGCAGTGCTCGCCGAAGACTATGCTGTCACCGTCCGTTCTGAGCTGACGCAAAACCCCTCGGCGGGGTCTATCCGTCGAGGGGTGAGTAGGAGTAGTGTTACGGCGCGCGAGACGCGGTCTGGGCTAGGAGAGTGCTAGCCCCTTTTGCTCAGGGAGGGTAAACGCTGCTGCGGCAGCGAGGGCAAAGGCGATACCGAAGACTCCAAAGACGGTGATGTGACCGCCAAGGAGAAGCAGGGGCGGAACGATAAGCGGTGCAAGGATCGAACCGATACGACCGAAGCCGGCGGCAGCTCCTGTGCCGCGTCCGCGGACGGACGTGGGGTAGAGCTCTGGACCGATGGCGTACAGTGCGCCCCATGCGCCGAGGTTAAAGAAGGACAGGAGGCAGCCAGCGAGGATAATCGCCCAACTGGTGGTGGCGAGGCCGAAGAAGACGGCGGCCAGCGCGGAGCCTGCAAGGAAGACAGACAGCGTGACGCGGCGACCCCAGACCTCGATGAGCCAGGCAGCAGCAGCGTAGCCCGGGAGCTGGGCAAGCGTGATGATAAGCGTAAAGCTAAAGGAGCGGACAAGGGTGAAGCCCTGATCCATGAGGAGCGAGGGGATCCAGGTAAAAGCCCCGTAGTAGGACAGTGAGACGCAGAACCACACGCACCACAGTGCGACGGTGCGGCGTCGCAAAGCAGAAGACCAGATGCTGCCGGCAGCCGTAACAGACTGGAGATCCTCCGGCGGGGTAATCGTCGCGTCCTCCGGTTGGTGTCCCTCGGCTCGGGCAGCATCTTCGAAGCTGGTCACGACGGCCTCGGCCTCTGCGTCCTTCCCTTTGAGCTCAAGGTAGCGAACGGATTCGGGAATCGTGGCGCGCACATAAAGTGCGTACAAGGCGGGCAATGCGCCGATGGCGAGCCCCCAGCGCCACCCGTTGTCGTTATGGGCAACGACGAAGGTGCCGATGACGGCGGCAGCGATCCAGCCGACGGCCCAAAACGCTTCCAGGAGGACAACGATCCGGCCACGAACACGACGCGGGGAAAATTCGCTGACCAACGTCGAGGTGACGGGAAGCTCCGCGCCCAGGCCCATGCCGGTGAGGAAGCGGAAGATGAGGAGCATAGCGACAGACGTCGCCAATGCGGAGGCGCCTGTGGCTATGCCGTATACGAGGAGCGTAACGGAGAAAATACTGCGACGTCCGTAGCGGTCGGCCAAGAGACCGCCGAATGTGGCGCCGATGGCCATGCCGATGAACCCGACGGAGGCGATCCAAGAGGTGACGGTTTTGTCTAAGTGCCAGTCGACGGCGAGGGACGCGATGACAAAGGAGACGAGCCCTACGTCCATGGCATCGAGTGCCCAGCCGAGGCCAGAGCCGAGAAGTAGCTTTTTATGTTTACGTGTAAAGGGGAGTCGATCCAGTCGCTCGGAGCGTGTGGGAGTCGACGTATGAATATTCATGTCATGAAAACTTAAGCCTGAACTTATGTTCTCGAGTGACTTTTGGCGCTTCTCCACCAATTTAGGGGTGGGATACTATTTGCCCCGCATTCTCATCGGCCGTCACTCGAGAGAACGTCCGTGGCGACTCATCCTGGACAAAGAGGGGTGCGGGTAGGAATGAAAACCCGCCTCCACTGTGACCATTTCACAGTGGGGGCGGGTAATCGAATGCGTGCAGTACGTATAGGCTTATGCAGCTTATATAGCTTCTACAGTCTATACGGCGTAGGCGCGGAGCTTGTCTGCGCGGGAGCCTTCGCGAAGCTTCGCCATGACCTCGCGCTCAATTTGGCGGACGCGCTCGCGGGAGAGTCCGTAGCGGCGACCGATCTGGTCGAGTGTGCGGGGAACGCCGTCGTCGAGCCCGTAGCGCATCCGGATGACATCCTGCTCGCGTCCCTCGAGGGTGTCGATCACAGTGCGGATGTCCGAGTGGCGGAGGGAGACAACGACGGCCTCTTCGGCATCGGTGGCCTCGGAATCTTCGATAAAGTCACCCAGGGGTGCTTCCTCATCTGTGCCAACTGGCATATCAAGGCTGACCGGGTCGCGGGACTGGCGGAACAGCATCTCGATCTTGTTCTCGTCAATGCCAGACTCTTCGGCCAGTTCCTCGTTGGTCACTTCGCGGCCAAACTGCTGGTACATCTCGCGCTTAATCCGGGAGAGCTTGTTCACCTGCTCTACGAGGTGGACGGGGAGGCGGATGGTGCGGGACTGGTCAGCCATGCCGCGGGTAATAGCCTGGCGGATCCACCATGTGGCATAGGTGGAAAACTTAAAGCCCTTGGCGTAATCGAACTTCTCCATTGCGCGGATGAGGCCCAAGTTGCCCTCCTGGATAAGGTCCAGAAGTGGCATACCGCGACCGGAGTAACGCTTGGCTAGGCTGACTACGAGTCGCAGGTTCGCTTCGAGCATATGCTTGCGAGCCTTGTCGCCTTCGCGAGCCAACTCCTTCAAATCGCGCTTCATGGCGCGGGTGGGCTTGTACTCCGGGTCATCGAGGAGATGCTGGGCGTAGAGGCCAACCTCAACTGTCTTTGCTAATTCGACTTCTTCCTCGGCGGAGAGAAGCGGGGTCTTGCCGATGCCATTTAAGTAGACGCGGACAAGGTCTGCGGCTGGATTGTCATTCGTTTGGTGGCGCCGATTCCGCGGATCGACCTTGCTGTCTTCCTGCTTGACTTGTGTTGTCATGTGGCAACCTCCAACCGATCGTCGTTAACTTTCTACATGGTTCAACGGGTTTTCATCGGTGAAGGTTCCACCACACCTTAGACTACCCCTAAACGGGGGTGATGGTTTCGGGGTGTTCCGCGCGCCTAAGTGCTAAAACGCAACATTAATGGTTTTTTCCATCCATTATCCGCACCGTGAGGAGCCCAGGGGGAGTACGGTGGCCTGCTACAAAAACGCCCGAACCCCCGGTAGCGCGTTCCGTTCGGGTGCTATCGCTGAGCGGTTACGTGACAAGAGAATAAGTTAGTTATTCGCACTCGACGAGGACGGTGAAGGGGCCATCGTTGACGGAGGATACCTTCATCATCGCTCCGAACTGGCCGGTTTCCACCGTGATCCCACGGTTGCGAAGTTCCTCAGCGATCTTGTTAATGATGGGTTCTGCCTCCGGCCCCGGCGCGGCATCTGACCACGATGGGCGACGCCCCTTGGCCGTCTTGCCCATGAGTGTGAACTGGCTGACGAGGAGCACAGGAGCGTGGGCATCCGTGACGGATACTTCGCCGTCGAGGATCCGTAGCTCGGCAATCTTTCGCGCCATCGTTTCCCACGCCGTTTCTGAATCGTCGCGGCCAACTCCTACAAGAGCGAGTATCCCCCCGGTTTCTGGGCAGTCGATCGCGCCGACAACCTCCCCATCAACAGTGACAGCTGCTTCTGTTACTCGTGTTAGAACAGCGCGCATTCGGCGGATACCTCTCTCATTTCTCGGTGTTTCGATGGTCGGAGTTTATCTTCAGGGTAGTAAACAGAAACTCGTGAGGAGGGTCGGATCAGATCGCGCGCCGACGCAGCGGGCGCAACCTTGGACAAGGCAGGCAGAGGCAGGCAGGGAGGCCAACCACCCGCCGAGCCGCGAGCCTACGGGAGGAACTGCGGTGACACGAGATCTGCAGGGAGGATCATGCCATGCTGGATGAGCGCGGTTACAAGTGGCACTGCCGTGCGTGTCAGCTCGTCCTCGTCGAGACCGCGGGCCATGGCAAACAACCCGCACACCTCGCCCAACGACAGGCCCTGCGGGTGCAACCCTGAAATGAGAGAGCACAAATCCTCATCAATGTCGTGCGTGTAGGCGAAGCCGTCCGTACGTGTCAGCCGCAGGGCCGTCTGGTTCCAGCCTGATCCTTGCTCTGTATCGGGAAGGGCAACATCTTCCTTCGCCACCGTCGGGCGGACGAGGTACGTTGCCGAAAGAAGCGAGTCGGGCGTCTGTTCGCGGAGCCACTGCGCCCGGGTGAAGAACTCGGCAACCTCGGCACCCGCGTCCGGGCCGAGGGGAGTGAGAATCTCCTCCGTAAACACCTCGCTTGGTTGCTCCGGAGCCAGCGCGCTGAGGTGGATCATTCCAAGGCCGATGCGTTCAACACCTTCTTCGGCAAAAAACGACAACCATGCGCGTGTTGTCCCCTTACCCTTGTCGGACCGCGGATCGATGCCCTCGTCGCGCAGTAACAAGGCCGTGTAGGCGGCAGGGGAGACCTCGTCACGTTGGATTGCCCAGCAACACACGCCGGTATCGGGGACAAAGGACGCGACATGTTGTTCCCATCCTTCGCCTTCTCCCAGCGCCCAGGCACCGAGGATATGGGCAGTCGCGCCCTCATGGAGGTAGTCACGCACGGTACCGACGACAAAGCGCGTCGCGCCGTCCAAGTCGAAACTGGATTGGCGATATGTCTTGGCGGCCCCAGGAGGTGCGATGACGAACGGCGGATTGGCGATGATCCGGTCAAAGGTCATCGATTGCACAGGCTCAAACCAGGAGCCCTCGGTGAGCGTTACCCCCGTGCCGGCAAGCGTCAGCGTGGCAAAGTCCAGCGCTCGCCGTGAAATGTCCGTTCCCCACAGCTCACGGGCGTGCCCAACCTGGGAAAGCAGGAGGGGCCCTGCGCCGGTGCCAAGATCGAGGACGCGCGCCACGGGGGTTGTGGGTACGACATCGAGCATGAGGCGCGAAGCTGCGCCCAACCCCATGACATGGTCATCGCTGAGTTCACGGATGCGCATTGAAGGGTCCGGATCGGAGAACACCCACCGCGGGACACCACCAATGGCGTGGGGTCGGATGTCACAGATGAATTCCCCCTGGCGCGCATCGGTGACAGACGGCTCCTCGCTAAAGGTCACGAGCCCAGTCTCCGCGCACCGGTCGGCAAGCGCCGTGCCGAGTGCAGAATCCAGATCAGCCGGCAGGTGGAGGATCGCTGCGCGTACAAGCTGATCGATGGGCCTTCCCGCCTCCGTGGCCACCTCCACCGGTGCGGGTTCCCCGCGTGCAATGCAGCCGAGGATCTCCGCGCCGTAGGTTTCCGCAAGTCCGTCTGGCGTAAACCCGCAGTCGGCAAACCTCTGTGTGAGGTCGCGTCCGAGTTGTTCCCTGGGCGTTGCCTCGAGCTTTCCCTGTGGCGATTGCATGCGTCTCATGTATTCATTATCTATAAAAACGCGGGCGAAAAAACTCAGCGAAGCTCAGCAGAGCGAAACGTGCGAAACACACCGTGCAAGGAAGCGTCGATAAGCCCCGGGATCGCGTAACACGGACACCGTGACCAGAGCTCGTAGGAGAGGAGGCGAGTCACTGCGCGGGGTCGTCCTCACCCGGAGCCGCGTCGCGCCGGGGGTCGGCCCGCTCGAGCGCGGGAATAGTAGTCGACGCGTCCTCAGCCGGGGACGGTGCGTGGAGCGCTGCATAGGCGGAATGTGCATGCTCGGCGCGGGCCCGCTCTGGCCTGTACACGTTCTGCTCCCGCTTATCACGCGGCTCACCAGCCCCGTTGGCGATGACCACGCTGATCCAAGGGAGTGGAACAGAGATGAGGAAGATGACCCAGCTCAAAATGATGTTGTGCCACACAAGGTAGGTGATCGCCGAGCCGACGAGGAAGGGGATGCGCATACCCTGCATCCACATGTAGATGATCTTTCGGTGCTCGTGGTTTTGCCACGGGGTGCGCTTTTCCTGATCCGTGATGAGCTCCACAGAGGTACTCCGTCGTGCGTGCGTAGACCACCAGTGGCGCAGCGAGGACTGGCTGGAGCTGTCATCTTCCACCTCCGATATATCCGCATCGATGACACCGGGGGAGGGATCACGCCCATCGGTGTGGAAGTGAGATGACTGAGATGACTCAGATGAAGCAGTAGAATCTGCGTACTCAGAGGTGTCCCCGGACTCGTTCTCGTGCCCAGGGGACGAGGAAGCGTCCGCCGTCCGGGCCGCGTCAGTCTCGCGGGGGTCGCGGCGCTGAGAACTCTCGCCTGGGTATGAGCCTGTCATATCCATTAGCGTAAACCCAATTGAGCATTTCTGGGGAAACTGGGGCATGATAGGGGGCGTGCCTACTTCTACGAA
This sequence comes from Corynebacterium glucuronolyticum, assembly GCA_022772305.1. Lineage (GTDB taxonomy): Bacteria > Actinomycetota > Actinomycetes > Mycobacteriales > Mycobacteriaceae > Corynebacterium > Corynebacterium glucuronolyticum_A. The sequence goes on from JALFAQ010000002.1 coordinate 37,757, forward strand.
AACTATTGAGCGCCCGGATGTGCGGGAGGATACATCCACGTCAGACGACACCCCACGGTTTTTCCACTACGTAAAGAAGAATCAGATTGTTGATTCTGCCGTGAGTGGAAAGATGGTGGTTGCTCTCTGCGGGGAGACCTTCCCCGTCCGGAAGCAGGCGAAGCCCGGTTCCCCTGTCTGCCCTGATTGCGAACGAATCTACAAGAGCCTGCGTAAAAGGTGAGTATGGGGCTTCGTAATTGGCAAAAACGTGCGCTTGATACCTATCTACGAGAAAACCCCAAGGACTTCCTTGCCGTTGCTACCCCTGGTGCCGGTAAGACGACATTTGCGCTGACTGTTGCCTCCGAGCTGCTCAAGCGCAGGATCGTTAACCGTGTCATCGTTGTCGTTCCCACCGAGCACCTGAAGACGCAGTGGGCCGAGTCGGCAGCCCGCTTTGGGATTGCTCTCGACGCGCACTTTTCAAACACCGACGGCGTGAACCCGGCCATGACGGGCGTGTGCGTGACCTATGCCCAGGTGTCCATGCACCCCTACAAGCACCATGCCGTGGCAGAGGCGAAGAAGTCTCTCGTCATTCTCGATGAGGTCCACCACGGCGGCGATGCGAAGAGCTGGGGCGAGGGTATCCGCATGGCCTACGCCGATGCTGAGCGACGCCTCTCACTCACCGGTACGCCGTTCCGCTCCGACGACGCGGCGATCCCGTTTGTGCGCTACGCACCGGACGGTGACGGCCACCTCGTCTCGCAGTCGGACCACACGTATGGGTATGGTGACGCACTCGCCGATGGCGTTGTGCGCCCCGTTGTCTTCCTTGCCTACTCCGGTCAGGCTCGCTGGCGCGACAGTGCGGGCGAGGAGTACGAAGCGCGTCTCGGCGAGCCTCTCAATGCTGAGCAAACGGCGCGCGCGTGGCGAACTGCGCTTGATCCCAAGGGTGATTGGATCCCCGCAGTGCTGCAGGCTGCCCAGACGCGGCTTGAGCAGCTGCGCCAGAACATGCCCGATGCAGGCGGGTTGGTCATCGCGACGAACAAGGAGACTGCCCGCGCCTACGCCAAGATCTTGGAGCGACTGTCACGGTCGCCTGTGACTGTCGTGCTTTCCGACGATTCGAAGGCCAGCGAGAAGATCGCTAACTTCTCCGGCAATCAGGACGAGTGGATGGTCGCTGTCCGCATGGTGAGTGAGGGCGTGGATGTTCCGCGTCTCGCCGTCGGCGTGTACGCGACCTCTGCGTCTACCCCGTTGTTCTTCGCTCAGGCAATCGGCCGTTTCGTGCGTTCCCGGATGCCGGGGGAGACCGCCTCCATTTTCCTGCCTTCCGTTCCGGTTCTTCTTGATCTGGCCGCCAAGCTGGAGCAGTCCCGCGACCACGTTCTCGGTAGGCCTCATCGTCCCTCCGAAGGCTGGGACGACGAAGCGCTCAACGACGCGAACAAGGAGAAGAACGAACCCGATGCAGAAAAGGGATATGAGTCCGTCTCCGCCGAGGCGGAGCTCGATTCCCTCATCTACGATGGGTCCACCTATGGCACTCCCACCTTTACTGGTTCCGACGAGGAGCGGGACTACCTCGGCTTGCCGGGGCTTCTCGACGCCGACCAGATGCGTGACCTGCTCCGTCGTCGTCAGGAAGAACAACTAGACAAGCGGGAGCAAGAGCGTAAGCGGGAAGAAGCCCGTCTTTCTGAGCAGCGCAAGAATGCCTCCTCAACAGGGGGAGTAGCTGCAGCGAAGTCTCGTGTCGCCTCACAGGAAATCCCTCGGCTACGCAAGGAGCTGAACGCGCTTGTCCAGATCGCCGCAGCTCGTAAAGGTAAGCCACACGCCCAGATCCACACGGCGGTACGTAAGGCCTGCGGTGGCCCGCCGACTTCGATGTGCACGGCAGCCCAGCTGCAGGAGCGCATCGATTACCTCCGCCGCTGGTAGTGAATGCTCCAAACGCCAAAAACTAAAGACAATAAAAGGAGGGGGAAGATCCCACTCCTTTTTCTTTCTCCCTTCGCCATACGCCACCGATCCCCGCGGGGGACGGTTCGCTTGCCACCCTCTAGACGTGCCGGAAACGCTCCAGTCAAAACACGAGTATGCGAGGTGCGCGAGGGAGGGGCAAGGAGACTGGTTCAAATCGTCGCTGCCACTTTACCGACTTTGCCCGTTGTCGTGCATCCCACACTGCGGTTGTTCTGCGATAACTTGCCTATATGCCTATATATTGCCACTGCGACCAGCAAAGAATACACATTCTTTTCCAATAATTTTCCGCAAGACAGATCACAGAGAGACAACAAACAGGGACAAACCGGCCACAAAGTGTTAGCTTTTTTTATGTCCCCCAAACGCAGGGGCACATCAATAGCTGCAGCAGGCACCTCTACGGAATTTGCTCCCGGTCGCGCCACTGCTGCACGACACAACTACATCCTGTAAACAGCGATGCGAAGGACATAACAATGGCCGATATGGACGACAAAGCAGGCAGCAACGACAACGCTGGAGTGGACAACACAGCGGAAATGACAGAAACGCACGCGTTTCCAAGCAGCGGTAACAAGACTACGGAAGCTACGAACGGTACGTCCGGATCCCAGGCCTACACCCCGGAGAACTCTCATACCCCGGAGGTAGCGTCGGAAAACGAAATAGGAGGAGACGCGACAGCCCACACGGCGAACGTATACGGCGAGGGCGCTACCGCCACGCAGTCCTTCGAACAGCCTGTCACCGCCCACGGCCAGTACCCGCATTCCGCCAGCTCTAGTCAGCAGCCGCAAGCCTCTTTCTCCCAAGGAATCCCGACAGTCCAGTATTCCCCGTGGGCATCGGAGGCTCCCTCAGTATCCGGTGCAACCGGCGGCTACCCAGCTTCTTCTGCGTACCCGCAACAGCAGCCACTGACAGAGCAGGCCTCTGCCACGCAGAATCCCGTCTGGACAGGGGAGAGTAGCAGCACCGGTGATCACAAGGGGTTCTTTGCCGCGCTGTTCGACTTCTCCTTCTCCCACTTCATCACGCTGAAGTTTGCCAAGTTGATTTATATTCTCGCGGTCGCGCTCAATGCCGTGTTTATGTTTTTCGTGGTGATTGGTGCTTCGACCTTTGTCTTTGATGATTACTACGGATTCTTCTCTGGCCTGCTCATCTTCATCTTCGCCATCATCGCTGCTGCCGTCAGCGCTTTGCTCAACGTCATCTTCCTTCGGATTGGCCTCGAGCTCGCAGTAAGCGTCATCCGGCTAGCCCAGAACTCAACGGAGATCAAGAACAAACTGAATCGCTAAAACAGCAAACTGAAAGGGCGACATCCGCATTACGCGGATGTCGCCCTGTGATGTTTAGGCGTGCTATTACTCCAGGTAGTCTCGAAGCACCTGAGAACGCGACGGGTGGCGTAGCTTAGACATTGTCTTGGACTCAATCTGGCGAATGCGCTCACGGGTCACTCCGTAGACCTGACCAATCTCGTCCAACGTGCGAGGCATGCCGTCGGTGAGGCCAAAGCGGAGCTTGACCACGCCCGCTTCACGCTCGGACAGAGTCTTGAGCACATCCTGCAGCTGGTCCTGCAGCAGCGTGAACGACACGGCGTCAACTGCGACAACAGCCTCAGAGTCCTCGATGAAATCACCCAGCTGGCTGTCGCCCTCATCGCCGATGGTCTGATCCAGGGAGATCGGCTCACGAGCGTACTGCTGGATTTCCAGCACCTTCTCCTCGGTGATGTCCATCTCCTTGGCCAGTTCCTGCGGGGTGGGTTCGCGACCCAGATCCTGCAGCAACTCGCGCTGGATTCGGCCGAGTTTGTTGATGACCTCAACCATGTGAACCGGGATACGAATAGTACGGGCCTGGTCGGCCATGGCACGGGTAATCGCCTGGCGGATCCACCACGTGGCGTACGTAGAGAACTTGTAGCCCTTGGTGTAGTCGAACTTCTCCACTGCGCGGATGAGGCCGAGGTTACCTTCCTGGATCAGATCCAGGAACGCCATTCCACGACCGGTGTAGCGCTTGGCGAGAGACACCACGAGACGGAGGTTTGCTTCCAGCAGGTGGTTCTTTGCCTTGCGTCCATCGCGGGCAACAGCGCGCAGATCTCGCTTCTGGGAGTTTGCCGGCTTTTCGTGGGATTCAAGCCACTCCGGATCCTTGAACTGTCCCAGAAGGTGAGTTGCGTAGAGGCCGGCCTCAATGCGCTTGGCGAGTGACACCTCTTGCTCTGCATTCAGCAGCGCAACCTTACCGATCTGCTTGAGGTAGGCACGAACGGAGTCTGCAGAGGCGGTGAGCTCGGCATCCTTACGCGCCTGGCGGAGGGCTGCGGATTCCTCCTCATCCCAGACCGAGTGCTCTTCTTCTTCCTCTTCGTCGTCTACGTCGGCATCGGCACCGGAATCGAGAGGATGGGCCTCGTCGTCGGTGTCCTCCTCGAGATCCTCCGACTCGGTATCGTCAGCAGCCTTCGTATTCTCGTCCTCGTCTGCCTTCTTGGACGAGCGACGGGTGGTCTTCTTTGCTGTTTTCTTTGTCGACTTCTTGGCAGTCTTCTTTGCCGTCTTTTTGGCCGTCTTCTTGGTGGTCTTGGGCGTATCCTCAGACTCGCCAGAATCGGTCTCAGCGTCGGCAGTGTCAGCGGTCTTCGCCGCGGTGGACACCTTGGAGGCTGCCTTGCGTGCGGTCTTCCGCGCAGTTTTCTTTGAGGTCTTTTTCGCCGTTTTCTTTGCAGCCTTCTTGGCTGTATTCTTTGCTGGGGTGGACGTGGTTTCGTCCTCTGTATCAGATTCGTCAGCAGACGTGGCCGCAGTGGGGGAGGCGGCCTTCGTCGCCTTGCGTGGTGTAGCCTTGCGTGCCGTTTTCTTCGCCGTCTTCTTGGCGGGAACAGAGGCGGATGCTGCATCATCCGCTGTCGATGCCTCGTCTGCCGCAGCGGTGGTTGCCTTGGCGGTACGGGCGGAGCGGGTGGCCTTCCGCGGGGTGGCCTTCTTAGCTGTCTTCTTCGCGGTGCGCGCCACCTTCTTAGCCGTCTTCTTCGCAGGGGCGGATGAAGTCACGGAGTTATCCTCCTGAGACTCATTCTGGGTATTATCCGAAGATTCAGTGGCTGTCACGTACGCCCTTTCGCTTCAACTACAACATCGAGTCCGTCACCGGTTAATTAAGCGAAAACTATTCACCTCAAAAACAGTGACTGTCTACGGCACTACATAGTAGTTCGGGTACTTGCCAGGCAAGAATTCACCCCGCCGTCGACGATCGACAACCCAGTATAGGTCAACTTTTGTAAACGTGTGCTTTCTCCTCCCCCTACCTTGTGTGAATTTACTCACAATGGTCTGTTATCTTTTGCCAGGAGTGTGTATAGGCGGTAGGGGAGAGAAACATTAACAGTGCCTGATTGGGTGGATGACCTGGCACAAATTCTTTGCGGTTAAGGGCGGAGTTTGTGCTCCGCAGCGAGCGCTGCTCCAATGATGCCCGCCTTATTTCGCAACTCTGCGGGAACAACGGGAGTTTCGCATGTGAGATAGGGGACCCACTTGTCCGCCTTCCTAGAAATTCCGCCACCAACGATAAACAAGGACGGCCAGAAAAGCTGCTCGTATTCGGTCAAAACCTTGGATACACGTTTGGCCCACTTCTTATAGGTGAGGTCTTTTTTCTCCTTGACCGCGCTGGAGGCGTATTTCTCAGCCTCATGGCCGTCGACTGTAAGGTGCCCGAGCTCCGTATTCGGGTACAACGTGCCGTCGATAAGCAAAGCAGTGCCGATACCGGTGCCGAGGGTGACAAGAATGACGGGGCCTTCCTTGGCTTCGGGGACACCGTAGGTTACCTCGGCGAGTCCGGCTGCATCGGCATCGTTGAGAACGTAGACATCCTCTGTGCCGAGAGCCGTGGAGAAGAGGGCGTGCGCGTCCGTATTGACCCACGATTTGTCAATGTTTGCGGCCATAAGAGCGGTCTGATTCTTCACCGCTGACGGGATGGTAATCCCCACAGGGCCATCCCACTCTGCTTTGTCCACAATCTCTTTCACGGTGTCTGCGACAGCTTCGGGAGTAGCTGGTTGTGGAGTGAGAATCTTGATGCGGTCGCCGATGAAGTCGCCCTTGTCCAGGTCAACTGTGGCCCCCTTGATTCCGGAGCCGCCAACGTCGATGCCAAATCCGATACGCGTCATGCCCATCATCCTAACCGGTACGACGAGACGACACAGAGGTTTCGATTTTTCATGTGGATGCAGACCGGAGGGGCAACGCTGGCGCCGTAAAGGGGGTCTCGGTGTGCGGGAACGGCTGTGCCCGTCGTTCGTGGTTAGTCTTGGTGTGTGGGTAGCGACGACTGTTGTCACTGGTGCGATACCTGCGTGACGGAGATTCCGCCATCGGCATGACACGCGTGGCACGTACGAACAAGCGTTAAAGGAGAAGCAACAATGAACCAGCATAACGGGGCGGCAGCATCTAAGGAATCAACTACATCTCCCGCGAGGCTTCGGGATATTGCGGTAGTTGTCGCGCTCAAAGCCGCAGCGCTCATCCGGAAGGAGCGTGCGGCGATTGGGGACTTAGGAAAAGTTACAACGACGAAGAGTTCAACGGTGGACCCGGTGACGGAGGTAGACAAGCACTCTGAGCAGCTGATTACTTCTACCGTCGCAGCGTTGCGTCCCGGGGATGGGTTCTTAGGGGAGGAAGGTGCACGGTCGAGTTCGCAGACCGGTGTCACGTGGGTCATTGACCCGATCGATGGGACCGTCAACTTCATTTACGGGATTCCGCAGTACGCGGTGTCCATTGCAGCAGCTGTTGACGGTGAGATTGTCGCCGGCGCTGTGATAAACGTGGTCACCGGCGAGCTGTACCGCGCGGCCCGTGGTGAGGGCGCGGAGAAAGCACGCACCCCGCTGGATACCGACGTGGAAAACGTCGAATTTCTGCCCATCACTGCCTCCGGTGTCGACTCGATCGGCCAAAGCTTGCTTGCGACGGGGTTTGCCTACCTTGCTTCGCGACGCGTGAAGCAGGCGGAAATCCTCACGCACCTACTTCCTGCCGTGCGTGATATCCGTCGTATGGGCTCGGCGGCATTGGACCTGTGCGCGCTGGCTGAGGGGCGTGTGGAATGCTATTTTGAGCACGGCATTCATCCGTGGGATTACGCCGCGGGGCAGATCATTGCGGAAGAAGCGGGTGCTCGCATGCATTCCCCGGGGATCGATGTTCCCGGTAGTCAGGGGCACCCTGTGTGGGGTGCCGCACCCAATATCGAACAGAGATTCCGCGAACTCCTCGCGTCTGCGCATGCGTTAGACCCGATCCCGGACTAAACTGAGCGGTCAGAGGGATGTAACCGGTGTGAGTGCTAAGGGTGAAAATCTCGCCAAAGCCATGAGGCGCGGTGCCAACGAGGGTTCGACGAGCCGTCGCTGGCACTGCGCCGTATCCGGTTAACGATGATGGGGCGAGGTCCCTTGGGCGTGTCTGAAGCGTAGGGGGGAATCGCTATGTGGATATGGGGGCCGGGGCGAAAGCGAGGCATGAAAAAGGTCAGTGGGTGACCGCATACGAAGCTAGATTTTGCGGTGTTTCGTGGATGTGTGAGCGGGCTTCACGGCGGCGGGAAAAGCTGCCGGATTCGAAGCTTAGGAAACATCAGGAAAAGATAAGAAACACTCAGATTCTTTTGGGGTTGAATATTCTTGAAAATTACCCCCATGCAGCGCTGTGTACTGCTGTTATCTCTAGTGGGGGTGGAAGAAGTGACAACATCTGATAGGTCGCTCTAGTATGCCGAGAAAGCAAGGAACACACATGTGATTCCTTACCACTTGACAAGACTGAGTAATAAGGATTATTCAACTTACATGGCTACTGATTACGATGCACCGCGTCGTCTCGCAGACGATGATCCGGACGCCGATTCCCTCGAAGGTCTCCGCTCGCAGGAAAAGCAAAGCGATGAGATGGATGACAACGGTGACGAAGTTGAAACTTTTGACATTCCGACCCAGGATGTCACCCGTGAGGAAATCGATGTTGCAGTAGTTCCGAAGCGTAGCGACGAATTCACCTGCGGCTCCTGCTTCATTGTTCAGAGCCGCAAGCGCTTGTCCCACGAGGAGCCGGACGGTACCCTCATCTGCATGGACTGCGCATAGACTTTACGTTCCTGTTCTGACTCACCTTCCTCGTGGTTGGTGTCCTCCATGTCTGTGGAGAAAGCATACTGCGGAGGGTAGCAGAAAATAGTTCTTATGACCGGCCCGTGCCTGACATGGCACGGATGCGTCAGCTCCTGTGCACGCACTAGCGTGCGCGCACACTGCGCTACTCGGATTTCCTAGCGCACACAGTAAACCCCTGTCTCTAGAAAGAGACGGGGGTTTATCCATTGGTAGTGGAGCGTAGCGCTACGGCACCGAAATTGAGAACATAAAAATACCCGCGACGGGATACCTCAATGCGTATTCACCGTGCGGGTTTGTGCGTTTGCGTCTCTAAGCCTTGTCGGAGTCGACCATCATCGAGAGAGCTTCGTCCACCTGGTCGGGGACGAAAGCGCGAATGAGACTTTCTGGATCGCGGGAGCTCACTAGCCAGTAGGGGGTGGGATCTTCGGGATCGTCGAGAACGAACATCGCAAGCTGCTTCACCCAACCGTGGTAAATGAGGAACGCTGCGGGATCGAGCTGTCGTCCCATGGCGGATTGCTTTGCAGATTGGGGAATAGCAAGGCTGCGGGAGACAACAGACGCTGGGAGATTGGCACCTTTAGATGTCAGCCACCGCTCGCCGGAGGAATCCTGCTCGACGCGCACGGAGTTACTGGACAATGAGAGGAGGAACCAGATGACTGCGCCTCCGAAGATAGCGAAGGTGATGTACCCCCAAATCATTTCCCTGTTGTGCTGCACCTGGGCTGCGATGAGGAATGCAACTGCGAGACCGAAAACCCACCACCATACGGGTGCATGGTGTCGTTCTTGGTAGAGCACAACGGGTTCGTGTGCCTTCTTTTCTCCGCTCATGGTTCATCAGTCTAACCCACTTAAAACTTTAGGCGGATAAGGGCTAGCCTTATGTGTGTTGCGCGACACATACCTCATTCTCACCGCCCTTCTTCTGCATTCGCACCTGCTGTGAGTGGTGTTTTTCGTCACGCATGCCCCGGCGGGCACATTCGTTTTCAGCACATGTCACAAACACTTGTCGTAGTGGTAGCGTTTTGGCAGGCGTGCACGAGCCCTCTTCACAGAAGGGCTGCTTTGCCTCGTCACCTCCTTTTGTACTGCGGTCTTGAACCCCCGTTTTGTACTGCCGGCTGGTGCTCTGCGTGTACGACACGTGAAAATAGGAAACGAGGTTAACGTGTGCAGGAACCCTGGGCTGGTAGCCGTACCTTTGTGGCCGGTTCGCGTCTGCACAGCTACCTGAGGGGAAACAGTAGGAGAATTTTTGTAGTCTGGAGCGGTGGAAAAACTAGCAATTAAACGACTCGATCCTGACCTCCCTCTGCCACAGCGCGCCCATGCAGATGACGCAGGAATCGATCTGCACTCTGCGGAGAACATCACCCTCCAACCGGGAGAGCGTGCCCTCGTATCGACGGGTATCGCCATGGCTATCGAGACGGGCTACGTTGGCCTTATTCATCCTCGTTCCGGTCTCGCAGCGAAGAAGGGGCTGTCCATCGTCAATACTCCCGGAACAATTGACTCCGGGTACCGCGGGGAAATCAAGGTATGCCTGGTCAACACCGACCGCTCCGAGGCGATCGACATTGTCCGTGGAGACCGGATTGCCCAGCTGCTCATTCAGAAGATTGAGCTCCCTGTCGTTGTCGAGGTGGACGAGCTCGATGAGACGGAACGTGGCGAAGGCGGTTACGGATCCACAGGTGGCTCTGCGCTTCTCAGCTAACAGATCCTAGGGGCATTGACGCTGCCCGACCCGTACGTGAGTGCAGGAGCTCCGTCGTGGAAACGAAGAGGGCTGTACTATCCGAAAGTAAAGCAAGACAGTGGACTGTGTGACACGAACGACCACAATCAACTAAGGACAAGACAGTGGATATTTTTGGACCATTTGATTCGGCAAGCGCCGCGGCGACAGACCTCGACGTAAGCGACTTTGCATCGAGCGTCTTGGACTTGGGATCCCTCAGGATTCCGCTTCCTCACAACTCAGAGGTACAGGTGGAGATGGGGGAGCAGGGGCCGAAGTTGCTCCACATCGTCACGCCTTACGGACGCATTACTCCTGTCGGTTTCGCTGCAGCAAAATCGGGGAATCTTTGGCGAGAGGTGTACCCCAGCATCGTCGACGGCATGACCAATGATGGGCTGGAGGCTCACGTTGAAGACGGCCCCTGGGGGGCAGAGGTGGTCGGCCGCACGCAGCGGGCAACCCTGCGGCTCATTGGTGTACAAGGTGGCCGGTGGATGATCCGGTTCACCTGTGCAGCACCAAATGAAACGGCCGATGAGATGGCGGACATCGCGCGAGAAACAATCGCGCGCACGGTTGTTGATCGCGGCGAGGCCCCCATCCCTCCAGGACAGCCACTGCCTATCTCCGTTCCCGATGCGCTAGCCAAGCAGATCCAGGCGGCAATGCTAGCACGGGCCCAACGCGCACACACCATCGCGCGCCAGCCCCAGGACACCTCCGCTAGAGCAGCAGCGGCACAAACGGAAAACGCGAACCAGGCACCAAGCCAAAGAGACGATAAAGAGGAATCTGAATCTGAGGAGGGGGCTGGATCCAGCCGCCATTCTTTGGCCGGAAACGACACGGATTCCGGTGCACACGCCTACGCCGCCCCAGGGGCGACCGGTTTCGACCAGTCTGCCCACGATAGCCGGACCGAGGAGCTCGACACCGAGGGCAAGAGCGCCGAGGATGTCGCTGAGATGGGTAACACCGGTGAGTTTGTGGAAAGCACCCGTGGGACCAATACGTCCAGCAATGCAAAAGAGGCGCGGGAGCGCATGTTCGAGTGGCGCTCCGATAGCGTGAATGGTTCTGCTATCCAGCAGATTGCACCACAGAACCGCTCCTTTTAGAGCTCGCATCAGCGTGCCCCAGCCTTGGCAAGCTGTGGCATTCGTGCTGTGCTACGTGGCTGCCCGCCCTGCGGGTTGTGTGGACGAGCCCGGGCAACTGTAATGTGACTACATTGCCCGAGATGACAGAGAACAAGGACACAATGTGACTCAAGACGAAAACGCGCAGCAGCCGGGAAGCGAGGAAAGGTTAACGCTTCCGCAAAACCCTCAGCTTGCCGGGGACAGCTCAGTGGGCACTAGTGCTGGAGATGCACCGACGGTTGACGCACCCGGAAACGGCGATCACGGCGCAGTTGGGGTGACCACGACCGCCGGGAAGAGGGACGTAGCGGAAGACCGAAGCTCTTCCCCGCACGGCACGGTAGGCATCCCCGCGGACGAGGATGATGCACCAAGCCTCCTCGATCAAATGGGTGGGCTGTCCGGGCTTATTGCGACGACACTGCCGATTGTTGTCTACGTCCCCGCCAACTCGTTTTTCGGGCTGACGACGGCGATCGTCGCGGCCCTTGGTGTGGCTGCACTCGTCTTCGTCTGGCGCCTGGTGCGCAAAGAAACTCTCCAGCCGGCAGTATCCGGCTTTCTTGGATTGATTTTCTGCGCAGCAATCGCGTGGTTCATGGGTGACGCGAAGGGATTTTTCCTGTACGGAATCTGGATGTCACTGCTCTACGCCGTCATCTTTGTCATTTCCATCCTTGTTCGCTGGCCTGCTGTCGGCGTGATTTGGAAAGGAATCAAGGGAGATGGCTTCGGCTGGCGGAAGTTCCCGCGGGCTCGACGCTTTTATGATGTGGCGACCGTAGCCTGGGCGATTGTGTTCGTCGCCAGGTTTATTATTCAAAATCATCTTTACAATGCTGCCTCGACAACGGCACTTGGCGTGGTGAAAATCCTCATGGGGTGGCCACTTACTGCTGTTGTCCTGCTCGTCACCATCTGGGCAGTGAGGAAGGCCGATGCAGTCATCGCGGATGTGGAAGAAGACCAGAAGTTAGGAGAAAGCCATGAGTGAAACCGAGGCATCAGAGGAAACGAAGCAAGAGATCACTGTTGGGGATCGCGTGAATGTACGCGCCGATCGTCCCGCCCACGGGGGAGAGTCGATCGGAACCGTGGACGAACGAGTAGTTTTTCTCGAGGGAGCGCTCCCAGGCGACACTGTTGTCGCAACCGTGACCCAAAAGAAGAAAAGATTTCTCCGCGCAGCGGTTGACTCAGTCGCAGAAGGCGGCCCCTACCGTGGACCATCCCGGTGTGACGCAGCCGCAGCAGGTGCCGGTTGCTGTGACTTCCACGAGGTCATTCCTGAAAAGGAAGCGGAGCTTAAACGCGTGATCCTGGAAGATCAGCTCCACCGGATTGGGCACTTTGACGGTGAACTCCCGAGCATCGAAATCGTGCCCATCGACGATGCGCCGGGGTACCGCACACGAGCGCGATTCGGCGTGAACACGTCGGGGCATGCCGGAGTCCGCAAGCGGCACTCCAACGAGGTGCTTACAACTCGCTGCAGCGCCATCGATCCGCGCATTTATAACGTGGTGGAACAACACACCTTTACTCCCGGGGCCGAGGTTGTCTGCGCCGTGGACGCTAACGGAGAAGTGCACGTAAAGGAAACCGTTCGTGCGCCTCGCGGGAAGCGTGTGAGCAACCGTGGGCACCAGGTAAGTGGCGACAAGCTAGTCCAAGAAATGGTGGGCACCACGCCGTTCGAATTCCCTGTAACGGGATTCTGGCAGGCGCACAAAGACATCCCCGAATTGTTCAGTTCGCTTATCCGTACGGCGACGGAAAGCGATGATTTCTCGGCTGCTACCCCTACCGAGGAGAGCCTAGTGGGCTGGGATCTCTATGGTGGCGTCGGGGCACTCGCACCGGCCGTTGTCGATGCATTGGGGAGTCCGGAGGCCGAGGTGATCAGCGTGGATACGACAAACGTGAAAGACTGGCAGGGGTCGGACCAGGTTGCGTTCGCCCGCGGTGATGTCGCCGCGACGATAGCAACGTTGCCAAACCCAGCACTGGTCATTCTCGATCCGCCGCGGACAGGTGCAAGTGACAAAACTATCGCTGACATCGCCATGCGACGACCACAGCGGGTCATTCACTTCGGCTGTGACCCTGCAACCTGCGCCCGCGATCTACGTACGTGGGTTGACAATGGGTATCAGGTCGATCGCATCTTCCTGGTCAATGCGTTCCCAGGAAGCTATCACTTTGAGACAGTGGTTTCCCTTTCCGCCACGAATTAGGTACAGATTGAAAGAAATACGTACACGGGCCAGGGTAAAGTTTTGCTCTATTGGGTAAATGTTTACCCCCGCTTTCCTAAGAATCCACCTTTGGCTGTGTCTCGTTTCAGCCACAGGTACACTCTTTTAACAAACGGTGCGCGCGTTCTGGTGGCAGTTTTCTATCAGAATGTTCGCCTACTGTGGAGACTCGCCGGTAATGCGTGTGAAGCGATTGGCTTTTAGCGAGTAGCTCCGTGGCTACCGTTCCTGTCCGCGCAATGTGTGTAAAGTGAGGCATCGAATAACTTATGAGCCTTCTCGAAAGGATTGTTTCCCCCCGCGACGTTCGCGCTCTTCCGCAAGAGCGCCTCGAAGATCTGGCCAGCGAGATTCGCGATTTCCTGGTTGAGAAGGTCTCCGCAACTGGAGGGCACCTTGGGCCGAACTTGGGCGTTGTCGAGCTCACTATTGCACTCCACAGGATCTTCGAATCCCCCAAGGATCCGCTCATCTTTGACACCTCGCACCAGTCGTACGTGCACAAGATACTGACGGGCCGGGCAGACAAGTTCGATACTCTGCGACAAAAGGACGGACTTTCCGGGTACACGGACCGGGCCGAGTCGGAACACGATTGGACCGAGTCCTCCCACGCGTCGGCCGCGTTGAGCTATGCGGACGGGCTGGCGAAGGCCTTCGCTCTGACGGATCAGATTGACCGCAAGGTCATCGCGGTTGTCGGCGATGGCGCTCTTACAGGTGGAATGTGCTGGGAAGCACTGAATAATATCGCTGCGGATAAGACGCGCAACATCGTCATTGTCGTCAACGACAACGGCCGCAGCTACTCGCCGACGATCGGCGGCTTCGCCAATAGCCTTGCCGATCTTCGCACCCAGCCGTTCTATGACAAGGTGATGGAGCAGGGCAAAACCACACTCAATTCCATGGGGTGGGTGGGCAAGCGCACCTTTGAGGTCATGCACGCGCTCAAGGAGGGCGTCAAGTACCACGTCATCCCCACGGAGATGTTCCCCGAACTGAACATGAAATACGTGGGCCCGGTGGATGGCCACAATATCCAGGCGCTGGAGCATGCGTTCAAGTACGCAAAGGAATACACCGGTCCGATCATCATCCACTGCGTGACGGAAAAGGGGCGCGGTTACGCCCCGGCGGAAAACAAGACGAGCGATCTCATGCACTCCACCGGCGCGATCAACCCGGAGACCGGTATTCCGCTTGCTAAATCACAGCGCTCGTGGACGGATGTCTTCACCGAGGAGCTCCTCAAGGCGGGTGCTCGCCGGGACGATGTTGTCGCAATCACGGCCGCGATGGCAGGCCCAACCGGGCTCGCGAAGTTTGGGGAGAAGTTCCCCGATAGGCTTTTCGACGTCGGCATCGCTGAGCAGCACGCGACAACGTCGGCTGCCGGCTTGGCGCTGGGTGGTCTGCACCCGGTTGTGGCGTTGTACTCCACGTTCCTCAACCGTGCTTTTGACCAGATGCTCATGGACGTGGGACTGCTCAAACTCCCCGTCACCATCGTGCTTGACAGGTCCGGTATCACCGGCTCAGATGGTGCATCTCATAACGGTGTGTGGGACATGGCCATTGCCGGCATCGTTCCCGGAATGCACCTGGCTGCGCCGCGCGACGATGAGCGCTTGAAGGAACAGTTCAACGAGGCCATCGAATACGCAGACGGGCCGACGATTGTTCGCTTCCCCAAGGGTGCCCTCGTCCCTGTCATTGATCCGGTCGAGACCGTAGAGGGGGGAGCGGAGTTCATCTATAAGTCGAGCCGTGTGGACGGTAATGACCGTGACGACGCAGCTGCAGATAAGCAGCATTCCGTTCTTATCGTCTCTATTGGTGCGTTGGCCGGTTCCTGCGTGGAAGCAGCTCGCATGCTGGAAGAGGAAGGCCTCGCGGTCGATGTCCTCGATCCGGGCTGGGTGATTCCCGTCAACCCGGTGATCCCTGAGCTCGCCGAGCAGTATGACACCGTCGTCACGGTGGAGGATGGCGTGATTCATGGTGGCGTTGGCTCGATGATCGACTCCGTGTGCGATCAGTGCGGTGTCGATACACCGGTGCGCATTATCGCCGTGCCACAGAAGTTCCTGCGCCACGCGTCTCGTTCCCAGGTTTTGGCTGAACTTGGAATGGATGCACCGGGCATCGCCGAATCTATCCGTGGGTGGTGCACACCAGGTGCGGGAAGCCCTGCTCACCCGGACGCGCAATCGAGTGTGTCGTACTTGCGAGCCTTCGGCAACCACAGCGGAAAATAAGCTCAGCTCACATAATCTGGAACAAAGCAGTAGGCACCGCTCCAGCCGACGCTGGAGCGGTGCCGACAGTGACGTACCCGGCTACTATTCATAGCAGTCGGGAACACGTTTGAGTTGGAAGACGGCTCGGATGGCTTAGTCGTGCCAGTACCTAGCCTTCTTGCAGCGCGGTCTGAAGAACCTCCACCGCGTGGGTGATCTCCTCGTCGGTAATAACAAGCGGGGGAACCAGCCTGATGACGTGCGGATTGGGGGTGTTGATAAACACGCCATTTTCCAGTGCAGTGCTGGCTACCTGCTTGGCGATCTCAGCGTCGAGAACGAGGCCGAGCATGAGGCCACGTCCACGGATCTCCGTGACATGGGGGAGTGCAGCACACAGTGATGCCAGCGACTCGCCCTTTCGTTTGACCTCGTCCAGGAAGGCATCGTCGAGCACATCGAGGACAGCATTGGCGGCGGCTGCAACAATTGGATTACCACCAAACGTAGAGCCGTGATCGCCCGGACCGAGGAGTGTTACCGCTTTCCCGCTGGCGAGGACAGCGCCCATCGGCAGGCCACCACCGAGTGCCTTGGCCATGGTCACCACGTCAGGGACGATACCCGCGTGACTAAAAGCGAAGAAGTCACCGGTACGACCGACACCGGTTTGTACCTCGTCAATGATGAGGAGAATCCCATGCTCATCGCACAGTTGCCGCACAGAACGGAGGAAACCGTCCGCTGCGGGGATGACACCAACCTCGCCTTGGATCGGTTCGAGGATGATCGCCCCCACAGTGTCGTCGACAAGCGAAGACAGTGACTCGAGATCACCGTAGGTGAAGTACTCGACACCGGCGGGGAGAGGAGCGAAAGCCTTCTGCTTGTCCGGCTGGCCCGTCAGTGCCAGCGAGCCCATCGTGCGGCCGTGGAATCCATCATGGGCGGCGAGGATCCGGGGCCGTCCCGTACGGCGGGCGATTTTAAACGCTGCCTCGTTGGCTTCAGCGCCGGAATTACAGAAGAATACGCGTGCATCGTCGGCCGGGAAATATTCCACTAGGCGCTCAGCCAGGTGAACGGCGGGCTCGGTAATGACGAGGTTGGAGGTATGCCCAATCGTCCGGGTTTGCTCTTCGATCGCCTTGGTGACGTGGGGGTGCGCGTAGCCCAAAGCGTTGACGGCGATGCCGGAAACCAGATCGAGGATTTCTGTGCCGTCAGTGGTCACGAGCCAGGAGCCATGGCCGGAGGCAATCTCCAGGGAGGGGGTCCCGTAGTTATTCATCATGACGGCATTCCACCGGGCGGTCAGGCCCGGAGAGGTTGGAGAGTTGTCAGGTATAGTCATCGTCTTCTATGCACTTTCTGTGAGGTCAGGATTTTCTGGGGGAGTATCTGCCGCGGTCGGAGTAACCATCGTCCCGATGCCCGACGAGGACATGAACTCGAGGAGAACCGCGTGTGCGACACGGCCGTCGATGACGTGGGCGGCGGACACCCCGCTATCCACCGCATCGAGACACGCCTCCATTTTGGGAACCATCCCCGAATCGAGGGTGGGCAGCAGAGTACGCAACGCATCCGTGTCGAGCGCACTGATGAGGCTTGCTTCGTCCGGGTAGTGGGCCAAGAGACCGGGAACGTCGGTGAGCATCACCAGACGCTCGGCGTGGAGGGCGGAGGCGAGAGCACCGGCTGCCGAATCCGCGTTGATGTTGTAGATCTGGCCGTCCTCATCGGGGGCGATGGTGGACACAACGGGGATGCGACCATTGGCAATGATGTCGGTGATTGCTTCCGTCTGTACAGAGGCGATGTCACCTACGAGTCCCACGTCGGTCGGCTTGCCTTCGACGCTGACGTATCGCTTCGTGGCGGTGAAGAGGCCTCCGTCCTCACCTGTGGTGCCCATTGCATAGGGGCCGAAGGAGTTGATGAGTCCGACGAGCTCCCGACCAACCTTGCCAAAGAGCACCATGCGGACCACATCGAGGGTGTCCGGTGTGGTGATGCGGAAGCCACCACGAAACTCTCCCTCAATGCCGAGTCGGTGCAGCATCGAGGTGATTTGCGGGCCACCACCGTGGACTACGACGGGGCGTGCGCCGACGGTGCGTAAAAAGACCATGTCGGCGGCAAAGGCCTTCTTCAGATCGTCATTGACCATGGCGTTTCCGCCGTATTTCACGACGATGATTTTGTCCTTAAAGTGTTGCATCCATGGGAGAGCCTCAGCGAGTACCTCCGCCCGGATGCTGGGAGACACATCTACTGTCATGGATTATCCTTCCTGGGGTTAATTCTTTTGTCTGTCGTGTCTTACCTTCGTGCTCAACGCGTCAAAACCAACCGGCTACGTGTGGTAGGCGGAATTGATTTCCACGTATTGGTGGGACAGGTCCGTGGTACGCACCGTGGCGGTTCCTTCACCGCCAATGCCTAGGTCGATGACGACTGCGATGTCGGGACCGGAAAGATCGACATCCTTTGCATCAGCCGTTGGTGTGGACTGTGTGCAGACCGTGTGCCCGTTGAACGTCACGCTGAGGTTTTCCGCATCGAGCTCCGCGTCCGCCATGCCGACAGCCGCGAGGGCGCGGCCCCAGTTGGGGTCGGAGCCGAACATCGCGCATTTGAAGAGGTTGTCCCGCCCCACTGTCCTGGCGGCATTGAGCGCCTCCGCATCCGAGGCAGCGCCCGTGACAGTGATGCTGACACGCTTGGTAGCACCTTCTGCGTCACCTTGCAACTGATTAGCCATGTCTTCGCACGCCGTCCGAACCGCACTGTTGAGCTCATCCTGGCTGGGTTGGTAGCCACTGGCACCGTTGGCAAGGAGGATGACGGTGTCGTTGGTAGAAGTCGTGCCGTCAATATCCAAAGTGTTAAAGGTCTTGTCGGAGCTGCTCTGCAATGCCTCCTGGGCCATTTCCGGTGTGATGTCCGCATCGGTGGCAAGAACACAGAGCATGGTGGCTAGCGAAGGAGCCATCATGCCCACGCCTTTGCCAATCCCGCCGACGACGAAGCCGTCGGCTTTCACCAAAGTCGTCTTGGCTACCGTGTCCGTCGTCATAATCGCTTCTGCGGCGGCTTCACCTGCTTCGGGTGTACTGGCCAATGCTGTGACTGCGGTGGGGATGACCGGGATGAGCGTATCCATATCCAACTGCTCACCGATGATGCCTGTGGAGCAGACAGCCACGTCCTCCGTCGCAATGCCCAGCTCCTTAGCTGTTACCTCTGCCTGGGTGTGGGCGTTGTCAAAGCCTTGGTTACCCGTACACGCATTGGCGTTGCCGGAATTGATAATCACTGCCCGAAGCGAACCATTCCCAACGTGTTGCCGAGTCAGCTTAACGGGAGCAGCAAAGACTTTGTTCCGTGTAAACACGGCGGCGGCAGCGTGCTGTGGCCCGTTGTTGGCGATAACGGCAAGATCCTTCTTGCCAGATTTCTTTAGTCCTGCGGTAATTCCTGCGGCGCTGAAGCCCGGGACTGATGTAATAGACAATCGATTTTCTTCCTTTGCTTTGTAACGTGTTGTAACTAACTGGTGGTGGTGCCCCGCAGCGAAATGCTGCGGGATGAAAGTGGTGTACGCACAACGCTGCCACGTGCTGCGTTGCCACCTAGGGAGCGATAGCCACCTGGGTGAGCCCGGAGTGTTCTGGCCATCCAAGCGCCAGGTTCATTGACTGGATGGCATTTCCCGCTGTTCCCTTGGTGAGGTTGTCGATTGCCGAGGTGATCACGGCTTTGCCTGCATGTGGATCCGTCGTCACCTGAATGTGGCAGTAGTTGGAGCCGAGAACATTTTGGGTTGCGGGTTGCTGGCCTTCGGGGAGCACTACAACAAATTCTTCGTCCGCATACCACTGCGTATACAAGGCGTGGAGATCCTGGGAACTCATCGCTTTGTTCGCCAACGGGGCGACAACGGTGCTAAGGATGCCCCGGGTCATGGGTGCGAGGACCGGGGTAAACGAGACCGTGACCGGTTCGCCTGCCACGTGTGTGAAGTTCTGCTCCATTTCTGGGGTGTGTCGGTGAATCCCTCCCACGTTGTAAGCCCTGGCCGAATTCATTGTTTCTGCCCCGAGGTTGGCTACGGAGGCTTTCTTCCCGGCCCCCGAGACGCCGGAGAAACTGACGATAGTCACTTCAGGGGCGATGATGTGCTTGGCTAATGCGGGAGTTGCCGCGAGGGCAGCTCCGGTAGGGAAGCATCCGGGAACGGCAATTGTCCGTGACTGTGTGAGTTTTTCGCGCTGCCCGGGAAGCTCCGGTAGACCGTACGTAAACGTTCCGGCGTGTACCGAGTGGTAGAACTTTTCCCACTGTGTGGCATCTTCGAGCCGGAAGTCGGCGGAAAGGTCCAGGATGAGACAGTCACCTTCCACCTCGCGGGCGACCTCTGCGGAATAGCCATGGGGGAGTCCCAAAAAGACCACGTCACATTGGTGGAGGTGTGCAGCATCGGTTGGCTCGATGATTCGGTCTGCGAGGGGGGACACATGCGGGAGGAGTGCGCCCACGCGCCCTCCGGCGTTGGAGTTACCCATGAGCGGTCCGATAATGAGCTCATCTGAATTGTATGCGGGGTGGTTGAGCAGGAGTCGCAATACTTCAGCTCCTGCATATCCGGTTGCACCGGCGATTCCTACTGTAACTGCCATGCCTGAACTCTAATAAAGCATGCACTTAAATGCAAAATATGCATTAAAAATTGAAGATATATACCCCCAAAAGTGCCAAGGAGGTGAGAAGCGGTGGGTCACTCTGTCAACCGGCACATCTGGCAACAGCGCTGGTCAATCGCGGATGAGACCAGGGGGGAAACAAGAAGATAAACGTGCACGAACGAGGGGATCGTTAGTCGCAGTCAGGTGTGGGTAGCCAGCTCAACGTGGAGCAAACGCGTGGAGAAAACGAGAAGAATTGATAGGCACGCCGATCCACAGGCATGCTGAGTCACGCAGGGGGAAGATGAGAGGGGTGTACCGCAGATAATTGGCTGGTAGCCGGCTGTACTCTGCGGTCACCAGAATGCCACGCAATACCGTGATGCGTGTGTCTCCGTCTGGGGGCGTGTGTTATTCGCTACGAAGAGACTCTTCAAGTAGTTCGCTGACAAGTTCCACCTGCCAGGGGCGGGCGCCGAAGCCTGTGAGCAACTCCGCGACAGGGGTGTCGTCCTCGTGTGCGACGCGCTGCCACACGACATCGCGGACGACGGCAGGGGCTACGAGAACAATGGGGTCCATCTCGAGCTCGTCGGCCCGATCGGCGACTGCAGTGGTTGCCTCGTGCAGAGCATCCCACGCTTCGGGGCACAACCTCTTCCAGGCGCTTTTCGTCGGGGTGCCCTCTTCTTTGGGTAGAGTTGCCCAGGAGTCTTGCGGTTTGTTCAGCGCTTGGCTAATGACTGATGCCCACAAACGAGGGTTAGATCGGTTGCGGAGTATGGAATGCACGTCGTCAGGCGTTGTCGGGTGTTTTTCTGCCAGCAGGCTGAGCAGCTTGTTGCTGAGCACTCGACCGGGGGCAATGTCCTTGCTGCGGGCAATTTGGTCGCGCTTGTTAAACAGCGCCCAAGCCGCCTGCACTTGGGGGCCGTGCATGCGACGAATACCTTTCACGTCGTGCCATGTCTTTTCATGCTGGACGGGAGGAAAATCAATGATGTGCTGAAACTCATCTTCCGCCCAATCAAGCTTTCCCTCGCGGTTTAGAAGTGCTGTGAGGGTATCGGCTAGTTCGATGAGGAGCTCTACATCGAGCGCTGCGTATATGAGCCACGAGCGTGGGATCGGGCGTTTTGACCAGTTTTCGGCGGCGTGACCTTTCTTGAGGTCAATGCCGAGGATCCGGCTCGTCATCGCAGCCAGGTTGACCTTGTCAAAACCGAGGAAGCGGCCAGCCACCTCAGTATCGAAAAGCTGCGGTGCCGTCATTCCCACCTCTCCCAAACATGGGAGATCGCTCACGGCGGCGTGCAGGATCCATGGGCAGCGGTTCACTACAGGGGCCAAGACGGATGGAAGCTCAGTGCGTAGAGCTTCTGCATCAACAAGAAAGGTGCCAGCAGTTTCCTGGCGGAGTTGGATAAGGTAAGCCCGGTCATCGTAGGTGTAGCCGGAAGCGCGCTCTGTATCGATGGCGATAGGTGCTCCCGGCTCGAGGCTGGCAGCACAGTCAGCCAATTCGGAGGAGGTAGTTACCAAGGGGGTCTTTCCATCCCGCGGAGCTGTCAGAAGCATCGCTAACCTTGTAACTCTTTCTAGCTACGTCGTCCGGCGTAGCGCGTATATTGCGTTTGGTCCTTGGACCGGCGCAGCGCCTACGGTGTGCAAGCCGTAAGTATGCACGTTGCCATCGCAGCACCAATTGTCACAGTACCCCGCCCGTGCGGACGACGATGGCGCACTGTTTGTGACTATGAACCGATGTTGGTGACGCCTTCGGGTGGCAGGCCAGCCACAGCACTGAGAACGTGTGCGAATCCCTCAACATGGGAGGACAAGTCTGTACCCGTTGCCGTCCAGGATGCACGTAGTTCTACCTGGTAGGCGCGCGGAGGCCCGCCGATTTCACCGTAACGGACAGAGGCGGTGGATGTGACTGTTCCACCCATGTTGGTATAGTGTGCGGAAGCCTCGTACAACCCTTCCTTCAGCCATTCCCAGGCAACTTCAGGTAGTAGAGGATCGCTGGCTACGGAGCTATCCAGATCGGCTTGG
The DNA here is from genome assembly GCA_022772305.1 of Corynebacterium glucuronolyticum. Classification (GTDB taxonomy): domain Bacteria; phylum Actinomycetota; class Actinomycetes; order Mycobacteriales; family Mycobacteriaceae; genus Corynebacterium; species Corynebacterium glucuronolyticum_A. Next base: position 60,111 of record JALFAQ010000002.1, read on the forward strand.
ATGTAGGCAACAAGCCGCATAGGGGAGTCCCATGCTTCCTCGGAACGGGGATCGTAAAGAAGGATGAGTCGTCCGAAGGCATCACCATCGGAATCTAGTGCGCTCACGGCCTCATCTTCGGATTCCCTGTCCACTTCAAGTCCAATTGCATGACTGAATTTGGCAATCTTTTGTGGTGGTCGAATCGTCCCCAGGACGATCTCTTTACGCAGCTGGGCTGCGTGCATGGATTCTGCGGCGGCGATGAACTCCTGTGGAGTCTCCGCCTCCTGGGTCCGAGCATGCGTCAGCTCGTGCACAGCTGCGCTTGGACGCTGAGAAGATACCTGTTGGTCAGTCACGTACACAACGGTAACTAAGCACCCCTGGCAACTGTAGGAGCCACGCCGGTCTACTCCAGCGTGGGCACAAACAAGTATGATGTCCTAAGTGGATCTAAAGGTTGATGTAGAAAGGCATTAGTAATGGGTAAATTCAGTCATCCTGATTTTGCTGCCCTCAATGAGGTCAAGCAGTACTCGCAGTTCCTCGTGTTCGATGTCATCCCGGGTGTGCTTCCCGACGACCGCAGCGAGGTCATCGATCAGCTACACGGCTTCTTCGCCGGCCTGAAGGAAAAGGGCATCACTGTGCGGGGTGTCTACAACATTTCCGGTGTGCGCGCCGAAGGCGATTACATGATCTGGTGGCATGCGGAGAACCTGGAGGATCTTCAGGACGCGTACAACCAGTTCCGTCGTGAGACGATCCTCGGCGCTGCCAGTGAAAAAAACTGGATCGGTACGAGCATCCACCGTCCCGCGGAATTCAACAAGTCGCACCTGCCGGCCTTCATCATGGGCATGGAGCCGGAGCGCTGGATCACGGTGTACCCGTTTGTGCGTTCCTACGACTGGTACCTTCTCGATCCGAACGATCGGCGCAAGATCCTCGCCGACCACGGCCAGGCCGGTCGCAAGTTCGGCAATGTGCTCGCCAACACCATGAGCGCCTTCGCCCTGGGCGATTACGAGTGGATCCTGGCCTTCGAGGCCCCGGATATGGAGACTATCAACGAGCTCATGCACGCCATGCGCTACACCAAGGCGCGCGAGCATGTCCGCGTGGAGATTCCGTTCTACTCCGGCCGTCGCGTCGATGACATCGCAGAAATCGTCAACGTCCTGCCCTAGGGGCTTGTCGACGAGGAGTCGCTGACTTGGCCCAATGGCACCGAAAGGCGCCATGCAGCGGCTATAGGCTTCGTAAATGAAAAAAGCCGTGGAAGCGCTCATCGCCTTCCACGGCTTTTCTGGTTCTGCCTCCAGGCAATAAACCCGGTTACCCCAGCTCCCCAGCTATTCTGTCGGCTTAGCAGGCTTGAGGGTGAGGCTCACGGAGTTGATGCAGTAGCGAAGATCGGTGGGGGTGTCGTACCCCTCGCCCTCAAAAACGTGGCCGAGGTGTGACTTGCACCGTGCGCAGAGCACCTCCACGCGCCTCATTCCGTGTGACAAATCCTCGCGCTCAATGACGCGGTCACCGGCGAGAGGGGAGAAGAAGGATGGCCAGCCGCAGTGCGAGTGGAACTTCTCCTGGGAACGGAAGAGCTCGGCACCGCACGCCTTGCAGGAATACACGCCCTCTGTTTCCGTATCAGTGTATTCGCCGGAAAAAGGGGGTTCGGTGCCCTTCTGACGTAACACGGCAAAAGAGAGTGGGTCGAGGCGCTCACGCCACTGATCGTCAGTAAAGTCTTCGTAATTCGTCATGCGCCCAGCCTACCCACCCATAGGCGCAGAGACTGAGCCGCGGATTGTGAGTAGGGGCGGAAGGGGGCACTACGCGCCAGCAGAGGCAGGGGTTACCTGGTGGTTAGACGCACGACGCGAACTGTATGCCCGCGCGATGGCACCAACGGAGATGACGATGATGAGGACTGCCCATCCTGTCGTAGGAAGGAAGTACTGTGCCCACATACCTTCGGCGGGGAAGGTGGCTGATTTCCAGCTGTCCGGTGTGAACATGCAATATGCAGCAAACCAGGCGAAGGGATTGCGGGCAAGGGAACCAGGTTGGATCACCGCAATGAAGAAGGGGAAGAGAAACATCGAGTAGTACATCTGCCCCAGAGAGGAAAGGAAGAACACGCCGACGAGGAGAAGGGTGGACGTTGTCACAATCCACCACAGTCGATCCGAGTAGCGGAACTTCAGGGCTGCGAGAACACCAGCTGCGACGATGACCGCGAAAAAAATCCAGATTGTGGCGGTAAACCACGTGGGAGCACCAGACCACAACGCCATCCCACGCAGGGAGGAATTGGAAAAGTCACGAATCTGCGCGATGTAGGGGGTCGTGCGGGTGATGTAATCGGTAGCTCCCGGAACCAGTGGCCACGCGATGAGGTTCATCACGATCGGTACCCCCACAGCGGAGATGACCGTCTTCCAATTCAGCTTGGCTAGAGGCAATACAAGGAGGGGAAGGAAGATCGGTTTGAAGACAATGGCAAAACCAATTGCAAGGCCTGCCAGCCACTGGCGGTCACGCACGAGGAAGTAATAAAACCCCACCAACAGGAGGAAGAGAATTCCGTTGATGTTGGAAAAGATGAGGGTGTTCCTAACCGACTCCGTGAGGAGAGACGCAGTCACGAACAAGGGAAACAGGAAACTCGTCGGCTTCCTTCCCAGTAGCTTCAGGAAGAGCCCGATAGCGGCGATGACACAGCCGGCATTGATGAGAATGAATCCGAAGCGGGCGATGGCTAGGCGCGCAAAGGAGAAGGGGTAAAGCAGGATCGTCGCGCCGGGGGACCACAAGTAGTGAGGATCCACGTACATGTAGTTCTCGTTGTACACGGGGATTCCTTCCCGCATGCGGGCGATGGCCTCGTAGACGGTCGTGAAATCATCCGTAATCGCCCCATCGATTGACAGGAGGAAAATCCTATGGATGAGGAGCATGACCACGAGCGGCCAGAACATCCAATTCAGCACGGCATTCCAGGAAGGAGCGTCGCGTTGCGGTTCTGGAGCGTCAGCTACCCATGTGTTGCGGAGCGATTCTGCGAGACTAGACACGCAATAACCCTAACTAATCCGCTACCGTAGGGTTCGCACGTGCCCCCTGCGTGTTGCCTATGGAATTAGTTTCCCCCCGTTGGGAAGCTCACGTTGCGCTCCGAATCTGTCACTCCGTGCTTTCGTTATTTGCTTGTCGACGCCACCATCGTCCATCCCCCGTTGGCTATTCGTTGCAGCTTCTCCGCTGCGAGCGGGGGATAGAAATACCGAAATTCTCCTGTTGTGATTTAGTCGATGACGCTTCTCCGGCCTTTGACCTGGCGATTAGTTACCCGCCGGGGAAACGTGTAACCTATTCAGACGTTGGTCCCATGGCTCAGTGGAAGAGCGTTCCGTTCACACCGGAAAGGTCGCTGGTTCGATCCCAGCTGGGACCACTGCCGGCCCGCCTCGTGCGGGCCTTTTGTTTTGCATGCATTCTTTGTGTCCGGGGTTTAGCTTCTTCCTGCCCATCCTTTCCGCTACAGCCAAAGTAGCGGAAAGCGAACTTAAGTGGATAAATGTGTGCCTCTGCAGCGTGTCCGCTACATGAGCGGAAGAATTATTTGGGGAATCGCGCACCTATCAATCCGTCTTTCGCGGATTTGAAGAGTTGTTTTGATGGAGAGAAATGCGGGTGGGGGAGGGAAGATATTGCATGAGGGAGAGACTCGTTGGTGCGTTCATCGTGAAATAGAGTGCTGTGGCGACAATGCGGGGCAGGGATTGGACGCCTCCCGTTTGTCGATGCTTTTTGTTCTTTGCTCACTAATGTCACGGATGTGATTTAAACGGCTCCAACAAAAGTTGTATCTACCAGCGGATTTGTTTCATCCTTGAGTTGCCGCTATTGTTTTGGGGGCAAGCAACGCACAGCACAGTGCAAAACAGTGCGAAGTTGGTTGCAATGCGGATGTAGCGCAGTTGGTAGCGCATCACCTTGCCAAGGTGAGGGTCGCGAGTTCGAATCTCGTCATCCGCTCTCACGGCCCCATCTCGAACAGAGTTGGGGCTCATCATTTACAATAAGAAATGACTTGGTGGAATGGCCGAGTGGTGAGGCAACGGTCTGCAAAACCGTGCACACGGGTTCGATTCCCGTTTCCACCTCAGATAAGAGGTTCCTGCATCGAGCGGGAACCTCTTTTTCGTCTTTGAGCCCATCCGAATTGGCTTAAGTAGCGAAATGTGGGCTTAACGGATAAATGTGTGTCTTTGTGGGTGGGGTGATTGTACTGCGGGGTATAGGTGGTGTTCATTGGGGCGGCGGTAGTTGATGCTTGCGTGTGGAGTGCGGAACCAAAACTGGGGAATTAGGTCGGATCGGGGGCTAATTGCGCCGTTTGGGTTCCTCGCGGAGGGGGGCTACTGTATAGGGGTGCTGGGGAAGTGGTGAGGATAGGGCGCTGGTGCGAATGGGGTGTGCTAGCGAGGCGAGTTTTCAGTTCTCGCGCAATCCTTAGAGCCTATTTGTAAAGGGAGGTTCGGTTATCTAGGCTAGGGGTGGTTAGTACCAGGTATTGATAGGTCAGGCAGTTTTACCAGGTCTAGGCAATTGGTCGGGTCTAAAAATACAGGAAGCTATCGACCCCGAAAGGGGGGTCATTGGAACTTACGGTACCGTTTGTTCGACTAATTGAAGTGACTGGAAAGTGACCTCAATCACTAGATGAGGGTCTTCCAGCGCTAAGAAAGGATGTGCACACACGTGGCTTTGTTTCAGGACTATCTCCTGCGGCTCGGCGCAGTTGCTGTCGCGGCACCACTGATGCTCGGTGGGCTCGCCCCACTGGCAGCAGCTCACGATGTCGTCATGCATGCGACACCCGAGGATAAGTCCGTTGTCGAGGAATTCCCGCGCGAAGTTGTGCTGGAATTCTCCGGCATCCCAAAGCCAAACTTCAATACCGTCGCGATTTCAAACTCCGATACCAAGGAAGTCCTCTTTACCGGTCAACCGGACTTGGATAATCAGTTTGTCTCTCTGAAGATCCCAGAAGACATCGATCCAGGCTCGGGAAATTACCTCGTGGGCTACCAGATCACATCATCGGATGGTCACGCGACCCGCGGTGGCACAACTTTCACTGTCGGCGACCCAAACCAGGCCGCTGCAGCTGATGAGACAACCGACGATGGAGGTTCACCCTCCGCCGACGGTTCCTCCGCGCAGTCTGCTGATGGAAACGGTATCCCCGTCTGGGTGTGGGGACTCGGTGGCGTGCTTCTTCTCGTCCTCGTCGGAGGCGCAGGATTGGCACTCACTAAGAAATAGCACGCGGTGCCGGGGCAAATTGGTGCCTGAGAATGGAGCATTGTTCCCGGTATCGATAATTGAAGATGCACACAGTGGCGTGTGGCACATGTAGATAAGCCTTAAGGTGAAAGGAAAATTACATGAAAATTCAGGTTTCTCTCGTAGCAGCTGCTATGACTGGTGTACTTGCTCTTGCAGGGTGCTCTTCCCCCGAGGAGTCAGAGAGCACGACTGCAGCTGACAGCACGACGACAGCAACGTCGACTGCTGCTACCACGGCTAGCGACGAGAAGTCCGCAGATGCCCTTGCCTTTGAGCAGGCGTTTGTGAAGGCCAAGCCTGAAGGCAAGGACATGACTGGCATCTTCGGCCACCTGGTGAACTCCTCGGACAAGGACATCCACATTGTTAAGGTGTCCGGTTCCGTGGACGCAAAAATGTGGCAGCTGCACGAGATGCAGGGCACCACCATGGTTGAGATGGAAGACGGTTTCGTCATCCCCGCTGGCGGTACCTACGAGCTCAAGCCGGGTGGCTCCCATGCCATGATCATGGGGTACAGCCCCGAGATCGCAGCCGGGGAGACCCTCGACGTGACCTTCGAGGACGAGGACGGCACGAGCTACGAGTTCACGGACATTCCAGTTCGTGACATTCAGTCCGGTATTGAAAACTACGGCCCGGACGGCGAAGCACAGGTCGACAACGGCATGGATGACATGCACATGGACCACGGTGATCAGACCGACGCCGACAAGTAGGGACGACACATTTCCAATCAATTCGGGCGAACACGGGTGTGACGCTGGTTTCAGCGAATAACCTACACGCGCTTCGCCAATGAAGAGAGTGAGTTAAAAACAATGGCGCATGAGGACACTCATCGATCACTAAGCCGTCGCGGTTTTCTCGTCGGCTCCTCGGCATTAGCAGGTTCTGCCTTTGCTGCACCTGCCTTTGCCAAGGACGCATCGGAGAAGAAGGATAAAGGGCAAGAGATTACCGGCGATGGGCCGAATTCCGACATGCCTCTGAAGAACACCGAGGTGGAATTCGAGGGTGAACATCAGGCGGGTATTTCTACCCCGCCACAGGCGTTCGCCAATGTGCTGGGCTTTAACCTCTATCGCGATGTGAAGCTAGAGGACGCGAAGCGCCTCATGCGCCTGTGGACGGAGGATGCCAGGCACCTGGCCACTGGCAAGACCCCGGTGGGTGACCTCGAGCCCGAACTCGCATGGACGCCGGCAAACCTCACGATGACTTGCGGTCTTGGCGAGCCGTTCTTTGACAAGGTCGGTCTGACCGACAAGAAGCCGAGTTGGCTGCATGATATCGATTCCTTCTCCAAGGACAAGCTGGAACACGACTGGGGACAGACCGATATCTGCGTTCAGATCTGTTGTGACGATCCCATTACGTTGGCCCACGCCACCCGCCATTTCATCCGTTCGTCGGTGCGCTACGCGGAAGTCAAGTGGCTCCAGCACGGATTCCTCCACGCTTCCGGAAGCGTGGAGAAGGGAGCGACCGGCCGCAACCTGTTCGGGTTTAAGGACGGCACCGTCAACCCGCACAGTGATGAGGAATATGACGATCAAGTCTGGATCGATGACGGCCCGGACTGGGCGAATAACGGCACCTGCCTTGTTGTGCGTCGCATTGCCTACAACATGGATGAGTGGGAAAAGCTGGATCGCGCGTCGCGCGAGATGGTCTTTGGTCGCACGATGACGGAGGGTGCCCCGCTTTCCGGTGGTGACGAGTTTACTCCGGCAGACTACAAGAAGACCGATGAGCTTGGTCTTCCCGTCATTGACCCCATGAGCCACATGGCACGTGCCGTCAACCCGGATGACAAACCCCATGAGAAGCTCAAGAGGCGCGCCTACAACTATGACCTGCCTCCGGTGCCCGGGGATATTGATCGATCCAACTCCGGCCTGATCTTCATCTGCTTCCAAAAGAACCCAGAGGAGCAGTTCACCGCTATCCAGCATCGTCTCGACCAAGCAGACCGCCTCAACCAGTGGATTACCCACATCGGTTCCTCGGTGTACTTCTGCCCGCCTGGTGTCGGTGAGGGTCGCGACGAATACTGGGCGGAGGGGCTCCTCGAGTCGTAGTAACAGCGGGTTTCACAAGGGCGGGCATCGTCCCGTCCTTCGTCGCTCGCCTAGTGATTTGCGGAAGCGCCTTTCTAGCTCGTTTTCCGTTGCTTCCGTATCGCTTCATCGTCCCCGTATCGTGGGGGACGGTGGGGCGATTGTAGTTTCGGTGCATGTTCGGTGTGGGGAAAACGTCATCTCATTTTCAGGGCGGTACAGCGTTGTTACATGTGCGGTAGTACGATGACACCAGCCCTACCTTCATCCGTCGAGAAGCCACGGAGCGGAAAGCGCAACAGAAACGACAACCGCAACGAGGACGCGTCGGAAAGCTTAGGGCGGCCTTCCTGAGCAACAAGGGGAGGAGAAACAGACAATGCGGGTGTTGTTGCCGGCCAGGTATGTCGGTGCACACCCCCAACATGAAAGTGGAATCCACTGTGACTGAATTATTGGTGCCCGCTGGCGTCCCTGTCGGCAAGGCTATGCGAGAACTGGATCTCCCGTCCAAGGGACCTGACGCAGTCGTTTGCGTCAAGACCGCGGAGGGTGACCTCAAGGACCTGTCCTTTGTCCCCGAGACGGACACGACGATGACCACCGTCATCGCTGCCTCGGACGAGGGGCGCGGGGTGATTAGGCACTCCGCCACGCACGTTATGGCACAGGCTGTGCAGGCCGAGTTCCCTGGTACGAAGCTCGGTATCGGCCCGGCTGTGGAAAACGGTTTTTACTACGACTTCGGCACCGATCACTCCTTTACCCCTGAGGATTTGAAGAAGATCGAGAAGCGGATGAAGAAGATCATCAAGACCGGCCAGCGCTTCGAGCGTTTTGTCTGGGAATCCCTTGATGAGGCACGCACCGCCATGTCCGAAGAGCCCTACAAGCTGGAGCTCATTGAGGACAAGTCCAAGGGCACCGTTCTTGATGAGGACGCCGACATCGACGCGGACGGTGAACTCACCGGATACCGCAACGTCAACCCGCGCACCAATGAGACCGAATGGTTCGACCTGTGCCGTGGCCCGGCACACGTCCCGACGACGCGCTACATCCCGGCTTTCAAACTCATGCGCACCTCCGCCGCTTACTGGAAGGGCGATCAGTCCCGTGACGGCATGCAGCGTATTTACGGTACCGCCTGGGAGTCCAAGGAGGCGCTTGAGGAATACCTCACCATGATGGAGGAGGCCGAAAAGCGCGATCACCGTCGCCTCGGCCAGGAGCTGGACCTGTTCAGCTTCCCGGACGAGATCGGTTCGGGCTTCCCTGTGTTCCACCCGGACGGCGGCATCATCCGCCTGGAGATGGAAGAGCACTCCCGTCGCCGCCACCTGGAAAACGGCTACTCCTTTGTGAATACGCCGCACATCACCAAGGGCGACCTGTTCCAGAAGTCCGGACACCTGGACTTCTATGCGGACGGCATGTTCCCGCCCATGCAGCTGGACGGTGAGTACGACGAGGATGGCAACTGCACCAAGCAGCCACAGGACTACTACGCCAAGCCCATGAACTGCCCGATGCACAACCTCATCTACGCATCCCGTGGCCGTTCCTACCGTGAGCTGCCGTTGCGCCTGTTCGAGTTCGGTACGGTGTACCGCTACGAAAAGTCCGGCGTTGTCCACGGCCTGACCCGTGCCCGTGGCTTTACCCAGGACGATGCTCACATCTACTGCACCGAGGAGCAGCTGGAAGACGAGCTGACCGGGGTGCTGAACTTCATCCTCAGCCTGCTGAAGGATTACGGTCTCAACGATTTCTACCTCGAGCTTTCTACTAAGGATCCCAACAAGTTCGTGGGCTCCGATGAAATCTGGGAGAAGTCCACGGCCATCCTCGAGCGCGTGGCCAAGGCATCCGGCCTGGAACTCGTTCCCGACCCGGCAGGTGCCGCCTTCTACGGCCCGAAGATTTCGGTCCAGGCTCGTGATGCCATCGGCCGTACGTGGCAGATGTCCACCGTGCAGCTCGACTTTAACCTGCCTGAGCGGTTTGAACTTGAGTACACCGCCTCGGATGGTTCCAAGCGTCGCCCGATCATGATCCACCGCGCACTGTTCGGCTCCATCGAGCGCTTCTTTGGCGTGCTCCTCGAGCACTATGCCGGTGCGTTCCCCGCATGGCTCGCCCCGCATCAGGTCACCGGTATCCCGGTGGCTGACGAGTTCGTCGATTACCTCGAGGGGATCATCGGCAAGCTGAAGGCGCAGGGGATCCGTGCTGAGGTGGATACCTCTGATGACCGCATGCAGAAGAAGATCCGTAACCACACGACGGGCAAGGTTCCGTTCATGTTGCTTGCTGGTGCCCGCGATCAGGAAGCTGGGGCAGTAAGCTTCCGCTTCCTCGATGGCTCCCAGGTCAACGGCGTCCCGGCGGATAAGGCAGTGGACATTATCACGTCGTGGGTCCGTTCCCGCAAGAACGAGCAGCCCAGTAAGGACACCATCAGCCTTGACTAGTGGTGAAAAGGGATGCAGCCCTGACCGGTTGGAGCGCCTGTGGGCGCCCTACCGGCAGAGCTACATTGTCAGCGATGACCGAAAGAAGGTGAGCGATCCTTTCATGGTCATTCCGCAAATGGAAGACCGTGAAGGCCTCATCGTCGCTCGTGGCGCGACGTGCTATGCGGTCATGAATAAGTTCCCGTACAACGCCGGGCATTTGCTTCTCGTCCCGTACCGTAAGGTGGCGGATCTCGAGGAGCTTACCGACGACGAGTACAGGGAGCTTATGGACTGGGCCCGCGTAGCTGTACGTGTGATCAAGACGGTCAGCTCTCCGGACGCGCTCAACGTGGGATTCAACCTGGGGCGAGCCTCTGGCGGATCCGTCGGTGAGCACCTCCACCTCCACGTCGTGCCCCGCTGGTCCGGTGACTCCAACTTCATGACCATCATCGATGCCACGAAGGTTCTTCCGCAGACCCTGCAACAGACCCGGGATATCCTCGCGTGTGTATGGCACGACGCGGACTGGGCTCCCGGAGATGTTGTCCTAGGAGAGGAGTAACCGTGCTCAGTGTTCACGGTCGTAAACCTGCCCGCGTTGTGGTGGAGCCGGTAGCCGATTTTGCACTCAAAATCGGCCTAACCCCCAACACGGTGACCATTGTGGGGGCAGTTGTCACAACTCTCACCGCGGTGATCCTCATTCCGCTGGGACACCTCGTCGCAGCTGCCGTCATTTCCGGCCTCTTCTCGGCCTTCGACATGATCGATGGGACGATGGCGCGTCGCACTGGCGGTGGAACACGCTTTGGCTCCACGCTTGATGCCTCCTGTGACCGCATCACAGACGGCGCGCTGTTCTCCGCCATCATCTGGTGGGAAGTGTTTGTTGCCGGTACGGATCGCGCGACGGTGGCTGCCACGTTCGTCGTGCTCGTGTGCAGCCAAGTCACCAGCTACGTGAAGGCGCGTGGTGAGGCGAGCGGGTTCACCATGGTCGGGGGACTCGTCGAGCGTCCTGAGCGGCTCATCATCGGTTACCTCGGCATCGCCCTCGCAGGCTTCGGAGTCCCGTGGGGCTTCGAGGTCGCCATGTGGGTTCTCGCCCTCGGCTCGGTGTGGACCGTCATCCAGCGACTGATTATGGCTTCCCGCGATCCGCTGGCCAAGGAGCTGAGCTCCCCGCCCGCGGGTGCCTAGAAATATCTTTCGGTACCTAAGCTCCTCTTCGCCTGTACGAACAGGAGAAGGGGGGCTTAATCAGTTCACGTGGATAGTGAGTGAGGCTCGTATAGCTCGTGACTGTCATGGGGTTTTGTGAGTGGCGTGAGTTTTGTGACGCTTCTTTATCCACCACGCTGGTGGCACGGCGAAAAGGATGCCACTGTCACACGGACGCTGCTAGGTTGATACAGATGGAGAGGAATCGAGGAACAACCGCGCTGCTGCCACTTTTTGGACGACTCCTGTCGCGTCGTGAATGGGTAGCTGCGGGCTATGTCCTTGGCTGGGGTGTGGTGAAACACCTGCCAGAGACCTGGGGCCGCGGGCTCTTCCGTCAGGCCGCGCACGCCGTGGGCTACAACAAGCAGTTGGCGCTAAACCTCACCCGCGTTCTGGGGCGGACTCCGACGCTCGAGGAGATTCGGGACAGCCTCGCGTCCTATGCGCGGTACTGGTACGAAGCATTCGCCCTCGACACAGTCGTCCCAGAGGAACTCACCATTAAGGGAATCGAAAACCTCGATACGTCCCGGGGTGCCGTCATCACGCTCACACACAGCGGGAACTGGGATCTTGCCGGTGTCGCGCTCGTGCGGGAGGTTGGTGGCCTTTTCACCGTCGCCGAGCACCTACAACCAGATGAGCTGTACCAGGCCTTCGTCGCGTACCGGGAGAATCTCGGGTTCACCGTGTACCCCCACGACGAACACCCCATGGGGCACCTGGAGGACGATGTGCGTGCCGGTGCTGTGGTCGCCATGATGGGGGAGCGCGACCTCAAGGGACACGGCGTGGCTGTCGACTTTTTTGGTGAGAAGTCGACGTTTCCGGTGGGACCTGCCGTCCTCGCCCAACGGGCGGAAGTGCCACTGCACGTCGCCGATGTGTACTTCACCGACAACGGCTGGGGCCTGTCCCTACGCCCGGCAATCGAAGTCACCACGGTGGAGGAGACCACCCAACGCATCGCCAACGAGTTCGAACAGACCGTTGCCGCGCACCCTACGGATTGGCACATGCTCCAACCCATTTGGGTGGCAGACCGATAGGTCACCTGATTGAACTACAGGGCCTGGTACACAGCACGCACGAGGATGATTGTGCTGTGCGCCTACGGGGGAGCTGCGGGTGATGCTCAAGGTTTGGTAAGAGGCATCGCCACTGATCGCCTGAATCTGGTTTCGGCCACAACCTGCTATCGATAGGGGACAGCACGCAACGGGAATTTGGTGGGAGCGAAAGGTGAGTAGAGTTAGTTCAATCATGCGCGTAGGAATTGTCTGCCCCTATTCCTTTGATGAACCAGGTGGGGTGCAAAATCACGTGCTCGAGCTGGCTCACACACTCATTGCCGCCGGGCACGATGTTCGCGTACTCGGGCCATGTGCAACAACGACGCCGGATATTCCATCCTTTGTCGTGCGCGGTGGCGCATCCGTCGCCGTTCCTTACAACGGATCCGTAGCGAGAATCGCCTTTGGGCCCACTGTTACTCGTACCACGCGCCGCTTCATCACTGATGGGCACTTCGATGTGTTGCACATCCATGAGCCCAACTCGCCCAGCTACTCCATGGAGGCGCTCCGGCTTGCCGAGGGGCCTATCGTTGCCACCTACCACGCCTCAGCAGAAAAATCCCTGCTGCTCAAGGCCGCACAGGCAACCTTCCTTACGCCACTTCTAGAAAAGATCGGCGGGGGCATTGCCGTGTCCGATACGGCACGTCGGTGGCAGGTGGAACAGCTGGGTGGCGACCCAGTGGCGATCCCCAACGGCATACATGTGTCGACTTTTTCGCAGTATGCAAACCGAACGACACCGCGTCGGATCGCCTTCGTCGGGCGATTGGATGAGCCCCGCAAAGGCCTCGACATACTTCTCGGCGCCCTAGAGCAACTCGAGGATCAGGACGGTTGCGAGTACCACCTAGACGTTATCGGCGGAGGCAAGCCACGGACGTCGACAAGCAAAGTGACCTATCACGGGAGGGTGACAGATAAGGAAAAGGCACGGCTGCTGGGCGAAGCAAGCATTTTCGTCGCGCCGAATACTGGCGGAGAGAGCTTCGGCATCGTCCTCGTTGAGGCGATGGCTGCAGGCTGTGCCGTGATTGCTTCCGACATCCCTGCGTTCAAGGCAGTGCTTGGAGATTCCGGCGTGACGTTCGCCAACGGGAACAGTGCGGATCTCGCCCGGGTGATGAAAGAACTGCTGCAGAGCGACGACACGGTCGCAGCTTTGCAAGCGAGGGGAGCCGTCAATGCTGAGCAGTACGACTGGTCCGTCGTCGCGCGGAAAGTCATGACGGTGTACGAGACAGTCGCAGATGACAGTACCGTGACGTGTGCGCACCCGACCAAGGGGCACGCATGGCCGTGGTCTGTCCGGCTGCCCAGGGGGAGGAAGACCTCATGAGCCATGTAGCCGTCCTCCTGGTGGGGATCATCCTCACCGCGGTTTTTCTGTGGTGCTATTTCACAGCCCAACGTCTCCACCGTCTCCACATCCGTACTGACCGCGCCCGCGACTCCTTGGAAGGAGCCCTCAACCGACGCGCCGCAGTCATCGCGGCACTGTTCCCGGAGCTTGTCTCACAGGCGAGCAACCTGGAGGATATCGAGCTCAGCTACGAAAACTTCGACGCTCGTAGGCGGGCCGAAACAGAGCTCATCCGCGCTGTCCGAGAATGCGGAACGAAAAGTGGACTGCTGAGCGAGCCGTTCCTCGGCCTTGACGATGCCCTCCCCAGATCGGTTGAGGCGCCGGCAGTAACGAGCCGGGAAAATAGCGATCCAGGCACGCAGGTCAGCGGGCACCGCCAACACGTTGTCGCGCTCTCCGATGCCAACGTTCGCGTGCACTTGGCAACGCGGTTCTATAACCAGGCGGTGGCTGATACCCGTCACCTTCGCCATCGTCCCTTGGTGAAGCTTTTCCGGTTGGCCGGAAATGCGCCAATACCTGCATATTTTTGAGCCGTGAGAGCTTACCTACGCGCCTGAGTTTAGGAGATGTGTGGAAAAGAGGGCACCCTTTTGTATTTCTTAACCGTTTTGTAACCAGCAGATTACCTAAAGGTTATGATTAGTTAAAGAATCCGGTCTCAAGATGATTACGAAAGAAGGAGATCTAGTGTCTGAGAATCAGGCTCAAACTGAACACGGTACGGCACGCGTCAAGCGCGGTCTCGCTGAGATGCTCAAGGGTGGCGTCATCATGGACGTTGTCAACCCTGAGCAGGCAAAGATCGCCGAGGACGCGGGTGCTACGGCCGTGATGGCGCTCGAGCGTGTCCCCGCAGACATCCGTGCTGAGGGCGGTGTCTCTCGCATGAGTGACCCGGACATGATCGATGGCATCATTGATGCCGTGTCCATCCCTGTCATGGCAAAGGCCAGGATCGGCCACTTTGTGGAGGCGCAGGTGCTGCAGTCGTTGGGTGTTGATTTCATCGACGAGTCCGAGGTGTTGACCCCGGCCGACTACAAGAATCACATCGACAAGTTCCAGTTCACCGTTCCGTTCGTGTGCGGTGCAACCAACCTCGGTGAGGCCCTTCGTCGTATCAATGAGGGTGCTGCCATGATCCGCTCCAAGGGCGAGGCTGGCACGGGTGATGTCTCCAACGCTGTCACCCACATGCGGACTATCCGCGCGGAGATCAACCGTCTGTCCTCCATGGCTGAGGACGAGCTGTATGTTGCGGCCAAGGAACTCGGCGCACCGTACGCTCTTGTGCGTGAGGTTGCTGAACACGGCAAGCTCCCCGTCGTGTTGTTCACCGCTGGTGGTATTGCTACCCCTGCAGATGCCGCGATGATGATGCAGCTCGGTGCTGAGGGCGTGTTCGTCGGCTCCGGTATCTTCAAGTCTGGCAACCCGGAAAAGCGCGCCAAGGCGATTGTCCAGGCAACGCAGAACTACGACGATCCGGACACGATCGCCAACGTATCCCGCTCCCTCGGTGAGGCCATGGTGGGCATCAACGTTGATGATCTCCCGAAGGATCACCGCCTGGCAGATCGCGGCTGGTAACAGTCCCCAGCGCGCGCTATGCGCCAAGTCCTTTCAACCGCCTTTCGGCGGCACGCTTCTTCATCGCTGCGTGTCACGCAGAAAGGCGGTTTTCGGCATCTAAGCCCCCGGTACCCCCATGAAGACTAGGCATCCGTGGGCTGGGCGCTGACCGGGCTACCATCGAAAAAAGTAATAGGCGTTTGCTTTCGGGCTCGGCACAGGCGACAGGCCGGTTGTTTACTTTTCGACGACTGGGTCGCTGTAAGGCGGCGGATGCGCGTTGCGGTACGGAAGTATGACTGAAGGGTGGAGTGTGACGGTTATAACTGGCTTTGAGCCATTCGGAGGGCGAGAGGACAATGCGTCATGGCGAGTAGCTCACAGTGTCGCTGCGAACCTTGCAAGCGAAGGCAGGGACATTCACGCTGTGCAGCTCCCCGTGGAATTTGATGCCATTGGCCCCTTTATCGCGCAGCACCGGGAGGAAATAGTTGTGAGCATCGGCGAGGCAGCCGTGGCGCAGCGTGCCCGCTTGGAAGTCGCCGGACGACTGTGGCAGCACGGAACGGACAACACGGGGGAGTACTTCAACCGTCCCCTCGCCTCGTCCCTGCTGTCCGGAGATGAGGGAGCGCTTTTGCAGCAGGTGGATTGGAGCGCCACACAATCCGCAGAGCAACCACCGGCAGAAAAGGTTCGTAGAAGAGCCGGCTCATGCGTGCGAGTCCTCTACGATGGCCCGACACCTCCTCCCGCCGTCACAGGCGAAGCGAGGCTTGAGTACACCGTGAGCGCGCCTGACAATGTGGTGCAATGTGCCCGCGAAGCAGGACTAGGTATTTCTCATGACGCTGGGCTGTACATTTGTAACACGACCACCGCGCTCGGCTACGCGCATCTGCGCAGGTTTGCGTTCATTCATGTCCCTGCACAGCCACCGACCGCGGCGACGGTGGAAGTTGTAGGTACATTTGTACGTAAACTAATTAGTTCTGTTCACGGAGGTGCCCATGAAGTCTAAGATCGAAAAAACACTGGACCTGGAACGCGTCGATACAGATATTTTTGTTGGTCCGATCGTGGAATCGCACTTTATCCGCACTTTTGGTGGCCAGATTGCTGCCCAGACTCTTGTTGCCGCTACGCAGACAGTGGACTCCGATCACACCGTGCATTCCCTGCATGGTTACTTCATCCGCCCGGGCAAGGCCGAGCTGCAAACAGTATTCCTCGTGGAACGCATCCGCGACGGGCGGAGCTTCGTTTCCCGGCAAGTCAAGGCCGTGCAGGAAGGCAAGCCCATCTTCATCATGCAGGCGAGCTTCCACCGTCGTGGCGATTCTGGGATTGAGCACGCCGACCGGATGCGTACTGTGCCGTCTGCAGAGGAACTGCCGGAAGGCCCCTTGGAATCGATGAATGACACCTATCGCGCCCTCCTGGAAGAGTGGAGCGATTGGGACATTCGCGTGGTTCCTCCGGAGCGCTACCAACACAACCCGTACACGCCGTCGCAGCAGGTGGTCTGGTTTCGGGCAAAGGACAAGCTTCCCGATGATGAAACGTTCCATATTTGCACGCTGACCTACATGTCCGATATGACGCTGCTGCAGTCGGCACTCGTACCTCACCCACACGTCGATGTGCAGGAGGCCTCCCTCGATCACGCAATGTGGTTTCTGCGCCCGTTCCGTGCCGACGAATGGCTGTTGTATGACCAGGTTTCCCCCAGTGCCGCTAATGGCCGCGCATTGACGCAGGGTAAAATTTTTGATTCGGCGGGAAACCTCGTAGCCATAGCTACACAAGAGGGGCTTACCCGCATTCTAAAGGACGGGACCTCACCGGTTCCCATGACGAACTTGAAGGGATAGACCCATGAAGATTGGCATCCTCGCTGTTCAGGGCGGAGTAGCAGAGCATGAACGCACACTCCGACAGGTGGCTGAAAAATATCGGGATAATCCCGAGTCCTCCTGGGGTGACCTCGAGGTTGTTCTCGTTCGTCGTGCCACACAGTTTGACGGCATCAACGGTCTCATCCTGCCCGGTGGCGAGTCCACGACGATGTCCCGGCTCCTCACTTTGTCGGGAATGGACACGCTCCTCAAGGACGCATTTAAGGCCGGGCTTCCGGCGTATGGCACCTGCGCGGGCATGATTCTTTTGGCATCGGAGGTGCTCGATACGCGGCCCGACGCAATCTGGCTAAGCGCGCTGGACATCACCGTTCGACGCAACGCGTTTGGCCGGCAGAGGGATTCTTTTGAAGCCGACCTCGCGTTTACAGGAATTGACGAGCCCGTCCATGCAACGTTTATTCGCGCGCCTATTGTGGAGAAGGTCTCTTCCGATGTGGATGTGCTGTGCAGGGAGCCGGAGGGCCGAATCGTCGGAGTCCGACAAGGCAACGTCCTTGCTACCTCCTTCCATCCGGAGGTGAGCGGGGTGACCGAGGTGCACGAGCTTTTCCTGCAGATGTGCGAGGACGCTGGTTTTACCTACACAAATTAGACAACGGAGCAGTCGGCAGGTTTCACAAGTCATATGGCCACGTTGTACGGGTAGATGTCCCCTCAAAAATTGCTGAAGATACCCCGAAACGCGGCCTAGCCATCCTTCTACCAGCAGATGTTGGTTTCCGGGTAGGATGGTGGCGATAGTCGCACGCTCCTTGGCGGATCCCGGTGCTTGCGCGGGGCACCCGTGGACAGGTGCGTGTGAGTACCCCACTTCCGGTTTAAGAATCGGCTTGCGCATAGTGTGCGGGGTGGGGTGTATGAACGAGCGCGCAATGCACTCGTATAATAACTACGTTCAGTTGAAGTAACGGAAAGGATCCTGGTCTATGTCGGGTCACTCAAAATGGGCAACCACGAAGCACAAGAAGGCCGCCAACGATGCTAAGCGAGGCAAAGAGTTTGCCAAGCTCATCAAGAACATCGAGGTAGCTGCACGTACTGGTGGCGGCGATCCCGCTGCGAACCCGACCCTGGATGACATGATCCGCAAGGCTAAGAAGGCCTCTGTTCCGAACGACAACATCGAGCGCGCCCGCAAGCGTGGTTCCGGCGAGGAAGCCGGTGGCGCAGACTGGCAGACGGTGATGTACGAGGGTTACGGCCCCAACGGTGTCGCCATGCTCATTGAGTGCCTGACGGATAACCGTAACCGCGCCGCTACTGAGGTTCGTACGCGCATGACGAAGAACGGTGGCAACATGGCCGACAGTGGTGCCGTGAGCTACATGTTCTCCCGCAAGGGTGTTAACACGGTGAAGAAGGGCGAGCTGACCGAGGACGATGTCCTTCTCGCAGTTCTTGACGCTGGCGCAGAGCAGGTCAATGACCTAGGCGAGATGTTCGAGGTCGTTTCCGATGCATCCGATTCCACGGCTGTCAAGGAGGCCCTCCAGGCCGCGGACATTGAGGTTGAGGACACCGACTCCGAGTTCCGCGCTTCTGTGGAAAACGCTGCCGATCTCGCAACCGCCAAGAAGATCCTCAAGCTCATCGATATCCTCGAAGAGTCTGACGATGTCCAGAACGTGTACACGAACATGGATATCCCGGAGGATGTCGCCGCGGAGCTCGAAGACGAGGACTAATCCCGTCCTTGCAGACTAGCTGACCGAGCCACCGACCATGGAGGTCGGTGGCTTTTGTCTGTTTTCCACGGACTCTGTGGAAGGAATCCTGGCTACAAATGCAGAGACCCAATGCTTAACGAACCGGCCAGACTACTCATTGGTGGCTATCAATTTTCACCCTCCGGTGTCGCGTCCGGCTTCGACGTGGGTCGTGTGTGCTACCTTATGGGGGAACGTAATTTCGAACGCGTCAGAAAGAGTTGGCGACGATGGATTCAACAGTAGGGCTGAGGGTGCTGGGGATCGACCCTGGTCTCACTCGTTGTGGTCTCTCTATCGTCCAAGCCGGTAAGGGACGAACAGTCATTCCTGTAGCGGTGGGGGTTGCGCGCACACCGTACAAGTCCTCTATGGGCGATCGCCTCAAGGAGTTGTACGAAGCTATTACCGAATGGATTTCGGAATATAACCCTGACGTGGTCGCCATGGAGCGTCTCTTCGAGCGCGGTGAGGTCTCCACCGTGTTGCATACTGCTCATGCTGTAGGGGTACTCATTCTCGCAGCATCACAAGCTGGTCTTGAGGTGCATGAGTACACACCGTCGCAGGTGAAGAAAGCAATCACCGGTAACGGCAGGGCGGATAAGAAGCAGATGACGGCGATGGTGACGAGGATTTTGGGCTTGGAAAATCCGCCCAAGCCTGCGGATGCTGCTGATGCACTCGCCATCGCGATTACGCATTGCTGGCGCGCCCCACAGATTTTGCGTGAGGAGAAGGCCAAAGAGCAGTTGCGCAAGATGGGTATCGACCCTGATCGCGCCGCCGGGCCGAAGGGAATGAACACCACCTACCACCCGCGTGTGGTTCCCACCCCGCAGGTGACTGGAGAGACGATCCGCGACCTCGGCGCCAACCAGACAAGGTCTCGGCGTTGACTGCAGTACCGGTGGAGAGCCTCTACACCGGTGTGAACCATGACGTAAGCCGAGCCTAGCTAAGCTAAATAACGGAAAACGATAGTGCCTGCAACGAGTAGTGCGGTGCGTAGAAGAGAAAGCCAGAAGGAGTAGCAGTACAGATGATCGCGTCGCTTCATGGTGAGGTTATCGCCAAAACGCTGACGAGCGGTGTCATTGAGTGTGGTGGCGTCGGTTATGAATTCCTTGCTACTGCCACAACGCTTGCAGAGCTCCCGCTGGGGGAGACCGGCAAGGTACTTACCACCATGGTCATTGGGGAAAAGGTAGTCACGCTCTACGGGTTCGCCCACGATTCGGAGCGGACGATGTTTTCCCAGCTTCAGGGGGTACAGGGGCTGGGGCCGAAGCTCGCCCTGGCCTGCCTAAATACGTACTCGCCTTCGGAGATTGCTGTTGCTGTAGCTAATGACGATAAGAAGACGTTGCAAAAGATCCCCGGTGTCGGTGCCCGCATGGCAGCGAAGATGACAGCTGTCCTTGACGGAAAGCTCAACGAATACATTGACATGACGGATGCTGCTTCCACCGCCTCAGAGGCTCCGGTTACTGTAGGCTCCGCCACCGTGGTCGCAGCACTTGTCCAACTCGGCTTCGCCGACGACATGGCTCATCAGGCAGCCGCCTGGGCGGAGGAGAACAACCCTGGTGCGGACACGGGTACCAACCTGCGCCACGCACTCCAATACCTGGGTAAGAAGAAATAGCTCGGGTCTGTTTGGCAACGCAATCATCAGCGTGCCGTAAGTGATAGTCGAAATCGGTAAGGTCGAGAAGGAAAGGGGGCTAATGTCATGGCCAATGTAGAAAAGACGGAATTTGTACTTCCCGAAGATAGCGCCACGCCCGCCGGAGGAACCGGCCTGGGGCGAAACCCGGAGTCCGCAGCCGTCAGTCCTGAACGTCAGGAAACCGATCATGACCTTGAAGTGAGCCTTCGCCCCAAGTCCATTGATGAATTCATTGGTCAGGACAAGGTACGCAAGCAGTTGCGCCTCGTCCTTGAAGGTGCGAAGAAGCGCGGTTCCGCCCCCGATCACGTTCTCCTTTCTGGCCCACCCGGTCTGGGTAAGACAACCATGGCCATGATTATCGCCCAGGAACTCGGGACATCTCTGCGGATGACATCGGGACCTGCTTTGGAGCGCGCCGGTGACCTTGCTGCCATGCTGTCCAACCTCATGGAGGGCGATGTTCTCTTTATCGACGAGATTCACCGCATCGCCCGGCCAGCGGAAGAAATGCTGTACATGGCGATGGAAGACTTCCGCATCGATGTGATCGTGGGAAAGGGGCCGGGTGCTACCTCCATCCCCTTGGAGCTTGCGCCTTTTACACTCGTGGGCGCGACCACCCGCTCCGGCATGCTTACCGGCCCTTTGCGGGACAGGTTTGGCTTCACCGCGCATATGGAGTTTTACTCCCCGAAGGACCTCACCGCCGTCGTACTGCGTGCAGCGACGATTCTCGGAGTCGAGATCGATAAGGATGCCGCCGCGGAGATAGCCAGCAGATCGCGCGGTACTCCGCGTATTGCGAACCGCCTTCTGCGACGCGTGCGCGACTACGCCGAGGTGCATGCGGACGGCCACATTGATGTCGAATCCGCGAAGGCGGCATTGCTTGTTTTCGACGTGGATGAGAAGGGGCTGGATCGTCTCGATAGGGCAGTGCTCAATGCGCTCATCAAAGGCCACGGCGGTGGGCCGGTTGGCGTGTCCACCTTGGCCATTGCTGTAGGAGAAGAGCCATCAACAGTAGAGGAGGTGTGTGAACCTTATCTTGTTCGTGCAGGGCTCATTTCTCGTACGGGCCGAGGCCGTGTCGCTACGGCAGCAGCATGGAAACACCTGGGGTTGACGCCTCCGGAAGGCACAGTTGGCCTTTTCTAGCCGGGTATCGTGGGCCATTTTGTCCCGCGCCAATATGTAATGGCAGGAAAAGACCGCATGTTTTACTGATGTCGTTGTAGCGGACGTTTTCTCCCGTTAGCACGTGCCTTTTACACGTGTCTCTTTGCAGCGCCTACGCGAGGAACCACTTAGTCACTCCAGAAAACACAGTGGCGCTTTACGTCATCCGGCGATGGCGGATGGCACCGGGTGCCCCACGTTTTTCGTTGACAAGAGTTTTCTGGAACAATTCAGTTTATGGATCTCATTGTTCTACTTATTATTCTGGTCATCTTTGCGGCACCAATGTTCCTCATGCAGCGTAAGCAAAAGAAGCAGATGGAGGAATTGCGCACGATGCAGGGCCAGCTCATCCCCGGTGACCACGTCGTCACCACCGCCGGTCTGCACGCACTTGTCCACCTTGTTGATGAAGACGAGGTGGAACTGGAAATTGCTCCTGGGTGCATCACCAGGTGGGAAAAGATTGCCATCGTAAAGAAGATCGACGATACCCCCGCTGCTGCGGATAACGCTTTTATCGAGGCACTCGAGGATACCGAGTCGACTGAGCCTGGTCACGATACATCTCTAGGTGGCGATGCCACTGATTCCGACAAGCGCGACTAACTACGACTTCAGCGCGTTAGTCACCTAATCGCAATCGGGACAACCTGCTGGGGCTTCGACGGTGAATGTGCCTCCGGCTAGATCTAAATAGATGTAGTGAAAGGGATATATCGCCCAGCGGACGAATCTCAACAACTAGATTTTCTATTTGCACAGCCCGATCTCTGCCTTCTGGCAGAGGTCGGGTTTACCTGTGTTGTGTGAAGTGACGGATGGCAGATTCCCTTGAAGTCTTCCCATAGCCCGCCGTGAGATCGAGAGGGTTCAGACGACATCGAGAAAAGAATTTACTGGAGACGGGGGATGCCGAAAAGCCACAGCAGCGGGTAGAAGGACAAGAGAATATAAATGCATATGAATATAGAGGTGGCCTAGTGTAGTTGGCAGCGGAGCGCGAGGACAGAGGGTAACCAAGAGAAAACGAAGTAATGAGGACACACTGTGACTCGGTGTGACTCGGTGTGACTCGGCGTGACGCGCTTCGATGCGGATCGATGCGGTGCCGAAGGGAAGAACCCGGACGCGTCTGATGCCCGTGAATTCGCAGGGAAACAGGGGCGATGCGTGCGTATTGACAGTGCATGTCGTAACATAGACCCGTTGTGCACCCTTCATGAGGAAGGGACTGACACACATACTTGCTAAAGGTGGCGCTTTTGAGCGTCAGAAATGATAAGTTGACCAGCCATGATAGCTGCGGCCGTAAAGCTACTGCAGGTGTGCGAACCGTTGTGGGCGCGCACGTCATGGCTTGTCGTGGAGGATTACATTGGCGTCACAATCTGAACGCGAGGCCGAACACAAGGCCCGGCACACCACGGATTTCGTAGGCCGCTATCCCTGGGGTGCCCTGGGGATTTTCGGAATCATTCTTATCCTGGTGTACTCGCTGCTTTTCTTTACCCCTGGTGCGAACACGCCGAAGCTGGGCATTGACCTGCAGGGTGGTACCCGTGTCACACTAGTCCCGCAGGGTGGTGAGCCCACTCCGCAGCAGTTGGACCAGGCTCGTACCATTCTTGAAAACCGCGTAAACGGCATGGGCGTTTCCGGTGCTGAAGTCGTTACCGACGGCAACACACTCGTTATTACTGTCCCCGGTGAAGACACCGCGCAGGCGCGAAACCTTGGCCAGACTTCGCAGCTGGTGTTCCGCACTGTCGCGCAGCCGTCTGCCCCGCAGCTGGACCAGATCATGCCCACGCTGACCGACATGGCAAACCGCTGGGTGAAGTACGGACTCGTTACGCCTGAGAAGGCTAACGAAGTACTCAAGCAGTACCACGATCTCATGAACCAGCCGGGGAATGCTGCAGAAGGTGAAGAGGCAGGCGCAGCAGCGGGCGATGCACCCACTGTTGATGCCGAGCCACTGCCTGAGCCGAAGAACTCCATCGAGGAGCAGAAGCGCCGTGATGAGGTGTTTGACATGCTGCTCAAGGACCGTCAGTCCACTGATGCCGCAACGCAGATGGCTGCTGCTGGACTCATGGAATGCTCCGAGGACAGCACGCACGATCCCATCGCCGGTGGTGATGACCTGGCCAAGCCTCTCGTAGCCTGCTACCCGGAGATGGGACAGGCCATGCTGCTCGGCCCGTCGCCACTGCTCGTAGGTGAGCCGGAAGATGGTCGTCGACTGACAGGTAACGAGATTGATACTAACCGTCCCATCAACGGTGGCATCAACCCGCAGACCGCGCAGAACGAGGTTGTGTTCACCTTCAAGTCTGACAATGGCGAGACTGGTTCGGAAACGTGGGCAAAGCTCACCCAGGAGTACCTGAACAAGCAGGTTGCTGTTGTCCTTGACTCGCAGATCATTTCCGCACCGCAGGTTCAGTCCGCAACACCGGTTGGTTCCTCCACCATGATTACCGGCATGAAAAACGAGGAAGAGGCTAAGACGCTAGCCAATAACCTCCAGTACGGTGCTCTTCCGCTCAGCTTCGTGGGCGAAAACGGCGAACGCGGTGGCACGACCACCGTTATCCCGCCGACGCTGGGTGCTGCATCGCTACGTGCCGGCCTTATCGCTGGCCTGATCGGCTTGCTCGCCGTGGCGATCTTCTCGCTGGCCAACTACCGCCTCTACGGCGTGCTCGCGATGTTTACCCTCGTCGCCTCCGGCACCCTCGTGTATGGCTCCCTCGTGCTCCTGGGTCGCTGGATCGGTTACTCCCTCGACCTTGCCGGTGTGGCTGGCTTGATCATCGGTATTGGTACCACCGCCGACTCCTTCGTCGTGCTCTACGAGCGCATCAAGGATGAGATACGTGAGGGCAGAACATTCAGATCCGCGGTTCCGCGTGGTTGGGATCGCGCCCGCAAGACGATTATTTCCGGTAACTTCGTGTCCGTCATCGCGGCTGTGGTTCTCTACATCTTGGCCATCGGCGACGTGAAGGGCTTCGCCTTTACCCTGGGTCTCACTACGGTGTTCGACCTGGCCGTCACCTTCTTCGTCACCGCGCCGCTAGTCATCCTCGCCTCCCGCAAGAAGTTCTTTGCTAAGGCGAGCGTTAACGGCCTTGGCAAGGTGTACAAGCTCGTTGAGCAGCGTCGTGCAACCGGTGAGCATTTGGAAGCCGATACCGGGTGGTACAACCAGCGGATGCTGGCAAAGCGCAACGGCGAGGTCTCCTATTCCGCTGAAGGCACGGGATCCACGAAGGTGGCCGTAGACACCGACGCGGAGGACGCACCGGAGTCGCGGATGACCGCAGACGATCGTCCATCCGCACTCATCACCCTTGAGGAATCTATTGCCAACGAGCCTCAGGTGCCCGAGCACCTGAGGAAGAAACCCGTCGAGGATGACACCCCAACAGGCCCCAACAATTCTGGCCAGGAGGAGAAGTAACAATGACTACTCAAGTACGGGTGGATAACGAAACCAACACCGAATCCAACAACTCCTTCTTCACACGGCTGTACACCGGTGAGGGTGGCATCGACTTCGTCGGTCGCCGCAAGCTGTGGTACATCATTACCCTCGTGGTGCTGGCCGTGTGCGTGCTCGGAATTGTCTTCCGTGGCTTCACCCTCGGTATTGACTTCCAGGGTGGCACCAAGATGACGATGCCGGCAGCGGGGCTTGATACCGCAGCTGTGTCGCAGACGTTTGAGGAAGCCACCGGTGTGACACCGGAGGGCGTACAGATCGTCGGTGCGCAGGATTCCCGCATCCTCGAGATCGCTTCTGAGCGTCTCACCGATGACCAGATCATGGCCGCCCGCGAAGCTCTCTACACCGAGTTCCAGCCCAAGGACGCAGCAGGGGAAGTCACCCCGGATGCCGTCGGTGACTCGACCGTTTCTGAGTCCTGGGGCTCTACCATCACCAACCGCATGGTGATCGCGTTCGGAGCCTTCCTGCTCCTCATCTTCGTTTACATCGCGGTCCGCTTCGAGCGAGACATGTCTATTGCCGCCATCGCGGCTCTGGGCGTGGATGGTATTTTCATTGCTGGCTGCTACGCACTGTTCGGCATGGAGGTCACCCCGGCCGTCGTCATCGGCCTGCTGACCGTTCTCTCCTTCTCCCTGTACGACACCGTGGTTGTGTTCGACAAGGTGGAAGAGAACACAGAAGGCTTCGAGCACACGACGCGGAAGACGTACGGCGAGCTGGCTAACCTAGCGGTTAACCAGACGGTGATGCGCTCCATTTCTACGACGGTTATTTCCGCACTGCCGATCATCGCCTTGATGATCGTTGCTGTCTGGCTCATGGGTGTGGGCACGCTCAAGGACCTGGCTGTTGTTCAGCTCATCGGCGTTATTGAGGGTACGTTCTCCTCTGTATTCCTCGCTACGCCGCTTCTGGTCAGCATGAAGAACCGCCAGAAGAAGTTCAAGAAGCACAATCTAGAGGTTGCTGCCGTCCGTCAGACCGATGTCGACGGTGCCACCTACGATGAAGCAGTCGAGGCTGGCCTGGTGAATGAGGACGGCACTGCTGCGGTGGATGAGCACGAAGAGGTCGTTGGTGCGAACGGTCTTCGTCCGACGGGAGTGAACTCGGAGGACGCGGAACGCTTCAACACCGATGACGGTGAAACGCCGTTGGGTGCCAGCTGGCGTCCGACGCGTCGTTACTAAAACGAGCTAAAGCAAAACTCGCTCGTTAGACCCCGCCTTCGGGCGGGGTCTTTCCTTTTGTAAGAAGCCTCGTCAGGAATTTCTTGACACCCAATACCGTCAGCCATTAGCACATCAGTGGGACGTGAACAATTTGGGGAAGGGAATCTGATGACCGGGGAGAGTCTTGGGACAGGTGTTATCTAGCGTTAGTGTAGTCAACGCCTTAGAATAGGCACATGCACCCTACGTTTGCGTCGGGAAAGATCTTACGTGTTGGGTGGTTGAATTCTTTTGGTGCGACGAAACTCGTCGTGCGACCTGAACGGAGGATACTTTCGTGAACGTACGCAGAGCAGCACGGGCCATTGCAGCAGCGGTGTGCTCTGTGGGGCTTCTCGCATCCTGCTCCTCAGGGGGACCGGAGCGTAACGATGAAAAGATCTTCTCGTACTTTGTTCCGGGCGAGGTCGCCACAACGAACTCTGCAAGTTACATTGGCTACCTCACGGATTCCTCGCTCATTAGCCCGCGACTTTTCCCCGGCGTGTTCGTTCATGGTCCGGCAGGCCAAATGATTCCGAACAGGGATGTGGCAACCGCACAGCTTCTCCCGGGAACCAAGCGTCAGGTTGTGTACAGCATCGCAGAGACGGCAAACTTCTCGGACGGGGTGCCACTGACCTGCGATGATTTCACTCTCGCTGTGCAGGCAGGCAAATACCCGGAGGTTTTCGATTCGCACGTGCCTCTCATGCAGCAAATTGAGGAAGTCAAGTGCCAGCCGGGAGCCAAAGAATTCACGGTGGTATTCCACGAGGGGCAGGGCCAACGGTGGCGCCACCTGTTCCGCTCCGGCACCGTCATGCCGGCACACGTGCTCTCCAACAAGCTGGGAATTGCCCCGGAGGACCTGCTCGCACGCGTCCAAAGTGGCGATGTCGCGCAAATGCAGGACATCGGCGATGCTTGGGCGCAGGACTTCCGGATTGATCGCTTCGATCCAGCAGTCCAGGTGAGCTTCGGTCCGTACCGGATTGAGCGCGTCACCGAAGGCGGCGGGCTTGTACTAGTGGCTAACGAGGCATACAACGGCGATGCTCCGGCCATCTCTCCACTCGTCATTCGGCCGCACAGCAGTACCGCGGGCGAATTCCACGAGACCGGGGGCGTCGTCGGTATTGCCGACGTTCCCCGCGTAGCAGATGCAGCATGGACGGAAAAGAAGACTGGTTACGCCGTTGAACCGACCAGTGGCAAGCTCATCGATCAGCTTGTCCTTGCGAAGACTGGGATGTTTACAACCCCGGAGGATAGGCAGGCCTTTGCCGCCTGCATCGATCAGGAAGCGGTTGCTCAGAAATCGACAGATGTATCCGGCGTACCGGTTACCGCGCTGGGAACCCGATTGTCCTCGGCAGAATCGCCGACAGCTATTGCTACGCAGGATATTGGTGCGGCACACATTGCCGTTGACCTGCCCTTGGCGGAGCGCCTGCGTGGGCAGACGATCCGCATCGCCTATGTGGGCCCCAATGAGCGTTTCGCGGCAATGGTGGAAGCCATTCGGCAGTCCTGCGAACCAGCAGGGATCAACATTGTTGATACGTCTGCGGAATTCGATGTCAAGGCAGCAACGATCGAGCCTCCCGCCATTGGGGACGCTGGCGCTGCGTACCCCACCGATGCCGGGTACATCCAGGAAGAGGGGGTGATAGCACCGCTCACAACCTTTGCCGCCGACAACTACGCCACGGCATCGGGGTCTGTCGTACCGCCTGTGGCGGACGCACTTCTCATCTCCGCGGAGCCTGCGTTCGAGTACGGTCATGTTTCCGCATCCACGGAGGATCAAGAGGAGCTGCGGAAGGCGGAAGAGATGCTGTGGCAAGAAGTGCCCACCGTACCGCTGGCCTCTCAGCCTCGAGTATTTATTATGGATACGGCAGTAGACAATGTAGCGATCGGAACAACCCGTTCCGGCATTGGCTGGAACATGGACCGTTGGTCTAAAGGAGCTAAGTAAGACATGACTTTCAACACGGCACGAGAAGCTCTCGATAAACTGACCCGTCACGTCCCCGGGTTCCCTGAGGAGGGTGTGGTCTTTGAGGATCTGACACCAGTTTTCGCCGATGCCAAGGCTTTCACACTCGTCATTGATGAGTTGGCAGAGTTTTCTCAACGCCTCGGAGGAGAGGTTGTTGCCGGCCTCGATGCGCGTGGATTCCTCGTTGGCTCCGCTGTCGCGTATAAGCTGGGGCAGGGGTGCCTTGCCGTGCGCAAGAAGGGGAAGCTCCCTCCGCCTGTCATTACCGAGGAATACACCCTGGAATACGGGTCGGCCGCTCTGGAGATTCCCGCCGAGGGAATCGATATCAAGGGCAAGAAGATTGTGCTTATCGACGACGTCCTGGCTACCGGTGGGACTCTCATGGGCGCCACCGAATTGGTCCGTCAGGCCGGCGGCGAAGTCGTTGGTTACGTTGTCATCCTTGAAGTGGAAGGCCTCGGTGGCCGGGAAAAGCTGGGAAATGCTCCACTTCTGGTACTTTCCACAGACGGCGAGTAAATTCTAATAAATGGCAGGTGAATCGAACAGGCAGCGTCCGCGGCGGAGCATGTCCGCCCGCCTGGCGAAGAGTCTCACGGGAGGATGGTCGAGGGTTGACCCGGCCATCGAGCCTCTGCTGTCCATTCACCGCAAGTTCTACCCCAAGGCGGACGCGGAAACGATTGAGCGCGCGTACCACACCGCGGAACGTCTCCACGAGGGAGTGCTCAGGAAGTCCGGCGATCCGTACATCACCCACCCGCTTGCCGTAGCTACCATTTCGGCCGAGATGGGCATGGATACGACGACTGTTGTCGCCTCACTCCTGCATGACACAGTGGAGGACACGGACTACACCTTGGAGGATCTCACCAACGATTTCGGGGCTGAAGTAGCCAAGCTTGTCGACGGTGTAACCAAGATCGACAAGGTCGCTCTCGGCGCTGCCGCGGAGGCGGAAACAATCCGCAAGATGGTCGTGGCGATGGCCGACGATCCGCGCGTGCTGGTGATCAAGGTATCGGACCGCCTCCACAACATGCGTACGATGCGCTTCCTGCCACCAGAAAAGCAGGCGAAGAAGGCACGGCAGACACTGGAAGTGATCGCACCCCTTGCACACCGGCTGGGACTTGCTAGCGTCAAGTGGGAGCTCGAGGATCTGTCCTTTGCCATCCTGTACCCGAAGAAATACGACGAGATCGTCCGTCTGGTGGCAGAACGCGCGCCCGCACGTGATCGCCAGCTGACGGAGATCATTAGTGCCGTGAAAAAGGAGCTAAAAGCCAACCACATCATTGCGGACGTGGTCGGAAGGCCGAAGCACTACTGGTCCATCTACAAGAAAATGACCGATCGTGGTCACGATTTCAACGAGCTGTTCGATCTTGTCGGCATCCGCATTCTCGTGGATACCAAGGCACTGTGCTACGAAGCGATTGGTGTCATGCACTCGCTGTACCCGGCACTTCCCGGCCGGTTCAAGGACTACATTTCTAATCCTCGCTACGGGGTGTATGAGTCGCTGCACACCACTCTTCTCGGTCCTAACGGCAAGCCTCTGGAAGTCCAGGTGCGCACCCATGAGATGCACTACCAGGCGGAGTACGGTATTGCCGCCCACTGGCGCTACAAAGAGACCAAGGGCAAACACACTGGTGGCCAGGCAGAGGTCGACCAGATGGCGTGGATGCGCCAGCTCCTGGACTGGCAGAAGGAAGCTAGCGATCCGAATGAGTTCCTCGATACCCTCCGCCATGATCTGACGGCGAAGCAGATCTTCGTATTCACCCCGAAGTCGGATGTCGTGAACCTGCCCGCGGGATCGACGCCGATTGATTTCGCCTATCAGGTTCACACGGAGGTCGGCCACCGCACGATCGGTGCGAAAGTCAACGGCCGTCTTGTCGCCCTGGAGACGAAACTCAATAATGGCGACAGGGTAGAGGTGTTCACCTCCAAGGACCCCGATGCCGGCCCTTCCAAGGATTGGGCCTCGTTTGTGGCATCGCCACGCGCGAAGACGAAGATTCGTCAGTGGTTTGCCCGTGAACGTCGCCAGGAGGCGCAGGAAGCCGGCAAGGAGGAGCTCACGCTCGCCATGCAGCGCTCTGGATTCCCCATGGCGAAGGTGTTTACCGAAAAGACCGTGAAGGCAGTTGCCGATGAGCTTCAATACCAGGACGTTCCCGCCCTCTTCGCTGCCATCGGTACGGGCACAGAAACAGTAGCCCACGTCTCCAAACGTCTCATCGCGTTGTTCGGCGATGAGGAAGAGCCGGAAGATCAGGTTAAGGACGGCGAGGCTCTCGCTGAGGAGCTCATCGCCAATGGACCACGCCTACACACGACGGGGAAGAAGGGCAATGAGGCCGGCATCCTTGTCGAGGGCGATCCGGACATCGCGGCAAAACTCGCCCGCTGCTGTATGCCCGTTCCAGGTGACGCGATCTTCGGGTTCATCACCCGCGGTGGTGGCGTGTCCGTCCACCGTACGGACTGCACCAACGCTGAACAGTTGCGCAAGGAACCTGAGCGACTCATCAACGTCAGCTGGGCCAGCCAGGGCCAGGGCGTGTTCTCCGCTACGCTGCAGGTAGAAGCGCTCGACCGTAACAATTTGCTCTTCGACCTTATGAAGGTAGTCAGCGACCTGAAGGTTTCTCTCCTTGCCAGCTCTTCGCACTCCAGCGACGACAACGTCGCGTTCTGTCGCTTCTCCTTCCAGGTTTCGGACACCAAGCAGCTCGGCGTCCTCATGTCCCAGCTCCGCAATGTCGAAGGCGTATACGATGTCTACCGCTTGACTTCAGGCGGCTAGAGAAATGGCTTATTCCAGTCCCCGGATGTAGACAGAACTAAGAGGCTTCTGAAAGATGAATGTGACTGTCCAATTATCGATCATCGTGAGGCTAAAGCCACAGTAGCCTGGTTTCTGCCAGCGTGAATCAAGTAACTCTCAGGTTAGTTCTGGAGAAACCAAAAGGCACCTGCCTACGCAGGTGCCTTTTGCAGTAGTCGTAGATAACGACTGTTCTTGGAGAATGCTCCCAGTATGTAAAGCTTACTTGACGAATTTCTGAGCGGTGGTGTAGATGGCGAACAATGCGCCAATTGCTGCGGAGATGGCGGTGATGTATCCGGTGATGTCCTTGATTACATCAATCGGCTCCTTGTAGGTGCACTTGCTGTTGCCGGCTGCCCACATGAAGTCTGAATTTCGGGTGGTGGTGTCACACACCGTTTTGCCCTTGACATCCAAGACAATCTGGTCGACGGTCTTGTCCTTGTCATCAGTCTTCTTGTAGTAATAGAAGGTCTCTGTGGAGGAGCTGTCCTTGCCACCAGGATGGAATTCCTGTTCGAACACGAAACCGGCGGGAGCCTCGGGAGCCTTGGAATCATCGGCCGCAAGGGCCGGGGTTGCAGAGGCAAAGGCGACAGTTGCTGCTGTAGCTACGGCTAGAAATTTACGCATACGTTGATAGTAAACGGAATGGAGATAAGAATCAAGGGAAACGGGGAAAGGGTTTTTAAGGTCACTTGATTGTTAATAAATTTTTACCAGGCAATTTCTATCTACGAATCGGACGGTATAAGCGTAGGGTTGGCAAGAAGTGTGCAAAAACTGGGAACCACCGCGGTGAGCCTTGCATGTGAAGGGTCACAGTAGAATCTGAATGATTGTCGGATGAAAGAGAGGGTTGACACAATTGTCATCGAAGCGTCGACGCTGCTGCCTAGAAGTGAGCTTAAGCGCCACATGAAAAAGGAGCGCACTTTAGCGCGCTCCTTAATTAAGAACCAATTTCGCTTCTTGTAACGCCCTCAAGGGAATTGCAAAAGGCGGTCATTCTCTCGAAGAAAATGTAACCAGATTACTTCGCGAACTTAGTGGCGGTGTTGGCGATGCCGATAACTGCGGAAATAGCCGAAGAGATCGCTGTGATGTACGCGGTGATGTCCTTGATTACCTGGAGAGGAGTCTTGTAGGTGCAGTGTCCGTTCCCAGAGGTCCACATGAAATCATTAACTGCAGGGTTTTCGCTGTCGCAGAGTGGCTTTCCTTTCTTATCCTCGACGACGGTCGCCTTGAGTTCCCAGGGCTTCTCATCATCCCAAGCGAACTTGTAATTAACGGACTCATCAGAGGATCCGACGGTGAGTGTAGTGTAATCATCGTCCCAGGTGATGGCGGTGGCGGGGGTAACGAGACCGAGTGTCAGAGCAGAAGCAGCAGTAGTGGCAAGTAGGGTCTTACGCATGGCAAATTCCTTACGTGGAAGTCGTGAATGTATGTAGCTGGGTGCTAGCTCCTAGCTAGCTTTGATTCCTCAATGGGCTTTCGAGGAATCGTCTGAAGGGAAGTATAACCGAAATCATTAATACTGCGCATTAGCTGTCATTGCTCTTCATCATTTTGTGAGGAAGAAGGCTACTCAATTTGAGAAAGTAAACTACAGTGAATACTTGCCGTCGGAAACGCGCTGTAGCGCATCCAAAGTTGGTTGATGGTAGCTCTTTAAGACAGCCCGGAAACGAAAAATCCATTGTGCCCAATAAGGATGGGCACAATGGAAGGTATTTAGAGAGAAGTACCGTATGAGGTATTACTTCACCTCAGCAGACTCGATTCGGACTTCCTCAGCGGGGGCGCCGTCGGAGCCACCGGTCTTGGTGCCCTTGGCGGCGATGGCATCGATGGTGGCGAGGCCCTCATCGGAGATCTTGCCAAAGTAGGTGTAAAGCGGGGGCAGTGGGGAGTCCTGGTAGTTCAGGAAGAACTGGGAACCGTTCGTACCGATACCGGCGTTGGCCATTGCAATGGTTCCACGCTGGTAATTGACGGGCGAGTTCTGATCCTCGGCTTCATCGGTGGGGTACTCATTGGCGAAGTTGAAGCCCGGGCCACCGGCGCCGTTACCACTCGGGTCACCACACTGCAGTACGTAGATGCCGTTCGTGGTGATGCGGTGGCACACCGTGTCGTCGTAGTAGCCATTGGAAGCAAGGTGCGTGATGGCGTTGACGGTGCAAGGGCTCACGGAACGGTCAAGCGTCATGGGGATATCGCCCTGGTTTGTCTTGAGCATGACATCAACGGTGCCAGTCGCCGGAATGTCCTTCGTGTCGGGGGCCGTTACCTCACGAGCAGCGCCACCCTCCTCGGGGTACTCACAGGTGACCGTCTCCGGCAATGCCTCGGAGCGAGCAAGTGCGAGTGCAGGAGCAGTAACCTCAGGTGCCTCCGTCTCTGTGGTCATCGTCGTGGACTCCACCGTCGTGGTGCTGTCCTCGGCTTCGATCTTCTCGCCGTCGTCATTAGTAGCGAAGAAGTAGATGCCGGCCACCGCGAGAACGATCACAAGTGCAGATGCCAGAACAGTACCGAGCGGACCACGCTTCTGCTTGCGTTCGCGAGTAACGAGATCCTTTCGCAGCTTCTCCAGCGATTCCTCGCGGATCTGCTTGTTGTTCTGTGAGTCGGTATTAGACACTAAAAACTCCCTGTCGGCTCAACCAAAAATAAAACTGTTAATTCGTGCGCATTTTATCTTAGCCCTAGTATGCGGGAACCAACGGCACTGAGTCCTTTATGTCTCTTTTGACTCTGTCTCTATTAACTCGTCGTGGTGTGATGGATAGCGCGGTGGGGATGGTGTGCTGGCAGCTTTGTTCTTGTGGTCGGGGACCGCGCCGGTGACTGAAAGCCCTAAGCCTGCTGGTCGCCACTACTTCGGTGGTTTCGTGGTTGGTAGGGTGAGTGTCATGGAATGCAAGATTGCAGTAACCGGTCCCTTCCAAGCCAATACGTATGCGGTGATCGACAACGGTCACGTGACAATTATTGACCCTGGTATGGGGGCTGCAGATGTCCTGTCTGAGTATATCGAAAAGGAGACTCTCACCCTCGATTCGATCGTTCTCACTCATGGGCATATCGACCACGTTCGCGATGCAGCCGCGCTGGCTAACCCCACCGGCGTGCCCGTGTTCTTGCACCCTGATGACTGGTTCATGATGGACGATCCGGCTGCCGGCGTTTCACCTGAGGCTGCACGTGCCTACCACGCTGAAGATATGGAGAAGGTCGACGATCTCCGGAAGCTCACCGAAGAAACCGGTGCGGTCATTGCAGGGCACCAGTTCACGGTTCGCCACTGCCCGGGCCACTCGCCAGGATGTGTCATCCTCATCAACGACGAGGTGAAGTCCGTGTTCACCGGAGATGTTCTGTTCAGGGGATCCATGGGGCGCGTCGATCTTCCAGGAAGCTCTCCCGCAGCAATGCGTGAGTCGCTCCTTAATGAGGTCAAGACTCTCCCCGTCGACTACACCTGTTTCCCCGGACACGGCCCCGGGACCACTATTGCCGCCGAACTTTCCAGCAACCCCTACTTGCAGTAGCACAGTGATCTAGAGGATAGAGACCACGCTGTTGTCGGCAGCACTCAGGATCCCGTTGATAGAGGTGAGGCATTCCGGAGGAGCAGGCTCGAGTAACATAGGTATGCGTGACTGACGTATCATTTTCTGCTCCCAAAGGTGTCCCTGACTATGTGCCTCCGGCATCCCGCGAATTCCTCGCGGTACGTGAGGCCTTTACCCATGAGGCTCAGCGTGCCGGCTTCGAGCACATCGAGCTGCCGATCTTTGAGGACACGCACCTCTTTGCTCGTGGCGTAGGCGAGTCCACGGACGTGGTGACCAAGGAAATGTACACGTTCGAGGATCGTGGCGGCCGTTCCGTCACGCTTCGCCCCGAGGGAACCGCTGGCGTTATGCGCGCCGTTATCGAGCACAATCTCGATCGTGGTCAGCTTCCCGTGAAGTTGGTCTACTCGGGTCCCTTCTTTCGGTATGAGCGCCCGCAGGCTGGTCGCTACAGGCAGCTCCAGCAGGTCGGTGTGGAAGCCATTGGTGTGGATGACCCGGCGCTTGATGCGGAAATCATTGCGCTGGCAGACCGCTGCTACAAGTCAGTGGGCTTGACCGATTACCGTCTAGATCTCTCCAGCCTGGGCGATTCCGAGTGCCGTCCGGCCTACCGCGACAAGCTTCAGGTATTTCTGCGTAAGCTTCCGCTTGATGAGGAGACCCAGCACAGGGCAGAGATCAACCCGCTGCGTGTGCTTGACGATAAGCGTCCCGAGGTGCAGGACATGCTTGTCGACGCTCCTCTTCTCCTCGATCACCTGTCTGATTCGTCTCGCGAGCACTTCGAGACGGTGAAGGGGCTTCTCGACGACTTCGGGGTGTCCTACACCATTAATCCGAAGCTGGTTCGTGGCTTGGACTACTACACCAAGACCTGCTTCGAGTTCGTCCACGAAAAACTCGGCGCACAGTCCGGAATCGGTGGCGGTGGTCGCTACGATGGCCTCATGGCACAACTCGGTGGGCAGGAGCTATCGGGTATCGGCTTTGGCCTGGGCGTTGACCGGACGCTGCTGGCGATGGAAGCTGAAGGTGCAAGCGCTGCTAGCCCGCGCCGCGTTGATGTGTACGGCGTTCCGCTCGGAGCTGATGCCAAGCGCGTTCTCGCAAACGTCATTAATGACCTGCGGAGTGCGGGGATAAGCACCGATATGAGCTACGGCGATCGTGGCCTCAAGGGCGCGATGAAGGGCGCTTCCCGTTCTGGTGCTCGCTACAGTCTCGTGCTCGGCGAGCAGGAGCTTGAAGAGAAAAACGTTGCTGTCCGTGACATGGAAAGCCGGGATCAGGAGACAGTGTCTCTCGATTCCGTAAAGGCGTACCTGGAAGAGCGCCTCTAGCTTTTAACCTCTGTCAAAGCCGAACTGGACGAACACTCGCCAGTTCGGCTTTCTCATTGTGAGGATCATAGCGAGAATCTTCGTGGGGGAGATATACATCGAGTTTCTTCGGTGCATAATGAACGGGGGAGAAGTAATACACGCGAGGTGACGAACAACGAGCACTAAGGTCTCTCAGGCTTCGTCTCTCAAGTAATGTGCTGAACAGCAGTGACGATACCTTCTGTACCAGGTCACTTCTTCATGGCCAAGGACCTTTATTGCGCGGTTGATGACCGCCATGGATAGCAACGCGCGGAATTGTTGGCGACGCACAAAGAGGCGGACCCACACAATGTGGATCCGCCCCAATATTGGAGAGTTGTTTGGCGCTTAGCTGAAAACTAGCACTCGGTGATGGTAACGGGCAGGCCGATGTTTACTGCCAGGCCGCCCTTTGAGGTTTCCTTGTACTTGCTCATCATGTCGAGGCCGGTCTCCTTCATAGTGATGACAGCATCATCAAGAGAGACGTGGTGGCTACCCGTGCCCATGCGGGCAAGACGAGCCGCGTTAATGGACTTCACAGCACCGATCGCGTTGCGCTCGATGCAAGGGATCTGAACGAGGCCACCAACCGGGTCACACGTCAAACCAAGGTTATGCTCAAGAGCAACCTCAGCTGCGTTTTCAACCTGGGCAGGGGTGGAGTCGTACAGTTCTGCAAGTCCTGCAGCAGCCATAGCACACGCAGAGCCAACCTCGCCCTGGCAGCCGACCTCTGCACCGGAAATAGATGCATTGGTCTTAATGACGATGCCGATAGCTGCTGCGGTGAGCAGGAAGCGTCGAGAAGCCTTGCGGTCGAAGTTTGGCAGGTAGGTCTTGGCGTAGTACATCACGGCTGGGATCACACCAGCAGCACCGTTGGTCGGTGCGGTGACGACTCGGCCACCAGCCGCGTTCTCTTCGTTCACAGCCATGGCATACAGGTTGACCCATTCCATAGCGGTGAGCTGGCCGGCACGCTCGGCGTTTTCGTGACGAAGCAGCTTCTGGTGGAGAGCGTAGCAACGACGCTGCACACCAAGGCCGCCGGGAAGAATTCCCCGACCACGTATGCCTTTTTCGACACATTCGACCATGGTGTCCCATACCAAGTCGAGGTGGTTGTTCACAAACTCTTCAGAGCCGTGCAGGGCGATCTCGTTCTCCATCATGATTTCAGGAATGGACATGCCGGAGCGTTCACAGCGATCGAGCATTTCCGCGCCATTGGAGAATGGCCACGGAACCTTGACATCCTGATCCTGGGTGGCAACACCGCCGGAAGTCTCACCGGGTG
Source organism: Corynebacterium glucuronolyticum (assembly GCA_022772305.1). Lineage (GTDB taxonomy): Bacteria > Actinomycetota > Actinomycetes > Mycobacteriales > Mycobacteriaceae > Corynebacterium > Corynebacterium glucuronolyticum_A. The sequence continues at coordinate 97,552 of JALFAQ010000002.1, forward strand.
CATCCTGTGCTGCCTTGAGCTCGGACGCAGACTGAATGAAGCCACCGCCGACGGAGAAATAGGTTTCGGTTTGGTCGGTAGGCTGGTCGTTTTCATCCAACACAGTGAAAATCATGCCGTTGGGGTGCTCGGGCAAAGCGACATCGTTGAAGATGATGTGGAAGGAAATCTCCTTCCCGTTGACGCTCGTGATCGACCCATGCGTGGGTACCGCAGCACCTGGCTTGGGATCGATGTTGAGGGGGACTGTGACAGGTTCGTACCCTGCGAGCCCGAGGACAGATGCACGATCTGTTCCGTGGCCATGGCCAGTTGAGGAAAGCGACCCGCGGAGTTCAATACTCACGTTTTTGGGGTTGAATTCCTCAGCAAATCGCTTGGCGGCTCGCATCGGACCCACCGTGTGAGAAGACGACGGTCCAATGCCGATGCTAAAAATGTCAACAGCGCTGATGGTCATGGCTCCTACTTTAACGGAAAACTATGACTGCTAGTTAAAGCGAAACTAAGCGTTATGCGGTCAATTGTATAAATTTTTAGCCGACTTGTTCGTGTGTCTTCTAACACTGCCGTTAGTTGGGTTACGGTGTGCCATGGGGGAGACGATAATTACATGCAGTTATGCGTGAAAACGTGGCAAATGGTTCCCTTTTTTGGGTGGTTCATGCCAGGGAGCGTTCGCTTTCTGCCTACTGTCTCCGCATGTGCGTCCGTCGGATACAGTGCGCAGCGACTGCTATGTCGACCTCGGGCGTGATTACTCTCCCGTGTGCTTGCGCAGAAGCGAGGTAAAACTGGAGGGGCTTGACTCGGGACGCTGCTTGGTCGGCCCATCGGACAGCGGACCGCCCAATCCACCGGCATGATCTCTCTCCGTGACGATTTCACGTGCGAGCTGGCCAGCAGCGCGAGCAATGCGATGCTCGATGGCTTCTGAATGCTCGCCGGCGAAATCCTCGGTGGCTACGAAAACTGCCGTGGGGATAATTCGAGCGCGAAGGAAGGAAAACAGCGGGCGCATGGCGTGCTCAAGCATGAGCGAATGACGGGGAGTGCCGGCGGTGGCAGCTAAGAGCACGGGCTTATCTGTCAGAAGACCCTTGTCCATGACATCGAAGAACATCTTGAACAAGCTGGAATAGCTGGCTGAAAAGGTTGGTGACACGGCGATGATTCCGTCGGCACCAGCAAGGTCGTCGTAGGCCAGTGTGAGTTCCGTCGATTGCGTGCCGGAAACGAGAGCCTTGGCCAGGTCAATCGCTAATTCCCGTAGTTCAATTGTTGTTACCTCGGCCTCTTCACCGCGCGCACCGACTGCTGCAGATACTGCATCTGCAATTCTGTGCGCAACCGTGGAGGTCGTCGATGCTTGTGACAGACCAGCTGTGACAACAAGAATGGAACGCATGAATTAGTCTTCCTTTCCAGGCATAACGGCGAAGTGGGGTAAGTCGCGGTGAGCCGCAAGATAGCTGTGTGTTGGCGGGTCACTCGGAACGTGATCGGGACGGCGCTCCTCGAACTTCTCCCGCAAAACGGGAACGACATCACGGCCGAGCCGTTCGATCTGATCCAGCACCACGTCGAGGGGGAGACCTGCGTGGTCCATGAGGAACAGCTGTCGCTGGTAGTCGCCCACCCAATCTGCGAACTGCAGCGTGCGCTCGATCACCTGGTCTGTCGTACCGACGGTGAGGGGTGTCAGCTCCGTGAACTCTTCCAAGCTGGGGCCGTGTCCGTAGACAGGGGCGTTGTCAAAGTAGGGACGGAAGAAGTCCTTGGCTTCCTTCTCAGAATCCGCGATGAAGACTTGACCACCCAACCCGACGATGGCTTGGTCTGCGCGACCGTGTCCGAAGTGTTCGTACCGTTGGCGGTAAATCTGCACCATGTGGGAGGTGTGCTCCTTGTTCCAGAAAATGTTGTTGTGGAAGAAGCCGTCTCCGTAAAAGGCTGCTTGCTCAGCGATCTCCGTTGACCGGATAGAACCATGCCATACGAAGGGCGGAACCCCGTCGAGCGGGCGCGGCGTCGACGTGAAACGGTTAAGAGGGGTACGGAATTCGCCACGCCAGTTGACCACATCCTCGCGCCACAGTCGACGTAGCAGATGATAATTTTCCACGGCAAGCGGGATTCCCTTGCGGATATCCTTGCCGAACCAGGGGTAAACAGGGCCCGTGTTTCCACGGCCCATCATCAGGTCCACTCGGCCACCCGCCAGATGCTGGAGGAAGGCATAGTCCTCTGCGATCTTCACCGGATCGTTCGTTGTGATCAATGTGGTGGATGTGGAAAGTATAAGGTTTTCCGTTTGCGCCGCTATGTAAGCGAGGTGTGTTGTGGGAGAGGAGGGAACGAAAGGCGGGTTGTGGTGCTCGCCGGTGGCAAATACATCGAGGCCGACTTCCTCTGCCTTGAGGGCGATGCGCGTCATCGCCTCGATTCGTTCTGCTTCTGACGGTGTCTGACCAGTGGTTGGGTCGGTTGTGACATCGCCAATGGTGAAAATTCCAAACTGCATGATTCTCCTCGTCTCATGTCCTATTCAACTCGAATGTGGGGCTACAAGCTGTGCCGGGGCTGGGGGCTACCCAGGTGTGTAGTACTACCGAAGAAGCGTGTTGCTTTCCCGGTAAACCGGTTAGCTCGGACGATCTTCTGTGTACTAGCATTACCTAACTTGTTCTAGTGAGTTCAACGCATGCGTGAGTACATTATTCCAGTAAGGCAGCTCCCCTGGTGAGAAGGTTCTTACCTACGGAAGGGACTGTCCATATTCCAACGCGCGGGCTGTGCAGATGCGACGTGCGGTCACCGCACCGTGCCTCAATCGCACGGTGTTTCACCGGTGTGTCATCTGTGTTTAGTCACTGAAGACATCGAGGGACTCAAGCAGGAGGGCAACGTCTGCCTCAGAAATGACGCGGAGCGGTTTTTGATCCTTTTTGCCGTGTTCAGTGATGAGCACAATGCGTGGCGCGCGGTGCTTGTTGTGCGTCCGCATGAACGTCTCGGCGACGTGGTAGGACGTTGCGGTGCGGGGGAGGAAGTCCACTCGCTGGGAGTCATGTGCGAGGTTAAGGACGTCTTGGACGGAGATTGCGCTGAGCTCTCCGTTATCGAGGATGTCTTCTGCTAGCCATTTCGCAATGGAATTAGCTGTCAGGATGCCGACGAAGTCACGGCCGTCGTAAATGGGGAATTGAGAAAAACGCGTGTTGCGAAGGGTAATAAGCACCTCGCGAACGGACGTGTCAGGAGCGAATGTGACGACATCTTTTTGTGGCAGCACAGACAGTGCGAGGGGCGGATCGGTGAGGAACGCGTATATCGCGGTGATGTCGTTGATGATGTCCTCGCGTGGATCTGCCACAGGCTCACCGTTGTGATACGAACCGTGCGTAATCGAGTTTCGCAGGTTTGCTGCCGCCTGGAGTGTGTCCGATTGGGAGGGCGTGATGATCTGCTTCTTTTCACACAACCGCACCATCCACGTGAACGAGTCAGAGGGTTTGGCCTCCAAAATGCGCCGGATGGTCGCCTCGATATTGTTAAAGACGGTGAGAAACGTCAGCGCCGGATCTTCTTGTTGTGCCATCGGTGGGGATCACTCCTCGTATCTTCGTTGCATTCCGCACACACGCCTGGTATGAAATCGACGCGTGCACCGCGGTCGCAATGCTTCCTGGCTACGGGTGTCTGCAGATGGCGAGAATCCCGTGGTGGTTTTCGTGGAGCTGAAGCCACCAAAGAAGGTTGGGAAACACGGCACCGCGTTATTTTTCCCAGTGTAGGTGTTTGCGGAGACTGTTGCTGGGTAAACGCAGTGGGGCTGGACCAGATTGTCTGGAAGGAGTGCGTCTACGAAAAACGCCCCGCACATGGCGGGGCGAGAGACGAAGATTCGACGGGACGTAAATCCAACTGGATGCGAACCTATTGTGCCTATTGTTTGTAGGCACCTCGATCAAGGAAGTCGCAGGTGCTCATGTTTCCTGTCTCGTATCCTGCAAGGAAGGCCTTTGTGCGCTGCTCGGAGGAACCGTGTGTCCACTGGTCGGGGCGGACCTCGCCACCGGAGCGCTTCTGGATGTTGTCATCGCCGACAGCCTGGGTGGACTGCACAGCAGAGGCAATCTGCTCGTCCGTGATGGGCTCAAGGAAGGCATTCTCGCCCTGGGCTGCGTAGTGAGCCCAGATGCCGCCGTAGCAATCTGCCTGCAGCTCAAGCTTCACCGCATTCGAATCGGGGCCAGGATTCTCGTAGTCGCTGAGTCCCAGCGTTCCCTCCAGCTGCTGGATGGAGTGGCCGAACTCGTGGGCCACGATGTACTCCTGAGCGAACGGATCGCTCGAGCCGCCCAATTGCTCCAGAAGGCTAAAGAAGCTTGCGTCGAAGTAGGCGGTACGGTCGGCGGGGCAGAAGAACGGACCAGTATTGGAGGATGCCTGGCCGCAGGCAGTGCTCACCGTCTGGTTAAACAGGTGGAGACCGGGGGCCTCGTATTCGATTCCTGCCTGCTTCGGAAGCTGTTCAGTCCACACCTGGTCAAGGGACTTTGCCGTCCACTCGAGGCGACACTCAGTGTTGGTGTTCGCATCCTCGGCGGTCTTGCACACCACCTCACCATCTGTCGATGGAGCGGGGGCTTCCTGCGTTTCGTAGCCGCCACCGCCGGTCAGTCCACCGAGAAGCCCCGGATCGATACCGAAGAACAAAGCGACGAGGACGATGAGGAGACCACCGATACCACCACCGGCGATCATGCCACCTCGGCCACCACCGCCACCGCGGGATGCTCGGTTAGAACTAGAAGTTAAGCCTTCACGGAATGTCATGCGACTATTCTTACATGACTTGCTGCTTTAGGTACGGGTAACCCCGCGTTACAATGCAGATTTGGGAGGTAGCATTCTTGTCACCGCAAAACATAGTTGTGCCCGAATAGTGAATGAAGCCGAAGAGAATCTCGCCGCTGTCAATGTGCAACAGTTCATTAGCGAGGGGAGAAGGGCGAGCTGATCCGCCTGCGGTGACAACGGGGCGTCGACAAGCGGGGGAGAAAACAGTAAGGCGACACGATGACCGGGTGGGAGGCATGACTGGGTGAGAGGTCTGTATTAGCAGCGAGTAAACTACCACTCAACGTGTGCCCACCGGCGCGGAAGCGTCGCGATGCATACAATGTATTGAAACTTACTTCAGGTGTGCTTTATTAAGGTACGCCAGGAATTACATAATGACGAAAGGAAGGCACGACAGGTGCTTCGCACTCATCTAGCAGGCGAATTACGCAAAGAGAACGCCGGCGATACTGTCACCCTGACCGGATGGGTGGCTCGGCGGAGGGATCACGGCGGCGTGATCTTCATCGACTTGCGTGATAGGACCGGACTTGCACAGGTTGTCTTCCGTGAGTCGGAAGTTGCTGAGCAGGCCCACCACCTCCGCAGCGAGTTCTGCATCAAGGTAACCGGCGTTGTCGAGGCTCGCCCTGAGGGCTCCTCCAACCCGAACCTTCCCTCGGGCGACATCGAAGTGAACGTGAGCGAGCTGGAGATTCTCAACGAGTCTGCAGCCCTTCCGTTCCAGATTGATGACCCCTCGTCGTCAGGCGAGGTCGGCGAGGAGACCCGCCTCAAGTACCGCTACCTGGATCTGCGTCGCGAGCGTCAGGCTGACGCTCTGCGCCTGCGTTCCAAAGCCAACCGCGCAGCTCGCGCGGTGCTGGACAAGCACGACTTCACCGAGATTGAAACCCCGACGCTCACCCGGTCCACGCCGGAGGGCGCACGTGACTTCCTGGTTCCTGCCCGCTTGAAGCCGGGCACGTGGTACGCCTTGCCGCAGTCCCCGCAGCTGTTCAAGCAGCTGCTCATGGTTGCCGGCATGGAGCGCTACTACCAAATCGCCCGCTGCTACCGCGATGAGGACTTCCGCGCAGACCGCCAGCCCGAGTTCACGCAGCTCGATGTGGAAATAAGCTTCGTCGATCAGGACGACGTCATCGCTTTGGCTGAGGAGATTCTCACCGAGCTGTGGGCGCTCATCGGCTACGAGATCAAGACGCCGATCCCGCGTATGACCTACAAGGAAGCAATGGAGAAGTACGGCTCCGACAAGCCGGACCTCCGCTTCGATATTCAGATCGTGGACTGCACGGAGTTCTTCAAGGACACCACGTTCCGCGTGTTCCAGAACCCGTACGTCGGTGCCGTCGTAATGGAAGGTGGCGCTTCCCAGCCGCGTCGTCAGCTCGATGCCTGGCAGGATTGGGCAAAGCAGCGTGGCGCGAAGGGTCTCGCCTATATCCTCGTTGGCGAGGACGGCACCCTCAGCGGCCCGGTGGCCAAGAACATCACCGACGCTGAGCGCGAGGGCATTGCCGCCCATGTGGGCGCAAAGCCCGGTGACTGCATCTTCTTTGCAGCAGGCGACGCAAAGGGCTCCCGCGCCCTCCTCGGCGCTGCTCGTGGCGAGATCGCCAACAAGCTCGGCCTCATCAAGGAAGGCGACTGGGCCTTCACGTGGGTCGTCGACGCACCGCTGTTCGAGCCGTCTGCCGATGCAACGGCATCCGGTGATGTCGCTCTCGGCCACTCCTCCTGGACCGCCGTGCACCACGCCTTCACCTCGCCGAAGCCGGAATCCCTGGATACCTTCGACACCGATCCGGGCAGTGCACTGGCATACGCTTACGACATCGTGTGTAACGGCAACGAAATCGGTGGCGGTTCCATCCGTATCCACCGTCGCGATGTGCAGGAGCGCGTGTTCAAGGTCATGGGCATCACCGAGGAAGAGGCTCGCGAGAAGTTCGGCTTCCTTCTCGATGCCTTTGCCTTCGGCGCACCGCCACACGGCGGCATCGCCTTCGGCTGGGATCGCATTGTTTCCCTGCTCGGTGGGTTTGATTCCATCCGCGATGTCATTGCCTTCCCCAAGTCCGGTGGCGGCATCGACCCGCTCACCGATGCACCTGCCGCCATAACCCCCGAGCAGCGCAAGGAAGCTGGCATCGACTTCAAGCCGAAGAAGAACAAGGATGCTGCAAAGAAAGGTGAAAAGCAGGAAAGCAAGTAGCTCCTTTGTAGACGGAACGTCAGCGCTAATTGTTGGCGCGTGACGATGCCCCCTTCGCATGAGCCGGGGTCCACACTGTGGGCTCCGGTTTTTGTGTGCAGACCCGAAGATAGGTGTGCAACCTTGGGTGATAGGCGCTTGTCCGCCATGTGGGAGAGACGTAACCATACGAATGTATGGTGTACATGGAAGAAAGGATAGGGATGCAACCTCCAGACGAACAGTCGCATAGTCAACCACGGCAGCAGATGCTCATTGAGAAGGCAGAAGCCTTGCTCTCGCGTCGCTTCGGTGGCCAGCAAAAACTCACAGTTCTGGATGACATGTCTAACTCCCCGGGGACGATTGTTCTCCGCGTCAAGGTTGCCCCAAACCCCTTCATCGAGCAGCGCACACTCGTATTGAAGCAAACCGCATTCCAGGATCATCCCTACAATCGGTACACCTTTGAGTGCCAGCTCGTGGCATACCAGTTCCTCACTGCTTTGGCGGAAGACATACGCCCCGGGCCGATTCTGCTCGGCAGCGATGTGGAAGGCCGAATCCTCATCATCTCCGACACGGGTGCCTCGGAAACCTATGCAGACCTCCTCATTAGTGATGACGAAGAACTGCGGATGTCTGTCATTCGCCGTCTCGGCGCCACCCTGGGGCGCATGCACGCTGGCACGGCCGGACACGAGCGGCACTTCCTCACCCTCGTTCAGCGAATGGCTCGCCTCGACAGCTCCATCGACGAGTATAAGAACCTTCACACCGATTCTCTGCGGGCAGCGGTGGAGGAAGGTGCGCGCCTCCTGGAAGAGACGGGCCTGGAAATCCCTACACAGGTAATGGAATTAGCCAAGGACGCGATCCGACGCTTCCACCAGTCCAATTTCAAGGCGTTTACGCCCTTCAACCTTGCGCCGGACAACATCATCCACGGCGAACGGACGAGCTTTTTGGACTACGAGTGGTGTGCCTACCGGGACGTGGCCTTCGACATCGCCTGCGTGGCGACCGGATTCCCGCAGTATGTTGCCACCAATCCGCTCACCCCGGAGGAGGTCGATGCCTTTATCTCCAGCTGGACAGCGGAGGTGACGGACGTGTGGCCGTCTCTTGCCGATCCTGAGCGCCTGCGCTCCCGCATCGTCACGGCCATGGTGGGGTGGGCATTCGGCTCGCTTGCCTACATCCACCACGGTTCGTTGAGCAAAATCATTGAGGTGAGCGGGACATCGGTCCCGCCGATTCCAGACAGCGGCTTCGCTGTTCTTCGTGCAGACGAAGAGGAAATGCAGCGCCTCGTGGAGCTCGGGCGTCAGGACCTTACAGAGACGTTCGTTGCGCTTTCCACCTACGCTGGAAAGAGCGAACGGTTCACAGATGTCAGCCGATTCGCTCAAGATTTTGTTACGTGGCTTCAGGAGCAGTGATTAGGTGGCGCAGGATTCGCTTTTTGGCCCCCAGGATGCGGAGGAAGAGACTGCACAGCGGTATTTTCACCCTGGCGGACACGCCCCGCTCGCCGTACGGATGCGACCACGCACCCTCGATGAGGTCGTAGGCCAGGAACACCTGCTTGCCCCCGGGAAGCCACTACGTCGGCTCATTGAGGGTGATGGGGAAGCCTCGGTCATTCTCTACGGTCCGCCGGGAACAGGCAAGACGACAATCGCCTCGCTCATCTCCGTGGCCACAGGTAACCGGTTCGTCGGGCTGTCCGCGCTCGATTCCGGGGTGAAAGAAGTGCGTGCCGTCATCGACACCGCGCGCAAGAAGCTCATCGAAGGCACACGAACCGTGCTTTTTATCGATGAGGTGCACCGGTTTTCTAAAACACAACAGGATGCCCTCCTCGCCGCCGTGGAAAACCGCATTGTCCTGCTCGTGGCGGCGACAACAGAGAACCCCAGTTTCGCTGTCAACGCGCCGCTCCTTTCCCGATCTCTGCTTCTGCAATTAGAAAGCCTCGACGAGGACGATCTCAAGAAGGTTGTTCTCCGCGCGCTGGAGGACGAACGTGGCTTCGGCGGAGAGGTTGGCATTACCGACGATGCACTCAACCAGCTCGTCACCCTTGCCGGAGGCGACGCTCGTCGCGCCCTGACCTACGTGGAGGCTGCAGCCGAAGGTGCGCAGAAGGTGGAAGCAGCAGATGCTGACGCATCTACGCCGACAGATTCCCACGCTGACACCGTGGAAGATGCAGCCGATGGCTCTGCGGAAGAAGCAGAAGCTAGCGAAGAGGAAAAAGCCACGGAGGATACAGAGTCCGGAGAAGTGGATTCTGCTCCGATGGAGATAGCCTCCGTGAGTGGAGAAAGTGCTTCGCCACAGCGAATGATCACCTCGACCACGCTCGAGGAGACCATCAACAAGGCGGTGGTGCGCTACGACCGCGATGGCGACCAGCACTATGACATCATCAGCGCGTTCATTAAATCGGTACGCGGGTCGGACGTGGACGCAGCGTTGCACTACCTTGCCCGGATGATTGAGGGTGGGGAGGACCCGCGGTTTATTGCCCGCCGCCTGATCATCCTCGCCAGCGAGGACATCGGTATGGCTGATCCCACCGCGTTGCCCACGGCCGTGGCAGCTGCCCAAGCGGTGGCGCTCATCGGGATGCCTGAGGGGCGGTTGAGCCTTGCGCAAGCTACCGTGCACCTCGCCCTGGCGCCAAAATCCAACGCGGTCATTGCCGCGATTGATGCTGCGTTGGCTGATGTGCGTAAGGGCAAGAGCGGGCCCGTACCGCGCCATTTGCGGGATGGACACTACGAGGGGGCTAAACGCGTGGGCGCAGCGATTGGCTACAAATACCCGCACGATGACCCCCGTGGCATTGTCACCCAGCGCTATATGCCGGAAACTCTCGACGGGGCCACGTATTACCAGCCCACCTCCCACGGCAGGGAAGCTCAGGTGCAGGGATTTGCTGCTAACCTTCGCTCCATTGTTCGGGGCGGAAAATAGCTTTCTGCCCGAAAGGTATCATCGCCCGCCGGCGCACATCCGTATGTGGTGGGGGTGAGACACGGGGTGCTGTGTAGTAGTGGGGTAACATATCCCAAGTTAAAAATATTTTCAGCGTGAGAAAGGCCATCTGGCATGCAGACCCATGAGATTAGGGAACGTTTTACCAAGCACTTCGTGGATGCGGGCCACACCCCGGTACCCAGTGCATCCCTGATCCTCGATGACCCCACCCTGCTCTTTGTCAACGCAGGTATGGTGCCATTTAAGCCGTACTTTCTGGGGCAGCAGACCCCTCCCTTCCAAAACGGAACGGCAACAAGCATTCAGAAGTGTGTGCGCACCCTCGACATCGAGGAGGTGGGTATCACTACTCGCCACAACACGTTCTTCCAGATGGCAGGCAACTTCTCCTTTGGTCAGTACTTTAAGGAAGGTGCCATCACCCACGCGTGGACGTTGCTCACCGACTCCCAGGATGAGGGTGGCTACGGCCTCGATCCGGAGCGCCTGTGGGTCACCGTCTACCTCGATGACGACGAGGCAGCCGATATCTGGCGGGACAAAATCGGTGTTCCCGAGGAGCGCATCCAGCGCCTTGGCATGGCTGACAACTACTGGTCCATGGGTGTTCCTGGCCCGTGTGGTCCCTGCTCCGAGATCTACTACGACCGTGGCCCGGAGTACGGCAAGGAAGGCGGTCCGATCGCCGATGACAACCGCTACCTCGAGGTCTGGAACCTTGTGTTCATGCAGAACGAGCGAGGCAAGGGCACAGGCAAGGACAACTTCGAGATCCTCGGACCGCTGCCGAAGAAGAACATCGATACCGGTATGGGTGTGGAACGCATCGCCTGCATCCTCCAGGGCGTGGATAACGTTTACGAGACGGATCTGCTCCGTCCCGTCATCGACGCTGCCGAGCGCCTGACCGGGTCCACCTACGGCGAGGGTTCCCACGAGGACGACATCCGCTTTCGCGTCATCGCTGACCACTCCCGTACCGCGATGATGATCATCCTCGATGGTGTGACCCCGGGGAACGAGGGCCGTGGCTACATCCTGCGTCGCCTCCTTCGTCGCATCATCCGTTCCGCCCGCTTGCTCGGTGCTAAGGGCAACACCATGGAGACGTTCATCACCACGATCATGGACACGATGACGCCGTCCTACCCGGAGATTGAAAAGTCCCGCGAACGCATTCTCACCGTTGCCGTCAACGAGGAGAAGGCCTTCCTGCGTACCCTCGAATCCGGCACGGACCTGTTTGAGCAGGAAGTCTCTGCCGTGAAGAGTGCAGGCAAGACGGAGATTTCCGGCGAGAAGGCATTCACGCTGCATGACACCTACGGCTTCCCGATCGACCTCACTCTGGAGATGGCTCGTGAACAGGGGCTGACCGTGGATGAGGACGGTTTCCACACCTTCATGGCGGAGCAGAAGGCCCGCGCGAAGGCCGATAACCAGGCCAAGAAGCACGGCGCTGCAGACCTCACCGTGTACCGTGAGTTCGTCGACAATCACCCGACCGAGTTCATCGGCTACGACCAGCTGGAGGGCGAGAGCTCCGTCATCGGCCTTGTCGCCGGTGGGCAGAGGATCCACACCGCCAAGGAAGGCGATGAGGTTGAGGTCATCGTCGAGACCACCCCGATGTACGCAGAGGCCGGTGGTCAGCTCGGCGATCGCGGCACGATGACCATCGGAGATGCCACGCTGACAGTCAACGACGTGCAGAAGATTGGCAAGAAACTGTGGCTGCACAAGTCCACGGTAACCGGTGGTGGATTCGAGGTCGGCGAGACCGCATTCCTCCACGTGGACGAGCAGTGGCGTCATGCAGCCCGTCAGGCCCACTCCGCCACCCACCTCATCCACGCTGCGCTGCGCCAGACGCTGGGACCGACGGCCGTCCAGGCAGGTTCTATGAACAAGCCGGGTTACCTGCGTTTCGACTTCAACTACGCCCAGGCCTTGACTCCCGCGCAGCTGGAAGAGATCGAGCGCATCACCAACGAGGCCGTGGACACAGACTGGTCCGTGAACACCAATGAGCTGCCACTCGACGAGGCCAAGGCAATGGGCGCTATGGCGCTGTTCGGCGAGAACTACGGCGACTTCGTCCGCGTCGTAGAGATCGGTGGCCCCTTCTCCATGGAGCTGTGCGGTGGTACGCACGTCGATCGTTCCGCACAGATCGGGCCGGTTGCCGTTCTCGGCGAATCGTCTGTCGGCTCCGGTGTCCGCCGCATCGAGGCCTACTCCGGTCTCAATTCCTTCAGTTACCTGTCCAAGGAGCGCAGCCTCGCCGAAGGTCTGGCAACGGCGCTGAAGACTCCGAGCGATAACCTCCCTGAGCGTATTGCCCAGTTGACGGAGAAGCTTAAGGCAGCCGAGAAGGAGATTGAGAACCTGCATGCCAAGGCTCTAGCAGAGCGCGTTGGCTCCCTCGTTGATTCTGCTATTACCGCTGGCTCCTTCGAACTCATCGCGGAGAACCTCGGTGCAAGCGTCGGTGCGAAGGATCTGCGCTCTATGGCACAGGATCTCGTCAACCGTCTGGGCAGCCGTTCGGCTGTTGTCGTTCTCGGTGGCGCGCAGGGTGGTAAGGCTCCGTTCGCTGTCGCAGCAACCGATGCCGCCGTGGCTGCTGGCATCAAGGCCGGCGATCTGGTCAAGGTCATCGGTGAGCACGTCGGCGGCAAGGGTGGTGGCAAGCCGAACCTGGCGCAGGGCTCCGGCTCCAATCCCGCTGGCTTCACCGCTGCTTTTGATGCTGTGAAGCACGACCTGTCCGCCCGCTAATCGATGGGTAAAAACAGGCGCAAGGCTGGTGGAAACTCCCGTCGCTCCTCGCGCAAACGAGGTGGCGGAGCGGGGTATCGCCAGCGAAGCCGCGGCTCCTCGGTAAGCCGTGGCCAGCAGCACTCGCAGAAGCCGGAGAAGGGGATCGATCCGCGTCTGGGAGTGGAGGCCTTGCACCTGATGGGGCTTGAGGAGATTGGGCCTCATACCGCCGGTGCCGACGATCCCGGCGACGGCCGTCGGCTGGCGTTGGATGTGGGCACCGTCCGCATCGGCGTTGCCTCTTCCGATCGTGATGCTCGCCTCGCCATGCCGGTGGAGACCGTTCGCCGGTCGCACAAGCGTGTGGGCGATGAGATTCCAGATGGGGACGATATCCGTCGGATCCTCGAGATCGTGCGCGAGTACGAGCCGGTGGAAATCGTCATCGGCCTGCCCCGCGATCTCAAGGGGAACGGGTCGGCATCCATCGTTCACGCGCGAGACATTGGTCACCGCCTTGAGCGCGTGCTGGGGGAGGCTCAGCTTTCCATCCCCGTGCGTTTCGCTGACGAGCGTCTCACCACCGTTATTGCCACCCAGGCGTTGCATACCTCCGGACTGACGGAGCGCGCCGGCCGGAAGGTCGTGGATCAGGCGGCCGCAGTGGAGATCCTTCAGACGTGGCTCGATGCGCGCAGGAGCTACCTCGATTCCAACAACACCGATACCGCAGACTGACTCACCTCTCAGGGCCCGTATACCGGGCCCGTTTGTCGTTTTTTTTGGGAGAGCGTGCAGTCGCCCCTTTGAAGCCGTCCGGTGTGCTCACTGCAGGGAATATGCTTGTCGACGCTCGGGTCTCCTCTCCGCTGATTGGCTGTCATCTCACGGTGTGGATCCGGGTGGGAGAATCCTGTGAAAGTCGAAAAACTATGAATTCCTAACCAACAGTGCCGGGTTGCTGCACACAGTTTGGTAACAATAGGATAAAATTTCTGTTTATGGCACGTAGATCACCAGCTCTCGGAGGCTCAGGACCAACGTCTGACCCGGCGTTCCACGACGACTACCGCAGCGCAGCAGGCTCCCACGCCGGCTCGAGCGACGGTGGAAACCGGCGGGGTCGGCGTATTGGCGTGCTCATTGGCATGGCCCTCACCCTCATCGCTGCCGTCATTTACATTGGGGTAATGGGACAAAGTAGTGGTGATTTCCGTGGCGACGGCAACGGTGAGACCGTTCTCGCCGAGATCGAGCCTGGTTCGACGCTGTCGGAGCTCGGGCCGACCCTCGTGGACAAGGGGGTTGTCTCCAGCAATGAAGCATTCCAGTCTGCTGCGGCCACCAATTCCAAGGCTGCAGATGTCAAGCCCGGCTTTTACAAGCTGCAGAAAAAGATGAGTGCTGAGTCTGCCGTCAATGCGTTCCTCAGCCCCGAGAACAAGATTGATTTGCTCAAGGTGCCGACCGGCGCGACCCTCATGGATTCGAAGGTTGTCGGTGGTGATACCCGCTACGGCATCTACTCTCTTATCTCGAGCATCTCCTGCAGCGTGGGCGATTCGTGCTTGAGCTCGGAAGAGCTGCAGGATACGGGTGCAAACGCGGACCCAACCGCACTTGGTGTGCCCGCTTGGGCCATGGGCCATGTGCAAGAGGCCGCGGGTGATCCGAAGCGACTGGAGGGGCTCATCGAGCCCGGCGAGTACGTGGTGAACCCCGAGGCATCGGCTGAGGATATCCTTACCCAGCTCGTCAGTGCTTCGGCGCAGAGCTTCGCTGAAACCGGTATCGAGGAGCGCGCGGGCGCCATTGGCTTGAGCCCCTATGAGCTGTTGACGGCTGCTTCCCTCGTAGAGCGAGAGGCTCCTGCAGGCGAGTTCGACAAGGTAGCGCGCGTCATCTTGAACCGCCTGGAAAGGCCCATGCGCCTGGAATTCGACTCCACCGTCAACTATGGCTTGGATGAGCAGGAAGTTGCCACGACGGATGAGGACCGTGCACGCGTTACTCCATGGAACACCTACGCCAAGGACGGTCTGCCGGCGACACCGATTGCCTCCCCATCCATCGAGGCAGTCACCGCGATGGAGAACCCGGCCCCGGGTAACTGGCTGTTCTTCGTTACCATCGACAAGGACGGGACGACGATCTTCAACGACACCTTCGAGCAGCACATGGCTGACACGCAAAAGGCTCTCGAATCGGGCGTTTTGGACTCGAATCGGTAACTGAATCCCTACCGCACAAGAGGAGCACACGCACTGTGTGCTCCTCTTGTGGTTTCAGTGACTGTTCCCCCGATATACGATTTCTGCCCGACATCGCTCGCGTGTAAGTGATGAACTCCGCACCTTCAAACGGCCCCATCAACCCCATATCCGACCTCATCACCCCGATTGAGGTCCGCCCCGATAAGCACACACCCCGAATCCAGAACCAGCGAGAGAAAAGAGTTGCCTGTGTCAACTCGCTCATGCCCTAGAATGACTGATAAAGATTGAACTATAAGGGACGAGCGCTGACGGAATGGATGCCAAGAGGCGTGGATTGAATATTTCTGACCTAGGTTTCCGCTACCACTTCGTTCCTAGCGTTGCGCTCGACTGGAGAATGCATGAACACCTGCTACGTTATCGGCTCACCAATTGCCCACTCACTGTCGCCCGTGCTGCATACTGCGGGCTATCAGGCGCAGAGAATCGCCGATGAATGGCAGTTTCTTCGCCAGGAATGCGTCGCAGAGGATGTGCAGGAGTTCATCGCCAGCCTGGACGCAGATGTGCGGGGAGTTAGCGTCACCATGCCCTGCAAGTTCGCTGCCCTCGAGGCGGCGGACGAGGTATCGGAAAGAGCCCGTGTCATTGGCTCGGCCAACACGCTGGTGCACCGGGAGGATGACAGCTGGTACGCGGACAACACCGACTGTGAGGGGATTCTCGGCGCACTCGCAGAGCTGGGAGTACGAGACAACGTGCGCGGAAACAACGCCGTTGTCATCGGCGGCGGTGGCACATCACGACCCGCACTGTGGGCGCTTGGCCAGCTGGGTGCGGAAACGGTGACTGTTATCAATCGCACGGACAAATCTGACCAACTGCGACACCTCGTGGGTAACGCTGGATTCCGCTACTCGGACTATTCCGTGGACCTGGAGGAGATAGCCAAGGAGGCAGCCGTCGTTATTTCCACCGTGCCGTCGGCTGTCTTCGCGGGCCGGGAAGAAGAGATTGCCCACTGTCCAGTGTTGGATGTCATCTACGACCCGCGTCCGACTCCCTTGGCCACAGCAGCGCGGAAAGCAGGCTACTCGGCAGTAGAAGGCAACGTTATGCTTGCCCACCAGTCGTTTTCTCAGTATGAGCAATACACCGGTGCAGCTGCGCCGCGGGATGCGATGCGTGCCACACTGGATGCCTACCTAGCCGGTGAATAGCCGTAGCCGACCGTATCTGAGGGGAAAACGGTGCGGGGTGGGCGTCGACAAGCAAGACCTTGAGCCAAATGGTGACCTAACTATTCGCCACTATTCGCCACGTGAATGGCCAAGATTGTGGCCAATCGTGTGAGGACCAACCTGTTGGGCAGAGCTAACCAGTAGGCCGCGACGCGGGCCCGTAGGCTGAGGAACATGTGGGGGACACTCTTGGTGGGAAGCTCAGTCAATATGAGCCTCAGCGGGGCCTTGGTTGCGAACGCAGAACCCTCTGCTTTCGGGCAAGGAGCATCGGTCCTCATCTTTCTCTGGATGTGCCTGCTGGTGGGCTGGGACGTGTGTTTTCATCGTCTACCAGACTGGCTCACGATTCCTGCCTGGGGAATCCTCCCCATCCTGTGGGTTTTCCTCGACGTGGAGCATGTGGGCTCGCGGATCGTGGGTGGAATCGTCTGGCTCTGCCTGTACGTTCTTGTAGGTGCGGTAACTGGCGGAGTCGGTGGGGGAGACCTCAAGCTCGCCTTCCCGCTTGGCCAGGTCGTGGGGTTATCGCTCGTCCTTCCGTCCATCGCGGTGGCGGCGGTGATGACGCTCGTGCTTGCCCGTCCTGGACAACGCGTGGCGCATGGGCCGGCGATGATTGTCGCCTCCGTGGGATGCCTGTTGCTCTTTTAGATATGTGATTTGTTCATGGAGCATCCCTTGCGCGACGACTGTCTGCGCGGTTGGTGACGCGAACGATTCCCAAAGCCGGGGAAAGTGTCGAACGAAAAGGCGCATCGGAGAGGTAGAAAATTGTATTTCGGGATAATCGTGAAAGAATATGAACTATGCTTCGATGGTCAACTTCTGGAGAATCGCACGGACAAGCACTGGTAGCCCTCATGGAGGGCATCCCACGTGGCGTGGAAATCAGCACGAGTGATGTGCAACGGGCACTCGCCCGTCGTCGACTCGGCTACGGTCGCGGTGCGCGGATGAAGTTTGAAGCCGACGAGGTCACATTCCTCGGTGGCTTCCGTTACGGGCGCACTCTCGGCAGCCCGATTTCCATCGTCATCGGCAACACAGAGTGGCCGAAGTGGACCACCATTATGAGCGCGGACCCGATCGATACGTCAGATCCTGAGGTAGAAAAGGCGCTCAATTCAGGCAGGGGAGCTATTCTTACGCGCCCGCGCCCGGGTCACGCAGACTTCGCAGGAATGATTAAGTATGGTGCCGAGGATGCACGCGACATCCTCGAGCGCTCCTCCGCCCGCGAAACGGCGGCGCGCGTTGCCTGCGGTGAGGTAGCAAAACAATTCCTCGCGCAGGTAGGCGGTATCACCGTCCTCTCCCATGTCATGGCGATCGGCGGAAGTGAGCCGAAAGATACAGCCCTTCCCCAGCCTGGTGACGAGGAACGTATTGATGCCTCCCCAGTCCGCGCTCTTAGCCAAGAAGCGACTGATGCTATGGTCGCGCGCATTGATGCGGCGAAGAAGCAGGGCGATACCCTCGGTGGCGTCGTCGAAGTTGTTGTCCACGGACTTCCCATCGGCTTGGGTTCTCACGTTACAGCCAGGAGCAGGCTCGACGGTCAGCTCGCACAAGCCGTGATGAGCATCCAGGCCATTAAGGGCGTCGAAATCGGCGACGGTTTCGAAGAAGCAAACCGGCCAGGAAGCGCAGCCCACGATGAGATCATTACAGGCGAAGGTATTCCCATCCGGGCGAGCAACCGTGCTGGCGGGCTCGAAGGCGGCATGACCAACGGGCAGCCTCTCATCGTCCGCGCTGCGATGAAGCCCATCTCCACCGTGCCCCGGGCGCTGCGGACAGTGGACATGTCTACGGGCGAACCCGCAACGGCCATTCACCAGCGTTCCGACGTGTGCGCAGTCCCAGCCGCTGCTGTCGTCGCCGAGGCCGAGGTGGCCCTCGTTCTTGCACGTGCCGTTCTGGAGATGTTCGGTGGCAACACAGTGGAGGAGATCGCTTCGCGCATCGCCGACTACCGCGCTGGCGTGCAGGAACGGCTGACCTGGGATGGCGAAGATAATGAGTAAGCCACGCGTCGTACTCGTCGGCCCTCCCGGTGCTGGAAAGACAACCGTCGGTCGTCGCCTGGCCAGCACCCTCAACGTGCCATTCGTGGATAGTGACCACCTTATTGAAGAGAAATACGGCAAACCGTGTGGTGACGTGTTCTCCGAACTAGGAGAGGAGCATTTCCGAGTCGTGGAGCGCGAACATATCGCCGGAGCACTGACCGGACACGGAATCCTCAGCGTCGGCGGCGGTGCGGTGACCACGGAGGAAACACGCGCACTTTTCGATGACCACACAGTCGTCTGGCTCGACGTGTCCGATGCGGCTGGATTCGCCAGAACCAATGCGGAGGGCACGCGCCCAGTGCTGGCGGCCGAGGATCCCAAGCAGCACTACTCTGAGCTCCTCGCATCTCGCCGCGAGTGGTACCGGGAGGTCTCCACGTACCGTGTGCGCACGGACAACAAGCGCCCGACGGCCATCGTCGGTGAGATCCTCGAACTTATCTGGGGTTAGCGCGAGAGTGTTCCTGCCGCGGAATCAGTGTCTTTTCGTGGCCTTTTCCTTGTGGGTGATCTCTTAGCCGGGAAGATCTCTCATGCAGGACGCAGGCGGCCCTCCCGCTTTTTGCATCAGAGGTCTCCTGTATCGATGGTTTCCTACCTTGGTGCCTTCCAGTGTTTCCAGCGTTGGCGTGATTTGGATTGTTCCAGCGCTGGTGCTCCTTAGGCTTGCAGCCCAGTAAGTGGCGGTGGAGTGAGAGACAGGAGAAGACTCCGCCAGAAGGAGTGGACGGTGTGGTCTGCTCGGTAGCACGGGGAGATACGACCTCACACAGATGTGACCACAACATGTCGCTGTTGTGCTCCTGTCTCCCGAGAGATCACTGCATGGAACTAATCCTCCAGACAGAAGAATGGGGGAGCAATCGTGGGAACTCCCCATGTTTGTTTTGTTGGTTTTACTTTGAGTTTGCCTAAATTGTGCATCATTTGGGGGTGGTCAATTGTGGGAAAACGTGCAGGTAAGGATGGGTCTTTCTGAAATGTTGAGTTGCTTTGCTTCAGGATATGGCAAAATTAAGGAGGAGCTTTTCGGCAAACGCTGAAGCCAAGCCGAAAATTCTTTAAAATTCTAAGAAATCTACAGAAATGTACACACGGTCACAAGTTGACCCGATGGAGGTTGGGTATGCCTGGCAGGCAGAGCATCATCGTTAATGCTCAAAGGCAGTACGCTGTCACGATTGGAAACGATCTGAAAAAAGAGATCGCATCTTTCATAGTCAGATTAGAAAAGGCCCGTCACGTCATACTTGTCCACCAGCCAACACTCAAGGAAGCCGCGAAGAGCCTGGAAAGCGAGCTCTCCCTTGCAGGGTTTGTCGTGACCCTTGCAGAGATCCCGGATGCGGAAGCAGGAAAGACAGCTTCCGTCCTGGAGAAACTGTGGCACCTGTGTGGCGAGAACAATATCGCGCGTTCAGACGTTGTCGTCGGCCTCGGTGGTGGGGCGGCAACAGACCTCGCCGGCTTCTTGGCTGCAACCTGGATGCGTGGCGTTTCGCTCGTCAACATCCCCACCTCGCTTCTCGGGATGGTCGATGCAGCAGTCGGCGGAAAGACCGGGATCAACTCCCCGTACGGCAAGAACCTAGTTGGCTCCTTCTACGAGCCCAACGCTGTGTTTATCGATCTTGATTTCCTCGCTTCACTGCCACAAGAAGATCTGAAGTCCGGTGCCGCAGAGATTATCAAGTGCGGGTTCATTAAGGATCCCACCATCCTCGACATCGTGGAGAAGAACCCCAACTGTTTCCAGGAAAGGGGAGAAGACCTCACCTCCGTCATCACCCGCTCTATCCAAGTCAAGGCAGATGTGGTGTCTAAGGATCTGCGGGAAAGCGACCTGCGAGAAATCCTCAACTACGGGCACACCTTTGGCCATGGTGTAGAAAACTACGAGCAGTACACGTGGAAGCACGGGTATGCCGTTGCTGTCGGTATGGTGTTTGCCGCACAGTTGGCAAAGAGTCGCGGACTCATCTCGCAGGAGATCGTCGACAAGCACATCCGCATCCTCGAATCCGTTGGACTGCCGACTACCTACAAACAAGGGATTTTCGGCCTCATCTACGAGTCGATGAAGCATGACAAGAAGGCCCGCGCAGGAAAACTTCGTTTCGTGTGCCTCAATGGGATCGGCAGCACCACTCGCGTCGAGGGGCCGAGCTTTTCAGAGCTGCGGGAAGCCTACGACTCGTTGGCGGCCGAATAAGGCAGTTTGTTTGGGGCATGACTCGCGTGAGCGGCGGGGCCATGCCTGTCCTCGCTGAGGGCGTTGTGTCCTCTACCTACCGCGCTCGACTCACGACGCACGGCGCATGATGCGCGTCGCGCGACGAAGTTCGCGTCGGTGGGAGAGAGATACAGCTGACGAAGGAGAAATAGACCCCATGCGGCCTCCATAGGAACGGCGCTGTTGCTCCGGGTGGAATAGCCCCTGGCCTACAATGTTTTGAAAAGAGAAGTTCATTTTTGCAGGCCGTACCACTCACCGTTACGGGCCGTACAGCCAAAGGCTTAGCTGCTTCGACCTTGGGCTGGAGCTGAATTCCACAGTTTGAGGGACTGCCCAGTTAACACCACGAGATTCAGAAGAAAGGACAGGAAATGTCATTTACTCAGGAGCAATCTGCTTCCACACCAGATTTTTCCCAATCCGCCGGGGTGACTGCAGGCGCTGATGTCCTTGTTCTCAATGGACCCAACCTCGACCGGCTAGGAAAGCGACAGCCCGATGTCTATGGCACGACCACGTTGAACGATGTGTGTGCCCTTATCGATCGCCATGCCGTTGAGCACGGTCTCACCGTTTGCCACCGACAGTCCAACTACGAGGGGCAGCTCATCGAGTGGGTGCACGAAGCAGCTGATGCGGACATCCCCGTCATTATCAACCCCGGTGGCTTTACCCACACATCCGTCGCCCTGCGGGATGCTTTGGCAGAAATCGCAGACGGCCGTGGTTTCGTCGAGGTACACATTTCCAACGTGCACGCACGGGAAGAATTCCGTCATCACAGCTTCCTTTCACCGATTGCACGCGGTGTCATCGCCGGCCTCGGCATCTATGGGTACGTTGCGGCACTCGGGTATTTCGCTTCCTGAATAGTGGCTTGCAGTCAGTGATGAGGTGATCGTCACTGGTGGCACCACTACGCGGGGAGGCTGCAGCTACGACCCCGGAAGTGGGGGAAGAGTCAAAAACCTCCCATCTGGTGAACCAATTCGGGGCTACTATGGGGTAAACGATTCATCCCCCAGGCAAAGGTGGTTTTCATGACAGTCTATGCAGATACCCGGTTTCAAAATCGACGTCGTCGTCTGGCATCAACACTCGCCGGCCAGCGCATAGACGCGATGCTCGTCACGCACCTGACACACGTGCGCTTCCTCTCCGGATTCTCTGGTTCCAACGGAGCCGTGCTGGTCAAGAAAGACCTCACCGCCCTCATCTCCACGGATGGGCGCTACACCACCCAGGTCGGGGAAGAGGCTTCCGATCTCGACCTTGTGAGCGCACGTAACTGCGGGCAGGCCCTACTGGAAACGCTTGACGGTCCCCGTCGTGTAGGTTACGAGGCCGACTACGTCACCGTAAGTGAGCTGGAAAACCTGGAGAAGGCCTGCCCTGAGGGAGTGACCCTCGTCCCTGTCACTGGTGTCATTGAAGAGATCCGCTTGGTCAAGGACGAGGTTTCTCTCGATCACCTGCGACACGTCGCGCGCATCGCAGTGGTCGCCTGGGAGGAGCTTTTGGAAGCAGGGGAGCTTCGCGCCGGCCGACGGGAAAACGAAGTCGCCGCTGATCTGGAATACCGGATGCGTAAGCACGGAAGCGAGCACACGTCCTTCGACACCATCGTGGCAAGCGGATTGAATTCTGCGAAACCACACCATGGTGCAGACGACACGGTTATCCGGGATGGGGATATCGTCACGGTGGACTTTGGTGCCCACCTCCTCGGCTTTAACTCTGACATCACCCGAAGCGTCATCGTCGGCCATACGACGGATTTCACCAAGGAAATCTACGATGTTGTCCTCCGCGCTCAGCTCGCAGGCATTGAGGCAGCGACACCGGGAACTGCACTCGTCGATGTAGACCGCGCCTGCCGCGACATCATTAATGAGGCCGGCTACGGTGAGTATTTCGTACACTCCACAGGACACGGCGTAGGCTTGGATGTGCATGAAGCTCCCTATGCCTCCACTGCAGGTCAAGGTGTTCTCGAACCGGGAATGACGCTCACCATTGAGCCGGGCATCTACGTTCCGGGTAAGGGCGGTGTGCGAATAGAGGATTCACTTATTATTCGCGCAGGCGTGCCCGAAATCATCACCGATACGCCAAAGGAATTGCGACTGGTGTAAGATTTACCCGCTAGTAAAAAGATAACCCTCGACGTTCCGAGGATTGTGGTGGGAAAAACCAGTGCTGGGCCCGTTCAGTCAGGTCTGCATACGTTGGTTTTCCCGCCAGATGCGGGACGTGTCAATGTGTTTCGAAGGAGTTCGTTCGGTGGCAACTACCGCTGATTTCAAGAACGGTCTTGTGCTCAAGCAAGACAACAAACTGCAGCAGATCATTGAGTTCCAGCACGTGAAGCCTGGCAAGGGCCCGGCCTTCGTACGCACGAAGCTCAAGGACGTTGTCACCGGTAAGGTCACCGACAAGACGTTCAACGCCGGTGTGAAGGTGGAGACCGCCACCGTCGACCGTCGCGATATGACCTACCTCTACAACGACGGCAGCGCCTACGTCATGATGGACGACAAGACCTTCGAGCAGGTTGAGGTTGCTCCCGAGAAGATCGGTGAGCCGGCTCGCTTCCTCAAGGAGAACATGCCTGTCGAGGTTTCCTTCCACGAGGGTGAGGTTCTGTTTGCAAACCTTCCCACCTCTGTCGAGCTAGAGATCGCTCACACCGATCCGGGTCTGCAGGGCGATCGCTCCACTGGTGGCACGAAGCCCGCTGAACTGGAGACTGGCGCGGAGATCCAGGTTCCTCTGTTCCTGGAGACCGGCAACATTGTAAAGGTTGATACTCGGGACGGCTCCTACCTTTCCAGGGTTCAGAACTAAAACCTTGAGCGAACAAAATAACCACGCAAAACATGGTGCCCGCTACAAAGCGCGGCGCCATGCTGCAGAAATCCTGTTTGAAGCTGAGGCACGGGATATCGATCCGGTGGAAGTGACTCGCACTCGCGAGGAGCTTTCTAACGGTCCGGATCCGGTGACCGCGCCTGTGCGTCCCTACACTAGGGACATCATTGAGGGGGTTGCCGTCAACCTGGACCTCATTGATTTCGCTATTGAGCGGGAACTGGCTGAAACGGATTGGACCTTTGACCGACTTCCCGGTGTCGACCGCGCCGTTTTGCGCGTGGCCACGTGGGAGCTGTTGTACAACAGTGACGACGTGCCCCAGAAGACTGCGGTTACGCAGGCTGTTGAGCTGGTAAGCGAACTCTCCACCGACGATTCGCCTGCCTATGTCAACGCAGTCTTGGATGCGATGTGGAAAAACCCGGAGTCGCCCGCTGATGCTCTCGCACGCGCGGAAGCAGAGGCAGAAGAGGCACGCCTCGAAGCTGAGCGCGAGGCTGAAGAGCGTCGCGCCGAGGCTGAAGCGCGCGCTGCAGAGAACGCTGCATTCACCATCGAGGGATTGGAAGCAGAAGACGATTCCTTCGCTGTGGACCGTGAGTTCACCCCGGAGGAATCAGCGGACGAGGGGCTCTCGGGCGCTGAGGGCACGGTGGAGCCGGAGATCGGTGTTGTCAGTGGCTTGGCGCATACCTTTAGCTATTCCGCAGCCTCCGACTCCCCGGAGTCCGCTGGGGCAACTGAGGTGACAACTCCAGAGCCTGCTATCTCGGGAAGCGAGATGGAAGAATCCAACGACACCGATGACGGGACTTCTGATGAAGAACCATCTCGTGGTGAGGCAGACACTCACGAGTCACCCGCCGAAGAAGCAGCGCCAGCTAGCGACGACGCGGATCGCCCCGTCGATGCTCCTACACACGAGGACGCTTCCACGGAAGAGTAGGACATGGTGGAAAGAGCCGGAATTTTCCGGCTCTTTTTCATGTGCCTAAAGGGGAATCATGCGCAGGCGAGCTTGAGTTGGTGAAAAACCTGCCCCAAACCAACACAGCTGGGCGCACACGCTGGTACTTTTGACGGTATGGCTAAATTCAGCACTGAAGATGCACTCGATCTCGCCGTCGGACCACATTTCCGTTTGGAAGACGTTGATCCGGACTCCACACCCAACTTCGATTGGGACGAGGATGACTGGAAAGAATACTTCCACAAGCACGACGACGAACTGGGCGATCTACAGGAAAAGCTGTACGCAAACTACCGTGCGGAGGTGGAGGGAACACCGAACATCCTCTTGGTGCTACAAGGAATGGATACCTCCGGAAAGGGTGGCATGATCCGCCATGTGGTGAGCGTTCTTGACCCGCAGGGGGTGTCGATTTCCTCGTTTGGCAAACCAACAGAGGAGGAGCTCCAGCACGATTTCTTGTGGCGCGTGGAAAAGAAGCTGCCCCAGCCAGGCTTCATCGGGGTTTTCGACCGCTCGCACTACGAGGATATCCTCGTACAGCGCGTCAATGAGATGGCTCCAGCGGAAGAGATCGAGCGCCGGTACGGTGCCATTGCACAGTGGGAAGCAAAGCTTGTACAAAATGGCACCAGAATCATCAAGGTGATGCTGCACATTTCTCGTGACTTCCAGGAAGAGAACCTGCTGGAGCGCATTGAGCGCGAGGATAAACACTGGAAATATAATCCCGATGACATTACCGAGCGCGCTAAGTGGGATGACTACATGGAGGCCTACCAGATCGCTTTGACCCGTACCTCAACTGCGACGGCACCGTGGTACTGCGTCCCCTCTGACAACAAGCCGTATGCGCGAATGGTGGTGAAGTACCTTTTGCTTAACGAACTGCGCGCCATGAATCTGAGCTGGCCGGAAGCGGACTTCGACCCGAAGGAGGAGAAAAAACGCTTGAAGGATTCCTAACGGAAGGTGCTTAGAAACCTCTTTGGCCAAACTCCAATTCATTCTGTTCGTTGAGACGGGAGAATACGACAACGTCCTGCACGCAAAGTACGCGGGCAGGACGTTTTCCTTTATTCAGTTGGTGAGCGCAGTGAGTGCAGTAAGCGATCTGTCCCGCTACAGATGCTGCCTGATCTCTGAGGCCTCGCGGGCAAGGATGCCGTGGGAGGCAACGATACCGGTGTACGCCATGTGTAGTTCCTGGGTGAGTTGCTGATCAGTGAGCCCCGCGCCGGTGAGGATTTCATATTCGATGCGTGCCACAGGCTCGGTATCCACATCGGCGATGACGGCCTTGATGCCATAGATTCGGGAGTTGACGGTGTTGGCTGCCAGGTAGTCGGCAGTGAAAGTGGAATCATCTACCTCTTCGCCGGCAGTGTTGAGACGGCGGTCGGAGCGAACAATCATCGCAGCAGTGGAGAACTGTGCAACGAGAGTATCGAACCCGTTGAGGTTGACTTTCCACACGGTCGGCTTGAACGCAGGTGGATTCGCATCATCCTCCTGGCCCGCGACAGGCCCTGTTGTCGGGAGTTCTACGGCGGTAAGCGTGACATCGTTGGCTGCGGAGGCGGAGACGATGCGGTCTGGGGTGACTTCAGTTGGTTCCATTGTCCAGTGGTCCTTCGTTAATTGGTTGGCCTCGATTGTCTGGTTTCAGTGCGTGTCTGTTAGGCGGGACTGCCGTCTTCGTTCCAATCCACGGCCTCAGGGAAAATACTGGCCAGCCATTGTGTGGCGTTGCCACACTGCTCGATTGTGGTGAGTAACCAGGCGCCAAGTTGGTTATCGCTGAGTCCGTAGGTGGCATCGGTGCCTCGGCGGAGGAAGACGCTGAGGCTATCGCCTTGCTTCTCAAAACTCATGGTGGGGAACACCTGGGTCTCATTGAATGTCGTGCACGCCGAGAGCAATTGTGCCGACCTGTCGATGGGGAGGGCACCCCGCCAGACTCCCGTAGCAGTGAGTTGATCGGAAGCCAGAGTGAATTGGATGACGATGTCGCTGAATCCGACGAGGAGGTTGTCGCCACGTAGCTCCGAGCGGATCCTGTTGTCCGAAAGGAGCTGGATCGCTCTCTGTGGGGTGTACGGGGTCGGTGTGGTTGAGTTCATGGGTTCCATGGTCTCACAGATTCGGTGTGACCCGCGTCGCCGGGCGAGGTATGGGGGCTACAGGGTGCAAAAAATTGAGGTATGCGGAAGAAGTTATGTACTGGTTTGTGACATAGCGTGGTAGCATGTGCGAAAGAAAAGTACATATTTTTTACACCAGACAACCTTTAACGGACCGCACAGAGAGGCGGGGAAGGGGGTCACGATGAGAAATGACGGTAGTCCTGCAGCAAGCAGGGAGACTACGGAGCTGCTAAACAGCGCCGATGTTTCCCGTACTATCGCACGCATCGCGCACCAGATTATTGAAAAAACTGCGCTCGACTCGGACGCGGTGCGTCCAGTTATTCTTCTGGGCATTCCTTCGGGCGGAGTGCCTCTGGCCAATCGCTTGGCCGATCTGATCAACACGTTTACTGGAGTTTCCGTTCCCGTAGGGGCTCTCGACATCACGCTCTATCGCGATGATCTTCGCAACAAACCGCACAGAGCTCTTCAACCCACCAAGATTCCTCGTGGAGGTATCGACGGTGCCGTTGTCGTGCTTGTCGACGACGTCCTGTTTTCGGGGCGCACAATTCGTGCGGCACTCGATGCTCTCCGTGACATCGGTCGGGCGGAGGAAGTCCAGCTCGCCGTTCTTGTTGACCGCGGTCACCGGCAGCTGCCGATCCGCGCGGACTATGTGGGAAAGAACATCCCCACCTCCCGCAGCGAGGATGTCATCTGCAAGCTGAAAGAGCTGGACGATGAAGACAGCGTCGTGCTGATTCGGGGAGAAAGCGCAACAGAAAACACCACGAGCGCCCCAGCGAAGCGTCAGTAGCGCGAGGAAAGCAATTCACATGGAGAAAAAGAACGTGAATCTCATCATCACCAATGTTCGACCCTACGGCGAGGGCGAACCGACGGATATTACCGTCGAGGATGGAACAATTACAGCCATTGGCTCGGCCGAGACGACGGACGGATATGACATCGTCGACGGCAAGGGAGGCGTGCTGCTGCCTGGACTCGTGGATGTCCACGTCCACCTTCGTGAGCCTGGTCGAGAAAATACAGAGACTATCGAAACCGGCTCGCGGGCGGCTGCGCGCGGTGGCTTCACCGCAGTCATGGCGATGGCCAATACGCAGCCCGTCGACGATAACCCGATTGTCGCTGAGGCCATCTACCTCAAGGGCCGGGAATACGGCCTGGTCGATGTTCACCCGATCGGCTCGATAACCAAGGGGCTGGAAGGCAAGACGCTCACCGAGTTCGGTCTCATGAAGGATTCCATGGCTCACGTAACCATGTTTTCCGATGACGGCAAGTGCGTGGCCAACTCACAGCTCATGCGCCGTGCCCTCGAGTACGCTGCCGGCACCGATGTTCTCCTCGCCCAGCACTGCGAGGACCCACTGCTTACCGAAGGCGCTTCCGCACACGAGGGGGCAGTTGCCGGAAGGCTTGGCCTTCGTGGCTGGCCCCGTGCAGCTGAGGAATCCATCGTCGCTCGCGACATGCTTCTCACACGTGATTACGGTGGACGCCTGCACCTTTGCCACCTGTCCACCACCGCATCGGCTGACCTGGTGAAGTGGGGCAAGGAGCAGGGCATCAACGTCACCGCAGAGGTCACCCCGCATCACCTTCTGCTAACCGACGACCTGCTCGTCAACTACGACGGCATCTTCAAAGTCAACCCGCCACTGCGTGAAAAGCACGACACCGAATCGCTGCGCCATGCGCTTCTCGACGGAACCATCGATGTTGTCGCCACTGACCACGCTCCACACGCGGCCGAGGATAAATGCGTGGAGTTCCAGAACGCTCGCCCCGGCATGCTCGGCCTGGAGACCTCTTTGGCGATCATCGCCGAGATCTTCGTTCGCTCTGGTCTTGCTGATTGGCGGTTCGTGGCCAAGGTCATGAGTGAGCGCCCAGCCGAGATTGTTCGCCTGGCTGACCAAGGTCGCCCCATTGTCGTTGGCGAACCCGCGAACCTCACCATCATCGACCCCGACCACACGTGGATTTCTCGCGGCGATGAACTGGCATCGAAGGCCTCCAACAATCCCTACGAGGGAATGGAGTTCCACACTCGCGTCACCCACACATTCCTGCGTGGCAATCTCACACATAGCCTTGAAGAAGTTAAGGAAAGCGACAAGTAAATGCACAACAATAACGCTCGTCAACACACGCCGGCGATTCTCGTTCTTGCCGATGGACGCACGTTTAGGGGCATCAGTTTTGGTGCCACCGGTCGCGCCCTCGGTGAAGCAGTGTTTACCACTGCAATGACCGGCTACCAGGAGACCATGAGCGACCCGTCCTACCACAAGCAGTTGGTTACGCTCACCGTTCCTATGGTGGGTAACACCGGCTACAACGATGAGGATTGGGAGTCGCACGGCGACAAGATTTGGGTCGCTGGGCTTATTATCCGTGATCTTGCCGTCAGGCATTCCAACTGGCGTGCAGATGAGTCCCTCGAAGAAGCTATGGAAAAGCAGGGCATTGTCGGCATCCGCGGTGTGGATACCCGTGCCCTCGTCCGGCACCTGCGCAACCACGGTTCCATCGCCGCCGGTATTTTCTCCGGTGAGGAAGCGCTCCAGGACACGGACACGCTCGTGTCCATCGTCACCTCCCAGCCGTCAATGGAGGGAGCAGACCTGGCGGCGGAGGCAGCTGCCAAGGAGGTCTACGTTGTAGAGCCCACGGGTAAAGCCGCCGGCGCTGATTCCGCGCCTACGGTTGTGGCCTACGACATGGGCATCAAGTCCGCAACCCCCAAGAACATGGCTGCTCGTGGACTCCGGGTCGTCGTCGTGCCGGCGAACACGCCGTTCGCGGACATCCAACAGTACAACCCGGACGGAGTATTCGTCTCCAACGGTCCTGGTGATCCGGCGACAGCCGACACAATGGTGGAAATCGTCCGCGA
Organism: Corynebacterium glucuronolyticum; assembly: GCA_022772305.1. Taxonomy (GTDB): domain Bacteria; phylum Actinomycetota; class Actinomycetes; order Mycobacteriales; family Mycobacteriaceae; genus Corynebacterium; species Corynebacterium glucuronolyticum_A. The sequence continues at coordinate 127,063 of JALFAQ010000002.1, forward strand.
GGTGCTTGCCGCAAAGATCCCATTCTTCGGAATCTGCTTCGGTAACCAGATCCTCGGTCGCGCACTCGGTCTCAACACTTACAAGATGAAGTTCGGGCACCGCGGTATCAACGTTCCGGTGAAGAACCTCATTACGGGGAAGATCGACATCACGAGCCAGAACCACGGCTTCGCTCTCGAGGGCACGCCGGGCGAGACCTTCGACACAGACTTCGGTCCCGGCCGCGTCACGCACGTGTGCCTGAATGACAACACCGTTGAAGGCATTGCGCTGGAAAACGGCCTGGCCTTCTCCGTGCAGTACCATCCGGAGTCTGCAGCCGGTCCGAACGACGCGAACCAACTTTTTGACCAGTTCGTGCAGTTGCTCACGTCGGGACCTGGCGACGGCCCGTACAACCCGCCGGCAGCGTTTACTCGCAGTGCATCCAGCCTCATTGAAAAAGACAGCGACACGAAGGGCGATAAGTAACAATGCCAAAGCGTAAAGATCTCCAACACGTCATGGTCATCGGCTCCGGCCCGATTGTTATCGGTCAAGCCTGTGAGTTTGACTACTCCGGTACGCAGGCTTGTCGCGTTCTCCGGCAGGAGGGGCTGCGAGTCACCCTCGTTAACTCCAACCCGGCCACCATCATGACCGATACGGATTTTGCCGATCACACTTACGTCGAGCCAATCGAGCCCGAGTTCATCGACAGGATCTTCGCTAAGGAAATTGAGCAGGGCCACCCTGTTGACGCTGTTCTGGCCACTCTCGGCGGTCAGACCGCCCTCAACGCCGCGATCCAGCTTGACCGCCAGGGCATCCTGAAGAAGTACAACGTTGCCCTCATCGGTGCAGACATCGAGGCCATTGAACGCGGCGAGGATCGCCAGAAGTTCAAGGACATTGTTGCCAAGGTCGGCGGCGAATCTGCGCGTTCCCGCGTGTGCCACAACATGGACGAGGTCCACGAGACCGTCGCTGAGCTCGGTCTACCTGTCGTCGTTCGCCCCTCGTTCACGATGGGGGGCTTGGGCTCCGGTCTCGCTTACACGCCCGAGGACCTTGACCGCATCGCCGGCGGCGGTCTTGCTGCGTCGCCTGAGGCGAACGTGCTCATTGAGGAATCCATCCTTGGGTGGAAGGAATACGAGCTCGAGCTCATGCGTGACGGTGCCGATAACGGCGTAGTCATCTGTTCCATCGAAAACGTCGACGCTCTGGGTGTCCACACTGGCGACTCCGTCACTGTCGCCCCGGCACTGACGCTCACGGACAAGGAATACCAGCGTCTTCGTGACCTGGGCTTGGCAATTATTCGCGAGGTGGGCGTCGACACAGGTGGCTGTAACATCCAGTTCGCCATCAATCCTGACGACGGCCGTGTCATCGTCATCGAGATGAACCCGCGCGTGTCCCGTTCATCTGCCCTTGCTTCGAAGGCAACGGGCTTCCCGATCGCCAAGATTGCCGCCATGCTGGCCATCGGCTACAACCTCGACGAGATCACCAACGACATCACAGGGGAGACCCCGGCGGCCTTCGAGCCCACCCTGGACTACGTCGTCGTCAAGGCACCGCGCTTTGCCTTCGAGAAGTTCACCGGTGCCGATGACACACTGACAACGACGATGAAATCCGTCGGCGAGGCCATGTCCCTGGGCCGTAACTACATCTCGGCGTTAAACAAGGTAATGCGTTCTCTGGAAACCAAGAAGTCCGGTTTCTGGACGGTTCCAGACTCCGCCATTGCCGGCGATGCCTGCACGGAAAAGGACGCAGTTTTGGAGCTCACCAAGCGCCCCACCGACGGTCGCATGTACCAGATCGAGTTGGCTATGCGCCTGGGCGCAACCATCGAGGAGCTCCACGAGGCAAGCGGTCTTGATCCGTGGTTCCTCGCCGAACTTCAGGGGCTGGAGGAGTTCCGCTCCATGCTTGTCGACGCTCCGACGCTCACGGAAGATCTGCTCCGTCACGCTAAGTACTACGGGCTTTCCGACGCCCAGATCGCCGCTCTCCGCCCGGAAATCGCCGGCGAGGACGGTGTCCGCAGGCTCCGCTGGTCACTGGGCATCCGCCCGGTGTACAAGACGGTCGATACCTGTGCCGCTGAGTTTGAGGCGAAGACCCCGTACCACTACTCGGCATACGAGCTCGATCCCGCTGCCGAAACTGAGGTAACGAAGCAGGAGGAGAAGGCGAAGGTCCTCATCCTCGGTTCCGGCCCGAACCGCATTGGCCAGGGCATCGAGTTCGATTACTCGTGTGTCCATGCCACCCTCGAGCTGTCTCGCGTCGGCTACGAAACCGTCATGGTGAACTGCAACCCCGAGACTGTGTCCACAGACTACGACACGGCCGACAGGCTTTACTTCGAGCCCTTGACGTTTGAGGACGTCATGGAGGTCTACAACGCCGAGTGTGAGTCCGGCACTGTTGCTGGCGTGATCGTCCAGCTCGGAGGCCAGACTCCGCTGGGTCTTGCACAGAAGCTTCAAGATGCTGGTGTTCCCGTCGTCGGCACTACCCCGGAGGCCATTAACCTGGCCGAGGATCGTGGCGAGTTCGGCGGCGTGCTGAAGCGCGCCAATCTTCCCGCTCCGGCATTCGGCACTGCCACGAGCTTTGAGGAAGCAAAGGCTGTGGCGGAGAACATCGGTTACCCCGTGCTCGTTCGTCCGTCCTATGTCCTTGGCGGCCGTGGCATGGAGATCGTGTACGACGAAGCCAGCCTTCACGATTACATTTCCCGCGCCACGGAAATCACGAGCGACCACCCGGTGCTCGTCGACCGCTTCTTGGACAACGCCATCGAGATTGACGTAGATGCTCTGTGCGATGGCGAGAACGTCTACGTCGGTGGTGTGATGGAGCACATCGAGGAAGCAGGCGTTCACTCCGGTGACTCCTCCTGCGCATTGCCCCCGATGACGCTTGGCTACGAGGATCTTGCCGCGGTTCGCCGCTCCACCGAGGCACTGGCACACGGCATCGGCGTAAAGGGCCTGATGAACGTCCAGTACGCACTCAAGGATGACATTCTGTATGTCATTGAGGCCAACCCGCGTGCGTCCCGCACAGTGCCGTTCGTGTCCAAGGCAACCGGTGTTCCGCTAGCCAAGGCAGCAGCGCGCATCATGCTCGGCGCATCCATCACGGAGCTGCAGGAAGAGGGAATGATCCCCACCACCTACGACGGTGCCTCGCTGCCATTGGAATCGCCGATTGCGGTGAAGGAAGCGGTGCTTCCGTTCAACCGTTTCCGCGCACCGGATGGTGCCGTGCTGGACACGATCCTTGGGCCGGAGATGAAGTCCACTGGTGAGGTCATGGGCCTGGCAGACAGCTTCGGTGCCGCCTTTGCCAAGGGCGAGATGGCCGTTGATGGTAAGCTGCCCACGGAGGGCACGGTGTTTGTGTCTGTTGCGAACCGAGACAAGCGCACGCTGATCTTCCCGATCCAGCAGCTAGAGTCCATGGGATTCAAGCTCCTGGCCACGTCCGGTACAGCGCAGATGCTGCGTCGAAACGGCGTCGAGTGTGAGGTCGTCTCCAAGGTCTCTGAGGTTGCCGACAAGGAAAACAGAACCGATGCTGCGGTGTCGATTACCGATCGCATCTACGACGGCGACGTTGACCTGATCCTCAACACGCCGGCTGGTTCCTCCGGAGCTCGCCATGACGGTTACGAGATCCGCGCTGCGGCGGTTGCAACCAACACGCCGCTTATCACTACGGTCCAGGGCATTACTGCGGCCGTACAGGGCATTGAGGCGCTGCGCAAGGGTGGTCTGACTGTTCGGGCGCTGCAGGAAGTTGATCACTCCGTCAAGTAACCTGCTGCCGAGTTTGTAAAACTCGCCGTCCCCAGCGCGGGAGACAGGTACGTGAATGGCGTACCTGTCTCCCGCGCTTTGTCTTTGGAACTCGGTTGTTAGGGGGTTTCTGCCTGGGGATGTTATCTGCGATGCAACGTGTTCTGTTTAGGGTGCTGAGTGGACAAGCGCGCACAGTAGGAGTGCCGGGGCAGGAGTGAAGAGGCTGTGGTTTACACGCGGAGGGCGCGCACGCCGCGATGCACAGGCAGGGTAGCTGTGTGGGGAGAATGTCGTCGTTAGAGGAGAAGTGAATCCGTCGCATTCCTGAGGGTATCGGTTCGTGATGTCAGCTAGATGCGTGCTCTTGTGCTCCAGGTTGCCCTGTGCTGTTAGGACGGACGGTGAGGTTCAATGGGGTGGGGAATTACCCACGTGGCGTGGTGCTCTTGTGGCTGCCTGCCGCCGGTCGGGTATTTGCGCACTACAAGGTGTGCGTATGTAATCTGTTGGGAGTGGGGTGGCACGGTTACCCATGCCATGTTGGAATCCCCACCATCAACTTCATTGCGAAAGGGAGAATCCATGCAGAGCTTTGGTACGCGCTTGCGCGAGGCGGCACGTAAAACGAACAGATTGTGCGTCGGAATCGACCCGCACCCGTACTTGCTGGAGCAGTGGGGAGTTGACGTAGAGACGTTTACTGCTCGCTGCGTAGAGGCTTTCGCGGGGCGTGCCGCCATGGTGAAGCCACAGGTTGCCTTTTACGAGGCCTACGGCTCGCGTGGCTTTGCCGTTCTTGAGAACGCGATCCGTGACCTGCGCGAGGCCGGTACCCTCGTGCTTGCTGACGCGAAGCGTGGCGATATCGGATCGACCATGGACGCATATGCGCGCGCCTGGCTTTCTGAGGGATCTCCGCTCGAAGTGGACGCGGTAACAGTGAGCCCCTACCTGGGTGTCGGCTCGCTCACCCCGGCTTTTGATCTGGCAGCGGAAAACGGTAAGGGTGTCTTCGTCTTGGGCGCGACAAGCAACCCAGAGGGGATCACGGTGCAGGGGTGTATGACGCGGGATAGCATCCCCTTGGCAGAAGATGTCATCAACCGCGTCAATGTGCTCAACGATAAGCACTTCGCAGGCGAAGAACTTGGCAGCTTTGGCGTTGTCTACGGCGCAACTGTCACCATGAACGTGAACCTCAGTGCATTCAACGGACCGGTATTGATGCCCGGCGTGGGTGCGCAGGGCGCAACCGCAGAAGACGTGAACAACCTCATGCGAGGTAATGCAAACAAGGCATTCCCCAACATTTCCCGCGGGATCCTGTCCCACGGGCCTGAAGTCGCTGACCTGCAAAAAGCCTGCGAAGACGCGGGTAGAGACTTCGCGTAAGGGTGCCACGCGCCGGAAAACCGGCGGTGCTAATCGTTGACTTCCGGCGTTGTGCCTGTACACTAGCCCCTTGTGCCGGCGAAAAGGTGGTAAACTTCATTGCAGTTTCGACAGCCATTCGCAGGTCAACCAACGTTGGTTTCACGCAATGCTGCGAACTTTACGTGGTAGGCTATGGCAAACATGGTTGGTTTATACTCAATGGGTATAGACTTCCTCATAGAATTTACCAAGAGAAATTTTTTAGATTTGGAGGAACTCCTCATGGCCCTTCCCAAGTTGACGGACGAACAGCGTAAGGCAGCTCTCGCTAAGGCTGCTGAGGCCCGCAAGGCACGTGCAACGATGAAGGAAAATCTCAAGCGCGGCAAGATCACTCTTAAGGAGGTCCTGGACAAGGCTGGCAGCGACGAGATCGTTGGCAAGACCAAGGTCTCTGCACTCCTCGAGGCTATGCCGAAGGTGGGCAAAGTTAAGGCCCGCGAGATCATGGAAGAGCTGGAGATTGCTCAGACCCGCCGTCTGCGTGGTCTCGGCGACCGTCAGCGTCGCGCCCTCCTCGACCGCTTCGGATACGGCGAGGAGTAAAACCGGTTCATGACTGACCAAAATCGTCAGGGGCAGCTTGTTGTACTAGCTGGCCCCTCGGCGGTGGGCAAGTCCACCGTAGTCAGTCGGCTCCGTGAAGCAGTTCCCAACCTTTACTTCTCCGTCTCAATGACAACGCGCTCCCCGCGTCCTGGAGAGGTAAACGGTCGGGATTACTTTTTTGTTACCCCTGAAGAGTTTCAACAGCACATCGACAATGGCGAGATGCTCGAGTGGGCGGATATCCATGGCGGTCTTCAGCGCTCTGGCACGCCACGCAAGCCTGTCGCCGATGCAGTGAAGGCCGGCCGGCCTGTCCTGGTGGAAGTAGACCTTGCAGGAGCGCGGTCGATTCGCCAGTCCACCCCCGACGCGACCCACGTTTTCCTCGCTCCGCCGAGCTGGGACGTGCTTGTTGAGCGACTCAAAGGTCGTGGAACGGAAACCGATGACGTGGTGAAGCGGAGGCTGGAAACAGCCCGGACTGAACTCGCTGCGCAGGATGAATTCGACATCGTCGTAGTGAACAATGACATTGACGATGCTGTAACGGCGCTGACCAAGATTCTTCTCGGTCAATGATGCTGTGACCGGCTGGTCCGGATGAAAATGCCCGGTCAACTTGGGTTATTGCCCGCCATAGACTACAATGGCTGGGAATTGTGACCTTTTGTTACACGGCCGGGCATAAATCATGTGGGTTGGCCGTCGGTGAACACAAGCTAGAGGAATGTGGAGAACACGTGGTAACTGATAATTCAGAGAACAAGGCAGTTTTCGACCAGCCGACAGGTATTACCGATCCGCCGATCGACGAGCTTTTGGAGAAGGTCTCTTCCAAGTACGCTCTGGCCATTTTTGCGGCTAAGCGTGCCCGCCAGATCAACAGCTTTAACCAGCAGCACGGCGAGGGCGTTTTCGAGTTTGTCGGCCCGCTGGTTCCTCCGGAGCCAGGCGAGAAGCCACTGTCCATCGCTCTGCGCGAAATAAACCAGGGCCTCTTGGACCACGAGGAAGGCTAATTTCAGTCGCCTCATTCTTTCTACCCGTCGCATTCATCAGTGCGGCGGGTTTTGTTTATGTTCTCTGCTGTGTACCGGGATCCTTCAGGGCTAGCGCGACTGCATGGTGAGGGTGTCGGTGAGATCCTGCGGGCAAAGCGACGCGCAGGGAGACACAAAGAACTATGGTAGAGGGGAAAGATGAGTGGCCAGGTGGATTAACCTGGCCCATGTTTGAGTGTCCAGTCTGTGCTGGGGATTGTTCCGTGGTCGCTGATGAGCGCGGAAGCGGTAGAACCCCGGTACTCAACTGAAAGGTGAGTTCGTGTCCACGTCAACCGCGCATAAGGAAGAGCAACCATCGTCGCCGGCTCAGGCCAACGTCGTCGTTGGTGTGACTGGTGGAATTGCCGCCTACAAGGCCTGCCAGGTGATTCGAGACTTCACCAAGATGGGGTACAACGTGACGGTTGTGCCGACGCCGAACGCCCTGAGATTTGTGGGCAAGGTGACATTCGAAGCTCTGAGCGGAAACCCTGTCACCACGACCGTCTTCGAATCAGTGGATGAAGTTCGCCACGTATCTCTCGGACAAAACGCGGATCTAATCGTTGTCGTTCCGGCCACGGCCGATTTCCTCGCGCGACTAGCTCATGGGCGCGCTGATGACCTGCTTACCGCCACATGTCTTGTAGCGACGTGTCCGGTTGTCGTCGCTCCGGCTATGCACACGGAAATGTGGAAGAACAGGGCCGTCAAGGCTAACGTCGCGCTCCTGCGCGAACATGGGGTTTCGGTACTAGAACCTGCCGTTGGCCGTCTGACGGGCCCGGATTCTGGCGCGGGGCGTCTGCCTGATCCCGAGCAGATTGAACAGCTGGCCATCGCCCGGCTGGAGGGAGTTGAATTCCAACACAACCTGGAGGGGATTCGCGTGCTAGTCAGCGCGGGTGGAACGAGGGAAGACCTCGACCCAGTCCGCTACATCGGCAACCGCTCGTCGGGAAGGCAGGGCTTTGCGTTGGCTGAGGTGGCTGCCCAGCGCGGAGCGAAGGTGACTGTTGTCGCCGCAAGTACAGAGGCGTTACCCGATCCTTTGACGGCAAGGATGGTGCATGTGCGCTCCGCCCGTGATTTGAAGCAGGCGATGGAGGAGAACATGGAGCACGCGGATGTCATCATCATGGCTGCTGCAGTTGCCGATTACCGGCCGGCTTCCGAATCGGACACAAAGATGAAGAAGGGCTCAGAAGAGGAAAAGAATCTTTCCTCGTTGCAGATGACGGAGAACCCGGACATTCTCCGCGCCCTCGTGGACAAGCGCGATCACCAGATTTTCGTGGGCTTTGCTGCGGAGACGGGTGATGCAACGCACTCGCCACTGGAACATGGTCTGGCAAAGGCGAAGCGCAAGGGCTGCGATCTTCTCATGTGCAACGAGGTCGGACGCAACAAGACTTTCGGCTCAACGTCTAATTCCGGATGGTTAATCAATAAGTCCGGTTCCTATACGGAAATTGAAACGGCTTCAAAGTACGTGGTTGCGGGCCACATCCTTGATGCGGTGGCGGCGCTTGCGCCACGGCAGTTGCAAGTCTAGACCGCTTAGTCTATCCTAGGTAGATGGAAACCAACGCTTCTCCATGTCCGCGTTTGACAGCACCTATACCGGTTGTGGCTGTCTCATGTTGATGCTGGCTCACGCTCGCTGGCTTGGCGAATCGCAGAGCCACGGCAAACGGTGGAGAGGCGTTTTCGCGGGTGTACGCTTGTGCCTGCGTCGCGCCATTGCGTGTCACAGGGTGAGCGGAGACACCGCCATAACTGAACAAGCTTTTAGACGTTAAGCCGACCGAGTATTCCAAAGAAGAATCGAGAAATACGTGAGACTTTTTACCAGTGAGTCCGTCACTGAGGGCCATCCAGATAAGATTTGTGATGCCATCTCTGACACCATCCTCGACGCCATGCTGCGTGAGGATCCGCACTCACGCGTCGCGGTGGAAACAGTGGTAACCACTGGCCTCGTCCATGTCGTTGGGGAGGTCAGGACCGCAGGCTACGTGGAGATCCCGCAGTTGGTGCGCGAGAAGCTGAAGGAAATCGGTTTTACGTCCTCGGAGGTCGGCTTCGACGGAACGACGTGTGGCGTTACCGTAGCCATCGGTGAGCAGTCGAAGGAGATCGGCGACGGCGTCGATACCTCCCACGAGGCCCGCTCCGGTGTCATCGAAGATGACCTGGACCAAAGTGGTGCTGGCGACCAGGGTCTCATGTTCGGCTACGCGTCGAATGAAACCCCGGAACTGATGCCACTTCCGATCGCGCTTGCTCACCGTCTCGCGCGTCGCCTAACAGAGGTGCGCAAGCAGGGGATCGTCCCGCATCTTCGCCCCGACGGCAAGACCCAGGTCACTTTCGCCTATGAGGAGGACGGCGCAACTCCGAAGTATCTGGACACCGTCGTCATCTCGACCCAGCACGATCCGGACATCACCCAGGAGTGGCTGGCTGACCAGATGCGCGAGCACGTCATCACTCCGGTGATCGCAGACATGGGGCTGGAAAACCTCATCACTGACGAGCTTACCGTCCTCATTAACCCCTCCGGTTCCTTCACCGTCGGCGGCCCCATGGGTGATGCTGGCCTCACGGGTCGAAAGATCATCGTCGATACTTACGGCGGCATGGCGCGCCACGGTGGTGGTGCCTTCTCGGGGAAGGATCCGTCGAAGGTGGACCGCTCCGCAGCGTACGCAATGCGCTGGGTGGCCAAGAACATCGTTGCCGCCGACCTCGCAGACCGCGTTGAGGTACAGGTGGCCTACGCCATTGGTCGCGCCCACCCGGTTGGTCTCTACGTGGAGACCTTCGGTACCGCAAAGCACGGGCTCACTAACGATCTCATCCAGGGAGCGGTTTCGAAGGTGTTTGACCTTCGGCCGGCCGCCATCATCCGCGATCTGGATCTCCTTCGCCCGATCTACGCCCAGACTGCAGCCTACGGCCACTTCGGCCGTACCGATATTGACCTTCCGTGGGAGCACACAAACAAGGTCGATGATCTCCGCACCGCCCTGCTAACATAGGCAAATATGCCAGTCGCCCGCGTCCCCGCTCCTCACCAGCCGGTGGCGCGGGTTTTGCCGTTGTTGGGGCTGCCACACCTCGACCGGCTGTTTGACTACTACGTTCCCGCGGCTTTCGACAAGCAGGTGCTCATCGGATGTCGGGTACGCATTCGGTTCTCTGGCAGACTTGTCGATGCCCTGGTGTACGCCCGTGCCTCCTCTAGCGAGCACACGGGGAAGCTCAGCTTCATCGACAGGGTCATCTCGCCCGCGCCCGTCCTCACACCAGCCATCGCCCGCACGGTGGAGATGCTTGCGGATAGGTATGCGGGCATTCGCTCGGACATCCTGCGCACGGCGATTCCCACCCGGCATGCCGGTGCAGAAAAATCTGACTTCTCCACTCAGTGGGAAGACCTCGGTTCTACCAGCGAGCCTGATCTGTCCGGATGGACAAGCTACCGATTCGGCCCCTCACTCGTGGATGCGATTCTCAGCCGCGTGACTAAGAAGCCCGCTCCCGAGGCTGTCCAGACGTGGTTGGAGATGCCGAAGGACACCGACACGAGCCGCGTGTCGGTGGCTAAGGAGGAGCCGTCCGCACAAGCCTCGTCGGAAGAGAATGCGACCAGCGGTCGTCCCGTGCTGCGCCTGCTGCAAGAGAGTGACGTGGCGACGAAGGACGTCACGCCAAAGAAAGGGAAGAGACGGGCTCCAGACTCGTGGAAACGAAAGCAGCATCCGCCAGCACAGGTGGCAGGAGCTGCTCCTGCCACGACTGGCGACCTAGAAGCAACCTCTGGCGATGATCCGGGCGACCACGCAGAAGCCGCACACCACGGTGCACAGACGTGGGCGTCCGTCGAGGAGACACCCGCAACGGGGGACCTCCCGCCCGCCGTCCCGCGAGCTGCGTGGCAGGTGCTGCCGGGGGAGAAGTGGGAAGACCTCGTCGCTGCGTTGGCAGCGAAGGTGGCAATTGATGGGGGCGGTGTGCTCATCGTCGTCCCCGATGCCCGCGATGTCGCCCGGTTAGATGAGCAATTACGCGCGTACGTTTCGCCACGGCAGTTCGTCACGTTGGAAGCCTCGCTTGGACATCAAGCGCGGTATCGCCGCTTCCTTTCCATCCTCTCCGGACAAGCGAGGATCATTGTTGGAACGCGCTCAGCCGCATATGCTCCTATCCATAACCTCAGTCTAATCGTCTGCATGTTTGATGCAGACGATTCACTCGCCGATCCGCGCGCGCCGTACTGCCACGCTCGCGAGATTCTCACCTCCCGCTCCACGGTCGAAGGAGTTCCACTCATCATCGGTGGCTACACGCGAACGGCGGAGACACAGCTGTTTGTCTCAACTGGGTGGATGCACTCTTTGGAGGCCCCGCGAGAGGTTGTAGAGCAGCGCAAACCGAGGATTGAAGCAGTGGGTGAACAAGCCTCCTCCTACGATCGTGATCCCCGCGCTGCACACGCACGAATCCCGTCGTTGGCCTTCGCCGCAGCGCGCGAAGCACTAGGCAAGGACCTCCCCGTCCTCGTTTCCGTGCCCCGGGCGGGCTACATCCCCACCCTTGCCTGCCAGGAATGCCGGTCACCGGCTCGTTGCCGGCACTGCAATGGACCGCTGCGCCTCAATCAGGCGGATTACAAAGCCCCGCCATTTTGCGGTTGGTGCGGACGACCAGCGGCCAGCTTCCGCTGCCTCGAGTGTGGTTCCTCGCGTCTGCGAGCCGTTGTGCGGGGCAGCGACAGAACTGCCGAAGAGCTCGGGCGGGCCTTCCGCAACGTACCGGTTGTGAGTTCCTCCAGCGACCATATTATTTCTGAGATTGAAGCTGGCCCACGTATCGTCGTGGCCACTCCGGGCGCAGAGCCCCGTGCGGAGGACGGGTTTGGTGCGGCCCTCATCCTGGACACGTGGGCTGTATTGTCGAGGGCAGATTTGCGCGCTCACGAGGAAGCGTTCACGCAGTGGGCAGAAGTCGCAGCACGGGTACGCCCAGATGGCCGGGTAGTGATCATGGCGGAGCCGTCTCTTGCCGTGGTACGTTACTTCCTCCAGTGGAATGTGACAGTAGCCTCCGAACAAGAGCTCGCCAGTCGCGCCGAGGTGAATTTCCCGCCAACGGTGCACATGGCAGCAATCGATGGACCGATGGAGACGATCTCCGAGTTCCTAGACGTAGCCGATCTCCCGGACAACGCAGAGGTTCTGGGCCCTGTTGACCTGCCGATCGGGGTGCGGATGCCCGCGGAGTACGACACCGCCGTCTGGGGTGTACCACAGCGCGTTCTCATTCGTAGCGCGCTCGGACCGCGCTCGGAGCTGGGAAGTGCGCTGCGGCGGGCTCGAGCCCTCAACAGTGCCCTGGCGAATCGGACGAAGATGCGCGTTCAGGTTGACCCGCTGCACATTGGCTAGCATTCCGTACTTGGCCGTTTACGTGGCTGTTAATGGCTTATTGTGCATGTGTGGAATCATTGGGTACAAAGAGCTGAGAAGGAAAGGATCTGCGAAAGCTTTATGATCAGAAAACTGCGTTTGATGGGTGACCCCGTATTGGTATCCAAGGCGGAGCCAGTAGAGGAGGTAACGCCGTCTACCAAGACGCTGGTCAATGACATGCTGGAGACAATGGACAGCGCCGGTGGTGTCGGGCTTGCCGCCAACCAAGTGGGTGTCCTGCAGCGCGTCTTCGTCTATGACTGCCCCGTCGACGATTCGGATCCGAGCCCGGATCGCGAATACAAGCGCGGCGCCATCATTAACCCCGTCTGGGAACCAGTTGGTGAGGAGATGCAACTGGGACAGGAGGGGTGCCTGTCCATCCCCGATGTGTACGCAGACACCGAAAGGTACATGAATGTCCACGTCACCGGTCTCGATGAGAATGGTGACAAGGTCGACTTTAAGGCAACCGGACTGTTGGCTCGCTGCATCCAGCACGAGACGGACCACCTTGACGGTGTGCTCTTTATCAAGCGTCTGACAAAGGAGCGTCGCAAGGAAGCAATGCGGGAGATCCGCAACTCCGAGTGGTTTTTAAGCAATAATTAGAAAGACACCCGCAGGTCACATGCGCCTGCATGTAGGGCAGCCACTGGACACAAAGCGAAGAGAGAAATGATTAGATGAGGATTCTGTTTGCCGGAACACCGGAGCCGGCCGTAGCCACCTTGGAACGGCTCATTGACTCCGACCACGAGATTGTCGGCGTAGTCACCCGCCCGGACGCACGTCGTGGGCGCGGCCGCACCTTGCACCCCTCGCCGGTTGCAGACTGCGCCGACAAGCACGGCCTGCAGGTATACAAGCCGGAGACGCTCCGCGGCAATGATGAGTTCGCCACGCTGCTTAGAGACCTCGCTCCCGATTGCGTCCCCGTCATCGCCTACGGCAACCTCATTCCCGAAGAATTGCTGGACATTCCCACCCACGGGTTTGTCAACGTGCACTATTCTCTTTTGCCCCGCTGGCGTGGAGCTGCTCCCGTCCAGGCAGCGATTGCTGCCGGAGATGAGGAAACGGGTGCGACCATTTTCCGGATCGATGCTGGTCTCGACACTGGCCCCATCCTGTCGACGGTGACTACTCCGATTTCTGCGCAGGATACCGCCGACGATCTTTTGACACGGTTGGCATATGACGGTGCCGATCTCCTCGTCCAGACACTGACAGACCTGGAAAGTGGCGCAGTCACCCCGCAGCCACAGGCCGGGGAAGCGACGTACGCACACAAGCTGGACAAAGCGACCGCGCGTATTGATTGGCAACAGCCCGCAGACGTGATTGATCGCCGCATCCGGGCTTTCACTCCGGCTCCCGGCGCGTGGACCCAATGGGATGGGGACAAGGTCAAGCTTGGCCCCGTGCATCCGCTGCCGTGTACCCAAGAGCCGTCCTCATCACTGCCACCGTCTTCACAGGTGAAACTTGCACCTGGTGAGGTGCTCATTGAGAAGAACAACGTGTTCGTGGGGACGGGCTCTGTATCCGTGGCGCTGTCCACAGTACAAGCACCAGGTAAGAAGCGGATGGATGCTGCGTCCTGGGGTCGTGGCGTTCATAATCAAGACGGAATCGTGTGGAAGTAGAAGAGGCAGGAAACCATGAGTGGCGGATTTCGCTCCCGGAGCGCTAAGGGCAGGAAACCACAGCCGGAAAATGGCTCAGTAGGTGGAGATCATTCCTCCTCGACCCGCGAAAACACGGGACATGACGGTCGTGCCGGTCGTGATGGCCGCGAAGGTCGCGATGGTCGCGACGGACGGGGTCGAGTGTCCGTAGGCGGACACAAACGTGCCCCGCGGGCAGAGGACGAGTCGCATGAGCGCACCGGCCGGTCCGGAGATCGCCGGTCGGACAACGGGCGCCATGGCGGCAGGGGACAGCAACGCTTCCAGGGAAATGGCCGTGGCAAAGGATTTGGCCGAGACCGGAACCATCGTCGTGGTAACGATAATCGATGCGGTGACAACCGCCGGAATCGTGAACCTGTGCAGGAAGTCCCGGATGTCGACGTTCCTCGCCTAGTCACCCTTTCTGCTCTCGGAGCTGTTTTCAACGATGGAGCATTTGGCAATATCGCGCTTCCCCGGGAGATTACCGAAGCGGGACTTTCAGGAAGGGATGCGGCCTTCGCCACGGAAATCGGTTACGGCACCATGCGCATGGTCGGTGTTCTCGATGAGATTATCGGCAGCTGCTCCAGCCGTCCCCTTGATGAACTCGATCCCATCGTCATCAATGCGCTGCGTATGGGCACCTACCAGCTTCTGTACACGCGGGTGGAAGACCACGCTGCAGTGGACACCTCCGTGCGCCTAGTTCCGCAGCGGGTTAAGGGATTTGTCAACGCCATTTTGCGCGCAATCCAGAAGAAGAGCCTCGACGAGTGGATTGGTGAACTAGCACCGGAGGGCGAGCTTGCTCACCTCGCGTTCCAGACTGGGCACCCCGAGTGGATCGCCCGTAGCTACCGTGCCACGTTGTCGTCGCCCAGTGGTGCAGCTGGTTCAACAGATACGGTGGAACGAGAGCTGGCCAAGGCATTGGAGGCTGACTCCACGCGCCCGATCGTGCACCTGGCTGCAAAGCCAGGGGAGATTTCCGCCGACGAACTTTCGCTCATCACCGGTGGCGAGGAGGGACGCTACTCGCCGTACGCGGTGTACCTCGAGGGCGGGAACCCGGCGCACATCGAGCCCGTGCGGGAAAAGCTCGCTTTTATTCAGGATGAGGGCTCTCAGCTCATCGGTACTGCCCTGGTGCGTGTCGAGGTCGCTGACGATGGTGGTCGGTGGCTCGACCTGTGTGCAGGCCCCGGCGGAAAGGCGACGATGATTGGCTCGCTGGCAGCAATCGACGAGGCGACAGTTACGGCTGTTGAGGTGGCTCCCCACCGAGGCGAGCTCATCCGCAAGGCCACAGAGGGCTTGCCTGTGGACGTTGTTGTTGGTGACGGCCGAACCGTCGAGGTGGGAGGTGACTTTGACCGCGTTCTCGTGGACGCGCCGTGCTCCGGGCTGGGATCGCTGCGACGCCGCCAGGAGTCTCGCTGGACGAAGAACGAAGCTGACATTGAGGGTCTGACGCAGCTCCAGTACGAGCTCTTGGAATCAGGAATTTCTCGGTGCAAGACCGGTGGTGTCGTCGTGTACTCCACCTGTTCACCCGATTTGCGGGAGACTCGCGAGATCGTGGACAAGGCAGTGGAGAACCTGCCCGTAGAGGAACTGGATGCGCACCCGCTCGTTTCCCCGATGGACAACGTGGGGGAGGAGAAATCTGTACAGATGTGGACGTACCGCCACGGCACGGATTCACTGTTCTTTGCGGTACTACGAAAGACCGCCTAGCTCGTACCCTCAGGCGTGCAAAGTGGAGTCAGGTTTGCCTGGCTCCACTTTCTGTTGGGAGATTACCCCGCAACCGGGGAGGTCACATATGCGGTGGGACATTTCCACTGCGAGCATGGCTAGTATTGGTGGCATGACACTCCCATCTCGTCCCATCATTGCACCGTCCATCCTGGCTGCGAACTACGCAGCTCTCGGCGAGGACATTGCCAAGGTAGATAACGCTGGCTGGATCCACGTGGACATCATGGATGGCCACTTCGTTCCCAATCTGTCCTTCGGACCGGACGTCACGAAGGCCGTCGACGGCGTGACCGATCAGATTCTTGACGTGCACCTCATGATCGAGGAGCCGGAAAAGTGGGTCGACAACTACATTGAGGCGGGTGCCGACTGCGTCATCTTCCACGTTGAGGCCACGGACGATTCCCGTGCCTTGCTGCAGTCGCTGCGGGAAAAGGGCGTCCGCGCCGGATTCTCCGTTAAGCCTGGCACGCCGATTGAGGATTACCTGGATCTTGTCGACATTGCCGATCTCGTCCTCGTCATGAGCGTGGAACCGGGCTTCGGTGGCCAGAAGTTCATGCCCGATATGCTGGAAAAGGTACGGACGCTGCGGGAATACATCGACAAGAAAGGGCTCGATACCCTCATTGAGATTGACGGTGGTGTCGGCGAGGGGACGATCACCAAGGCCGCCGAGGCCGGCTGTGATGCCTTCGTGGCAGGCTCCGCCGTGTTTGGGCAGGATGACCCGCACGCAGCCGTCAACAAGCTAAAGGAGCTGGCAACCCTGTGACAGTGAGAGGACCACTGACCTCCACTACTGACGACATCCCCGAGGAGCACCGAGCGGGGATCTCCGCCGCCATCGCCGTCGGCGACGAAGCCGTGGGGCGGGCGCGCCCCAACCCAGCCGTCGGATGCGCGATCGTCGCACACGGAGAGGTCATCGCAACCGGCTCGACGCAACAGATCGGCGGACCCCATGCGGAAGTTATGGCCCTGGAGGCTGCGGGCGAGAGGGCTCGCGGGGCAACCGCCTACGTCACCCTCGAGCCATGCAACCATACCGGACGCACTGGGCCGTGCTCGCATGCGCTCGTGGAGGCGGGCATCTCCGCCGTGGTGTACCTCACCCCCGACAGGTCATCGGAGGCGGCCGCCGGGGGAGCGACCTACCTGGAGAGTCACGGCGTGGATGTCACCTTCGTGCCCGTGACGGTCGGTGCGCTGACCCCGTGGCTGTTCGCCCAACGCAATCACCGGCCGATGTTCACGGTGAAGGTCGCCCACACACTGGACGGATATGCGGCAGCACTCGACGGCACGAGCCAGTGGATCACGGGGGAGACCGCCCGGGCTCATGCCCACCGCGATCGCTCGCGACGCGATGCCATCCTCGTGGGAACAGGGACCGCGCTGACCGATAACCCCTCACTGACAGCGCGAAAGCCGGACGGAAGTCTGTATGAATATCAGCCCGACAAGATCGTGTTCGGCTCCCGGCCACTGCCACGGAATTACCACCTCTTTGAGACCGGCTTTATCCAAGTGGACACGTTAGACGAGCTCCTGCAGCTGCCGTACAACGACATTCTCGTGGAGGGCGGCCCCGGTGTCCTGTCCACTTTGTTTAGGCATGACCTCGTGGATACGATTCACTCCTATGTTGCGCCGGCTTTACTCGGCGCGGGAATTCCCCTCGTCTCCCAGGGGTGGGGTACCTCCATGGAAGACATCAAGCGGTTTAGCCGCACAGACACTATCAATCTGGATGACGATGTGCTCATCGTCTTAGAAAGGCGCGCTACGTGTTTACAGGGCTTGTAGAAGAAGTCGGGCAGATCGCCGGGCTCGAGGCTGCGGATGACTCGGTCATCCTCACCATCGGGGCAGAGCGTGTCCTCGATGGCGTACAGCTGGGTGATTCTATTTCCGTTAACGGCGTGTGCCTTACGGTGACCGAGTTCACCACCGACACCTTTCACGCCGATGTCATGAAGGAGTCCCTTGACCGCTCCAATCTGGGGGAGCTCTCCGTGGGCTCGCCCGTCAATCTGGAACGCGCGGTAGAGCTGGGCTCTCGGCTTGGCGGGCACCTCGTGCAGGGACACGTCGATGGCGTGGCGATGCTCGTGAGCCGTACGTCGGGCAGCCATTGGGAGGTCTTCCGGTTTACGCTTCCGGAAAGCCTAAGCCGATACGTCGTGGAGAAGGGTTCCATTTGCGTCAATGGCACATCCTTGACTGTTTCCGGTCTGGGAGAGGGAGAAGAAACCACACCGGAAGCTTCTGCCTGGTTTGAGGTATCCCTTATCCCCACAACACTTCGCGATACAAACCTCGGCGCGCTGGAGGTCGGCGCGAGCGTCAATATCGAGGTTGACGTGATTGCTAAGTACGTGGAAAAGATGCTTGCACCCGAGGAATTCCACCCGGGCGGGACAGACTAAGGTGAACACCGTGACTGAAAGCGTAAAACTCGATACCGTTGACGAGGCCATTGCCGAGATTGCTGCAGGCAGGCCCGTTGTTGTCGTTGACGACGAAGACCGCGAGAACGAGGGCGATATTATTTTCGCCGCGGAGAAGGCCACCCCGGAACTCATGGGGTTCCTGGTCCGCTATTCCTCCGGCTACGTCTGTGCCCCGTTGACTGGAGAAGACTGCGACCGTTTGCATCTTCCTCCCATGGTCCAAAATAACCAGGACGTGCGTGGAACCGCGTACACGGTGACTGTCGACGCAGCCACAGGGACGACCGGAATTTCAGCGACCTCGCGGTGCGAGACAGTGCGACGCCTAGCAAGCGCGACCTCTACGCCCGATGACTTCACCCGCCCGGGGCACGTTGCACCGTTGCGCGCACGCGAGGGCGGTGTCCTTGTACGTGCCGGCCACACAGAAGCATCGATCGATCTTGCCCGCCTGGCGGGGCTGCGTCCTGCAGGTGTGCTGTGTGAGGTTGTCTCTCAGGACGATCCGACGGATATGGCTCGTCTTCCGGAGCTGCGTCGCTTCGCCGATACGCACGGCTTGAAGCTCATCTCGATTGCCCAGCTCATCGAGTGGCGGCGCTCCCACGAGAAGCTCGTTGAGCGCGTGGTGGAAACGAAGCTCCCCACGGAGTATGGAGAGTTCAAGGCGTACGGCTACACCTCGCTTGTCGACGGCGTAGAACACGTCGCGCTCGTCGCCGGTGAGGTGGGAGACGGCAAGGACATTCTCGTGCGTGTGCATTCGGAGTGCCTTACGGGTGATGTCTTTGGTTCCCGCCGCTGCGACTGCGGCCAGCAGCTGCATGCCGCGCTGAAGAAGATCCAAGAAGAGGGCCGTGGCGTATTGCTATACATGCGCGGCCACGAGGGTCGTGGCATTGGCCTGCTTGCCAAGCTTAAGGCGTACGAGCTGCAGGACAAGGGGGCCGACACCGTCGACGCTAACTTGGCTCTTGGCTTCCCCGCGGATGCACGCGAGTACGGCACCGGTGCCCAGATCCTGGCTGATCTTGGTGTTAAGAGCCTCAAGCTCATCACCAATAACCCCTGCAAGCGCGTGGGACTCGACGGGTACGGCCTGGACATCGTGGATCGCGTCCCGATCTCTGTTGAGGTGAGCGAAGACAACTACCGTTACCTGGAGACCAAGCGCAACAGGATGGGGCACGAGCTGCCGGAACTGGATGAGTTTGCCCACACGCACGAGGACTTCGTCAAGGCTCTGCACGCGAACCACCCCCACAACGACTGACAGTCACAGAAGCCATTAAGGCCACTGAGAGATGACTGCGGAGCCTCAAAGCCCGCATCATACATTGGTATAGTTTTCTATGTTCTCGCGCTCCGGCCACTGTGGTTGGAGCCGACAATCAGCAAAGGAAGTGAAGAGATGTCCGGAGCCGGCCTGCCCACGTTTGGGGCGATTGACGCGACGGGTCTGTCCGTCGCGGTTGTGTCCTCGACATGGAATGAGGAGATTACCGACATTCTCCATGAACACGCGATCGCAAAGGCAAAGGAGCTGGGCGCGAGCGTCTACGACGTGCGTGTTGTTGGGGCATTGGAAATCCCCGTGGTCGTTGCCAAGCTGGCTACGCATTTCGATGCCGTCGTGGCCACCGGGTGTGTAGTCAAGGGCGCAACACCACACTTCGACTACGTGTGTGACTCGGTGACAGAGGGACTGACTCGCATCGCCCTGGATTCCGGCACCCCAATCGGAAACGGTGTCCTGACCACGAATACGCTGCAGCAGGCGCAGGAGCGCTCCGGCGTGGAAGGCGCCAGCGAGGATAAGGGCGCGGATGCCATGTTCGCGGCTTTGCATACCGCGTTGACCTTGAAGAAGATCGACACGGATCTCACCGGCACCAATGTAGATGGAATCGACGCTCGCTAAGGGCGCTAGGATACGCGTTAGAACAGGCAATAGAGGAGAATGCAAATGAGTGAACAGGACACGCCACAGGATTCACACGAGGTGCAGCCGGACGTAGCAGAGACCGCGCCGTCGCAGCCGAGTGAGCGTGACATCACGCGCATGGTTGCGCTGGATCCCACCATTAGCTCCTCCAAGCCGTGGAAATTCGAGATCCGTTCCCCGTACCTGACCAAAGTGATGATCGTGGTCATGATGCTCGTCGTTCTTGGCGCCGCCTTCATGACGGTCGCCGCGGGCATGGACGAAAACGGTGCAGCGCTCACTGTCGCCGACGACCTTGCTTTCGTGGGCATCGGTATCATCGGTCTGTTCCTGTGCCTGCTCATTCGTCGGCCCCGCGTGCGCGCCAATGAGGATGGGGTAGAGGTACGCAACTTCCTGGGCACCCGCTTCTACCCATGGGAGATCGTCTACGGTCTCGCCTTCCCCAAGGGCGATCGCTGGGCGCGCCTCGAACTTCCCGAGTTCGAATTCGTTCCCATGCTGGCCTTCCAGGCCGGCGACGGCGAGCACGTCGTCCGCAAGGTGCACGAGTTCCGCGAGCTGGAAAACGCCTACATGCCCGATGAGTAACTGCTCCTCGTTTCCCCGCCCCACAGCCAGGTGGAGGCGGGGAATTTTGCTTTGTTGGCTGGTTAGCGGATGATCAATGCTGGGCGGTTTTGCGTGTTCATTCCAGATACAATCCTTAGACCGTTTTTCACTGCCATGGCATATCACAGCTTGTTATGGCTTGTTTTGGACTGTTACGGCGTGACATGGCAGAGTCCTCGCACCGGGCATTCGGGTGTTGCTTGTCGACGAGCTGTTGTCGCCGTGTCTTTTGGTCTCCCGGTTCGTACTCGCCACCGCTAACACACAAAGCAGCACGGCGTGGGGCCGGAGGCGCGGAGGTGTGGAGGTGGGGAAATAGGAGCGAAGGGGCGGGTGGGCTAGATTGGTTGTAGTCCGTGGAAGGAAGTGTATTTGTGGTAGATCCGTTGAGCTATCGTCCGGCACCGGGGACCATTCCCGAAGAGCCAGGTGTGTACAAGTTCCGGGATGCGCACAGGACGGTTATTTACGTCGGTAAGGCGAAGAACCTCCGTGCGCGACTTGCTAACTACTTCCAACCACTACAAGATTTGCACCCGCGGACGCGGCAGATGGTCACCACTGGCGCGTCGGTGGAATGGACCGTCGTGGCCTCCGAGGTGGAGGCGCTACAGCTCGAATACACGTGGATTAAGAAGTTCGATCCCAAGTTCAACGTCATGTACCGGGACGATAAGACGTACCCGATGCTCGCCGTTTCTCTCAAGGAGCAATATCCCCGCGCGTTTCTCTACCGTGGCCCGCGCCGTAAAGGTGTGCGCTACTTTGGCCCGTATTCTCACGCCTGGGCTATCCGCGAAACTCTCGATTTGCTCACGCGTGTGTTCCCCATCCGTACGTGCGCTAAAGGGGTGTTTAACCGCCAGCGTCAGCTGGAACGCCCGTGCCTTTTGGGTTACATCGACAAGTGCAGTGCCCCATGCATTGGGCGCGTGAGTGCAGACGAGCACCGCGAGATTGTCAACGGCTTCTGCTCCTTCATGGCGGGACAGACGGATACCGTGATGAGGAGCCTGAAGAAGCAGATGAATGAGGCAGCGGAAGCCCTCGACTTTGAGCAGGCGGCGCGACTGCGTGATAACTTGGGGGCGATCTCCAAGGCCATGGAACGGCAGTCTGTCGTCTTTGGGGACGGTACGGATGCCGATCTTATCGCCTTCGTCACCGACGAGCTGGAGGCTGCCGTCCAGATCTTCCATGTCCGTGGCGGTCGCATCCGTGGTCAGCGAGGCTGGGTTGTGGAAAAGGAAGGCGACGAGCCTATCGCCCAACTCATGCAGGACTTCCTCATGCAGTTCTACAACGATGCCAGCCAGGCACGGGAGGAGACGGCAGTAGAGCTGCAGCGACGTGGAGTTGACCAACTGTCCCACGTGGAGGTGTCGCACAACAGCGTCGTCCCCAGGGAAGTGCTCGTCCAAGAACTGCCCCTCGATGTCGAGGTGGTCCAGGAACAATTGGAAAAGCTCCGGGGTGCCCAGATTTCGCTGCGTGTGCCACAGCGTGGCGAGAAGCGGGAGCTCATGGAGGTCGTTGAACGTAACGCCAAGGAAGCGCTGAAGCAGCACAAGCTGAAGCGTGTGGGGGATCTCACCGCCCGCTCTGCTGCCATCGAACAGCTCAAGGAATACTTGGAGATGGATGACGCGCCGCTGCGCATCGAGTGTACGGATATTTCCCACATCCAGGGCACAGATGTCGTCGCCTCGCTCGTCGTGTTCGAGGATGGCCTGCCCAAGAAGTCGGACTACCGGCGCTACATCATCCGCGACGAACCGGGAAACGATGTCGCCTCGATCGCCGAGGTCACGCGGCGTCGCTTCAAGCGCCATAACGAGGACAAACTGGCCATGCCGGAGGACGAGGAATTCACCGACGTGCAGGCCTCCAAACGGTTCGCATACCCACCCCAGCTGTTCATCGTCGACGGTGGCCTGCCACAGGTTCATGCGGCAGCCGAAGTCTTTGAGGAATTGGGCATCACCGATGTCAAGCTCATCGGGTTGGCGAAGCGCCTGGAAGAAGTGTGGATTCCCGATGATGACGACCCACTCATTCTCCCGCGCTCGTCGGAGGGACTGTATCTCCTGCAACACCTGCGCGATGAGGCACACAGGTTCGCCATCACCTTCCACCGGCAGAAGCGATCCAAGCGTTTGCGTGTGTCTGAGTTGGATTCCATCCGGGGGCTCGGAGCACAGCGGAAGACCGACCTGGTCAAACACTTCGGCAGCGTGAAGCGACTGAAGCAGGCCAGCATCGAACAAATCGAGGATGTGAAGGGCATTGGCCCCAAGCTCGCCGAGTCGATCTTCACAGCGCTGCATCCAGATGGGGCAGAGCCGCCCCAAACATAGAAACAAGGAACCGTAAGGGGAGAGCAGTGGGTACTACGGGGCGTCGACAAGCAACACACGGAAACGTTGCGCAGAAACGGTAGAGTTGACGGTATGACCAATCAGACGATCTCCGGTGATGAGGGTACAAACGCATCACTCTCGAACAGCAACAACCGGCCAGTGCTGCTTACCGGAATGTCCGGTGCAGGACTCAACACGGCATCCCGGGTCTTGGAAGACATGGGTTTCTTCGTTTCCGAGAACCTGCCCCCGCAGATCATCCTCGAACTTGTAGAGCTCGGATTTGCCGAGGACTCGCCGGTGAACAAGCTCGCTGTTGTGACGGACGTACGTTCCCGTGACTTCCGCGGAGGCCTGACACAGACGATCGATGAGCTCGCTGCCCGCGGGCATAATCCGATTGTCATGTTCCTCGAAGCGCGCGACGATGTCCTCATTCGTCGTTTTGATTCCGTGCGGCGCACGCACCCCCTGCAGGGGTCCGGTACGTTGCAGACCGGCATCACCAGGGAACGGCAGATTCTTTCCTCGATCAAGGAAAACGCCGACATCGTCATCAACACCTCGGACCTCAGCATCCACGATCTGCGGCGCGCGATAGAGGCTCGGCTGGCCACGATTGCACAAATGAAGCGACACATCACAGTGCTGTCCTTCGGTTTCAAGCACGGTGCGCCGTCGGATGCCGATCTCATCGTCGATGCGCGATTCCTGCCTAACCCGTATTGGGTACCGGAGCTGCGTCCCTTCCGCGGGGTGGATAAGCCCGTGTCGGACTACGTCCTCAAACAACCGGGCGCGCAGGAGTTTGTGGACAAATTCGTCGACATGCTCAACACCATGGTGCCCGGGTATCGCAGGGAAGGAAAGAACTTCATCACGATCGGCGTGGGCTGCACGGGCGGTCACCACCGTTCCGTGGCCGTCGCTGAGGAAATCGCGCGCCGGCTGCGCGAAAGTGGCGAGGAGGTCTCCATTTCCCACAGGGATATCAACAGGTAGCTGGTCATCGGTACCTCGCACTGGATGTCATGCCTGGGTTCTGGGCTCGACGCGTGACACCTTGACCTCGTCTGCCGTGGTTGATGGGCTGTTGCCCGATGGTGCACACCAGCTGCTAGCTTGCGCGGTGGGGAGAGCCACTGGGATTTACGAGTTGTGCAGGCGCTCCGAGCGGAAAACAGGGCCTGGTGACGGCGGATCGACGGTCCGTAACTAATCTAAAGCATTATTAATCGGGAAGGTGCTTACTTTCCCACCTTGTGTTCGTGCTGAACGAAGCGAAGAAAGGGGCGACACGTGGCAAAGATCGTGTGTTTGGGCGGAGGCCATGGGCTTTTCCAGACCCTGACGGCATTTCGGCTGAGGGGTGAAGAGGACATCACAGCGGTGGTGTCCGTTGCTGATGACGGCGGATCCTCCGGCCGTATCCGCAAGGAACTGGACCAGATTCCGCCGGGAGACCTCCGTATGGCCATCGCCGCCCTGACTCCCGATCCCGCGGATCCCGAGGCCGTCCCGTGGGAGGAGCTCTTGCAGCACCGCCTCGGTGGCCACGGGGCGCTTGCGGGGCACGCCGTGGGCAACCTCCTCATCGCGGCCTTTACGGAGATCATGGGCAGTGCCGTTGCTGCGCTCGACACCGTGGTGAAAGCAACAGGGGCCATCGGCCGCGTCCTGCCGGTGAGCTGCCAACCTCTGCAGATTGAAGCCGATGTCTCCGGACTGGACCACACCAACATCGGGAATATTTATCCCGTTCGTGGCCAGGTCGCCGTCGCCTCAACGACGGGCTCGGTGCAGCGCGTACGACTCATCCCCGAGAATCCGCAGCCCTGCGAGGAGACGATGGATGCCATCCGGGACGCGGAGATCATCACGTTGGGTCCGGGATCCTGGTTTACCTCCGTCATTCCCGACGTACTCATTCCGGGTATCGAGGACGCTATTAACGACTCATCGGCGGTCACCGTCGTCGTATTGAACCTATCCGCAGAACCGGGGGAGACCGCTGGTTTTACAGCCGAGCGACACCTGTACATGCTCAAGCGACATTCGCAGCGCCTGCAGGTCGATTATTTCCTCGTTGACAAGAACATGGTCAACTCCGAGAAGGAGCAGCGAGAGTTAATCATCTCGGCAACAGATTTTGGTGCCAAGGTCTTGTTCCGCGACCTGTGCGAGAAGGATGAGTTTGGTACCCCGACCGATAGACACGACCCAGTGTTACTTGGGGCAGCCCTAGCTGAGGTACAAGACACACGCGTGTAGCAACACGCGTGTAGCAATGTGTGCAGGTAGGAACCAGAACAAAAACGGGGCCGTTCCTGCCACCACAGAGACGACCGGACAGCGGGTAAAATATGAAGCCGGTTGACCCGGTTGAGGCCCTGCACAGAGGTAGGGTCGCAGCTCGCGGCTACCAAAGTAGAGGTGGCTGCGGATGTGAGCAGGTTGAGGACGAAGAAAGAGGCATTGAGCAATGACGCTGACAGATGATGTGTGTGCAGAGCTGGTCACAGTTCCGCTGGAGCGCACGTCGGCTGCAGCAGAATTGGCCACTTTCATCCGGCTCAACGGCAGTTTTGAGAAGAACCCAGATCTTGTCCTCACGGTGACCTCGAAATCCTCACGCGTGCTCAACCGCATTGCCGTCCTCTTGCACGAGGAACAGATGCTGGATGCGGAAATCAACGGCAATACTCTCGTCGTCCGTGAGCATGTACCAGCGCTCATTCGTAAACTCGGCCTGGTGACCCGCGCGGGGCAGCCGGTGCGCGGGCTCCCCGTTTTCATTGTCAACGGTTCGATGAAGGATGCAGAGTCGGCGTGGCGGGGCGCGTTCCTGGCGGCAGGAACCCTCATGGAACCCGGCCGTAGCTCCTCGCTCGATATCCAATGCCCCTGCCAAGAAGTAGCGCTGGCGCTCGTCGGCTGTGCCCGCCGACTCAACCTTGTGGTGAAAAGTAAGGAGGTGCGTGGCTTTGACCGCGCGGTCCTGAAGGATGACCACGATATCGGCGCGCTGCTCACCCGGTTTGGGGCACCCCGCACGCGGATCACGTGGGAGGACGAATTGAAGAAGCGCCAGAAGAGCGCCTCCAATTCGCGCCTGGCCAACTTCGACGATGCCAATATGCGCCGCTCTGCGCAGGCTGCCGTCGCCGCTGCTGCAAAGGTGAGTAGGGCGCTGGAGATTCTCGGGGATGATGTTCCCGATCATCTGGCTGAAGCCGGTCACCTGCGCATCACGTATCGGCAAGCATCTCTCGAAGAACTGGGCAAACTTGCCGATCCACAGATGACGAAGGATGCCATTGCCGGACGCATTCGCCGGCTGCTGACTACCGCGGACCGTCGCGCAAAGGAACTCGGCATTCCGCCGACCTCCGAGGCGCTCAAGCACCTCGACGAGACCGACCAGTAGTTGCAGCTAAACAGAGCGAAAAGGTACCCAATCAAGGTGTGGCTGAGGCGCGGCTACCCAGCTGTCCATCGTGGCCGTGATCGCACGTAAAGCATCATAGGCGGGTAAGCGGGGTAGAAGTCACTCTGGTTTGGTGGAGAACACAACCGACACCGTCGCCGAGGAAAAGGCCCCACCGACTCCCAAAACTGTGAGTGTTCCCAGCGTAGACAGTACCTGTGATGAAAAACACACAGGTGAACCTTTTGTACTTTCGGAGCGAATGGAAGGGTTGATCGATGTGGTCAGCAAACGGACATTTACCCACTAGAACGGGCATAACCAAAAAACTCGGTGGGAAGTGGGTACGGTCAACGGGTGCGAAACGGGCAAATTCTCGCCCCTAAAATGCCCGCTTGGGGAGTAATACCGGGCGCATACATCCTTTGGTTCATGCAGGAACCAAAATATCCCGGTAGAGTGTGAATCGTGGAGTTGGAAAACGAAAACAACCGAAGACACCGAAGACACCGAAGACACCGAAGACA
>JALFAQ010000026.1 GCA_022772305.1 Corynebacterium glucuronolyticum
GCCGATTGGGAAGTGACGGGATAAAATACGAGCCATGGGTTTGAATTACCGCCAGCGCAAGAAGACTGGCAAGGATAGCTGGATTAACATCTCCGGCTCCGGCGCGTCATTTTCCAAGCGCGTGGGACCGGTGACCTTCAACTCGCGCGGGGGCTTCTACATCAACCTCCCCGGCGGGATGAACTACCGGGGTCGATGGAAAAAATAAATTGTTCTCGCAGGTGGGTGGCACTTTCCGTTTTGGTGCTGCCCGCCTTTTTGGTTACCTCGGCAGGCTAAACCGGCCGTCGGGAAGCTGTTCCGCCAGGCCGTCCTCCAGCAGGCTGTAGAGGGCGCGGGAGCGCTGCGCGGCATCGGGCCATGCGTGGTCGATGCTGGCAAGGGGCTCGTCGGCATCGCGCAGAAGAGCCATGATCTTGCCCCGCACCTGCCGGTCGGTTCCCTCAAATTTCTGCACCCGCTTCTTCTTTTCTGCCTGCTCCGCCTCGCTCGGCATGGGCTTTCCCGCCGCCATCCACGCGCACTGGTCGGCCAGCGGGCACTCCTCACACCGCGGGTTCGTCGCCGTGCACACGAGGGCCCCGAGCTCCATCAGCGCCACGGAAAGCTCCGGTTTTGGAGCGGAAAGCCGTGCTAGATCGGCCTTCCTTGCCGGTGGGGTGAGGTAGGTGGCGTCGAAAAGCCGATAGTGCACCCGCCGCACATTCACATCCACCACGGGCACGGGCTCACCGTAGGCAAAGCACGCCACGGCCCTGGCTGTATAGTCACCGATTCCCGGCAGCTCCAGTAGCTTGTCGACGCTTCGGGGTACTTCTTCCCCCATCTGTTGCGCTGCTTGTTGCAGCCACAGCGCCCGCCGCGGGTAGCCGAGCCTGCCCCAAGCTCGCAGCACATCGGCCTTATCTGCCTTTGCTAAATCTTGCGGTGTCGGCCACTTCTCCATCCATGCGCGCCAGGCGGGGATGACGCGGTTTACCGGGGTTTGCTGGCTCATAACCTCGCTGACGAGCACCGCCCAGGGGGATGTGCCTTCTTTCCGCCAGGGGAGGTCCCGGCCGTTTATCCGGTACCACGAAATCAGGGGTAAGTAGTCGAATTCCACGCCTTTGACTGTAACAATAGGAAGTATGACACCACGTGAAGCATGGAATGCGCTTGAAGAAGGTAACAAGAGATTCGTTGCGGGGAAGGTAGCAGCACCGCACCGCGATGAACCACGGCGTGCGGAGCTCGTCGAAGGCCAAAAGCCGTTCGCCTGCGTCCTTGCATGCTCTGACTCGCGCGTACCTGTGGAGCTCATCTTCGACCAGGGCTTTGGTGATATTTTCGTCATCCGCACCGCAGGTGAGGTCGTGGACATGGGGGTGCTCGCCTCCCTCGAGTATGCTGTGACTGGCCTCGGCGTGGATGTCGTTGTCGTCTTGGGCCACGAATCCTGTGGCGCGGTTGCGGCCACGAAGGCAGCGCTGGAAGGCAACGGGATTCCCGACGGCTACCAGCGCGTCCTTGTCGAGGACATCGCCCCGAGCCTGTTCGCCTCTCGCGACGAGGGCAAGACGACTTCCAAGGACTACGAGGAGCGACACGTGAAAGAGACCGTCAGCCAGATTCTCTCCCGCTGCGTGCGGATCCGTGAGGCCGTAGACGCCGGGGAGTGTGAGGTCGTCGGTGCTCGATACGAGCTGGAGACCGGTGTGGTCAACCGCCTTGTTTAGACACGCGGAACGAGGTTTCCGCAGTTAACGCCCGCCTGGGAATAAGCTGGATGCTATGAGCAACAAGAGGCCCCTGCCGGACGTTATCTACACCCGCCGACGCGTCGCCGCCATTGTCGTGGTGCTCGTCGTCCTCGCTCTTATCCTGCTGCTGTTTAACTTGCTCGGTGGCAACAACAAGGACACCGATCCCGCCGCCGAGACCACCACCTCCCAGACCACCGAACTGTCGTTGACCTCGGAGCCTTCCACTACCGCGCAGACCTCAACTGCGACGACGGTGACGGAAACGACAACGACCAACGGGACGTCGACAAGCCCGACGACGACTACCAGCAACGCCGCAGCGAACAAAAGAACCTGTGAGTTGAAGGACCTGGAGATCACAGCGTCGACGGACCAGCCGAATTACACCGGCGACCAGCGCCCCGAGTTTTTCATCAATATCCACAACCCCACGGGTGCCGATTGTGACATCAACCTCGGCGACAACCCCGTTGCCTTCGAGGTATACAACCTCGCCACCAACGAGCGCGTGTGGAGCGACATCGACTGCAACGACTCCGTCGGCCGTGGCACCGAGACCTTCGCCAAGGGAGAGGACAGGAGCTACTCGGCCGTTTGGTCCCGAACAAACTCCGGCCCGAACCGCTGCGATGACCGCCAACCCGTCCAGCCCGGCAGCTACTACCTACACACACTCGTCGGGTCCAACCACTCTAACCCTGTGCCCTTCAACATCCGATAGACCCCTGCAGACGGCGGTGAGTAGCCCACTCACCGCCTTTTTAATACCCCGTCACTACCCACATAAACTCCCGGGCCTTCGTCAGCGGGTGCTCCGGGAACAACATGTCGTACTGAATCTGCTCCCCACGGCTCAGCGCAAAACCACCCGTCTCCCCGGTGTAGGGATCCTCCGTCCACGGCGTCTCGTTATCGAACCCCGTATTCGCATACACCGCCTTATCCCGGTAGCCGATATCCCCAATTTCAGAGAATAACGCCTGCACTTCGCACATTTCCTCTCCGTGGAGTTGGATGGACACCATATAATCCGTCCCACCCGTCTCCTCGTTTTTCACCTTGGCAATAACCGCTACACACCGCGTATCACTTGCGGTGTATCCCGGCGAGGCGTAAATAAGGGCCGCGTTTTCCGGCAATTGTCCCTGCACAGCGGGGATAAGCGTGTGAATGTCCGTCGGCAGCAGCTCGTCTTGGGCAAGCGGGCTGAAGACGGCGAAGCCCTCGAAATGCTCCTCGTGGAAGAGGTACGTGGTGGCCTCTTCCGGGGCGTCGCCGAGCGTGGCATCGGACTTCTTCATGTATTCGGGCAGGTGCATCTTCTTCACAGGTGCCACCCTATCGCAGGATGGTGAGGGCCTCGGTGAGGGTGGCGACCTGCCTTACCCCCATACCGGGCACTTTTGGCTTGTCACCTGCGGGGATGATTGCCATTTTGTATCCCAGGCGGGCGGCCTCCTGGAGCCTACGGCTGATGTTGGGGACGCGGCGGATCTCGCCGGCCAGACCGACCTCCCCGAGGACGACGAGGCGGGCGGGCAGGCTCGTCTTCTTCATGGCGGAGGCCGTAGCAAGTGCGACGGCGAGGTCGGTGGCCGGTTCCTTGATTTTCATGCCGCCGACGGTTGCCACGTAGGCATCCTTGTCGGAGGTTTTCACCCCTGCGCGGGACTGCAGCACAGCGAGCACCATCGGCACCCGGTTGTAGTCGAGGCCTGTTACCTGCCTGCGGGGGTTCTTCGTCTGTGTTTCCACCATGAGGGCTTGGACCTCGGCGAGCATGGGGCGCACCCCATCCATGGCGACGGTGACAGCGGTTCCATCGGGCGTGGCATCGCGGTGGGAAAGGAACAGGCCACTGGGGTCTTCCACTTCCTTGATGCCGTCGGATTGCTGCTCGAAGCAGCCGACCTCGTCCGTCGCGCCGAAGCGGTTCTTGATGCCGCGGAGCATCCGCAGGTTTGAGTTGGTATCGCCCTCGAAGTTGAGGACCACATCCACCAGGTGCTCTAGCACCCGGGGGCCTGCGACGTTGCCATCCTTGGTCACATGGCCGACAAGCAGCAGCGGTGTTCCCGTCGTCTTGGCTAGGGCGGTGAGCTGTGCGGTGACGGCGCGCGATTGGGCGACACCACCGGCAACCCCCTCCACACCCGGTGCATGCATCGTCTGCACCGAGTCGACGATGACGAGCGATGGCTTCACCTGGTTGACGTGGCCTGCAACAACGTCGAGGTTGGATTCGGCGGCGAGAAACAGCGTGTCATGCAGGGCACCGGTGCGTTCTGCACGCATGCGCACTTGTCCTGCGGATTCCTCGGCGGTCACGTACAGCGCAGTGCGCCCAAGGGATGCCCAGCGGCTCGCGACCTCCAGTAGCAGCGTGGACTTGCCCACACCCGGTTCACCGGCAAGAAGCACAACGGACCCCTTGACGATGCCCGCCCCCAGCACCCGGTCCAATTCCCCAATTCCCGTGGGAACAGCTTTCGCGGTCGCGCCCTTTACCTTGGTGATCGGCGTGGCAGGAGATGTGGGGGTCAGCGCCTGGATGGTGTGCGACTTCCCCGACCCCGACGCGCTCGGCCCAGTGGCAACGGCCTGCTCTTCCAGCGTCCCCCAGGCGCCACATTCGGGGCAGCGCCCCAGCCACTTCGGTGTTGAATACCCGCATTCCGTGCAGACATGCACGCTTTTCTGCTTCTTCGCCACAGGTAGAATCCCCTTTCTTCTTTTCATACTGTAATCCATGAGGGCGTGGTGGCGCGCTGCGCTTCGGTGGCATATCCCCGCGTACGCCCCGGTTCTGGGGGAGGGGTGGACACAAAGTGCACCGTCTATCGGTTAGCAGGTTTGACGGCCTGGGGGTTTCGCAGGTGTGCAGTAACAGACGGTGCAGTTGTTGTACGGGGACGTGGAAAACGCGGGCACACCCTTGTTGTACGGGGACGTGGAAAACGCGGGCACACCCTGTGCGCACGGCAACAAAAAGCACCCCGCGAACGATTGTGCGGGGTGCGATTGTGCTTGTTAAAGAGAGCTTAGAATTCCTTGGAAACGGGGGCGTTGACGGTGATGTCGCCGTTGGAGAAGCTGAACGTCACGGTGCGCTGCTGACCGGGGACGGCGCCGGGATCGTCGATGGTGGCGATGCCGTACTCGGCGCACATGGTGTCGCGGGCAGCGGAGGGCTGAACCTCGTTCTGGCGGGGCGTGTTGATGATGAGGGAGCACCCGGAGCCGATATTCCTGTCGGCGGCTACGTTAACGGGGGTGTTCTCCACCTTGACGCCCTTGAGGGTGACGGCCTCGCCGGCCTTCTTCTCATCATTTGTGGCGGTGAACTTCAGGGATGCCTGGCTGGAGTCGTTGACAAGAATCGTTACGTCGCGCACCTGCACGGAGGCATCCTCGGTGTGGCCGGAAGCCCCGTCGACGGCTGCAACCTGGTCAGCGGTTTGAGAGATCTGGCCTGCGCCACAGGCGGTGAGGCCGAGGGATGCAGCGCCGAGCACTGCGATAATGAGAGCGGAGCGGGTCTTCACTAACGTTTCCTCCAACTGAGAAGTTCTTTATAATCGTCTACCCACTTACCTTAATCTTTCCGAACATTGATTACCTACCAGGTAGGGGAGAACGGGGGCAATCGAATAGGTGACAAAGTAGTACAAAAGGGTGTATTGGCTAATCTGGTAAAATTTTTTGGAGCGAGAAAACTAGTGACCGTAATATCGATACGGTACTAAACGCGCACTATTCATTCACGTCAGTCGTGAGGAGAGGTTCGAGGAGAGGCTATGGAATTCAACGTCGGGGATATTGTTGTCTACCCGCACCACGGTGCAGCTGAGGTTGCAAAGACGGAGCAGCGTGAGCACAAGGGGGAGATGACAGATTTCCTGGTCTTGAAAATTCTGCACTCTGACCTGGTCGTTCGCGTTCCTGTTGCGAACGCTGAGTACGTCGGTGTCCGCGATGTTGTGGGCAAGGAGGGCTTGGAGAAGGTCTTCGGGATGCTCCGCGAGACGGATGTAGAGGAGGCCGGCAACTGGTCTCGTCGTTACAAGGCGAACCAGGAGCGCTTGGCGTCCGGTGACGTGAACAAGGTTGCGGAGGTTGTCCGTGACCTGTGGCGTCGCGATCAGGATCGCGGGCTTTCCGCGGGCGAGAAGCGCATGCTGACCAAGGCTCGTCAGATTCTTGTTGGTGAGCTCGCCCTTGCTGGTCCCGTTGACGATAAGCTTGCCGCCGACTTCGAGGCCTGCATCACCGAGGAGCTCAACCGCCAGCGCGAGGCTCGCGCGCCGAAGCCGAAGTCCGAGCTGGAGGCGGAGGAATCCGACGTCGACCTCGACGATATCGACTTTGACGATTAAGCATCGACGATTAAGCATCGACGAATGGAAATGAGGGTCTTCGCTCTGGTCGCCGCCGCGGGCAAGGGCACCCGCCTGGGGGCTGACCTGCCCAAGGCCTACGTCCCCCTGCGTGGGCGGACGCTCGTCGAGCGGACCGTCACGGCGATTGAAACCGCCGAGGTTGCCGACGAGATTCTCGTCATCGTCCACCCCGATATGGAGGCCTACGCGCGTCGAACGCTCCGCGGTCACGACGTGACCTTCGTCCACGGCGGTGCTGAGCGTTTCGATTCCGTCGCCCAGGGGCTTAAGGCGATTCCCGATGCCGACGGGGTAGTCCTCATTCACGATGCCGCCCGCGCGCTCACCCCGCCGGGACTGTTCGCCCGCGTCACCCGTTCCGTCCTCGAGGGAAACGAAGCGGTCATTCCGACGGTTCCCGTCACTGACACGATCAAGGTGGTGGAAAACCACGCTGTTATCGACACCCCGGATCGTTCCACCCTGCGCGCCGTTCAGACCCCGCAGGGCTTCAATCTGGCTGCCCTCCGCGCCGCCAACGAGGCGTTTTTCGCCGAGCCTTTCGACGCCACCGATGATGCCTCCATTATGGAACACGCAGGTCACACGGTGATGACGGTTGCCGGCGACCCGATGGCTTTCAAGATCACCACCCCCATTGACCTCCTGCTCGCCGAGCACATCGCCGGCGAGGCGGAGGAGACTGTTTTCGAGGTCCCCAGTGAAACTCCCTAGAACGGGCATCGGTTTCGACGCCCACCGCATCGAACCCGGCAAGCCCTGCATGATCGCCTGCCTGTCCTTCCCCTCCGACGACGGCTGTGAGGGCCATTCCGACGGGGATCTCGTCTCTCATGCGCTTGTCGACGCCCTGTTGTCCGCATCCCACTTAGGAGACCTCGGCTCGTTTGTCGGAGTCGACCTTCCGGAGACGAAGGGCATCTCCGGCACCGCTTTGCTCCAGGCTGCTCGAGCAAAGCTCGAGCAGGAGGGCTTCACCATCGGCAACGTCGCCTGCCAGCTTGTCGGCCAAACCCCGAAGATGGGGCCGCGTCGGGCGGAGGCGGAAGCCGCTATCGAAAAGATTCTTGGCTGCCCTGTGTCCATCTCGGCGACGACGACCGACCACATGGGCTTTACGGGCTCCGGGGAGGGGAGAGCTGCGGTAGCGACCGCGCTCGTCTACTAGACTGTGGTGCGTGACTTTCCGCATTTATGATTCCAAGACACGCACCCTCCAGGATTTCGTTCCGGTCCGCCCGGGGCATGCTTCGGTGTACCTATGTGGTGCCACCGTTCAATCCATCC
Organism: Corynebacterium glucuronolyticum; assembly: GCA_022772305.1. Taxonomy (GTDB): domain Bacteria; phylum Actinomycetota; class Actinomycetes; order Mycobacteriales; family Mycobacteriaceae; genus Corynebacterium; species Corynebacterium glucuronolyticum_A. The sequence continues at coordinate 7,433 of JALFAQ010000026.1, forward strand.
CGCACATCGGGCACGTCCGCAGCGGTGTGGCCTTCGACATCTTGCGGAACTGGCTGGAAGCCAAGGGACTAGACACCGCCTTTGTCCGCAACGTCACCAATATCGATGACAAGATCCTCACTAAGGCGAAAGAAAACGGCCGCCCGTGGTGGGAGTGGGCAGCAACGCACGAGCGCGCCTTCAACGAGGCCTACCGCATCCTCGGCGTCACCCCGCCGTCGATTGAGCCCCGCGCCACCGGCCACATCACCGAAATCGTCGACTACATGCAGCGCATCATCGACAACGGCCACGGCTATGCCGCCGACGGCAACGTCTACGCCACACCGGCCACCATCGAGGGCTACGGGGAACTGTCCGGCCAGCGTATCGACGAGCTGGACCAGGGCGAGTCCCAAGGCACAGGCAAGCGCGACCCGCGCGACTTCACCCTGTGGAAGGCCGCCAAGCCCGGCGAGCCATCCTGGCCCACCCCGTGGGGCCGCGGCCGCCCCGGTTGGCACATCGAGTGCACGGCCATGTCCACCAAGTACCTGGGTAGCGAGTTCGACATCCACTGCGGTGGCCTCGACCTCAAGTTCCCGCACCACGAAAACGAGATCGCCCAGGCCACGGCCGCAGGCGATAAGTTCGCCCGCTACTGGATGCACAACGGCTGGGTGACGATGTCCGGCGAGAAGATGTCCAAGTCACTTGGCAACGTCCTGTCCGTCCCCAACGTCGTGAAGCTCGTCCGCCCGGTGGAGCTGCGCTACTACCTGGGGTCTGCACATTACCGTTCCATGCTCGAGTACTCCGAGGGGGCGCTCCACGAGGCCGCCGCCGGCTACCGCCGCATCGAGGACTTCGTCAACAGCCAGGGTTCGGTCACCCCGGGAACCCTACCCGAGCAGTTCGTCAACGCGCTTGACGACGACCTCGGCGTACCCGCCGCCCTCGCCGTCGTCCACACGACGGTCCGCGAGGGCAACGCCCACCCGGAAAAGGCCGCAGAGCTTGCCGGCCAGGTTCGCGCCATGACAGCCATCCTGGGCGTCGACCCGCAGTCCGAGCAGTGGTCCACGAACAATTCGGATTCTTCCGACGCATTGGCTAAGCTCGTCGAGGTTCAGATTGAGCGCAGGCAGAAGGCGCGCGAAGACAAGGACTGGGCCACCGCCGATGCCGTGCGCGACACTCTCGCCGCCGCCGGCATTGAACTCAAGGACGGTGCCGATGGCACGACGTGGAAGGTAGTAAATGGTTAAGAGAATTAAGGGCTCCGGCGGGCAGCGTCGGCGTGGACTAAAAGGCAAGGGGCCGACTCCGAAGGCCGTCGACCGCGTCTACCACAAGGCCCACAAGGCAGCCGAGGCGAAAAAGCGGTCCGATTCCGGCCGCCACTACAAGCAGAACATGTCCGATGAGCTCGTCGTCGGCCGTAATCCCGTCATCGAGTGCCTGCACGCCAAGGTGCCCGCCGTCGCCATGTTCGTCGCCATTGGTACGAAGAACGACCCACGTCTTGTCGAGGCTGTCAACATCGCAGCCAAGCGCTCCATCCCCATCGTCGAGGTGTCCAAGCAGAAAATGGACGAGATGACGGGCAACGGCCTCCACCAGGGCATTGGCCTGCAGATCCCCGAGTACCACTACGCGGACCTCGAGGATCTCATCACCCACGACGGCATGGTCGTCTTCCTCGACAACATCACCGACCCCCGCAACCTCGGTGCCGTTATCCGCTCCGTGGCAGCTTTCGGTGCCGACGGTGTCGTCATCCCTGAGCGCCGCTCCGCCTCTGTGACCGCCGTGACGTGGCGCAGCTCTGCGGGTACCGCCGCCCGCGTGCCGGTGGCCAAGGTCACCAACATGACGCGCGCCCTGAAGCAGTTCCAAGAGGCTGGCTACCAGGCCATTGGCCTCGATGCCGGCGGTGAGCACACGCACGATTCCTACGACGGCACGGGCCCCGTGGTCATTGTCGTCGGCTCCGAGGGCAAGGGCCTGTCCCGCCTGGTGAAGGAGACATGCGACACGATCGTCACCATCCCGATGCAAAGCTGGGTCGAGTCTCTCAACGCCTCCGTCGCAGCTGGCGTCGTGCTCGCCGAGTTTGCCCGCCAAAGGCGCACCAAGGCCTCAGCAGAAGAGGAGTAATAGCCGTTGCTGTGGATCGCCCTTGTGCTGCTATCCCCGTACGCTTTTTACGTGTCTTCCGGTCCGGCCGATAATCGAAACCGTACCGCCTGGAAGGTCGTGCTGAGACGGCTGCGCGCAGCTGGCGGGACTCTACTTCCGCTGGGATAGTGCTTGTCAACGCACGTAATGACGGTTCTCACTCAGACGCGTGAAGTGCCCTCTTCTGTTGCCACCCCACGAGCCTGCAGACGAGGTAGATAACAAAACTGATCGTCGTCACGAACACGCTGACAGGCAGCCCAGGTGCGAGCGACAGGACGAATCCACCGACGGCTGCGGCAAGCGCAAATATCGTCGACAAGGCGATTGTCACCCGTGGGTTGCTCGTCACCGCGCAGGCGGCAGCCCCCGGTGTGATGAGCAGCGCCATGACGAGCAAGGCTCCCACGATTTGCACCGACTGCGCGGCCGCTAGGCCCACGAGGACCGCAAACAGCACGGCGTAGGCGCGCAGGTTCAACCCTGTTGCCGCAGCCATGACCGGATCCACCGACGTGAATAGCAGCTGCCGGAAGAACACCGCCACCGTCGCGATAACAATCACCGCCACGCCCCCCAAAATCCACGCAGACGTGCTGGATACACCGACAATCTGCCCGGTGAGGAGAGACATCGCTGCCTTCGAGTTGCCGGGATACAGGTAAATAAACAGCACGGAGAGCCCGAGCCCAAAGCTCATGATGACGCCGACGACGCTGTCATGGTGGGACCCGCCCTGAAAGAGCGCCAAGAGGATGGCGGCGATGACGGAACCGATGACGGCACCGCCGTTGACGTTGAAGCCAAAGAGGAGGGCAGCGGAGGCGCCCATAAGGGCGAGCTCGCTTGTGCCGTGGACGGCGAAGCTCATGCCACGCATGACGATGAGGGGCGCGATGATGCCACTCATGAGACCGAGGAGGGCGGCGGAGACGAGACCTGTTTGCACGAATCCTACGCTGAGCAGGTCAATTGTTTGAGAAATCATGCGATGACGAGCTTTCCTCCGATGGTGGCGACGGTGACCTCGTGCCCGTGCAGGCGGGTGAGGACGTCGCTGGTGAGTACCTCGGCGGGCGTGCCGAGCGCGTGGCCGTGCGGCCCGATGTACAAGACGCGGTCGGTGTGGTCGATAACCGGTGCGATGGCGTGGGTGACCATGATGACGGCTGCGGGGTGGTCCACCAAGCGGTTGACGGTGGCACGCTGGGCTTTCGAGTCGAGGGAGAGGAGGGGCTCGTCGGCAAGCACAATCTCTGGCTCCTGGGCGAAGGCCTGCGCCTGCCGGATGAGTTGCTGTTGCCCACCGCTCATCGTTCCGACTCTCAGCGTGGCGAGATTCATTGCGCCAACGTAGTCGAGGTACTTCTTCGTCTCACCGTGGCGGGTGCTCAGCCGGACGAGATCCACCCCGCGCAGCGGCAGATCCCTGGGTAGCATCTGCTGCTGGGGGATATACCCCACCCGTGCGTCGCACGTGTACGAGCCGCCGGTGAGGTGCTGTTGGCCGAGGAGGACTCGGAGAAGTGTAGATTTGCCCACCCCGTTGGGGCCGAGGACGGTGATGAATTCACCGTCAGCAACCTCGAGTGTGAGGTCGTGCCACAGGGGGTGGGCGCTAGCGTGAGTGAGGGCTACATGCACAGTTAGGAGAGTGCTTCTTTCAATGCGTCAAGGCGGGTATCGAAGTAATCGAGGAAGTTCGTGCCTGTGGGCGGAACCTCGGCGATCTCCACTATCTTAACGTGTGCCTCTTCCGCCGTTTCGCGGATCCGCTGGCTCGTATCCGTTGCTGTCGACGGGTTAAAGATGAGCACGTCGACCTCGCCGGAGCTGAGCGTGGTGAGGAACTCGTCGAGCGCTGCTGCCGAGGGCTCCGACTCCTTCAGCGTGGCGTCCCGAAACGCCTCCGGTGTGATGTCTGTGAGGTCGGAATCCTCGATGATGGAATCGGCAATCGGCTCGGTCTGCATGACCTTGCCTGCGGGAAGCTCTGCGATCTTCTGCTCCAGGGCTTCCGCCTTTGCCGACGCCTCCTCGACGGTTGCCGTGCCACCCAGCTCGGTGATCTTCTCGGCCACATCGTTCATGACATGCTCGATGGCATGCGGGTCGTACCACACGTGCTCCGACCCATGCTCATGATGATGGTGGTGTTCCTCCTCCCCGTTCTCAGCGTCCCCGTGCTGGTGAGCGCCACTTTCCTCTCCGTGGGGTGTGAGGGGCAGCGGCGACACGACATTCGCCTTCTGGTTCTCATCCAGGTTCGCATACGCCCACGCGTCGTACCCGCCACCGTTGGCGACGATAATGTCGGCGCGTTCGAGAGCAGCCATATCGCTGGCGACGGGCTCGAAGGAGTGCGGATCGACGTCTTTACCGCTAATAATGGGAGTGACCTGTGTGCCGTCTCCTGCGACCGCTGCGGCGACGTCCGCCCAGACGGAGGTGGTGGCGACGAGGTTGATGATGTCGTCGTCGGCGCTGTGCGTCTCCGTGGTGGAGGAACAGCCGGCGAGGGCGAGGAGTACACTTGCACACGCTATTGAAAAACGTTTCATGTTGGCTATGGTATTTTTTTTGAAAATTGCTGTCAACTTGGGTGAGGAGAAGACGTGCCAAAATCGGTAACCATGGCAACGGTTGCAGCTCATGTGGGCGTGTCTGTGGCCACCGTTTCCAACGCGTACAACAATCCCACGCAGCTCAGCCCCGCGACGAGGCGCCGCATCCTGTCTGCTGCAGCAAAACTCGGCTACCGGGGCCCCAACGCCACGGCCCGCAGCCTGCGCACGCAGAAGACGGGCAGCATTGGTGTGCTGTTTACCGACGACCTCACCTACGCCTTCGAAGACAAGGCCTCCGTCGACTTCCTCGCCGGCATGGCTGAGGCGAGCTACGGCACGAACTACTCGCTCACCCTCGTCCCCGCCTTCGGCGAGACGCTGGCCCCCGCCGAACTTGTTGGGCGCGTGGCCGTCGACGGGTTCGCGGTGTACTCCGTCGGCCACCACGATCCGTACCTGGATGAGGTCCTTCACCACCACCTACCAGTTGTGGTGTGTGACCAGCCGTATTGTCCTGAAAACGTGCCATTTGTGGGGATCGATGATTTTCACGCGATCGCACCGGCGGCCCAGGCGCTCGTCGATGCCGGACACACCAAGCCGGGCATCGTGTGCATCCGCCTGGATCGGGAACGAAACGACGGCCCCGTCAGCGCCGCCCGCCTGGATAACGCCAGCCATCACGTGCAGCGCTCCCGCGTGCTGGGGGCCCTCGCCGTGTTCCGCGCGGCGGGGATCACGGACGTACCAGTCATTGAGCGCTACATCAACAATAAGAACACGGCGATGAGTGCCGCCGAGGAGCTGCTCGAGCGCTTCCCGGACCGCGACGCGATCTGTTGCACCACCGATTCGTTGGCGCTGGGGGCCTACACGTTCACGGACGGAAAGATCGCGGTAACGGGCTTCGACGGTATCGATGAGGTGGTGCGATTGGGGATCACAACCGTGGATCAGCACAACAAACGCAAGGGTGCCGAGGTTGGCCGCATGCTCAACGCGCTCATCGCCGGGGCGCCCCCGCGCCACACTATTTTGCCGACGTCCTTTATCCCCGGTCGGACCGCAGCGATTCGACGAGATCTGTGAGGTAGCGCCCCACTTCCTCTACGTTGGCGAGGCGGACGGTCGCCTGCGTCTCACCGTCGCCAACCTTGACGCCGGTATCCCCCTCGGTGAGGACGGCGAAGCCGTTCTCGTCGGTGACATCGTCGCCAAGGAAAATGACCTTTTCTCCCGGCTTGCGGTTTGCTCGAATCCAGTCGCCTTTCGACGCGTCGGAGACGGAGAACTCGACAACAGCCTTGCCCTCCTGCAGCCGGCCACCGAAGTCGATCTTCTTCGCTTCGGCCTCAAGCTCCGTCGCACCGGAGGTCATTTTTCGGGTGTGCAGGACGCGCCCGAAAGGCTTGACCTCTACCCACGCGCCGTCGTGAAGGAGTTTTTCCAGTTCGTGGTCCAGTTTTTCCAACTGTTCGCGCTGTTCAGGGGTAGGAACCGTCGTAAGGCCCAGCGTCTCGGCGCCGTGGGAGCCGGCGAGGATGACCGCGTCGCGAACGTCGACAAGCTGAGTGAGGTGCTCCAGTGACCGCCCGGAGAGGACCGCCACGCGGACACCGGGGAGCGTGGACAGCTCGTTGAGGGCGCGCATGGCCGTCTCGTTGATGGGCACGTTCATGGGATCCGTGCTGAATTCGGCCAGGGTTCCGTCAAAATCTGAAATAACAAACATCAGTACACCATATGGATAGATTCGCCCGCATCGTTTCGCAGCGTCAGCTCATCGTCGTCGCGTTCCACGTGCAAAGTCCCAGTTAAAAACCGTAAAAGCTCTCCGTGGTAGAACTCTTCCGCGCCCTCACACCTCAGCTGCTCCGGCGTACGCACCCGCACAATCGTGATCGTTTCATCCGCGTCGTTGGTGCGCAGCTTGCCGTTGATAGGGCTACAGCCGGTATCACCGGCAAACGACTGCCTGCCGAGCACGAGGTACATCGGCGCCGGCGGGGTGGGCGTGGCATCGGAGTTGAAGAACACCTGCGACACCTGCCACATGTGCTCGTCCTGTGGGGGAGCGCACGCAGAAACGGGCAGCGCGAGCGCGGCAGTCAGCGCTAAGCCGAAAAGTTTTCTCACTGCGTTCGCCCCAATTCCGCGAGGAAATCACTTGCCCACCTGCGCACGTCGTACTCCTTCACCCGCGCATACATGGCCCGCATCGCAGCCTCCGGATCGCCCTCGCCACGGGCAGCGGCGGTGATGGCATCAGTAATCGACTCGACATCGAACGGGTTGCAGATGTAGGCCTGCGTGAGCTCCTCGGCAGCGCCGGTGAATTCGCTGAGGACGAGCGCGCCCGTGCCGTCGGGGTGGCAGGCGACGTATTCTTTGGCCACGAGGTTCATGCCGTCCTTGAACGGGGTGACGAGCATGATGTCGGCGGCGGCGTAGAGGGAGTAGAGGTCGGCGGCGTCGACGGTGCGGTGAACGTACTGCACCACCGGGCGGAAAAGGTCTCCGTACAGGCCGTTTATCTTAGAAACTTGCCGCTCCACGGCGGCGCGGGTCTTCTCGTAATGCTCGACGCGCTCCCGCGACGGGGTGGCGATCTGCAGCATCGTCGTTGTCTTCGGGTCGAGCACGCCGCGCTCGAAACACTCCTCGAGCGCCAGGAGACGGGGAAGGATTCCCTTTGTGTAATCTAGCCTGTCGACGCCCAGGAGGAACGTCTCTGGGTTTCCCAGTTTCTCACGGATCGTGCCTGGTTGCGCACCAGAAGCTATCCGTGGGGTGTCGATGGATATCGGCAGCGCCGCCGTCCGCGGCGGCGTGCCCACATACCGCGCCGCGCACTCCGAAAAGTTCTGCGCGGAGCGGGCGGTGTGGAAGCCGACGAGGTCGGCACCGGAGAGGCCGCGGATGAGTTCTTCGCGCCAGGGCAGCTGGGCGAAGAGGTCGGGGGAGGGGAAGGGGATGTGGAGGAAGAAGCCGACGGTGACGTCAGGGCGCATGGCTTTGACCATGCCGGGGACGAGGTGGAGTTGGTAGTCCTGGACCCAGACGGTGGCGTCGGGGGCGGCTAAAGCGACGATTTCTTTGGCAAACCGCCTGTTCACAAGCTGAAAGCGTTCCCACCACTGCGCGTTGTAGACGGGTGGAACGATGAGGTCGTGGTAGAGGGGCCACAGGGTGGCGTTGGAAAATCCTTCGTAGAAGCCGCGGTAGTCGTCCTCGTCGAGAGCGACGGGGTGCAGTGAGATTCCGGAGTCGGTGGTGAAGGGTTCGGGTGCGTCGCCGGGGGTCCCGGCCCAGCCGATCCACGTGCCGTTGTGTTCGGTGAGGATGGGGGTAAGGGCGGTGACGAGGCCGCCGGGGCTGACGCGCCAAGAATCGCCACGTCGCTCTACGGGGAGGCGATTCGCGGCGATGAGGAACGAGGCGTTACCGGTCACTACTTCTTGGTGGCCTTTTTAGCGGTCTTTTTGCTGGTCTTCTTCGTTGTCTTCTTGGTGGTTTTCTTCGTCGATTTCTTGGTTGTCTTTTTCGACGTCTTCTTGGTGGACTTCTTCGTCGACTTCCGGCTCGACTTCTTGGAGGTCTTCTTTTCCTTCTTGGTGTCGGTCGTCGATATTTCGATGCCTTCGGCCTCGGCGTACTGTGCGTAGACGAAGCCCTCTGGGGTGATGCCGAGCATGGAAGAGAGCATGACGGCATCGTGGTAGTCCTCGGAGTACGAGGCCACTACCCTCCGCGCGGCGGCTGCGGTTTCCTCCTCCAGCTGCTGCTGCGCTTCTGCTTCCGCTTCGCGATCCCGAGACGTCCTAAATGCCACGAAAATCAAACCTCCGATAGATAGCTACTTCTTCGGCGCCATTGTACGCTACCGACCACTACGTTTAAAGCTATACCGCCTGCGAATGATGTTTTGGTACGGCTTGAATGGCTTCGGGCGACGGATCCTGCGGGCCATCCACTCGCCGAGTACGATGCCGGCTGCCAGCGCAATCGCGGTTGCCAGTGCGATGGCCATGGAGGAGATCCCGACGAGGAGCTGTTCATGGATGATGGCGTAAATGGAGCGGTAAATCCGCAGGCCGGGAAGGAGTGGAGTGACGCCGGCGATGGCGATGACCAGCGGTGGAATGAGGAACCTGCGGGCGAGTAGGCCACCGATGAGGCCGATGAGGGTGGCGGTGAGCCCCGCGCCGAAGATGCCCCCGAGCCCCATGGGGAGGAACACGAGGTAGAACGTGGCGGAACCAATCATAGTAGTGACCCCAGAGACCCAGATAGGGGTCCACTCCGAGTAGCACGCCAGCGAGTACCCGGCTGCGGCAATCCCACCGAAAATGATTTTCACGGCGACATGCTGCAGGTCGGGAGCAGTTTGCGTTTCAATGGCGGGTAGCATGATGCCGAGGGCAAGTGAGAGTTTGAGGCCGAGGGAAACGCCAGCGATGATCGCACCGGTGTTGAGCATCGCTTCGAAGAATCTACCGGAGGCGGTAACGGGGGCGCCCATGATAGCGTCCTCCAGCGATTGTACGAGAGTAAGCCCTGCCACCAACACGACGATGCCCGAGGCAATAATGAGTGACGGGTTGATGGAGGCACCGGTTTCACTCGCCAGCCAGAAGGCGCCCGCCGCCGGGATGACGGAGATGAAGCCACCGGCCATGAGTGAGAAAAAGTCGCCGAGCCCCACCTTGCCGATGAGCTTGAATGCAGCCATGATCACCATCGCTGTGATGAACGCGACGAGGCCCACGATAGGGGTGCTACCGAGTACCATTGCAAAGCCACCGGCGAGAGCACCCCAGCCGATGAGTTCGAGCCCTACCCCATACGGCGATTTGGAGTTCCACAGTTCAGAGAGCTGCCGGTCGGCTGTCGCTGGATTGGTGGCGCCGGCGCGGATGGAGCGAATAAGGCGGTCGAGGCGGGCAAGTTTGGAAAAATCCATCGCACCCCGGCGCACTACGCGAAGCACAGTGACGGGGGTGGTGTCGCCGTCCTCGTTCCCGATGTGTGTGGAAAGCTGAATGGTGTTGAGCGTGACGTCGATATGGACGTCGTAAAGCCCGTACGCGTTGATCACCGATCGCATCTGCGCCTGGACGTCGCGGTTTGCCGTCCCGGCTGTGATAAGAATTTCGCCTACGCGTGCGCCGATGAGGAGCACGCCGGCCACCTGGTGCTCGTTGGTCAGTTCAACGGGTTGAAGGGGTGACGGTGGCGGTGCAGCTTTGGCTGCATCAATGGTCGCGATGCGTTCGCTGGTGTTTGCCCGTAAACGGAGGGTATGCAGGATATTTCCCATGGTCTCAGTCTGTCACATGAGGTCGACTTCATTAAACGCGGTCACAACTGGTACGATACAACCTCAGTCCGCTGGAGTGGCGCAATCGGTAGCGCAACGGTCTTGTAAACCGTAGGTTGCGAGTTCAAGTCTCGTCTCCAGCTCGTGTAGCCCCCTACCAAAACACCAGGTAGGGGGCTATTTTCATCTACTGCACACCCGCTACAAATCACGATTCCACGAACTTTCCACGAACAGAGGAAAAACTCTCTTCCATACGACACCCAAGCGCCTCCAAATCATCCTCAAAAAGCGCTGCATAAATATCCAACGTCATCACCGCCGACTTATGGCCTAGCTGCTTCTGGATAACCTTCACATTCGCCCCAGATGACACCATTAGCCCCGCCGCGACATGCCGGAGCCCGTGCAACGTCACCCTCGGAAAGCTGCTATCAGTCTCCATGCAGCGGGTCACCGCCCCGTCAAACCAGCCCATCTCAGATGTCGGCCTACGCATCGGTTGGCCATTCTCGCGCTGCCACACCCAATCATCGGGAGCCTTCCCCTCCAGCAAAGGCTCAAGCATCTCCATCACAAAGCGCGGAACAACCACCTCACGCTTCTCATGCGTCTTCGTCTCGCCCACATCGACACTCCCCCCATTCGTGGTAGCAGCCTCCTCAATGAGAAGCCTGGAGCGCAAAACATTGACGCACCGTACCCTCAATCCGGCCAGCTCCCCCCATCGCAAACCCACGGTGCCCATGAGCCACACAATCTCCGGGTACTTCGCCTCGCCCGCCAGTGTCGCAAGCTGCTCCGCTGTGAGGTACACCTGCTTCGGTTGTGGCTTCCTCGGCAAATCAAGGCCACGCGCCGGATTACTACGGATCGCGCCATCCTTCAGCGCGATGTCCAGGATCTGCGCCAGGATATTCGCCATCCGCTTGACCATCACTGCCCCCACGGTCTGCTGATCCACCCACGCCTGTACCTCTGACGGTCTGATGCTCGACACCGGCACGTTCTCCCATACGGGGGCAACATGCTGCTCCCAGCACGGCCTGTAGACCCTCCTGGTGCCCTCAGCGCGCTTATCCAGGCGCGCATCCCACAGCTTGTGATAGTCGCCCACAGGCCGCTTCTGGGTGGCCTGGTCAACCCACTCGCCGGAGCGCGCGAGGGTCGCGTT
>JALFAQ010000032.1 GCA_022772305.1 Corynebacterium glucuronolyticum
TAGAATTAGGCGCAGCGGCCATCGTGGCTCATCCTTTCAAGGAAATCTAGCAGTTGATTTGACAGGTCCCACGATGGTCGCCCTACCTATAAACAGGGCCACCACCGCAGTAACTCATACACCACGCTACTGGACACAACCTTGAGAGACAGAAAACCGAGTCAACCTTGTACGGATCCGTGCATACACGATCTGGAATCGACATTCATTGCGCTCCCGGACCTCCGCCCAGAAGCACGGTGGCGATGCGAGCATATGACCTGGGACAGGGATTTCACCGCGTACTCATCAGCCCATTCATCTCGGTCGACCGTAGACCATGAGCCCTCTTTGGATACCTTCGGACACCGCTTTATCCGGCGCATCTGTATCGTCTGGATCCGACGAAGGTAGCTCACACAGCGCCGACTGATTCTCCCGCACATAAGGATATCCTCTCGCGCACAAACTTTGGCAGTTCAAGTTCCGCTTCATTCATCCCACCGACAAAGAGCCACGGGAGCTTCCCAGCAATTTCGAAATCCATTGCTGGCATATCCCTGATTTTCCGTCCCGCGTGTAACCAGACCGCCAGAGTACTTCTTTACCGGCGGACTGAGAACGAGAATTTAAAAATCTTGTCCGACTAGCTAGTGATACACAGTGTTCAACCGCACGAAAAACTAAAACCGCATTCGTGAATCGGTTCGTTTGACCCACATGAGAGGGGATCTACCTAATGAGGCTTTCAGTGCACTAAATAGGGCAAAAGACACCCAGATCGCATTGCTTCATTAATTTGCAGAGCTTTGTCCAAGTTTGCACTCAAAGGGACTGCCCCAAAACGACGGGATGGAAAACCGTTACCTTAATAATCTCTAAGCAAGTCTCTACTGGCCCAGAATACAACGCCAACATAAAACTAGCTAGCAGCTGCTCACGATATCGGAGTAGTTGTCACTACGACATCACAATGAAAAGGACTACGGCGCGACATTTTCAAACAAAAACTATAAAACCCACTCCACAGTTAATATCGGATTAAGACCTCGAAAATTTGAAAATACGTAATAGATTTCAATAGGTACCGTCTCGCTGTTTTTCAAAAGGGTAAGGTTTCCCCTAATTGGGCACTGCTGTTATTTAAAGAATCCGATCTGGCACTAGACTGTCAACTTAGTTGGGAGTACTAGACAGCATCCCCACTCTAGATTTGCAGGAAAGCTCAAGAAAACCTCGACGAAAGGATTAGTTTAAGATGGATATCAATACAGACATGTCCGATCTGACCACCGAACAGGAGGTTGACCTCCTAACACTAGCTTTGTACGACCTTGACAGCAGACTCAAGAATCTGGAGTCGATTCCTTCGAAAACCTCGGGAGATGAGGGATTACCGGAAAGCGGAGAATTCGCTACCGAAGAGCCCGCACTGAAGCATTTGATTGAAATCGTCAATGAAGGTCCATGGTATACAGACCCTACTCGAGACACGAAATGCGGATGGGACCGGCTAGTCGACCCCTGGATTGATATCATGCCTTTTATCGGCGAGAAAATCCCAAGTGCATACAGGATTTGGCAGTCCGGTAAACGGTATGCCGTTAATGGTGACATCGTGAACGCGGAACGTTGCGACCGACTCAACTACTTACTCCATAACAGTTATGTACCTCACAATTGTGACTTCCGGGGGGAGATAATATTTGCTTACGGAGGTATCGGATGCATCATTCACAAAGACGCAACCGTCCACGCACATGTCACCATTGGCGCAAACGTAACCCTGGGAGGTCGCGGAAAAATCGGAAGGATTGATCCAGACACAGGAAAAAGAATGACTGTCCCCGAAATTGGGCCGCTAACAAATATAGGAGCTTGCGCGAATATCACAGGTGGAGTAACCATCGGCGCACTCAGTATTGTTGCCCCAAATGCGGTAGTAACTAAGTCCTGCGAACCCGGCACAATCTTAGCTGGAGTGCCAGCAAAACCTCTGAAAGTTTTAACCATGGACACTGTTCTACGCTATAAGTACAGCTTCCTTGCAGCAAGAAAATGGAGCGATGAGCAATTCCTCAATTTCGCTTCCCAGCATCTAAGCTAAAACTCCTTACATACAGAAAATTTTCATTTCTAGTATATTCAACGGTCACCTCGTTTCGAGTGAATCTACTCCAGGCCAGAAAGGAAAACGTTTGAAAAGGATACAACACCGACAGGACCATGGTTTTTCACCCGGAACGATTCTTTGTTGCCGCTCAAGATTCGTCACAAGATGCAGCAGCTTGACTTCGGCTTAGCTTCATTTTCAGAGTCACTCCCAAGCCATAACAGAGAGAAATGAAGGCATAACAACGCGTAGCCAGGGCTTCATCTCACCAAAAACTCTGTTTACCAGGAAACCGGATAACGCTCGCCGGCAAATGTTAGCAGAATTCCTCATTTCCGCCTGATTATTACGCTTGGAAGCGGTTGACAGAAGTCGGTGCTGATTGGAGTGCGAGACAAGTTTTAACCTGGCCCGAGGTGACTTTCTTAATCGCAAAATTCATAAAACCAGCCTATGAGATGTGAGCCCTTTCCCCACCATCGACACCGAAAAACCATCTAGAGCCCTCAAACACAGGTTATTCATGACGATCCCCGGCAGAGTTAGCTCCATTAATTCACAACCACCAATGCTGTCCAACAAAAATATTTTCAAAAGCTCCATCTCTTGTATTTTTTGCCAATAATCCGAAAACTACTATCGAATACCTACGAGGATTTGAGTAGCTAGTGTGTAACGGAGTGCTTTTGAGTAGCGGTCGCGGGTTGGTCGGGTAACAGTTTGGGGGCTACCCGATAACGGTTTGGGGTGTATCGGGTAGCGGTGTTTTCCAGCGGGTTTATTGTTGCTGGATTCTGAGGTTAGGGCCGTTGAGTTCGATGGTTTCGGCTCCTCCGATGAGTCTGCCGAGGATCGATTCTGCTAGCACTGCATCACTGATGGATTTGTACCAGTCATGCGCCCCGAACTGGCTTGTGACCAGTGTGGAGGCTGTTTGTTCTCGTGCAGCCAGCACGTTGAGGATGATGGATGCGGTGGTGGTGTTGATTTCTGTGGTTAAGAAATCATCTAGCACCAGCAGATCCACGCGTTTCAGGTTTTTCAGCAGCTTGTAGCGCTGTTCCGATTCTTCACCCCAGATCGCTAGTTGTGCTTGCAGATCATCAACGCGGGTGAACAGGGCACTGTAATTCTTCCTGCAGGCCTGGTTGATCAGCGCTTCCGCAAGGTAGGTCTTGCCAACACCGGTGGATCCGATGATGATGAGGTTGTTGCCTTTGTCGATCCACTGGCATTGCGCGATGCGTGAGATTAGTTCACGATTGATGTTGCGGTTTGGCAGGTAGCGTAGTTCCTCTATGCAGGCTTCTGGATGTGGTGTCTGGGAGGCTTTGAGTAGTTTTTGGGTTCTGCGTTCCTGTCCGGCCGTTACTTGTTGCAGCATGCAGTAGCGGATTTTGGCGGAGAAACTCCACTGATCAAAATCAGGGTCGTTTGCAATATCGATGGCGGCTTTCCCAAAAGCAGTCATTCGCTGTTGAGTAAAAAGACCGAGGTCATCGTCGATGAGATGCTGGTCGAAGTCAGAGTAGCTCAGTGTCATTTCGTCTCCTTTGGGGTAGGTAGGCTGAATGCTTCAGCGCCACGTAGATGCGCTGATGTGGCTTGCCGGTTGTTGGCAGGTGCCGGTGTGCGCGGGCTGGGGTCGGGTTTTGGTGGTGTGGTGGTTGGGCGTTGGCGTTGTTTTTCTCTCTCGATCGCCATCGTGTTTTTCACCGCTGTGTAGGTCACCGCCCGACGCCGGGTGGTATCCCCGACAAGTTCTCGGCATGCCGCTTCAAGGATGGGGGCGTTTTGTTGGGTTTTACCCAGATCCAAAATGTTGCGGCAGGTTTTATACCCCTGCGCCTCAATGACATGACTGTCCAGCACACTGGTGATCACAGCAACAGTAGCGGGTCCGATTTTTCGTGCTTGACGTTCAAAAAACGCCCGTGACCACAGGTTGGTGTACTCCTGAAAATAGTCCGGCTGGTGATCCACATCAGTGACATACCGGCGCGTAGACGCATGTGACAGTGTGTGGG
The DNA here is from genome assembly GCA_022772305.1 of Corynebacterium glucuronolyticum. GTDB lineage: Bacteria > Actinomycetota > Actinomycetes > Mycobacteriales > Mycobacteriaceae > Corynebacterium > Corynebacterium glucuronolyticum_A. Next base: position 4,120 of record JALFAQ010000032.1, read on the forward strand.
AACACACCAGATCACCACCGATGAAAATGTCCATCTGCTTGCCACGGATACGCACATCAGCTGTTTTACCTGCATACCGAAAAGGAACTGAGTAGCGGACACGCTGATATTCCACGTGGAAATCACGTGCGACAACACGCTTCAACCACAGTGTTTTCTCCCAACGACGTGTAGGAAGCTTATGCAGATACTGTTTCTCATCCGTATCGAAGACCTCCTGCCTGCTGGTGTTTCTCCGCCGAAACGGAGACCGCTGGTTAATGGCATCCACCAACTCTTGTACCTGGCATTGACAATCATCCACGTCCACAAAACCCGTACCAGCCAACACAGCAATCACCTCCGTGGTGATCACCCTCACACAGGCCTCCACAGCACCTTTATCTCTAGGATGGCGTGCCCGTGCCGGCACTGCAGCAGTGTCGTACCACTGCAGAAACTCCTCGTAGGTTTTATTAACCTGCCTGGCGCGCGAAGAACCATCGATACGATTCGATGCCGTAGATGCGTTATCTGGAACAACCAGATCAGGAACCCCACCGAAGTACTCGAAAGCCTGACGGTGACAATCCAGCCACGCATCCATCTTCTCGTCTTCACACACAGCGGCAAACACCATCCCCGAATACGGTAACGTCGCCACAAACACATGCAGCACCACAGGCTTCGCGGATGCCGCATCCACCAGCTTTAACCTGGTGCCAGCCCAATCCACCTGCATCACATGACCCGGCTCATGGTGAATCACAGCAACCAGATCCTCAGCCAACACATACTCGTTGACAAGTTCGCGAAACCGATCAAACCCATACAACCGTTTGCCTTCAGCAACCGGCTGGGAACAGTACGTCAGCCACAAGGATTTCAAACTGGGCTTCGACACAAAACTACGAGCCCTACAGATCGCCGCGAAGTCAGGAGTGACAAACTCCTCACTCACGCTACGACGACCATCCACAAACCATGAGGCAACATCCTCATCCGACAGCTTGTCCACATCCGCTATGGTGAACACACCCCGGCGAGTAGCCTCTGCTTTCACACGCGCCACCGTCTGATGAGAACATCCCACTGCGGTAGCAATCTGACGATACGACCGCTGCCGCACCACCAGAGAAAGAATCTTCCGAAAATCAGTCACGGAAAAGACCTCCAAAGTTAACACCAGCACCCTGTGTGCTGGATGCAAACAGTCTTAACCGCTACCCGACCGACCCGCACCCGTTATCCGACCAACCCGCCCCCGTTATCCGACCAACCCGCCCCCGCTACGCAAAACCACGCCGTTACACCACCGGCCAAGCAACGCCTCACCCACCCCACGATCACGAGCCACGCTCCCAATCGTGGTCTGTTAATCAATCACAATCGAGGCCACATCCCGCCGAAACTCCGGCGTATAGGACTTCCTCGTCTTCTTCACACTCACCTGTCCTCCAACACCCCTCCCTGCCCGACAAACCAGCCTAATCAAGTGTCAACAAACACAGAGTAACCCCAGCCCGAGCGTGTCAAGTTGTTTGTGTGTGGGGTTTGGTTACATCTATTTGTTGAAGTGGTCTGGGTAGGTGGACTTGCCCGCTACAGATACACCACACTAGCGGACACAACCTTCAGTAAGGGATACTCAGCTCACATTCTTACGAGCGCGTAATCCCATTGTTATGAGCGCACCACCACACACGAATGCCAGCATCCCAATGCCGCTTAAGAACCCTTGTGCCCACGAAGTCGGCACACCGGCTAACTTGTTGTCTACCGCCTGTCCAGCTGTTACCTGCGATGGTTGTTTACTAGCACGAGAAGTTGGAGAATGGTGCGACTGTTTTAAGGCTTCGTTGGCGGGCTTCATTCTTTCTCTAGATCCCCGCGCATTGGTGGCAGACTTTCCCGATGGAGCATAGTGATTACTTTGAGCACCTCCACTACCTTGCTGGGACGAAGCTTTGCTACCAACGCGAGAGCTGCTATCACCTTTACCACTGCCGGCAAGACTCTCCCCTTGAGCGTCACCACTGCGGGAAGCTGCCCCTTCCTGCTTAGAGCTCGGGTTATTCTTTTGTGGAGAAATTGCCTGGTGCTTCACGGCTGATTGCTGGGCTTTTGGCACTTCAACTGGCCTGTTACCCATCGCCATTGAAGCCGGTGTGACAATGGCTCCTTCACCTCCTGTTCCCACAGCAAAGCTCACATCGATGCTTTGGTTCCATCCTTCGTCGGAGGTGAAAGTAAACACTGCTTTATACTCACCAGGCTCAGAGAACTTGAACTGGAAGTGCGTGTGCCCCTGGACATCACCGCCAAGATCGAGACGTTTTCGAAGAGTATTGTCCCCAGAGTCAAGAACCAGCTCATCGCTACCTAGCGCCGCAGGAAGTGAAACTTCCATGCGCCCGGGACCTGAAAACTCGCCTATTCCAAGGTAACCGCTGGAATCGTAGTGGAAGCCTAGCCACGGTACGCCCTGCTTTTGGGAAAGCGGGATTACCAGACCAGGTACATCAACCACAAACGCTCCTGACGGATAATCCTTTTGTTCATCCACACGTATAAAGGGTGTTTGACCTCGATCAAAGTGTAGGTCCATGTGCCCTTGTTCTAACCGCACTTTCGTTGCTTCTGCAGTTCCGCCTGGTGTTGGTCCCATGTTATTCTCTGCCGAGCTTGATGTCGGATGAGTTTCCGGATGAGCACTGGGGGAATCATCAGATGATTCAGATACCTCACCACATTTTGTTGGCAGAGCCATCTCCGTCCGCTTCTCCACTGAATGGTTACCCGTATCATTGTTATCCGTCTGAGCGGTGGAATCTACACCTGAAACATCATCAGCAGTTGGTTCTCCAGATAAAGGCTCAACCTCGAAGGTTATCGGGGTCCACTCAGAGGTTTTTCCTGTACAGGGGTCTACCACCCGAATATCCACAATGTGAGTGCCGGCCTCAACGAACACCCAGTTAACATGCATATGTCCAATGCCATGACGGGTAAAAACACCGGTGTGAGCTGCGACCATGCCCACTCCATCTCCAGCTGAACCAGTCAAGAACGAATACCACTGTGTGCGACTATGTGGCCGGTATTCAAAATCAAGGTCTGCTGGGTAGCGGGACTTATCCACGTATTCAGATGAAAAACCAGGCCACGGCAGATCCTGTTCTTGGTTTTGCGGCAACAGTGTGGCCACCGTGCCAGCAGGCGGGAAGAAATCTAATCCTTGTGCTTCTGCTGCCTCACTCCAATCCCTTCTTAGTTTTGCGCCCACAGATATGATTGTGTGCTGCGGATCCAGATCACCCTGCGTATCGGTATGAACGGTCACGCGCAGGCCACCGTCAGTATCAGTTACTGCTGCAATATCGATATGACCCTTGTCCAAAATAGTGGATGGTTCTGCAGCCTCTGGCCCATCTGAGGTGGCGGCGACAGCGTAGCTTTCCCCACCCATAGTAAGGATAACAATGAGGCTCAGTACGGCGAAGATCTTTTTAAAAAAAGGCATGAGCGAAAGATTCCTTCCAGTGAAGTTAACTGTCAAAGCTGACCGAGCGATAACTTAAAATGCCAAACGTGAGCTTTCAGCATTACTAAGGGTGCATACCTCCAGAAGCGTTCGAGACTCTGAGCACAACGCATTTCACAATTAAGAAAGGCCTGTACCCTTGAAGCCAACAAAACAACCGCTTGAGGGGATTCTGTTTCATAGATACTTTTACACGAAAGCAGAGATGGCCATACTGAACGGAAGGCTGAGTAGAGTGACCTGCGTCTTAGGCCTAAACGGGTTCCGGAGATACAACTCGCTGCGTAGAGACCAATCACCGTATAAAAACAGTTTTGCCCACGGGTCTCACCAATCATCTGCATTACCTCCGCATTATCCTCGCTAACTGCCAAGAATCCGCTGAATTTGCTTGCCAAGCGGACCCGGAATCATGAGAAGGTGCTGCTGAAATGCAACAAAAACTCCGGCGACGATACCGAGGATACCGACGATAGTCAGAGGGACAGCAATCTTCCAAGGTTCTATATCTCCTCCAGACCCCTGTGGTTGCTCTGTCGGACGGTCCGGGACAGGAACATCCTGCGGTTCAGGGGTTGCAGGTGAAACAGCTATACGCTTGGCTAACTCATCTCGGGCGGCGGTACCGATAGCGAAGGTCAGGATCTGCGGAGTAGTAGGTACCGGCTTGGTCACTCCGCCGTCTTGTTTGTCCGCAGTGAATTTCACCTCAAACTGATAGATTCCTGGCTTACTGAACCCCCAATTGAGGTGCTGGTGCCTGGCGAACCCTGTGTCTATGATTGCGTCGCCTTTCGCAGAGTTAAGTACTAGGGTCGCGGATCCCCCGAGCGTAGGGTTAGTCCATGCTCCCCACTGGGCTCCTTCTGGCACGCTAACCGGATTCACTTCAAAACGTACATCTCCAGAGAAGTCGGAATAATTCAGTCTTTGCGTGTCATAACCGGGCCAAACAATGTAACGGTTCTGGGTTTCTGGTAGGAGATAGAACTTGTCCGTTCCTAGAAAATCGAAGTCAGAACCGGTGAGATAGCGTGACCGTTTGATATGTGCGTTATCGCCCACTCCCAGTGCGACCTGGTCAGGTGTACGCTCAACTGTGCTCTTCGCATACTCTCCAGTCTCGTCCTTAACAGTCACCCCCAATCCATCTCTTCCACCAGTTGCAGTGATGTCCACGTGACCCGCATTTAATAGGTATTTGATTGTGCCGAGCTGGGGCGGGCGATTATTCCCTGTCTTTTTAGGCATATCCTGTTCAGATTCCCTGTTTGGCCTCGTGGTTTCCGTGGCCGGAGGCATATCCACAGTCTCTGTAGGTGTCGCAACCGTCGATGATTCTTCTGAGGAAGGTTTCTTGCCACTCGTTGTAGGAAGATAGTCATGAAGATGGATGCCCTCGGCAGACTTGAAGTCTTCGGTAAGAACCCTGTGATAGATTTTTTGCGGTTGGGCAGCATATTCGGGGTGCGGCGAGAACTCAATGACCAAGCGATTACCATCTAGCAGTCCACCGTCGTAAGTGTCTACCTTTGCCTTGCCGTTCTCTACCAGGAGTTGGTTATAGTTTGCAGGGTCTTTGTCGCTTTCATTGGTGTACCACAGTGCGGTGAGAACACCACGCAGGTTGTTATCGTCTGCGGTGAACTCGAGGATGGAATAATCTTCATCGCGGGAGGATACCGAAAATTCAAATCCCGGCTCAGAAAGTACGCGTGCTGGGTCGTTGGTGGGTTCCTTTGCTGCAGGGAAGAAAGTACGCAGATTTGTTCCATCTTGCCACGTTGTTGAGGATTCTTTTGTACTCTTGACTTCCCCAGGGTTGTAGGCGACGGGTGCGGAAATCCAGCGCGCTCCTTGTCCTGTTGGAGTGAACACAGCCTGGATTTGCGAAGCTCGAGGCCCAAGGAGTTCTGCCCAGGTAGCCTCGCCGTTTGTGACAGGAAGGTCAGTGAGGAAATAGCCGTCAATAAGCAGTGTGAGCGTTCCAGTGACATCAGAACCGGGCGCGTGGAAAGTAATGTCGGTGAGGTTTTCATCACCACTGCGGTCACGGCCGGTATGCGGTGCGAGAGAAAGAGTATATCCCGTGGTATCTCCTGTAGATGCAGCGGAGTAGCGATCCTTGAGGCTGGAAGTTGCTTGCTCTGCTGGCTTCTGCCCGCCAACTTGAACGGCGAGAACTTGTGGCTTACTTGCCACAAAGCGGCCATCATTGGTACGCGCACTGGCCCGATAGGTAAGCTCATAGCGACCTGGTTTAGTGAATGCTGTGTAATTATGGGTGTGCGATCCCTTTGTTAGCGGAGTAGATTTTGGAGCGTCATCAGTCGTCCCGAGCAGCAGATAGGGGGACTCCTCCACATCTTGGTAATTAAATAAGTGCATCTCTCCGGGGCCATCGACTGAGACAAGATCAAGGGAAGTGGTCCTCCCCCGAAAATCCTCGGAAGGCAGACTCTCATCCGCGCCGAAGCCCCACCACACAGGATCCTTATTGCTGTCTGCTACCTGTGGAGTGGAATAAACGACATCGCCGGGCTTGCCCAACCAGTCAAAGCCAGTTTCCGGAAGCTCAAACTGGTAGGTGGGAATTGACTCTTTATTCCATCCTTTACCGACCCAAATAACGGAATCTTCGACAAGAGGAATGGGGCCTGTATTGGTACGGAGTTCAAAGGAGTTCGAACCTCCTGTGTAGAACACTTTCGGCGCATCTACGTGAGTACGAGTAGCAACAAATTTTCCATCGTCGGGACCAGCGAAGACGGGAGCAGGTAGCAATGTAGCGGAAGCAATGAGCGCACCGATAGTGCACAGGGTGGTAGCGCGTACATAAACCAAGGACACTTCTGAAAATTCCTTTCAATAGACTTGAGAGTTTCAAGACTATTGAAAATAATATTCATTTCAAAGTCCACTCCGTAGGGTTACCTCACTTGGGGGTAACTATATGCGTCCGAGCTGGGAAAAAGATCTATCTAGACTGTGACGCCTTCCCCCTTTACCCTCCGTGCAACGGTGTAACACTATGAGTTCCACGGTACCCCCAGGACAAGGCCCTCTGCCATGTTCCGTATCCTCTCAAAAACAGGCAGGAACAAAACCCAGGACGATTCACACCCCCTCAATCGTTTTCCCGTTTAACTGTTCAACTCCTCGTAGCGTGACACTGCCACCTCCTTAGCAATGTTGAGACATAGGTCTTGCGGGAAACCCCTCCTAACCACGACTCCAACGAGTCGACGCAGAATCCTGTTATGTTCCTTCCGGTCAGCTGGAATCGTTTTGATGGAACGCGCTTTTTTTTCGATGAGAGTACGCACCATCGATTCCTCGTCCTCGTCGGTAATCTGCTCCAACGCGTGCGCCCGGATCTCCGCGTTCACACCTTTACATTTCAATTCTCTATCCAAAACCATCGCTGACTTACCGCGTCGAGCATGCCGCACGCGAACCCATTCCTCAGCAAACAGGACATCGTCGACAAGCCCCGCCCTTTTCAGCTCTTCAACAACAGCAAGGACAACATCTCGGGGGAAATCCGCCTGCACAAGTCTCTCGGTGAGCTCATATGCCGAGCGCATTCGCGAGTCCAAGAGCATGAGAGCCCTCTCTCGGACAGGCTGAGCGGCAGACTCCGCAGCGGGATCGAAAAACAAGGATGTATCCGACTTTTCCCATTCATCGATCGCACGGGAAAGGAGGGCGATCTTCTCTTCTTTAGTGGGTTTATGAGGGTTCTGAACCATGTCACTACATCCTTTCAAATAAAACACACCCGCCGGTAGCGGCGAGTGTGCGCAGGAAGCTATTTTTCAGTGTCGTCCTCGGAGGTTTCCTCGTCAACATCGTCGAACGAGTAGGCATCGTCATCAATATCGACGTTGGGAACCACATCAACGAGATCATCAGAGAGCTCATCGGTGTCTTCATCTTCCACCGCAGAGTACTTACCCACCTTAAGCTTGCGGAAAATCTTATCTTCAATCTCGTCGGCCAGCTCCGGATTGGACTTCAAGAACTGGCGGGACTTCTCTTTACCTTGGCCGAGCTGATCCCCTTCGTAGGTAAACCAGGAACCGGACTTTATGACAATGCCGTTTTCCACGCCCAGATCGATGATGGAGGATTCGCGGGAAATGCCCTCACCGAACATGATGTCGAACTCGGCGATCTTGAATGGCGGGGACACCTTGTTCTTTACGACCTTCAACTTAGTGCGGTTGCCGATCGCGTCGCCGCCATCCTTGAGCGTTTGGATGCGGCGAATATCACAGCGCACCGAGGCGTAGAACTTTAGCGCCTTACCGCCGGTCGTAGTCTCCGGCGAGCCGAACATGACACCGATCTTCTCTCGCAACTGGTTAATGAAGATTGCCGTCGTACCGGACTGGTACAGCGCACCGGTCATCTTGCGGAGTGCCTGGCTCATGAGGCGAGCTTGGAGGCCAACGTGGGAATCACCCATGTCGCCCTCGATTTCGGCCTTGGGTGTTAGTGCTGCCACCGAGTCGATGACGACCATGTCAATGGCACCGGAGCGAATGAGCATGTCGGCGATTTCCAACGCCTGCTCGCCGGTATCGGGCTGGGACACGAGCAGCTGGTCGGTGTCGACGCCGAGCTTCTTGGCGTACTCGGGGTCGAGGGCGTGCTCCGCGTCGATGAAGGCAGCGATTCCGCCGTCCTTCTGCGCCGACGCGATGGCGTGGAGGGCGACCGTCGTCTTACCGGACGATTCTGGCCCGTAGATCTCCACGATGCGACCACGCGGGAAACCACCGATGCCCAAGGCTACGTCGATGGCCGTGTTACCGGAGGAGATTGCAGCAATCGGCGGGTGCTTCTCCTCGCCAAGGCGCATGATTGAGCCCTTACCAAAGTCTTTCTCAATCTTCTTAAGGGCAGCATCCAGCGCCTTTTCACGGTCGCTCCCGCTGGATTTGGTTACTGACTTCTTCGATGTCGTCGTTTTCCGTGCCATCAGTTCCTTTTCCTTAATTATCGTCTGTAAAAGAGTAACTCTCGAGTGCGTGCAGCCCGCGAGTCGCCGCGCCCTTCAAACGCGGCTACTTGTTAGACGGTCCAACCCGGGCAAAAGGATCCCGCGGGGGTAAAAATCTTTTTGCCACCATGGAATCAACGAGCATGCCGTCTCTTTTCGCTTCCGTGCACACCGTACGCGATCGCTTGATCCGTAGAACACTATACCTGCACATCTGTTCGAAAAGCGTGCCCGCCTTGGCGTGGCGTGTACAGGCGGGCCCCTACCGGCCCCAAAACACGAGTTTCACCTATCAGGGCAGGTCTTTTGGCCCCCAACGGCGATCCTGCGGCACCTCAAAATCATCGCACAGCTTCTCCCAAATATCCCGCACGTCCGTTTCGGTGTTCAAGAGGTTGGCCGCGGTGTCACCGAGACCGGAGATCTGGTGGTGATCGACGATGTAATGACCACGGGACTCGCCAAACTCGTGGTGCACAAGCTCGTAGAAGTGGTTGAGACGCATACCGCACATAGTACAGCGAACACTCATCGTGACGAGCCACCCGTATCTTTCTCCGGAGAAAACATCCCGTACCCCGCTATCCGCTCCTCCACTCACCTCCCCGTAGCACACCCCACCATGAGCACACTATCTTGCCGAGCAAGGGCAATTAACCCCGTTCATCTTTCTTAAACTACTTTCAATTGCTAAAGTAATTGAACTGTGAACAATAACTCTTCTTTTGATGTACGCGACCTCGGCTACATTGCCGTCTTCGCTGCTCTTATCTCCGTACTTGCCTTCGTCAGCGTCCCGGTTGGCGTTCTTGGCGTACCGATCGTTTTGCAGAATACCGCCGTTATCCTGGCCGGTATGGTTCTCGGTCCCAAGCGGGGATCCCTCTCGGTTATCCTGTGGCTGGTTGTCGGCCTCGTCCTCCCTGTGATTTCCGGCAAGACGCTTCTCACTGCCATCGTCGGCCCAACTATCGGCTACCTCGTAGGCTACCTCATCGCCACCGCCATCGCTGGCTACATCGCCTACAAGGCTCCCCGCCAGCGTGGTGCCCTCATCGGCTACCTGGCCGTCGCCGGCGTCCTCGGCCTCCTCGTTGAATACGGTGCTGGCATCGTCGGCCTTATCTTCCGCGCAGGACTTGATTGGGGCACGGCGTTTACCTCGCAGCTGGTATTCATCCCCACCGACCTCATCGAGGTTGTGTTCTGGATCGCCATCGCCGTGGCTGTGCACATGGCCTTCCCCGGCCTTCGTCCGCAGAAGATCATTACCGCCTAGAATTCTCCAGCAGAGCCCGTGAGGGAAAGCCCCCAGTTGCCCGCCGCGGCATAGTTGGGGGCTTTTCACCTGTTATCCGTCGCAATAAAGAGAGAAGAATCGGAACACATCGTGCCCACCATTGATTTTTCAGACGTGGAAGTCCGCTACGATAACCGCGTCGTCCTTCGCCCCATCAGCTGTAGCCTGACCGAAAGTCGCGTGGGAATTGTGGGCGCGAACGGATCCGGCAAGTCCACGTTCCTGCGCCTTATCAACGGACTGGGCACGCCCACCGCCGGCACTGTCAGCGTGGACGGACTGTCTGTCGCCGACCATGGAAAGCAGGTGCGGAAAAAGGTTGGCTTCATGTTCTCCGATGCGGAGAACCAGATCATTATGCCGACGGTAAAGGAGGACATTGGTTTTTCGCTCAAGAGATTCAAGTTGTCCGCGAAGGAGCGTGAAGCCCGTTCCCTCGCCATGTTAGAACGCTACGGGCTAGCAAACCACGTGGATGACTCCCCTTACACACTCTCCGGCGGACAGAAACAGCTCCTAGCCTTGGCCTCCATTCTCATCATGGAGCCGTCCGTTATTCTCCTCGACGAGCCGACGACGTTGCTGGATCTGCGCAACCGTGTGCGTATCAAAAAGGAATTGGCCTGCCTTGACCAGCAGATTATTGTCGCAACGCACGATCTCAACCTCCTCGAGGGGTTCGATCGCGTTCTCTACATCGCCGACGGTGTCATTCGCGCTGACGGCTCGCCCGATGATGTTCTTCCCACCTACGTTTCGGAGATGACCGATGACGGTAACTAGGTTTATCCCGCTCGCCCTCTACGTCCCCGGGGATTCCCCTGTCCACCGCATGCCCGCTGGGTGGAAAATGGTGGTTCTCCTGGCGTTCATTATCGCTTCGGCGCTTTTTGCCCCAACCCCCTGGCACGCATTGGCATGGCTCGTCCTCCCGCTCATCGCTTACGGGGTCGCACGCATCCACGTGGACGTGGCTATCGGACAAATCCTCACCCCCTTGCCCATCATCTTGTTCTTCGGTGCCTTCACGTGGTGGCAGCGTGGCTTCCCAGCGGCTCTCACCATGGTTCTCACCTTCACCGCAGCCATCGCTGCAGCTACTCTCCTCACCCTTACGACCACCATCGAGGAGCTTCTCGACGGCCTGGAGCGCTGGCTTGCTCCCCTGTCGCGGTTCGGGGTCAACCCCGAACTCGTTGCTCTCGCGATTTCGCTGACGATCCGACTTATTCCGCTTATCGCAATGAGTGCCGTACAGGTCCTCCAAGCTCGGAAGGCGCGTGGCGCCGACCATTCGCTCCTCGCCTTCGGCATTCCATTTATCGTCTCTGCCATTAGGCGGTCACAAGCTGTGGGCGATGCGCTTGTTGCCCGTGGCGTTGGTGACTAGTTTCACTGCGCAAAAGGTTTTGCGGTGGTAAGACTTCGTTCTGTCCACCATGGTTTAGCGACACCATGTGTTACCTTGCCATTTGGCCCCAAAACGCAATGGCCACACAAAGATACGACCTTCATCACCACCAGCCGGAGCCGAAAACCACCCCCGATCAGGGTAATGCGCCATGCAAATTCACAGCGTACGGACAAAGACACGGCTAATTCACAGCATTTCTTTGACAATCAGCAGGTTCTTCACCAAAATTACAAGTATGAAAGAGATTCGCACACGACTGGGAGCGCTGCTAGTTAGTGTTGCACTCGGCTCGGGTGCGGTCATCGCCCCGGCTCCCGCAATGGCCAACACAGAGCCCGTTAAGATGTCAAGCGTCAATGATGCACGCATCATTGACTGCACGGAAGGGCCCGCACAGCGCGATAACGGCAGCCGGAAGTCCTACCTCACGGACTCCAGTCTCATTGACTTCTTCTTTGGGCTGACGACCAACGGGATTGTGACCGATGACAACGGTTGTAACGCCCATCCGGATAAAGTACAGCTGTCGATTATCACCCCGGTTTTGGCAATCCTCGGGTTTGGCAACTGGCTGAAGAAGAAAGACATTATCTAGACAAAGACAGTAGTTAGATGGGGCGAGGCATGTACCTCTCCCCTTTTGTTATCCCCCAATACAGCAGAGCCACAGCAAAATGTGTGGCTACCGCTCCTTCTCGTCACCCCTCCCAGAGAAGAGCGTCCACAGCCTCATTACCTCCCAATGACAAAACGCGAGACATTTCACATGCCTCGCGTTTGCTTTTTCTTTCGAAGAAATGCACGTTTCAGAATCCAGTCGAATCTGGTTATTCCTTAGTTCTCCTGCGTGTCCTTCTTACCTTGCGTCAGCTGAGAAGCGCTAGAGCTACCGGAGCCGGACTCCAGCTCGCCCTTCATCTGCGCGCGGATCTCCTCCAACCTGCTGTGGCCGGCCAACTGGTAACCGGCAGACTCGACCTCTGCCATACGGTTCTGCACGGAGTTCTCAGCAAGTTCGGCCTTACCCAGTGCGTTAGCGTAGCGACGCTCAATCTTCTCGCGAACCTGGTCGAGGTTCGGGGTAGAGCCAGAGGCGGTAAGCGAGTTCATCGACTGGATGGACTCGGACACTTTCTCCTGCATCTTGGCCTGTTCGAGCTGGGAGAGAAGCTTGGTGCGCTCGTTGACCTTCTGCTGCAGCTGCATGGAGTTGCGCTCCACCGCCTGCTTGGCCTGTGCTGCCTGCTGTAGAGCCTGATCATGCATTGCCTTGAGGTCCTCGACCTCCTGCTCAGCGGTAACGAGCTGGGCTGCGAAAGCCTCGGCGGTGTTTTCGTATTCAACGGCCTTCTGCTCATCGCCAGCGGCGCGGGCTTTATCGGCGAGCTGCAGCGCCTGACGGGTATTGCCCTGGAGCTTCTCGATGTTGCTCAGGTTCCGGTTAAGCTTCATCTCCAGCTGGTGCTGGTTACCGATAACAGCGGCTGCCTGCTGGGAGAGCTCCTGGTGCTGGCGCTGCGCGTCCTCAATAGCCTGCTGAATCTGTACCTTGGGGTCAGCATTCTCCTCGATCTTGGAATCGAAGAGCGCCATGAAGTATTTCCACGCTTTCACAAAGGGGTTAGCCATTGGTGAGTTTCCAGCCTTTCGTTATCCACCGATGAGCACACGCTCAAACAATGTGGGGTTTAACGGTTAATATTGTCGGTTGTCTAGTTTAGCCTGTCGTCCCTGACGTGGCAGCAGATACGAACGAAAAGGGGCACTATTCTTTTACACGTGCTTTCGCGCGCTTAAACGTGCTCCAGCTCCGCGGTGGCATCGACAAGCGCCATCGTACCCGCGGCCTCGATGAGGACATCGGCAACAGAGACTCCCAATGCACGGCAGACGGAGGCCAACAGTTCGGAGGAAACTTCCTTCCGCCCGCGCTCGAGTTCCGACAGGTAACCGGGAGAAACCCGGGCCAGATCGGCGAGCTGGCGCAAGGTGAGCTGATTATCCGCTCTGAACGCACGCAGCGCCGTACCGAGAGCCTCACGCAGGAGCATCTCCGGCGCACGCCTGTGGACCGGCTTTGTGGAGCCGTGGGGCGCGGAGTTGTGCGCCGTCGTTGCTAGATCTGTCTTCACGGGGGAAATTGTTGTTACCATCACTTACTTCAACGGGTGGGGGCGGGATTTTGTTCCATCACCGTCCCGTTAATCTTCCTCCTTCGCTCCGTTCATGAGCTTCACCAGTGTGAGCAGCTCTTCCAACGCTGCTTCAACGGATGCCCGACGGATTTCGTTGCGGTCACCATCAACGACGGCAACCGGGGTCTTCTCCCCCGGTACGAGAATCCACCTGTGGTGGTGCTTGGGGTAGGCGCGGAGTGCAACGGCGTAGCCCTGTGGGTCGCACAGTCCGATCCACACCTCTCCAACCTCGTGGCCGTCCTGCTTCGTGGGACCCGCCACTCCTGTCAGGCTCACTCCCCAGTCTGCGTCGAGAAGCACCCGAACGGTGGCAGCCATCTGCTCGGCACATTCACGGGAGACAGGACCGACGGTGTCGAGCACCTCGGCATCTACTCCCAGCAGATCCCTCTTCACGTCTGTGGCGTAGCTGACCACACCACCGCGCAGACACGCGGAAGCCCCGGGGACCTCCGCCAGGGTGGCCGCTGCGAGACCAGCGGTCAAAGACTCAGCAAAGGCGACGGTCTGTCCGGACTCGGTAAGGATCCTCACGAGTTCGTGGGCAGCTGGGCAGTTCTCAGTCACGGCATCACTTCTCCTTCAAACGGCGCGCATCTACTAGGTACTGAATTCCGGTCACCACGGTCACCACAACGGCGGCGAGCATGACGATGAGGGAAGGAATATCCATCCATGAAGGCAAAGGTGCAAGGTACAGGCCGACGGCGATGGCTTGCAGGGTGGTCTTAATCTTTCCGCCCTTGGAGGCCGGTACGACTTCACCCTGGCGCAGCTTCACCATCCGCCAGAAGGTGATTCCCAACTCGCGGAAGACGATGACGACGGTGATCCACCATGGCAATGAGCCGATGATGTTCAGCGTCACCAGCGCTGTAATCATGAGCGCTTTATCGGCGATGGGGTCGGCAATCTTGCCGAAGTCCGTGACAATGCCGCGAGCGCGAGCAATGTCTCCATCGAGCTTGTCTGTAATCATCGCAGCAACGAAGATCGCCAGTGCCCACCACATCCATGTGGTGTCCTCGCCACCCCCACGCAACACGGCCCAGCCGAAGAAGGGCACAGCGATGATGCGTAACGTTGTCAACGCGTTGGGGAGGTTTACGTTTGACTGTTTCGGTGAGCCGGTCACCGTGTGCTCGGAAGAAGCCACACTACCACCTTTGACCTACGTATTAATTGGCCTTACTCAGTACACTTTATGCCATGACGTACTTTGCTGTTTTCTACACCTACATTAGTGATGCCGATGCTGTCTCGGCCGTTCGCCCCGAGCACCGCGAGTTTCTTGGAGGGCTGAAGGAGAAGGGAAACCTCGTCGGATCCGGCCCGCTCGTTGACACCGATCCCGGTGAGGCGCTCATTGTGCTCCAGCTCGATGCCGATGCGACCGTTGCTGATGCGGAGTCCGTCATGGATAACGACCCCTTCCACAAGAAGGACATGATTGCCTCGCGCTCCATCAAGGAATGGAACCCCGTCCTGCGCGTGTTCTAACCGCGCCCCTGTGATCAGCGTCCGCCCCGTCGTGTAGCCTGGTGTCCTTTGCCGGGTGCCCCGGAAGTGGATTCTGGCGAGAAGGAAACACCCCAAGACAAAGCCGTGCCCCCTGGCTCCGTCTATGGAGCCAGGGGGCACGTGTACGCGTATGCCCGCGTCCCCTTACACAAACCAGGTTATGGGCCGTGCGGGGCGACTGCCAGTTCTACGCAGGCTAATCGGTGGCGGTGGGCTTGCCCGTCGTGGACTGCTGCTGGCTGGCACCCCTGCCCTCGTCATCCGGGGTATGGGAGGCGGGGTTCCAGTCGGGCGCGACCGCCCCCTGCGCCTCGTCGCGTTTTGTCTTAATGACGGATGCGATGGCAGTGACAGCCAGCACGCCGACGATGACGAACAGGGAGGTAATGTTACCGATCTCCGGCACGGGGATGCCTTCACCACCGTTTATGAATGGCAAGTTGTTCTCGTGCAGTGCATGGAGCACGAGCTTGACACCAATGAACGCCAGGATGGTAGCCAGACCGTAAGGTAGGTAGACCAACCGCTCCAACAGGCCGTCGAGAAGGAAGAACATCTGCCGCAATCCCATGAGAGCGAACGCGTTCGCGGTGAACACAATGTAGGGCTCCTGGGTGAGGCCGAAGATAGCCGGAATGGAGTCGAAGGCAAACATTAGGTCAATGAAGCCGATGGAGATGAGCGCCAGCATGAGGGGCGTCACCATCTTCTTGCCGTTTTCCACCGTGAACAGCTTGTCGCGGTCGAAGTGGGAGGAGACGGGGATGACCTTGCGAGCTGTCTTCACCACGAACATGTCATCAATGTCGGTGTCATCTTCACCTTTGACCTCGTCCACAACGAGCTTTATCGCCGTGTAGAGCAGGAAGGCACCGAAGATGTAGAAAACCCAGCTCCATGCGTTAATCGCCGCGGCGCCGAGGAGAATAAATACCAGGCGCATCGCCAGCGCCATCGCAATACCAATGAGCAGCACCTTTTGCTGGTACGCACGGGGGATCTTAAAGGAGCCAATGATGAGGGCGAAGATGAAGAGGTTGTCGATAGAAAGCGACAGCTCGGTGATATAGCCGTTAAAGAACTCAAGCGCGTGTTCGTGCGTCCAGTTAAACCACAGGAAGATGGTGAACAAGCCGGCAAGGCTCATGTAGAACGCCATCCAGCCACCGGCTTCCTTCATCGTCGGCTCGTGTGGGCTCTTCACGTGGGAGTAGAAATCGAACGCGATGAATCCCAACAGCACCACGATCGTGATAATCCACGTAACTAGGTTAACTTCCATAATATTTTTTTAGACCTCCGGCTAATACATTCTTAAACCTTGAGGTCTTACCCACCACGTCCGTGGCCGACGTGCCCGGATGCGCCACTGGATTGTGGTACACCGTGATGACGTTCACGCCGTTGCGGGTTACTCCCCTCGTCACAACTGTTACGACTTTAGCCGAACTTCCCTTCGTGCGCTAACGCTCCCCACGACGCATGCAATGGAAAAGGAAAACCGGCCAGCAATGTGCTGACCGATTCTAACTTTTCCTCCATCGGTTCCACCCCGATGGAGCGTCTTTCCTAGAAAACTCCCTCCGTCGGGCGGGCGACTTCCACCTTCGTGGTGGAGCTGTCCTGGCCACCATCCACGACCTCGCCCTCGACGACATCGTCTTCTGCCACTTCCTTCGGTGCGGTCGCCGGGTCGGCTCCCTTGACCAACCAGATGACTGTGTCAAGCTCCTCTGGCTTAACCAGCACGTCGCGGGCCTTACTGCCCACCGACGGACCAACGATCTCACGAGACTCCATGAGGTCCATGAGACGGCCTGCCTTAGCAAAGCCGATGCGCATCTTGCGTTGCAGCATGGAGGTGGAACCCAGCTGGGAAGTCACGACGAGGTTGATGGCCTCAATGAGGTCATCCATGTCCTTCCCGATCTCCTCGTCGATAGCCTTCTTCTCCGGCTCCTTCTCCTCCGTCACGCCTTCCGCGTATTCGGGCTCTGCCTGTGTCTTGGCAGCATCAACGACGGCCTGAATTTCCTCGTCGGTAACGAAAGCACCCTGGATACGGCGGGGACGACCGGCACCCTGTGGGATAAAGAGGCCGTCACCCATGCCGATGAGCTTTTCTGCACCGCCCTGGTCAAGGATGACGCGGGAGTCCGTCAGTGAACTCGTGGCAAAGGCCAGTCGGGACGGCACGTTGGTCTTAATCAGGCCGGTAACGACATCAACAGAGGGACGCTGCGTAGCGAGCACCAGGTGGATACCAGCAGCACGGGCCTTCTGGGTGATGCGAACGATGGAATCCTCGATTTCCTTCGGAGCAGTCATCATGAGGTCAGCCAACTCGTCCACGACGCAAACGATGGAGGGGTACGGACGGTACTCCCTCTCTGAACCTGCCGGAGCCTGGATTTCACCGCTGAGGACCTTCTTGTTGTAGTCCTTGATGTGGCGCACACGTGCGGCCTTCATGTCCAGGTACCGCTGCTCCATCTCCTCTACAAGCCACTGCAGTGCAGCCGATGCCTTCTTTGGCTGGGTAATAATCGGCGTGATGAGATGGGGAATCCCTTCGTATGGAGTAAGCTCCACCATCTTCGGATCCACCAGGATAAGGCGCACCTGATCCGGGGTTGCCCGGGTCAAAATGGAGACCAACATCGAGTTCACGAACGCTGACTTACCGGAGCCGGTGGAACCGGCGACGAGCAAGTGCGGCATCTTCTGGATGGAGTGGCTCACGAAGTTGCCCTCGATGTCCTTACCCAAACCGATGAGCAAAGGATCATCGCTGCTTTGCACCTTGGGTGCGTTGAGGACATCGGAAAGTCGTACCATCTCACGGTCACTATTGGGCACCTCAATGCCCACAGCAGACTTGCCGGGAATTGGTGCCAGGAGACGGACATTGTCCGTCGCCACCGCATAGGCCAAATCCGCCTGCAGATTGGTGATCTTAGAAACCTTGACACCGGGAGCGAGCTCCACCTCGTAACGAGTCACTGTCGGTCCACGGGAGAAACCGGTGACCTGCGCGCCGACCTTGAATTCCCGGAACACCTCATCGATCGCCTCGATAATGCGATCGTTGGCTGCAGAGTGCTCCTTCGGAGGTTGCCCGGGCAGGAGCAGCTCTGTGGAGGGCACGTGATAGTTCGAGTGCGAGCTCGCCGTATCCATAGCGGGAGTATCGTCATCACCCTCGCCGTCGTGCGCGGCGGATTCAGCGACCGGTTCCTGTGCCCGCGGCGCGGGGGCAGGTGCTGGCGTCGTAGCTGCAGCTGCACGGGGAGCCGACTTCCCAGCGCCAGTGGGCATCGGTACAGCGGCGGAACCGGCTGCATGGTCTGCGGATGGTTCCTCGGCATTGTTGTCTGCGGAATCGAATTCCAGGACACGCGTCTCGTTGCTGTTGTGGAGTTCGCGGGTAGGCTGCACCGCCGGCATAGCCGCAGTTTCCGGCCGTGCTGCGTCGGCTACTGCCCTGCCGCCGAGACGGGCTGCTGCATTCATACCCCGTTGCACGAGACCGTGTGCGCCCTCACGCGCGCCGCGCTCTGCACCGTAGGCTGCACCCGCTGCTCCTGCTGCAGCACCGGCTGCCGTTCCTACCGCCCGCGCAGCACCAGAGGAAAAGCTACCGGTGTTACTACCGGTGTTACCTCCGCGTGAAGTAGCGGAATTAGCGGACGAGCGACGAAAACGTCGCTGGCCACGCCCCGTGCGCGGACGCTCCGATGCAGGCGTGTGCTGCTGAGTACGAGGTCGGTCTTCGGCAATAGCATCGATATCTGCGGATGCGTTGCTGTACAGATCCTCGTCTGCGTCTTCCTCCCCGAAGGACCCAAACCCAAGGTAAGCGATAAGTTCAGTGACAAAATCCTTGACCGTCGTCCCCGTTGCCACGACAGCACCATAGATCACCGCGAGGATGAGTAACGGAATGGCAATGTAGCGGGAGAAACCGACGGCAAGCGGTTGACCGATGATGAGACCGATGGCTCCACCTGCCTCGATGCGGCCGGCCCAGTCTGCTGGCATGCCTGCAAAGATGTGCAGCATGGCCAGGACACAGGCAACGATAATGGTGCCACCAATGGCAATGTCCTTGCGTCGCGCGGGTTCCACGGACTTCCCCGTAAACAGGACCCACGCCAAAAAGACGAGGCAGACGGGAAGAATCCAGGACGCGGAGCCGATGACAGAACCCACGCCCATGGAAATCCACTGACCAACTGGTCCCGCAATGCTAAACCACACGGCAGCGGCAAGGATGACAGCAAGGCCGATGAGGACGAGTGCGACTCCGTCGGTGTGAGCCGATGGTTCATCATGCCCACGGCGCACCTCTACTGCTGGACGCTGCGCCGTCTCGGGTACGGAAGAAGAAGTGTGTTCCCGTCGGCGCCGGTGGCGTATAGGTTTTTCCTCTGGCTCCTCATGATTCGTCTCGTCGGTCACATTCTCGGCTTCGATGTCGAAGTCGTCCTCCTCATTCCAAAAACCATCATCATCGTCAAATTCTTCAGGATTCGGTTTGGAGCTCGTCAAAGAACGCCACAGCGCCCCCGATCCACGCGCCACCGCGCCGAACATTGTGCCTACTCCTTTGGCCGTCGCACGGGTGGCACTCCCGGTACGCTCCCCAGCTGTGTCCGCGGCACGGAAGGCCGAGGAGCGTGGGTGCGTGCGGGATTCACCGGCCGGTCTACGAGTGGACGGACCGGTTGCTGCCTTCTTTCTACGGCTTGCAGAGGAGTTACGCACAGTCATGTAAGTAACAATAACCCCTTTTGCCACATTTTCCACACAGGCAACGCCGAGGGGCAACGATTCCCCTCACGCACACTCCCCTCCCCCAGCACTACCAACCGTGTGGCGTGAGAATACCCGGACCGTGTGCTGGCCCACAAATCCTGGACGGAAAGTACGTAACATTAGGTTTATTACGACACACACCGTCGCCAAGCTACAGGCATCTCGGAGTTGCGGGGAGCAGCAGCCCCAACGCGAAACCGCGTCAACGCTTGAGCGTTGACACGGTTTCCTACCTTGCGTTGATGCACCGAAGTCGACATAGGTTCCAGTAGAGCCGATGCCACGTGCTGCTACCGGGAGGTAACGAGCCCTCGATACACCTTGCGGCCGAAAGCCCACATGAAAATCTCCCCCACCGGGCCACTCACGCGCAGGACATTATCGCCCTTTTCTGCCACCCCGTGCTTATCCACTGCCACAAAACGCGGGAACCCCGTCGGCTCCACGACCACGGGCATGTTCTTGCCACGCAAGAGCCCCTTGGCCATCACTTTAAGGGAACCGTAAAGTTCCTTCTCCTCGGCTTCGTTGAGCTCTCGCGGGCCCTCCCACCCTGGCTGTGCACGTAGGACATCCTCGTGGTGAATAAAGTGCTCCGCCGTGTTCACACCAGCGGGCATCGGGAACCTCGGTCCCCTGGACCACTGTTTCACAACGGTTTCAAAACCACGGCTCGCTACCTCTTCCGATACCTCTTTGAGGCGGTCTTCCAAAAATGGAATAAACATCCCGGCGGCTGCGTCCAGGCGATTTTCACGTACCCACAGGTGGACGGCTAGATCGAGGGCAGTCCACCCCTCGCATAGAGTAGGCGCATCCGGCCCTACTTCAAGAAATGCTTCGGCTAGGCGGCGGCGTTCAACTTCGGCAAACTTCACGCTAAAAAGTCTACATTCAAGACATGAGCAGTGCAGAACGCTATAACACAGAAAGCACTCTCACCAGTTTTTAAAATTCGGCATTTCGTGCGCTTACTAGGTACCCCTATCTAGTCCCCGCGGTTCCCACCGGATCCGTCACCTACATGAAAAGGCAAAGAGGCCTCCCTCGCCTTCGCGAGGGGGCCTCCACACCTAAATTCTGACTAGCGAGACTCGACGGTCTGGGCGACGTCCTCGTCGTCTGGGCCTTCGTTCGGGCTGGCCATCTGCACAACCGTGGGAACAATCATCGGGCTGCGCTGCCACTTCTTCTCCGTGTACTTACGGATCCGACGGCGCAGCTGCTGAACCATACGGTACGTATCGTTTTCGCCCTCACCAGCGAGGTCGAGCATAATACTCTCCGCCAGCTCGGCAATCTCCGGCATCATGGACTTCGCATCCTCCGAGAAACCGCGAGCCTGGACAGTCGGGCGCTCCAGCAGGCGACCGGAGCGGTTGTCGATGACTGCGGTCAGTGCAATGAGACCACTTTCACCGAGCTCCGTACGGTCAGCAAGCACGTGCTCGCCCACATCACCCATGGTCGTACCGTCAACGTACAGGTGGCCGATCGGAATCTGGCCGACTACCTGCGCGCGACCGTCGACAAGATCGACAACCACACCGTTTTGAGCAAGGACGACGCGCTCCGGATCGACACCGGTGGAAATAGCGAGCTCCTTGTTCGCGCGGAGGTGACGCCACTCGCCGTGCACCGGCATGGCGTTAACCGGGCGCGCTGCGTTGTAGATGAACAGCAGCTC
This sequence comes from Corynebacterium glucuronolyticum, assembly GCA_022772305.1. Taxonomy (GTDB): domain Bacteria; phylum Actinomycetota; class Actinomycetes; order Mycobacteriales; family Mycobacteriaceae; genus Corynebacterium; species Corynebacterium glucuronolyticum_A. The sequence continues at coordinate 25,589 of JALFAQ010000032.1, forward strand.
ACCTGCGTACCCGTGACCGGACGTGTGGACGCGAGCATCGCGGGACGTAACAACGGTGGCACCAATCTGGGCCAGCATGTTAATGACACCAAACACAGCCTCTTCGTTGCCTGGAACGAGAGAGGAACTGAGGATAATGAGGTCACCGTCACGGACAGTAATCTGGCGGTGCTCACGACGAGCCATACGGGACAGGGCAGCCATTGGCTCGCCCTGCGTACCTGTGGTGATGAGCATGACCTTGTGAGGAGCCATCTTGGCTGCTTCATCCATCGTGACGAAAGTGCCACGAGGTGCTTGCAAGTAGCCAAGCTTCTGGGCGATGTCCATGTTGCGGATCATCGAGCGGCCGTTAAAGGCCACCTTGCGTCCTGCCGCCACAGCAGCATCGACGGCTGCCTGAACGCGGTACACGTTCGATGCGAAGGACGCAAGGATAACGCGCTGCTTTGCTCCCATGACAAGGCGCTTAATCGTCGGCGCGACATCTGCCTCCGAACCGGAGATACCCGGCGTGGTGGCGTTAGTGGAATCGCACATGAGGAGGTCGATACCCTCGTCGCCGAAGCGGGAAATCGCCGGCAAGTCGGTCGGGCGACCATCCGGAGGAGTCTGATCCAGCTTGATATCACCGGTGTGCAGAATCGTTCCGGCACCTGTCTTGAGCACGATGCCCAGGCAGTCCGGAATGGAGTGACCCACGTTGAAGAAACGAATATTGAACGGCCCGCGTTCAACCTCGGACAGCTCGTTCACTTCAATTAACTTCGGGCGCTGGCGGTGCTCCTGGCACTTGGCGGAGATGAGTGCACAGGTGAACTTCGATGCCAGGATGGGCAGATCCGGCCTGTGGCGAAGCAGGAACGGGATAGCGCCAATGTGATCCTCGTGCCCGTGGGTGATGACGAGCGCTTCCACCTCATCCAGTCGGTTCTCAATGTAGGAAAAATCAGGAAGGATGAGATCCACACCCGGCTCGCCGGAGCTCGGGAAAAGAACACCACAGTCGACCAGCAGCATCCGGTTCTTGTATTCGAACACGGTCATGTTGCGACCGATCTCGGAAATACCGCCGAGTGCGATAATGCGCAGACCGTTCTTGGGAGCCTTCGGGGGCTCGGGCAGGCGCTGCGTCAGATCCGCGCCCTGCATGGAGTGCACAACATTGCGACCGTATCGGTTCAAACGGCCACCGCGATTGTTGTTCTTCGAAGAACCGTTGCGGTTGGAGTTATTCCGGTTTGAATTCTTTTGATTGTTTGAATGAGCAGCCTTGCCGTTGCCACGATTCTTAGTATTGGTGGCGAGACGACTGCTACTGCGCTTTTTAGGAGTCGATGAAGAATCGACGTTCGAAGGCGCGTCCGCGGTGTCTGATTTACGCTCCACGCGACGCCTCCGGTTGCGAGTTTCGGTCATTGTTAAAGGAATCCACCCTTTTCTAGTTCCAAGCGGAGTTCCTCTACCTGCTCTGGCCGTGCTGCGACCTGTGGCAAGCGGGGATCCCCCACTTCAACGCCCTGCAACTGCAGAGCTGCTTTACTTAAGCTGACGCCGCCAAGCTTTGCTTGCTCGGCATACAGCGGTGCTAACGTGGCGTTAATTTCCCTTGCACGGGCGAGGTCGCCGGCCTCGAAGCTCGTTTTCAGTTCTCGTAGAAGCTGCGGTGCAATGTGGCCTACAACAGAGATGAAACCCGTTGCCCCCACGGCCAACCATGGGAGATTGAGTGCGTCATCGCCGGAGTAATACTCCAGCCGAGTGTCCGGAATAAGCGAAGCAGCCGACGCGAGGTCACCCTTCGCTTCCTTCATCCCCTTGATATGGGGGTGAGCGGCCAGTGCCCGGATGGTATCCGCGTGAATCGGGATACCTGAGCGACCCGGAATATCATACAGGATAACTGGCAGGTCTGTCGCATCAGCTACAGCCGTGAAGTGCTTGATCAGCCCAGCCTGGCTCGGCTTGGAGTAATACGGCGTGACAATGAGGAGCGCATCAGCACCCGCTTCGGCAGAGCGTTTAGCCAGGTCAATCGACGATCGTGTGTTGTTTGTTCCGGCACCGGCGACAATGGTCGCTCGGTCTCCCACCTCGTCTTTAACCGCCTGAATAAGCGCTAGTTTTTCTTCCACTGTCGTCGTGGGCGACTCCCCCGTCGTGCCGTTAAGGATCAGCGCATCGCATCCGCCATCGACCAGTCTGGCGGCTAACTCACGGGCTACTTCTGCATTAAGCTCATCCTCGGCTGTAAACGGGGTGACCATGGCCACGCCGACCGTTCCGAATGTATTGCTCATCAGCACTCCTTTAAATAAATTAGTTAAAAGTCCGTTACGTAGGGGCTCGTCGCCATCTCAGATCCGTCCGAAAGGCGGGTTACTTCAAAATCACCAAACACAACCGGACACTTCTTAGCCAGTATTTTTAAACATTCCACGGCGAGAGTGCGGATTTCCTTGTCGGCGTGTTCGGTCGCCCGCATACCGATGAAGTGCCTCCACGCACGAAGGTTACCGGTGACCACGATACGTGATTCTGTTGCGTTCGGCAGCACCGCACGTGCAGCTTGGCGCGCCTGTTTCATCCGGAGCAACGCATTCGGCTCGTCGGAAAGCTTATCCTCCAACGAGGTGAGGATTTCTTCAAAAGCAAACCGGGTATCGTCCACCGTCTCCATGAATAGTCGCTCCAACTGCTCGTCGCCTGCGATCTCGGCGGGGACAACAACCTCGGTTTCCCCGGGATGCACGTAGCGCTGAGAGAGCTGGGAGAAGGAAAAATGACGGTGGCGGACAAGTTCGTGCGTAGCAGAACGGGAGATGCCTCGCACATACATCGATGCCGAGGCATGCTCCAGCAAAGACAGGTGTCCGACCTCCATGATGTGGCGTACATAGGCCGCGTTAGTGGAGGTTCGGGGGTTCGGCTTGTTAAAAGTCTCGTAACACGCACGACCGGCAAACTCCACCAGCGCTTCCGGCGAGTCCGCAGCATCCGTCGTCCAATCAATGCCCTCTGGCTTATGGAACTCGGTTAGTGCGATGAGCTCTACGGAAAGGTCTGCGTGGGTTGCCATGGCTTACAACCCCAGGTAGCTGTCCAGGCCCACGGTCAGGCCTGGGTGCTCGGCAATGTTGCGCACGCCGACGAGCACACCGGGGATAAAGCTGGTGCGGTCGTAGGAATCCTGCTTAATGGTGAGCGACTGCCCCTGCGTGCCAAAAATGACTGTCTCATGGGCAACGGCACCGGTCATGCGGATGGCATGCACGGGAACTCCCTTGACGTCTGCGCCACGAGCACCGTCGAGGCTCTGCTCCGTCGCGTCCGGCTCACCTGTAGCCTCGCGCGCGGCAGCAATGCCCTCAGCGGTGTGAATGGCAGTGCCACTCGGCGCATCCACCTTGTTCGGATGATGCATTTCGACAACCTCGGCAGACTCGAAGAAGGGAGCCGCCTGGCGGGCAAACGCCATTGTGAGAACAGCAGAAATGGCGAAGTTCGGGGCGATGAGGACGCCCTGTCCCTCCTTGCCTTCGAGCCAAGACTTCACCGTAGCAATGCGATCTTCATCAAAGCCGGTCGTGCCGATGACAGCATTAATGCCGTTATCGATGTAGAAGTGCAGGTTGTCCATGACAACTGCCGGGGTGGTGAAGTCTACAACGACTTCTGCCCCTGCCTCGACGAGCTGCTCGAGGGAATCCTCCCGGTCGACGGTGGCGACCAGCTCGAGATCGTCAGCTGCAGTCACTCCCTCAACCACAGCTTGGCCGACACGGCCCTTTGCTCCTACAACTCCAACTTTAAGTAAAGACATGTAATACATCCTACTATCTTGTGCAACGCGACCACGTTTTACAGCGCGAAAGCCGTCACCCGACTATCGGGTAACGGCTTTTCCTGCGTTTCCACGCCTGAGCGTGGCACCACTAGTGCCGCTTTTACAAGCAGCACGTGACTAGTAGGCGCGAATTAGTGGCCATCGACCGGGATGAGGGAGATCTTCCCGCGGTTGTCGATATCCGCGATTTCGACCTCTATCTTTTCACCAACGTTGATGACATCCTCAACCTTCTCGATGCGCTTCTTGCCACCGAGCTTGGAGATGTGAATGAGACCATCGCGGCCAGGGAGGATGGAGACGAAGGCACCGAAGTTAGCGATCTTCACCACGGTGCCGAGGAAGCGCTCTCCTACCTTCGGCATCTGCGGGTTAGCAACGGCGTTGATCTTCTCAATCGCAGCTTCGGCAGCAGCGCCACTCGTGGCGGAGACGTACACGGTGCCATCTTCCTCGATGGACACGTCTGCACCGGTCTCCTCGGTGATGGCGTTGATGTTCTTGCCCTTCGGTCCGATGACCTCACCGATCTTGGACACTGGCACCTTGATGGAGGTGATACGCGGTGCGTAGTCGCTCATATCGTCCGGCTCCTCGATGACCTGAGCCATCGTGTCCAGGATCTCCTGGCGTGCCTCGTGGGCCTGCTGGAGAGCAGCAGCGAGAACATTGGACGGAATGCCGTCCAGCTTGGTATCCAGCTGCAGGGCGGTAACGATCTCGGACGTACCGGCAACCTTGAAGTCCATGTCGCCGAAAGCATCCTCAGCACCGAGGATGTCGGTCAGTGCCGTGTAGTGCATCTTGCCGTCGATCTTGTCGGAGACAAGACCCATGGCGATGCCGGCGACCGGTGCCTTCAGAGGAACGCCTGCGTTGAGCAGGGACAGGGTGGATGCACAGACAGAGCCCATCGAGGTGGAGCCGTTGGAGCCAAGTGCCTCAGAAACCTGGCGGATGGCGTACGGGAAGTCCTCCTTGGACGGGATGACCGGGAGCAGGGCGCGCTCAGCAAGCGCACCGTGGCCAATTTCGCGGCGCTTCGGGGAGCCGACGCGACCGGTCTCGCCGGTGGAGTACGGCGGGAAGTTGTAGTGGTGGATGTAGCGCTTGGAGGTCACAGGCGACAGGGAGTCGATCTGCTGCTCCATCTTCAGCATGTCGAGGGTGGTGACGCCAAGGATCTGGGTCTCGCCACGCTCGAACAGGGCGGAGCCGTGTGCGCGCGGAACAAGCTCAACTTCTACGGAGAGGTCACGGATCTGCTTAACATCGCGGCCGTCGATGCGGAAGCCCTCGGTGAGGATGCGGTGACGCACGATCTCCTTGGTCACGGCGTTGTACGCTGCGCGGATCTTCTTCTCTGCGGTCTCGTCCTCTTCCTCAAACTTGGGAAGAAGCTTTTCGACGACCTGGTCCATGTGCTCGGCGGTCGCGGTGTCGCGCTCCTGCTTGCCGGGGATGGACATGATATCGCCGATCTTCTTGGAAGCGCTCTTGCGCACTGCGTCCAGAATCTCGTCGGTGTAGTCCGGGAAAACCGGGAATTCCTTCTTGTCCTTGGCAGCAAGCTTGGACAGCTGATCCTGTGCCCGGCAGAGGGTATCGATGAACGGCTTGGCTGCCTCGAGACCCTCGGCAACTACAGACTCGGTCGGTGCGGGCGCACCGTCTGCAACGCGCTCGATGACGCTGGCGGTCGCACCAGCCTCGACCATCATGATGGCGACATCGTTCTTCTTGCCCTTCTTCACGCGACGGCCGGCAACGACCATCTCGAAAAGTGCTGCTTCGTGCTGCTCGTAGTTGGGGAAGGCAACCCACTGGCCGTCTTTGTGATCCTCATCTGCGATGAGGGCCATTCGGACACCGCCGACGGCCCCGGAAACCGGCAGGCCAGACAGCTGCGTTGCTGCGGAGGCCGCGTTGATAGCGACGACATCGTAGAACTCATTTGTGTCAACGCTCATGACGGTGATAACGCACTGAACCTCGTTGCGCAGACCCTTCTGGAACGTAGGGCGCAGCGGGCGGTCAATGAGACGACACGCGAGAATTGCGTCGGTGGAGGGGCGACCTTCACGGCGGAAAAAAGAACCGGGGATCGTGCCCTTGGCGTACATGCGCTCTTCCACGTCTACGGTGAGCGGGAAAAAGTCGAAGCCCTCACGGGGCTGGTTGCTGGCTGTCGTGGTGGCCAACATCATTGTGTCTTCGTCGAGGTAGGCGGTGACGGAACCGTCTGCCTGGCGGGCTAGCTGACCGGTCTCAAACCGGATGGTGCGGGTGCCAAAGTCACCGTTATCAATGGTGGCTGTGGCTTCAAAGGTGCCGACCTCTTCGTCGACAAAAGTCTGTACATCGTTCATGTACGAGTTCACTCCTCGTATCCTAAATCCTCTCGGGCAATCGTCGGTGCTGCCCTCATAAATCTTTTCTGGTATCTAGACCTCGCACTAGTTTAGCAGGCAATTTGCACCGGCGTTAGCAGGGGCGCAAAACCGAACCAGCAAGGCTGCGATTCCACCTTCTGTTCCTCCCACTGCATCACCACCTGTGCCACTAACCAGCCCCCACCACATCACCTATCCAGGCACCCATTCGACAGTCGCTCCAGTAACCAACTAGTCTGGCAGGCATGAGGTTCCTCAACGATTCCACCCCGCCCTACGAACTGACCTACCACGATGTTTTCATGGTTCCATCGCGCTCGAGCGTCGGTTCGCGTGGCAACGTCGATATCACTACAACAGACGGATCTGGCACGACGATTCCGCTCGTGGTGTCTAACATGACGGCGGTATCTGGTCGCCGCATGGCAGAAACCGTCGCCCGCCGCGGTGGCATCGCCGTGCTGCCACAGGATGTACCGACGGATATTGCAGAAGAGACGATCCGCAAAGTAAAGGCATCGCACCCGGTTTTCGATACGCCGATCACCGTCAAGCCGCACCATACGGTTGGCTACACCAAGAATCTCATCCACAAGCGCGCCCACGGTGCAGCAATCGTCGTCGACGAAGACGGGCGGCCCGTTGGGCTGGTGACGGATAAGGACCTTGCAAACCGCGACAACTTCACCCAGGTGCAGGCCATCATGTCGACGGAACTCATGACGATCCCCGACTCGGTGGAGCCGAAGGAGGCATTCACGCTCCTCGCCGAGGCTTCCCGCAAAGTCGCGCCCGTCATCGACGGTGAGGGCGCGCTCGTCGGTGTGCTCACCCGGAAGTCAGCGCTGCGGGCCACGCTCTACTCCCCCGCCCTGGACGAGTCGGGCACGCTCCGCGTCGGTGTCGCCGTCGGCATCAATGGCGATCCCGCCGGCCGTGCCACCGAGCTCGTCCATCACGGCGCAAACCTCGTGGTTGTGGACACCGCACACGGGCACCAGGATGGGGCTCTCCGCGCGGTGGAGCAGGTTCGCAAGGCTCTCCCCGAAATTCCTCTCGTCGCCGGCAATGTTGTCACGCCGGAAGGTGTCGCTGATCTCATCAACGCCGGCGCGAACATTGTCAAGGTAGGTGTCGGCCCCGGCGCGATGTGCACCACCCGTATGCAGACCGGCGTGGGCAGGCCACAGTTCTCCGCCGTCCTCGACTGCGCTGCGAAGGCCAGGGAACTTGGTGGCCATGTGTGGGCAGACGGCGGAATCCGCAATCCCCGCGATGTTGCGCTCGCACTCGCCGCCGGTGCCTCGAACGTCATGATTGGGTCACTGTTTGCTGGCACGTTTGAGTCCCCTGGTGATTTGCTTGTCGACGGCGACGGGAACTGGTACAAGGAAAGCTTCGGCATGGCTTCAAGGCGCGCAGTAGAGAACCGAAACTCCGCCGCCGCAGCCTTCGACCGCGCCCGGCGTGCCATGTTTGAGGAGGGCATCTCCACAGCGAAGATCACAGTGGATAAGAAGAAGGGTGGCGTGGAGGACCTCATCGACCAAATGGTTTCCGGCCTCCGCTCCGCCATGACGTACGCGGGTGCCGATTCCCTCGATTCCTTCCACGAGCGCGCCGTCGTCGGCGTGCAGTCTGCCTCCGGCTTCCTCGAGGGGATGCCCCGGGCCAACGGGCGCTAACCACTTACTACCCGCTGGATTATTTCTCGATCTCCCACCACAGGGGAGGTATCTCGGTTAGAAACAACTCGGTCTACCCACCTCCCAGAACCGATCATGTTCTGCAGAGCGTGTGTCAACTACGTCGACTTCCATTTTCGCCCACAGCATCCTGCGCTG
>JALFAQ010000033.1 GCA_022772305.1 Corynebacterium glucuronolyticum
GTTGCTATCCCACTGGTGGTGATTCCGTTTACGTTGCCGTATGTCCATGTGACGGAGGTGGAGCGGGGTAAGTTTGTGTTCTCCATGACTAACGGTGCCACCATCTCCGGTGAGGAGGTTGTGGAGGCGCAGTTTGCTAAACAGCGGTTTGCTGTTCTTGCTAGCCCCTTGGGGCCGAAGGATTTCGGTGTGTATCGGGTGGAGATGACACCGGAGTCTCGGGGTGCTGACCCGTTGGAGAGGCTTATTCAGTCGATCCGTAACCCGGTGTGTACCTGGCCCGGTTGTTCTAAGCCGGCCACGAAGTCGCAGATTCACCATATTAAGCCCGTCAAGCATGGTGGGAAGACGGTGTCGGAGAATTTGATGGTGTTGTGTGATTACCACAACGGCATTAATGATGATGATCTGGATAAGCCCAGGCATGGTCACATGGTGCGGATCAACGGGTTGGAGTATTGGCAGCCTGCCTTCGGCGGGCCACTGAAACTGAACATGAACCCGTGCGCCCAGGGTGGTGCCGTACGTCTTGCAAGGATGCAACTCGGCATCCCCATCGATCCCAGCCCACCAGGCTGACAAGTCAGCCCGCACAATGACCCGACACCGTCGGGCCATTCGGTATGCCTAAGAGGCGGGGCTGAGGCTCTTTAGCGCCGTGCGCAGGGCCTCCGGGGTGGCTGCATCGGTGACAAGACCACCCGTCTCGTCGGCTGCCCACTTCTCGAGCGCCTCATCGTGATCGCCCTTGCCAATATGGATGACATTGACGCGGACATCGGCGTCGCCGCGGGCTGCCTTGAGCTGCTCCACAAAGGCAGCGTCGTCGCCACGGTCGGCAGTGCCAGTGGTGAGGATCGTGAGGTTGACAGGTTGCTGGATGGCGCGGCTCCTGTCGGCGGCTGTTCCCAGTGCGGTGAGCGCACTGGAGCGTGTCCAGGATTCGCCACCTGTACCCAAGATCCCGACATGGTTGGCAGCCGCTTCGCCACCGTTGCCGGCATCGAAGGTAATGTTTTGGCGCCAACCCTTAGTGACACCGGGGTTCAAGGGGGAGGAGTAGTTCCAAAGGGAGATACTTGTTCCGGAACCACCAACGGCGCGGGCATAATCCGCAACTGCCCCCTGCGTCTCCGTCAGCCAGGAGTTGTCGGAACCAGTCGCCTGATTGCCCATGGCCGCAGACGTATCAAGGAGAATGAGCGTGTCGCGGGGCTCACTGAAATCAGTCTGCGGATCCGGTGCCTGTGTTTCCGCCGGCCCACCAGCGAGGGCTGCGCCAGCGGCGAGCCACGCAGCATGCGTCTCGTCAGGCTGGCGGAAGGTGTCCTGCGATTGCACAAAAGAGCCGAAATCGAAGGCGGAACGAGCCTCCAACTCCGGGACGCTATCCGTTGCGGTCAGTGGCACGTAGTAGGTCGGCAGCGCGTAGCCATCTGGGTTGTGGAAGGCGTAGCCCTCGGGGGTTTGGGCCTCGCTCACCGCGATGACGGGGCGTTCGTCCGAAACGGCAGCGTCAAGGGACTCGACTTGCCCCTGTTCCAGAATGGTGGATGCCTCTTGCGCGTCGCCACCAGTAAGCGCTGCTGCGATGGCCGCGGAGACGGTGGAATTATCCGCGGGGAAGGCAATGTCGAGATCCTTCAGGTTGGCCCAATCGCCACCGGGGAAATCGGCCCCATCCTTGTGCGCGAGGCCAAGTTTCGTCTCACCGGCGATGGGCCAGTTTTCGGAGGCGCCGGAGCGACCGGAGGTGGCGAGGAACTGCTGCACGCTTTCAGGCGTACCCGCCATGCCCACAGCAGCGGCAGAGTTCATGTCCTGTGTCATTGCGCCTGTGACGCAGTGGTCCTGGACGACGGGCGCGGTTGCCTCATAGTCCTTCAGGAGCGCTGCGATGGGGCTGTCGGTACTACCGGCGACGTTAAATGATGTCGTTCCCTCGGGGCACTTCCCGGTTGCAGCCTGCTCCTCGCCGGATCCTCGGTTCATCCAGGCATAGACGATGCCGGCGATGATAAGGAGGATGACCGCCACAACGGCGACGAATCCTTTAGACACGGAGTAGTTGTTTTCCCCGCTGGAATGACGTGCCACAGTATGTCCACCTTCTATTGTCTTGGTCGTGCAGTCGCAGACCCACAATGGGCGCGAATTATTTCCATTGTAGGCAAGTTAGGGAGCCCGGTTGTCTACCGTCAGGGGAGTGTCACCGGTTTTACACCGGCTGTTGCCAGTGCGTTCAGGAGACGCTCCCGGAGCACGGTGCCCCGGCGCGCCACGTCCCGCTGCCTATGGACGAATTCGGTCTTACCTGCGGTCGTTTCGATGGCTACAGGTTCTAGGCCGTAGGCGCGGCAGTCATAGGGAGATGCCTGCATGTCCAGCTCGCGGGCATCGCAGGCGAGGAGGAAGGCGTCGTAGGTGATCTGGCTGGGAATAAGGGGCTCCATCTTGAAGAACCATTTGTAGAGATCCATCGTCGCGTGCAGGCAGCCGGATTGTTCCATGAGGGGCTGCGAATCCCTTGTCAGTTGTGTCTGGTTGAGGGGGCGCGCCTTGTCGGTAAAGAACCGAAACGCGTCGTAGTGGGTGCAGCGGATGTCCTCGCGGTCGATAACATCGACGACCCCCTCGGCACCGAGGCGCAGGGGCAACGGGTGGCGGGGCGTTCCCTTATAGCACATTGCCCATTCATGCAGGCAGAAGCAGTCGAAGTGCGCCGTGTGCTCGGTGGTGGCGTGAAGAAGGTTGGCGATGTATTGCGCCGTCGAACCCCGCTTGTCTAGGAACTCATCGGCATCGCACCAGGTGAGATTCCCGTCGCTGCGGTAGTACTTCCACGCCCTGTGGGGGCACTCACCCTCGAGCGCAATTCCTGCACCTGGGTGCCAGCGCCGGAACTTACCGGGGGAGTTGCGGTAGTAGTCGAAAAGGAAGTCCCACACGGGGTGTTTTTCTCCCCGTGCGTGGCGGTCAAGGTGTGCTTTCGTGAGCTTGTCGACGCTCTCC
>JALFAQ010000005.1 GCA_022772305.1 Corynebacterium glucuronolyticum
ATGGGGATGCCGAGTTGCATCCGGGCAAGACGTACGGCACCACCTTGGGCGCACGGGTTCATGTTCAGTTTCAGTGGCCCGCCGAAGGCAGGCTGCCAATACTCCAACCCGTTGATCCGCACCATGTGACCATGCCTGGGCTTATCTAGATCATCATCGTTGATGCCGTTGTGGTAATCACACAACACCATCAAATTCTCAGACACCGTCTTCCCACCATGCTTGACGGGCTTAATATGATGAATCTGCGACTTCGTGGCCGGCTTAGAACAACCGGGCCAGGCACACACCGGGTTACGGATCGACTGAATAAGCCTCTCCAACGGGTCCGCACCCCGAGACTCCGGTGTCATCTCCACCCGATACACACCGAAATCCTTTGGCCCCAAGGGACTAGCAAGAACAGCAAACCGCTCTTTAGCAAACTGCGCCTCCACAACCTCCTCACCGGAGATGGTGGCACCGTTAGTCATGGAGAACACAAATTTACCCCGCTCCACCTCCGTCACATGGACATACGGCAACGTAAACGGAATCACCACCAGTGGGATAGCAACAGGGGGAAGCTCCCCATCATTAGCTGCAAGAGCCAATTTGATAAGCCCATCAGCAGGACAGTTCGTGTCTGTGTCCTGTGCCCGATCAACGATCTGCTTCACCCGCGACGATTCCGCCGTCAGCGTCAATGTGGCGAACGTAGAATTCGGGATCGCCCTATAGGTGAGTTTCTTCTCCGGATTATCCGCCCGGGTATAGACCTGGATAAGACGCGCACCCTCCGCATTGATCTGTGTGATATCCCGACCAAACACAACCAAGGCCTCACGGATCGTCCACGCGTGCTTCTTGGGGAGCTTGGCCACAAACCGTTCAATAGCCTGAAGCGATGCGAAGCTGCAGCCGGTTTCGCGGGCGGTGGTACGTGCACGTTCCTGCCGGCGGGGATTGTTGGTGCGCCCATAGTAGATGCCCGCAAGCCTGTGGATGGTGTGGGCGGTGGTCTTATCGTAACCAACCCGGACAAGTGCTTTTTTGGACATGCCAAACGCCTCCCCAGCGATCACCATCGCCTGCGAGAGGAACACAGCACAATCCGTCAAAACGGTCATGCCACACACAATAAAACAACCGGAGCATGGGTCAAGGACAATAACCCAAACCTGTGGAAAACTCACCCGGAGCCACAAAAGCTATCCACAGGGCAAGGGGTTTAGCGCTGCGAAAACCGCATGGGATGGATGACTTACCCATGCGGTTAAAAAGTGTTGTGTTAGGAAAGCTTGCGGCGGCGGCGCTCAGCGAGCTCGTCGATGCCAGTGGTTTCTGCTTCTTCTGGCTGGTCCAGTCGCTCGTGCGGGAACTGGGTGATAGTGCCGGTCAGATCCTTCATGATGCTGGGGACCGCGATGCCGAACACGCCCTGGCCACCGTTGAGGAGGTCAATGACTTCGCCCGCGGAACGGCACTCGTACACGGTCTTGCCGTCGGAAACCAAGGTGATGGTTGCCAAATCGTTGACGCCGAGGTCGCGGAGCTTTTCCACGGCGGAACGAATGTTCTGCAAGGAGATACCGGTGTCCAACAGTCCCTTGACGATCTTCAGCACGAGGATGTCGCGGAAAGAGTACAGACGTTGGGAGCCGGAGCCGTGAGCGCCACGGATGGAGGGCTGCACAAGATTCGTGCGGTCCCAGTAGTCGAGCTGCCGGTAGGTGATTCCCGCAACCTGGCATGCCGTGGGAACTCGGTAGCCTACCTCCTCGTCGGGTCCGATATCGAAGAGCGATTCCTGCATCGGGCGATCGTCGTTAACCATGTGTCATCCTTTGTCGTGGTTTTTGCCTACAGTTACTTCGTGCAAAGCTGAACAACTCTGCAACTCTGAAGTTCAACTTTAACACTAGTCACATCCATGTAGTTTACAAGTTTAACACGGCGTGTCATGTGAAAAAGCGCCGTGGCGCAGCCACGGCGCTTCAAAATCACTGGTCATCTGGGTTTTCTAAATCAAGTTTTAAGTCGTTTTCGGTGATTCCCAAGTCGCTCATGAGGGCGGAGAACTCGTCATCGTCGGAAATATCTATCTCCGCGTCGCCGGAACCCACGTGTTCTTTCTGTGGCCCCAGCGGCACATCGCTTTCAAAGAGCTCGAAAACATCGGTATCCTCGTCGACGGCCAATCCACATTCACTGAGGACATCCTCACTGACGTAGATGGTCTCTTCAATGAGGTCGGCGATCACCAGTGCATCTGTTGGCCGGCAGTCGATCTCCTCACCGTCTTTAAGGAACATTGTGGCGTAATAAACACCATCGGAATATCCGGTGATGGCCACCTTTTCCACGCCGATGTCCTCGATGCGGTCGAAAAGCAGGTCAATGCCCTCTGGCCTGTTCGGCGGTCGCAGAAGTCGGTGCTCCAGGTGGACTGCCGAGTTTCCGGAGACCCACACAGGCAGGAGGATATCCCCGCATCGAAAGCTCAGGCACGCGTAGGTGCGGTCGAAGGAATACCACACCTGATCCATGATTGCCTCGCGGAGCGCAGGCTTCTTGCTCATCAGCCTTAGCCCCTCAGCGCATTCTTGAGGAGTGTCGCGTGCAGAGAGACAACGAGGGCGGCGATTTCCTGCTGCTTCTCGTCGGCACGGTGTTTTGCGGTGTCGTCCTTTCCCATTGCCAAAGGCTGGGTCACCTGCTCGACGATGTCGGATTGACGAACCGCCGCGTTCTTCAAGCTCTTGAGGTGGCGGTGCTGGAGGCCGGCATCGGTCAGCTTCGCAACCGTTGTCACGATAGCCATGTCATCGGAGGTGAAGTACCCGGCGGGATCCGGAGAGATGAGACCGAGCTCGATGCACTCGGCGACGATCTCCTCGTCCGCGCCAGAACCACTGGCCAGATCCGCGTCGGACAACCGCACGGGGGCAGGGTCACGGAAGTTTTCCGGACTGACGACGGGGGTAGACGACGAGGCGCTCATGATCGAGGTCACCTCGCCAGCATCGATGGCCTCTAGCTGCTCACGGATGACCTTCAGCGGCAGGTAGTGGTCACGCTGCGTGATGAGGATGTAGCGAAGCCGCTCGACATCTTCTTCCGTGTACCGCCGGTATCCGGACGACGTACGGGATGGGGACACGAGCCCCTCCGACTCCAGGAACCGAATCTTGGACACGGTGACATCAGGAAATTCCTCATTGATGCGCTTGAGAACGACACCGATGGACATCGTCTTCTTCGCCCGTGGGATTCGCCCGCGGTGGGCGGACTCCGACGCAGAGGAGGCTACCTCGTTTTTACGTGCAGGAACGCTCACAACACCCTCTTCTAGAACAACCAACCGTTATGTTCACAAATTGTACCCTCTAGCGAGACTTTAGCGCACGCCACAAAAAATCAAGCCTACAGACTTGCCAAAAGACCCCTCCGCCGTGAAGCGAAGGGGTTCTCGAGCTAATTCTTCCTACTTAGCCTGGAGGTAGACCAGACGGAACTTACCGATCTGCACCTCGTCGCCGCTGGCCAGGACCTGGCTGTTTTGGGGCTCCCTATTCACGTAGGTGCCGTTCAAGCTTCCCACGTCGGTGACCTCATAACCGTCGTCGACCTTCTTGAACTCGGCGTGGCGACGGGATACGGTCACATCGTCGAGAAGAATGTCGGAGTCCGGGTGGCGACCAGCGGTGGTTACCGGCTGGTCAAGGAGGAAACGCGCACCCGCGTTCGGGCCGCGCTTGACCACGAGGAGCGCGGATCCGGAAGGAAGGTTATCTGCGTTGAGACCAGGCTGCGAACCAGTATTCGCTCCCGACTGCATCTCCTTCAACAGGTCTGCGCGGAAAACAGAGGTAGTTTCTACCTGTGCCTCAGGAATCTCGTTATGGTCTGCCATCAAGAGGCCTCCAATTCTCATAGAAAAAGCAAGCGGTTGCTTACAACTATAGCCAGTTACACCCGCCGTGGGGGTGATTTCCGTCCTAGCGGAAGATATCCGTTACCCCTTGCAGGAACCGTCCGGACTTCTTTTCCAGCGGATTGTCACCCACCATGTACGTCCATGTGGCAGACGGGCGGGACAGACCGAGATCATCCAAGTGGGCACCGTCGTTGTCGATGGTGACGGTGTTGAACGTATCCACGGCCTCGGTCACGGCACGGTTGACGAGATCCTTGAATTCCCGCACGGCGATGCGGTGGAATTCCGTCAGTGGTGTCTCGCGAGCGATGGCGCGAAGGTGGATGGATTCGCGCACCTCGTCCATAAGCGCCAGGTGGTCGCTCCATCCCATGTCGAGGTGGTAGAGCATGACATCGCGTGCGGCCTGAACAAGGACGTCGTGGTCGACGCTCTCTTGTAGCTTTTCGACGCGTTCCGGGGTGCGCGCTGCGAAATCCTCCAACGCCTTCTCGGTGTCAAGGATTGTGGCGCGACGCTCATCGATAATGACGCGCTGATCGGCGAGCAACTTCGAATACTTCCACGTCTGGGAGTGGATCTCCAGGAGCTGTCCCTCCGTGACACGCTGGCAGTGCTCGACAAAATCCTGCACGCGCTTTTCCTGAATCAGCCCATCCGGACCGGGGTGAGCGGTGATGGATTCCCCAGCGCCACCACTGAGGATGAGCTCGTCCTCGAGCGAGACGTAGAAGACGGCGTGACCGGGATCGCCCTGACGACCCGCTCGACCGCGAAGCTGGTTGTCGAGACGTGAGGACTTGTACCGGCCGGTGCCAATGACACACAGTCCACCAAGCTCACACACCGCTTCGTGCTCGGACTCGTCGGCACCACCGAGCTTGATATCGGTACCACGGCCGGCCATCTGAGTGGATACCGTGATGCGTCCAATGTCGCCTGCCTCAGCGATGATTTTTGCTTCCTCAGCATCGTTTTTCGCGTTGAGGACGTTGACATCGATGTCGTACTCGCGGATAGCGGCTGCCAGTTCCTCGCTTTCGGCCACATCGTGGGTGCCGATGAGGATGGGTTGCCCTGCGGCATGGCGCTCGAGGACATCGGCGACGACGGCCTCCATTTTTTCTTCCGCAGTGGCGTAAATGCGATCCGCTTCGTCGAATCGACGCAGTGGCTCGGCGCGGTCGATGACGGACACGCGGAGGTTGTAAAACTCCCGCAGCTGATCGGTAGCTTCCACAGCCGTGCCGGTCATGCCACACACAGTGGGATAGCGTCCGATGAGTGCCTGGAGCGTCATCGAATCGAGAATGCGCCCGCCTTCCGTGACATGGAGGCCTTCCTTTGCCTCTACGGCGGCCTGGATCCCGTCGGGCCAGCGCTGCAGATCCGCAACACGGCCCTTGGAGGCGTCGATAAGCTGTACCTTCCCATCGCGGACGATGTAGTGAACGTCGCGCTGGAGCAGTGCCTGCGCATGAAGAGCGAGGTTGACATGTACAAGGGTGGTTCCCACGTGCTCTTCGCTGTAGAGCGATTCGATTCCCAAGGCCTTCTCCACTACTGATGCACCCTCGTCGGTGAGGAAGGCGTTGCGGCCATCGGCGTCCACGGTGAAGTGTTTACCCGGGGTGAGTGTGCGGACAATGTCGGTGATGTGGCCCTGCGGGGCTGTACCGGGGACCGAACCGGCAAGGACGAGCGGAACCAGAGCTTCGTCGACAAGCACACTGTCGGCCTCGTCTACAATGGCGACGTCCGAGCCGTGCTGAACAGCGTCCTCGCGGCGGGTGATGAGCTGATCGCGGAGGACATCGAAACCGATTTCGTTGACCGGACCGTAGACAATATCTGCCTGATAGGCAGCAATGCGTTCGTCGCGGGTGGATTTTTCGGTGACGAAGGCGACCGACAGGCCGAAGAACTCGACGAGCGGACGCATCCACGTGGCATCGCGCTCCGCGAGGTAGTCATTGACGGTGATGAGGTGCACCGACTTCCCTTTGAGGGCGAAACCTGTTGCTGCCATCGCGCCGACGAGCGTCTTACCTTCGCCGGTGGCCATGTGGATGACATCGCCGTTGAGAAGCCGAAGCGTGGCCTGGGACTGCACTGCGAACGGAGTCAGTCCGATGGTGCGGGTGGAGGCGACGGCAAGAGCTGCGAGGAACGCCGGCTTATCGTCGATGTGCTCCCGGGCGTAGGCGGCAAGGTCGGAATCGCTCAAGCCTGCAAGATCGTCTGCCACCTGCGTTGCCGCAGCGACAACCTTCTTGCTCTGCTTTTGGTTGCGCCCCTTTTTGGAGCCCAACGCGTTCCACAACCAATCCATTCCGGCCATGTGTCGCCTTCCTTGCTCGTAACTCACTCAGTGCGGATGCCACGCCATGCGATGTATCGCAGCTCGGGCGGAGCTACCCGCGCCAGTGTCCAGCGAATCTATTCCCGCTGCACACCAGCTACGCATTCATATACGTCCAGACTAGCGCACAGTTTGTGTACTCCTCCCACAGGCATCGACGACTGCACCCACCGTCTACCGCGAGTCCGACCGTGCCAAGTAGGCATACCCACATGCGGAAACACCGTTTCGTGCGTGGCGTCCATCACGGCGTACACACACAACATCATTCGACACACCTATTAAGGGGCAAAATCATTAGGATTGGTGGCAAAAAAACTTAGCGCACGGCCCCTGCGGTGAGTAGCCTACTGTTGCGTACGGTTCGGTTTTGCTCAACAACTACCGGCCACCAGCGTGTAAGGACACCGCGGAAGAGAAGGAACGGAACACACTATGCACTCAGTTAACGTCACAGTCCCGTCGCCGGCAGGCCTTGGTCTCGCCGCCACTATCGACTTCCCGGATACAGAGCCAAAAGCATTTGCCATCTTTTCTCACTGCTTCACCGGCAACCGCCACACGCCGTGTGCTGCCCGCGTTTCTAAAACCCTGTCAGAGTACGGCTACGCTGTGCTGCGCTTTGACTACCCAGGCCTTGGCCAATCGGAGGGCGATTTTGCGGAGCAGACGTTCACGTCGAACTGCGAAGACCTCTACGCCGTGTACGAATGGCTGGAGAAAAACTACGAAGCACCGGCACTCCTCGTCGGCCACTCCCTCGGCGGTGCAGCCGCTCTGCGCACCGGCCAGAGGATGAAGAAACTCAAGGCCATCGCTACCATCGGCGCGCCCTTCGACCCCGCACACGCCGTTTTCCAGTTCCCCGATGCCATCAGTAAGGTCGACCGCCAAGGCGACTACACTTTTTCACTTGTCGGTCGTACAATGACCATCTCCCGCAAGCTGTTGGAAGACCTCGCGGAAACGAACCCCGAGACCTACCTCCCGAATCTGAAGAAGCCCCTCCTTATTCTCCATTCCCCCACGGACCAAACGGTCGGCATCGACAGCGCACAGCTTATCTTCCAGGTCTCCCGCTACCCCAAGTCCCTCGTCGCCTTGGATAAGACCGATCACCTGTGCACCAAGCCGGGTTCAGCAGCCCGCGCCGGCCGCCTCATTGCCGAATGGGCAGAGCCCTACACCCAGGTTGGTGAGCGCTTCCGCGAGCAGGTTGACGAGACCGTCGCCGAGGCGCGCTCCACCAAGACCGGCAAATACACGGACGCGGTGCGCGCCGGGGTGCGCCACTTCATCTCCGACCGTGAAACCACCCGTGGCGGCAAGGGGCACGGCATTACGCCCACGGGCCTTCTCATGAGTGCCATTGCCACCTCGACGTCCCAGCAGATTCGCGTCAACGCCAAGAAGTTGCGCATCCGAGGTCTGGAAAACGTTCACGTCGAGGTTCAACAGATGCCCACGGCGGCCACCGAGGTGGCCGACTTTTCCGAGGACGGTTCCTTCGAGCTCACCCGCTCGATCAAACTCACCGGCAGGCTTTCCGACGAAGAGGTGGATCGTCTCACCGCTACCCTCGACGATCCGCTCATCCACTCTCTACTGGAGGGCGCGTTGAGCATCACGGATACAATCACCAACATACCTGTCGAGGACTAAACACGACTAAGACCGTACGTGGCGCGTCCACATTCCCCGCGCCCGACGGTTGCAAATTGCCCGCCCTAAGCTGCTAATTTTGGATCCGGATTGCAATGTTGTAATCTAAATGAGCTGCACGATAAGGGCAGCGGCGGACTGTGGCGCAGCTTGGTAGCGCACTACACTGGGGGTGTAGGGGTCGCAGGTTCAAATCCTGTCAGTCCGACTCTTAAAAACCGGTAACGTACAGCGTTGCCGGCTTTTCTTATTCACCTGGAAGCTTCGTGTGTCTGGGGGTCGGGACCTCAATCGGCCTGATTAGACCTGAAATGAGGTTAATTAGGCCGATTGATGTCCCCGCTGAGGGGACGCGGTCGGGCCCTAAGCCCTTCATCCCGCCCCGGATCCCTGTCCTCATTGTCCGGCTCGCGGAGCCCCACGCGGGAGGAAACGCTATAGTTGTCTTCGTAGCTTGGCATCAGCGGGTGACCGCTTTTCAGGCTTCCCATACGTGACAAAAAGTAGGAAGATTTAGGACCTGGACATGACCTCATCCATTCGACTTACCTGTGCTGCGGCTCTCACCTCCCTGGTGGTGGCTCTTGCAGTGCCCGCAGCTGCTGATACTCCAAGCACCGCGACACCAGAACCAACAACAACCACCACTGCAGTACCCACCGAAGAAAAGCCCACCGAGGACGCTCAGGGATCATCGAGTGGCTCCAGCACAGCACCGGATACTCTCACTCCGAAGGATCCCAAGGAACTTCCTGAAGTTGTCTCCCCTGCAGATGCGCCGGATTTTCTCAACGATCCGGAGTGTGTTCCGGCACCTGAGCATCCCACCCCGGTTCTTTTCCTCCACGGCACCTCGCGCAACATGAGCGATTTCTACGGCACCGCTGAGTCTCTCCACAAGCAGGGCTTCTGCGTGTGGGGCTATAACTACGGCAAGAATACGGGTGTCTCCATCCAGAACTTGAGCTCTTCGATGTACGCCACCGGCGATATCCCGACCTCTGTGGCTGAGGTTTCCCACTACATTGATCACGTTCTTGAGGAAACGGAAGCACCGAAGGTGGATATCGTTGGCCACTCACAAGGTGGCATGATTCCCAAGGCGTATATCGCCACTTATGGCGCGGAGAAGGTTAACCGCGTCGTCTCCATGGGTGCCCCCTTCCATGGCACAGATGTTAATGGTCACGGAAGCTTCATCCGCGGGCTTATCAATTTCGCTCCCCACATCATGACCTTCTTCCTTTCCCCGGCAAGTTCGCAGCAGATCGTGGGCAGCAACTTCATCGCCTGGCTGAACAAGCAGCCGGACACTGTCGCCGGGGTGACCTACACGTCCTTCTACTCCCCTGACGATACGGTCGTGACACCAAACGAAACGAGCAAGCTTACCGCCGTCGATGGCGCTAATGTGGCAAACGTCGACGTGAAAGACGTGTGTGCGTTCAAAAATGACCAGATCATCCACGATGATTTACCGCTGTCCCCCACCATGGCGTCGCTGATCTATTGGGGCCTAACCCGCAGCGCAGAGGACGCCACTCCCCCGACCACGGCCTGCACCCATCTTCCTAACGACGATCTCACGTGGTACCCGGCCGTCTCCTTGTCGAGCTAGCCTAACCACATACAAAACCCGTGACTGCACATTCATTACAGCCACGGATTTTCGTTAACTCGGATAAAAACTACTCGTCCTTGGTTACCGGCGGCTCAGCAGACCACGGGAAGGCAATCCACCGATCGGTATGGTGCCACACGTAGCTTGGCTCAATGACAGAACGAGACTTGCCGTAGATGACGGCGGAGCGAACCTCAGCCGCGCTCTTTTCCAGGATCTTGAGAACCAAATCAAGCGTGCGCCCAGAGTCTGCGACATCGTCCACAACAAGGAGCTTCTTTCCGCTCAGAGCGTTTGTGTCCAGCAGTGGCTCAAGGAGAATGGGATCCGGCAGAGTCTCTTCCACATCGGTGTAGAATTCAACGTTGATGGCATCGGAAAGCTTCACGCCCATGGCGTAAGAAAGAGCACCGGCGGGCAGCAGCCCGCCACGAGCCACGGCGATAATTATGTCGGGTTCATAACCCGAATTCACAATCGTTTGAGCGAGCTCGCGTGATGCTTGTCCGAACATATCCCACGTGAGAACTTCAAGGTTGTCCATGTTGGAAGAGTCTGCATGATAGGCCATATACTGAGGATACCGTCTTGATTAAGTACGCGGTAACAAGTCACCAGTTTTCATCAGACCACGGGGCCGATTTGAAGGACCAGGCCTTGCCCTTGGCTTGCCGTTACTCTGTTGTTTCTGTCCCCACTCGCACAGACTCACAATTACCAGGAAAGTGCCTTCTTCAATGATGAAGACTCCGTTTGTCACTTCGGAACATCTGATAACTAGGGTATCTGCACTTTCCTTAGGTGGGTTTAGGTTTCTTTATCTAAACACCTGTCGTGTAATCTACCCCCATGAATATTATGGAAGGCTTCAACAGCATGATGAGTGTGTTGGAGAATGCTGTGGGAAACTTTAATGGTCACCTGTGGTCATTCCTGCCCATTCCGCTCCTGCTGGCAGGCATTTACTTTGGCTTTCGAACCTTCATCGTCCAGATCCGCAAGATTCCCGACATGTTCAAGGCAGTCGTCGAAAAGCCTGCGGAGCAAAACGACGAGGACATTTCCGCCTTCAAAGCATTTACCATTTCCGCGGCGTCCCGCGTCGGTACCGGCAACGTCGCAGGTGTCGCCATCGCGATCACCACTGGTGGCCCCGGTGCTGTGTTCTGGATGTGGATGGTCGCCCTCGTCGGTGGCGCAACCAGCTTCGTCGAGTCCACGCTCGCACAGCTGTGGAAGACGCGCGACGGCGATTCCTACCGCGGTGGCCCGGCGTACTACATGACCCGTGGTTTGAACTCCAAGGTTCTAGCGACGATCTTCGCCGTGGCCATCGCCTTTACCTTCGGGTTCGTGTACAACGCGTTACAGTCCAACGCAGTTGTGGAAGCCATCGCCAAGTCGGTAGAGACCATCGGCTCCCCGATGGATGAGCACACCACCTTCCTCGTCCGTCTCGGCATCGGTTTTGCCATGGCAATCCTCGCTGGCCTCGTCATCTTCGGTGGCGTGCAGCGCATCGCCAGCTTTACGCAGATGATTGTTCCGTTCATGGCAGTCGCTTACCTGATCCTCGGCTTCATCATCGTCGGTCTGAATATTCAGCACGTTCCCGCCATGATTTCCGATATTTTTGCCGCAGCCTTCGGCTTCCGCCAGATCGGCGGTGCCACGATGGGTATGGCCTTCATGTACGGCATGCAACGTGGCCTGTTCTCCAACGAGGCCGGCGAAGGTTCGGCTCCTAACGCCGCTGCTACCGCAACCGTATCGCACCCCGTGAAGCAGGGCCTCGTGCAGACTCTCGGCGTGTACTTCGATACCCTCCTCGTCTGCAGCATCACTGCTTTCATCATTTTGCTCAGCGATTACCACACGGCAGAGGAAGGCCAAACTTCCTCTCTTACCCAGGATGCCGTGGCACACTCTGTTGGCGCGTGGGGAATCCACTTTGTCACCCTGGTGTTGTTCTGCCTCGCCTTCTCCTCGCTGATCGGCAACTACTACCTCGCGCAGGCCAACGTCCAGTACCTCACGGACTCCAAGATAGCGCTCACCGTGTTCCGTGTAGCAGTCCTCGTCTTCGTTGTCTTCGGCTCTGTGGGCACTGTGCCGCTCATCTGGGCACTTGGCGATACGTTCGCCGGCACCATGGTCATCATCAACCTCATCGCCATCGTTCCTCTCGGTGGAGTCGCCATCAAGCTGCTGCGCAACTACTCGGAGCAGCGTTCCAAGGGATTGGACCCGATCTTCCACCGCGATATGCTTCCCGAGATCAAGAACGTGGAATGCTGGAACGGAACCGATTCGGCCACCAAGGGCTACCCCACCGCTTTCGAGGCACTGGGCATGCCTGTCCCGGAGCGCGCACCGGAATCCAAGTAGGTTTTCCCTTGCCCGTGTGAGAATGTCTCACACTTTGGGTGAGATAAAAACCACAAACTGAACATGGGGTTGTTTTCCCTGGGCCCCATTAACCACCGTGATCCGCATACATCGTGCAGAACACGGTGGTTTTTTCTGTCACGATTCTGCCTCAGTAAGAGCTCGCAGATGGTCACCACGCTGGCGACCATAATGCCTCCGCAAGGGCGTGGAGCTAAGACCATGGCCTGCAGGTTCCCATCGCACCGATCGGTCCGACCCTTTGGGGGTAACCCCAGGACAAGAGTTTTCCTCCCCACTGGGCAGAGTTAGTAGAAACCAACTAACGTTGAAAGGTGTAACTATTTTCGATCATGGTAAGTGGAGATATACGTGAAAATTGCAGTCCTCGGTGGCGATGGCTTTTGCGGCTGGCCTACAGCTTTGCACTTGTCCGATGCTGGACACGACGTACTCATCGTTGACAACGAATCGAGACGGGCAATTGACGAGGAACTCGGCGCATTCTCCCTCACCCCGATCCGCCCACTGAGCGAACGTGTCGAGGCCTGGAAGGAAGTAAGCGGCAAGGAAATCTGCACCTTCAAGATCGATATTGCGCAAGAGTACGACAAACTTCGCGAGTTCCTGGCAACCGAACAGCCAGATGCCGTCGTTCACTTTGCTGAGCAGCGCTCCGCGCCTTACTCCATGACCAACTCCACCCACAAGCGTTACACCGTGGACAACAACGTCAACGCAACGCACAACCTGCTTGTGGCAATCGTCGAAAACGACCAGGATATTCACGTCGTACACCTCGGCACGATGGGTGTCTACGGCTACGGCACCGCCGGCATGAAGCTCCCAGAGGGCTACCTCACAATCACTGTCAAGACCGATGGCAAGGAGAGCGAACAGGAAATCCTCTACCCCACCAATCCCGGCTCCGTGTACCACATGACGAAGGTGCTGGATCAGAACCTGTTCGCCTACTACGCAAAGAACGACGAGCTGCGAATTACTGATCTTCACCAGGGAATCATCTGGGGTACGCATACTCCGCAGACCGAGCGCGACGAACGCCTCATCAACCGCTTCGACTACGACGGCGACTACGGCACCGTGCTCAACCGCTTCCTCATGCAGGCAGCGCTTGGTTACCCGCTCACCGTCCACGGCACGGGTGGTCAAACACGAGCTTTCATCCATGTCCGCGACATGGTTCGCTGTATCGAACTCGCCATCCAGAATCCGCCATCACACGGCGATCGCGTAAAGATCTTCAACCAGATGACGGAAACCCACCGCGTCCGCGATCTGGCAAACCTTGTTTCCAAGATCACCGGCGCGGAGGTTCAGAGGGTTCCCAACCCGCGCAAGGAGTCGGCAGAAAACGAGCTGCTGGTGACCAACGATAACTTCTTGAAGCTCGGCTTGGAGCCCACCACGTTGTCGGAGGGCCTTCTCCACGAGGTGGAAAATACGGCCAAGAAGTACGCCGATCGCGCCGACCTGGATAAGATTCCTGCCCGCTCCCTGTGGACGAAGCACCAGCACCCGGGCGAGCCCACTCTCAACAAGTAACATCCATGTACCGTGTGTGTCCTACCCTCATAAGGGCACACGGTCTGTCTCTTCCTAAACTCAGTTACATGCGCATTGCCTTTTTCACCGAGGTTTTTCTGCCCAAAATCGACGGTGTTGTCACCCGCTTAACCAAGACGCTGGAGCAACTGCAGGAGCTCGGTCATGAGTGCATCGTGGTCGGCCCGCAACCATGCCCAGATACGTTCGCGGGGTTTCCTGTTATTGGTGTCCCGGCCATAGGGCTTCCTGTCTACCCTGAGCTAAAGTACGGGTGGCTTACACCGCACGCAGTGAGCATTGTCACCGACTTCAACCCGGATATTATTCACGTGGTCAATCCCGTATGGCTTGCTGCCGGTGGCATCTGCGTAGCAAAGAAGAACCACACTCCCCTGGTGGCTAGTTTCCACACCAACGTGCCGGATTACATGAATGATCTCGGCCTATCCGCCATTAGCGGGCCGGTGCAGCACATCATCCGCTTCTTCCACAACCGGGCGCACATCAATCTCGTCACCTCGCTGCCGATGCTGGAGCGCGCCCAAAGGGTCGGCATCAAAAACGTCGAGCTCTGGCCGAAAGCCGTCGACACGGATCTGTACCGCCCGCAGCAGAAGACAGACGTCATGCGCACCAGGCTCACCGACGGCCACCCCGATGCTCCTCTCATGTTGTTCGTCGGCCGCCTGAGCAAAGAAAAGAATCTCGAGTTCCTCTATCCCGTCATGGAGAAGCTGCGCGCTACTCTTCCGGGGACTCGCCTCGCCTTTGTCGGTGGTGGCCCGAACGAGGATACTCTCCACGACATGTTCCCCCGCGAGTGGTGCACGTTCATGGGCTACATGCGGGGCAAGGAGCTAGCCGCAGCTTTTGCTTCGGCGGATGTCTTCCTCTTCCCTTCCAAGACTGAGACCCTGGGGCTTGTCGCATTGGAGGCGATGGCCAGTGGTATTCCCGTTATCGGTGCACGTGCCGGTGGCATCCCGTTCACCGTTGTCGATGGAGAGACGGGTTTCCTCGCCACCCCTGATGCAACCGACGAATGGGTCACAAAGATTCGCGCTGCGTACAACAACCCCGATTTCCCAGCCCAGGCGCGCGCTGAGGCAGAAAAGCACTCTTGGGCAGAGGCGACACACACGCTTGTAGAGAAATATCACGACGCTCTTACTGCCCACGAGGAGCGCTAGCATGGGTCATAAGAAGACCCATTCCCGTAGACGAAACAGCTCTGCCCAAAGTCAGGGCGTGGGCAGCGACACCAACGAGACGGAGCTCGTCCGCGAAAACGGGAGGGAATTCCCCATCGATTCTGGGGTTGCGTCCTTCGAGAAGGTAGCAGGCTACGAGGACGCGTGGAATCTCCTCGTCAACGGCCAGTACTCGTCGCACATCACTGTGGGGGATCCGACACGGCTCATGTTTCCGTACATGCAGTGGATCGCCGCGAGTGTCGCCTGGTTCGCACGTGCTACTGGTGTTTCACCCCGCCGTCTTACACACCTTGGTGGCGCTGGCTGCTCGCTCGCGCGATACATGTCTGCGCGTTACCCGGAGAGCAGAAATACCGTCGTGGAAATCGATGCGAAGCTAGCGGAACTCGCACGTGCGTTGTGCGATGTTCCCCGCGCACCACAGGTAAAAATCCGTGTGGGCGAGGCACGCGCGATCACGGAATCTTTTCGTCCCTCCTCCCGCGATGTCGTCATCCGCGATGTCTTTTCCTCTGATGCCACACCCCGGCCTTTGACGACGCTGGAATTCGCCAACGCCGTTCACCGCAGTCTCGCGAAGCCGGGACTGTACGTTGTCAACTGTGGGGTGAAGGGCGCGCTCGAGACAGCCAAGCGAGAAGCTGCCACATTGTGCGAGGCGTTCCCACATGTAGGGCTCATAGCCGATCACACCGTGCTGAAGGGTAAACGGAGCGGCAACATCATTTTCGTCGCGTCGTCAGTGGAGCTTCCCACACGGGATTCACAGGAGGCTACCACCCTAACCGCAGATGTCATGCGTGGCACTGTCCCAGCCATGTATAAAGATGCCGCCTGGGTGGAAGAATTCAGCGCCGGAGCCCCAGTGCTTACGGATCCACTAGCAGACCAGGACGAACAGGTCTAAGCTGCTCGGCCGGAGCACACACCAAAGCGGTAGCCGGTTTCTGCGGGGCACGTACCACCGGGGTTACGCGGAGGATGGAAAGCTCATTGTGTCCACACTCACCACCATCGGTGCGCTTCACGAGCCGTACTGCTTTTGCAAACTCCTCCGCTTTCTCTTCGCTTATGGTGGCGGGGACAAGCAGGTGGGTTGTGTGGTCTTTTTTCTCGTCTTCGGTGACCGCGCTCGGGGCGTATGCCCACAGCCTGAAAGACGCAGCGGTCACGCACGTATGGTGGGTGAACGCCTTCGTGACGTCGGCGGTGTGCTCCTCTTTCGATCCGGCCGTTGATGCTACAACGATGACTCCATCTCCTACGGATGCGGTGGAATGCGCCGATTCGCGATCATTGGACCAGCCAAATTTCGTCCCGGTCACGCTGGGGAGTGTGGCCGTGCCGAAGTCCTGCTCGTATCCATCGGCAGCGACTGGTAGAGCTGTTTCCATCGCTGCGATGACCGGTGAGTTTTCTTCCTGCATGGCCAGAATGAACCGCACCATATCTCCCGTTGTGGTCACCGCGCTTCCCCATTTCTTGCCCACCCAGGTAAAACGCAGGTTCTCTTCCTTGACCACGGTCTCGATGGAGGTGGGATACTTCTCAAATAGTTCCCTGGCAGCATCGTCATCGGAGGCTCGCACCATGTTTAGGGCCTTTTCACGGTCGCTGAGCGCTCCGGGGCCGAAAGCGTGCTGAACGACGTACTCGGCGATGAGCAGTTTGATAAGTGACAGTGCAGGAACAACATCGTGCGCGTTGGTGGTTTCCTCCCACCGGCCACTGGCGGTGTATAGCACGCTGATGTGGGTGCGTTCATTAGCCACAATCCATCCGTCATCGTCGATGACGGACAGTGGGATAGGAGCGACGGTGACCAGAGAATCGTCGACAAGCGTTCGCACAGGCGCAGCAACAGCCCCCGATGCAGGCGCAACGAGGACAGTGCCCACAGCAACAGCAAGGCTGACTCCAGCGGCAAGCATCGATCGGTATGTGAGCACGGGGAAAGTGTACAACTCGCGTTTACGGGCGCCGTGGGGCAACCCTCCAGACGGTTTGGCCAGCCGAGGGCTAGGAGGCGTCCGTGACCTGAAGGATGTGTTCGGCGGTCGTCGAATCGGTCACGAGGTGGGTGGCCATCTGCTTTTCCAAGGCAACACGCAGGGGCTCTGCTTTGTCTAACCCACCAGCGACAAGGAGACGCGTGGGGACTCTACGCAGATCAGCAAGAGAGATTGCCACAGAGCGCTCGTCGATGTCCGGCACGGCAATCTCGCCGTCGGCGGTCACCCACCGTGAGCAGATATCCCCCACGGCGTGAGCCAGAATGTGTGTGACATCCTCGTCGCTGAAATAGCCCAGCTGCAGCAGCGTGGATTCTGGTGTCGCAGACCCAACGGTAAACACGGCGATGGTGGATTTCCGGGCCAGCGACATAAGCTGTTCAATAAACGGTTCCCCTTCCACCAGGCGCTTCACCTCAGCCGATTGGAACACGGCCGGGAGCGGCAGCAGATGGGCGGGCGCGTAGAACGCCTCGGAGAACTTGGAAATCGTATCGAAATCGTTGGTGCTATGTGCCGAGTGGGACAGCCCGCCCTTCAGCTGCACGATGTGCACACCGGTGACAGTCTTTTGGTGCAGCTGACTGGCGATGGCGTGAAGAGTGTTCCCCCAGCTCACACCGATGAGGTCGTTGTCTGTGACGAGTGTATCCAACATCTCCGCACCGATTTTGCCCAACTCGGTGAGGAGCAGGGAGGGCGCATCATCGATGTGGGCACCCGTAGAAGTCGTAATCGCCGGAATCACCCTGGCCTCGGTGAGTCCAAAGGCATCCTTCAGCCGCTCTGCGAGGATCGAACTCGAGGTTCGCGGATCGTCGATCTCGATGCGCACATAGCCCGCATCCCGGGCGAGGGTGAGCAGTTTCGACACCGTTGGGCGGGAGACCCCCAATTTGCCCGCCACTTCGGATTGGGACAGTCCCTCGACGTAATACAGCTTGGCAGTGTCGATGGCCAGCGCAGTCCTCGAATCCATAGCTTTTAGATTACGCTATCCCCCTGTCTCGCCTGCACATAGCTATGACATAGCTTTTTATTTCCACAGACGTATGGCCCCGGCTGTTGCGCACTCGCTGGGCAACAGCCGGGGCCACGGTGACCATCGTGAGCCACGAAAAGGCGATGAACTACCGCTTCTTCCGGTTCGTCTTTCCTCCGCGACGCTCGCGCACACGCACGGCAATCCGGACAGGCGTGCCCTCAAAGCCGAACTGCTCGCGGAACTTGCGCTCCAGGTAACGGCGGTAGGACGCATCCAGGAAGCCGGTGGAAAACAGCACGATAACAGGCGGTTGAGTGGATGCCTGCGTGGCAAAAAGCACGCGCGGGAGTCGGCCACCACGCATCGGTGGCGGGTTGGCGGCAATAGCCTGCCGTAGCCAGTTGTTGAGCTGGCCGGTGGACACGCGCTGATCCCAGGATTCCAAGGCCTCCAGCATGACGGGCTCGAGCTTCTGCAGTGCGCGCCCAGTCTTGGCGGAGATGTTGATGCGCTTGGCCCACGGGACGTGAGCGAGCTGCTCATCGATTTCCCGGTCAAGGTAGTCCCTGCGGTCCTCGTCAACAAGATCCCACTTGTTAAAGGCAATGACGAGAGCCTTGCCGGATTCCACGATGGTGCCCAGCAGCTTCTGGTCTTGCTCGGAGATCGGCTCGGAGGCATCGATGATGAGGATGCACACCTCGGCTGCGTCGATGGCGGTCTTGGTGCGCAGGGAGGCGTAGTACTCGTGGCCGGAGGCATTCTTTACTTTTCGACGAAGCCCTGCGGTGTCAATGAACTTCCACAGGCCACCTTCCAGTTGCACAAGCGAGTCTACGGGGTCCACGGTGGTGCCGGCTGCGTCGTCAACGACGGAGCGCTCCTCGTTGGACAGCTTGTTCAAAAGCGAAGACTTGCCCACGTTCGGTTTGCCCACGAGCGCCACGCGCCGTGGCCCTTCGGTAATTGAGGTCTGGCGAGGCTCATCGGGGAAAAGCTCGAGGATCTGGTCGAGGACGTCGGCACCGCCCTTGCCGTGCTGCGCGGACACGGGGTACGGGTAGTCAAGCCCCAAGCCCCAGAACTCGGCAGTTTCGGCTTCCTGTTTCGGGGAATCCACCTTGTTGGCGACAAGGATGACGGGGACATCCGAGCGCTGCAGGTTCCGTGCCATGACCTCGTCGCTGGAGGTAATACCGACGGTGGTATCCACCACCATGACGATGACATCGGCGGTCGCCATGGCGACCTCTGCCTGGCGGGCGATGGCGGCGTGAATGCCTTTGGCATCGGGATCCCACCCGCCGGTGTCCTGTACCCAGAATCGTTGGCCGTTCCACTCAGCGAGGTAGCTGACGCGGTCACGGGTCACACCCGGTGTGTCTTCCACGACGGCCTCACGGCGGCCAAGGAAACGGTTCACCAACGACGATTTACCCACGTTCGGCCTACCGACGATGGCTACAGTGCAAAGGGCCTCCTCGGTATGGGTCTCGCGCTCGACACCGAAGGCGCGCTCCAGTTCCTCCCAGCGGTCTTCATCGGAGAAGTCCTCGTCATCAGTCGCGGAGAATTCCTCATCAAAAACGGAAAAATCAAAGTCGTGAGGCTGGAACTCCGAGTCAGCATATCCACCGCCGAGGACTTTTACGTCCTCTTCGGTGAAGGCATCATCGGCAAAGATTTCCCCACCGTCGCTTGCTGGGTAGACGAAGACGGTGTCTTCGGCGTGCTCTTCGTTATGCGGCTTGGTGGTCATTTCCCCTCCTTGTAGGTGTTGATCACAGCGGAGATAACTTCAACCATCGTGAGGTCGGATGTGTCGATGATGGTTGCATCCTCAGCAGGGCGTAGCGGCGATGTCGTCCGGCTCGAGTCGAGCTCGTCTCGACGGATCACATCGGCGAGCACTGCATCGTAATCGGAGGCCTTTCCGGCTGCCACGTTCTGGTCGTGGCGACGCTGAGCCCGAACCTCCGGGCGAGCATCCAAGTACACCTTCGTCGGAGCGTCGACAAGCACCACCGTGCCGATATCTCGTCCTTCCATGACGATATTGCCGGCAGTGGCGGCGATCCGGCGTTGCTGAGCAACGAGGTTCTCGCGCACCTCGGGGATCGCGGACACGGCAGACACGGCTGCTGTGACCTCAGGACCACGAATCTCCGCGGAGACATCGTCATCGGCAAGGAATACCCGCGTATCGGCTGGATCATCGGAAATACGCAGTGGCAGATCCGCCGTGCGCTCGATGACGGCTGCCGTGTCAGCAGGGTCGATTCCCCCGCGCAGCACGTGCAGGGTGGCGATCCGGTACATGGCGCCCGTGTCCAGGTATTTGGCCCCTAGTTTGGTGGCCACGGCGCGGGAGACAGAAGATTTTCCTGTACCGGATGGGCCGTCGATTGCGATAATCACATTTCCACCACCTTGTACAGAGCGCGTAGCTCCGCATCGTTCAGGTACCTGATCGCACCGGGGGTGAGTTCACCCAGCTGCACAGTATGGATCTTGGTACGGACAAGCTGCTGCACGGGGAAACCCAGCTCTTTGAGCATGCGACGCACGATGTGTTTGCGTCCTTCGTGGAGCTCAACACGGATGAGCGAACGTCCCTCGTACGTATCGACGATCTGAACGTAGTCCGCCTTAGCGATGCCGTCCTCGAGATCGACGCCCTCACGGAGCTTCTTGATCAGATCCCGGTCTGCTTCGCCGAGAACCGTGGCCAGGTATGTCTTGGACACGTGGTACTTGGGGTGCATGAGACGATTGGCAAGCTCGCCATCGTTGGTGAGGAGTAGCAGCCCTTCCGTCTTAGCATCGAGGCGACCGACGTGGAAAAGATGCAGGCCGGCATCGACCTTCTCGCCCACGATATCGCCCACGCACGGACGACCCATGTCATCCTTCATCGTGGACTGCACGCCCAGCGGCTTGTTCAGCGCAATGTAGACGAGGTCTTCGTTGACCTTGACGCGCACGCCATCAACGCGGATGACGGCAGTTTCAGGATCAACCCTGACGCCTTGACGCATAACGATCTGCCCATTGACTTCCACGCGCCCTTGGGCGATGAGTTCCTCAGACATGCGGCGGGAGGCCACGCCTGCCTTGGCGAGCACTTTTTGCAGGCGTACACCGCCCTCGACGTTGACCTGGCCGCCGGCGTTTGCACCGGCGGTGTGCTGGTGCCGTGCTGGCTTGGCCTTGGAGATGTACACATCTTCGGCACGGCGGGAACGACCCGGGGCCTGCGATTGTGGGCGACGACCGTTGCGTCCGCCAGCAGCGCCTCCTGTGCGTGGCTGCTCGTATTCGCGGGCGTAGCGGTTGTTGGAGTGGGAGCGGTGTGCTCCCTTACCCTTCGTAGCTTTGTTCTTATTGAAAGACCGGGATGAGGAGCCGCCGTTGCGGCCTTTGTTCCTTCCCGGTGTGCCGTCTCGGCGAGCGGATGGTGTCACAAATATTCCTTCTTCGTTTGTTGATGTGGGCCGATCAGTTCGCAGATGATGAGCACATCATCGTGCAGATTCTGCAACCGATTCTAACCCTCATTACCTGTGGTTTGGGGCCGACAAGGAGTACATCCTCCCGGTTGACCCATGAACCACAGAGTGCTTGTCCGGTCCTCGCCCATGAATAAAACCAGGATCTGACTTGGCCTTTCTGCTCCCGGCTTACAGCGCAGCATGCGCTTGCGACACGGGATCTCATGGGCTGTCCGACTGCGAAACGTTACACTACAAACCCAGTTTATCCAAGTCGAGACCAGTGGCTACCTCGGCGAATTCTTCTCTGGTCAGCTGCCCACTTTCCTCGGGCAGCACGCCGGCAAACGGCACCCCCGTCTTCGCCTCCATCTCATCCACGTTCAAGCGAGTAGCCAGATCCGGCTGTGTTGGGTAGCTACCGCCGATGACCCCGAGCACGCGTCCGCCATGGGCCTGAATGTGGGAGACGGTGAGCTCGGCGGCGTTGAGAGAACCCAGTTGCATAGTAGATACAACAATGATGGGCATCTCAAGCCGCACGCACATATCCAGAAACGTCCACTCCCGTCCCAGTCGGACAAGGATTCCGCCTGCTCCTTCCACGAGGTAGTTCCCGCTTCTGCGTGCAACCTCATCGGCAACCTGCTCCAGTGATGCCGGTTCAATCCCCGCACGAAATGCCGATTGATCTGGTGCTAGCGCCTCCGGATAGTGCATGACCTCTTCGGTTTCAATCCCTGTGAGCTCGCGGACTGTTCGCGCATCGGAATCATTTTCACCAGTTTGCACAGGCTTAATCATGTGCCAATCTCCGCCGGCAGTTCCCCGCCGGTTGAGCTCGACGGCAAGCGCCGCCGTAGCGATCGTCTTTCCTACATCTGTGTTGGTTCCGGTTACAGCAATCTTCATTGCCGTTTTTCCTTTCCGTTTATTATTCGGTGGCAGCGCCGTGACGCGTGGCGCACGTGAGGTGCTACACGCGTTCGACACCAAGTCATACGCGGTCATATGCGTTGGTCAGTAAATAAGCAGACTCCAGATGGCGGTGGAGAAAGCAGCGATAGACGCTGATACCGCCGAGTCTTCTCGTGGAGCGCCCTGGTGTTAGGCGTGTGCGGCGGCAGCGACGAGCCCGCGGGTGATGGTGGCGAGCTCTTCGTCGGTGCAGACAAATGGTGGCATTGCGTAGATGAGCCGACCGAAGGGGCGGATCCACACGCCTTCGTCGATTGCTGCACGCGTTGTCGCCACCATGTCCACGTCGTGGTCCATTTCGATGACACCGATGGCACCGCATACCCGAACATCGGCCACGCCAGGCCGCTCCTTCGCCGGGGTCAGCCCAGCAGTGAGCAGGTCAGCAATATGGTCAATGTCGTACGGTTCTTCTTCCATAAGCGTCACCGAAGCGAGTGACACCGCGCAGGCGAGTGGATTGCCCATAAACGTCGGCCCATGCATGAGTGGCCCGATGGCCTCTGCAACCTCGTTGGTGGCAAGTGTTGCTGCAAAACTCATAAAGCCACCGGTCAGTGCCTTACCTACGCACATGATGTCCACGCCCATGCCGGTGGTAACAAACATCGGGCCGGTGCGCCGGAAGCCGGTGGCGATCTCATCGGCAATGAACAAAATGCCGTGCCAGTGGCAGAGGTCTACAACTTTCTGGACAAGCGACACATCGTGAAAACGCATGCCACCGGCGCCCTGCACGTGGGGCTCCACGATGACCGCGGCGACAGAATCGTCGATGTAGCTTTCGAACTCAGCAAGGTATGCATCTTGTTCTTGCTCAGAAGCGCCCAGCACCGGCGGCGCCGGGGCGAAAAACTGCTTGGTGAGCGTTCCCTCCCACATGGAGTGCATGCCACCTTCTGGGTCACATACGCTCATCGGGCCTTGGGTATCTCCGTGATAGCCACTGCGCCACGTGAGGAACCGATTCTTCTCCGGGTGCCCCTTCCCCCGCTGATATTGAAGTGCCATCTTCATGGCCACCTCGACGGATACCGATCCAGAGTCGGAGTAAAAGACGTGCTCCAAGCCGGTGAGATGTACCAGCTTCCTGGCTAGTTCCACCGCTGGTTGGTGAGTGAGTCCCCCGAACATGACGTGCTCCAACGTGTCGATCTCGTGCTTCGCAGCGGCCACGAGGGCGGGATGGCGGTGTCCGTGGGCCGCCGCCCACCAGGAGCTCATGCCATCGATGAGCTGACCTTCACTGGTATCCAGGTACACGCCCTCCGAGCCGAACACGAGAACGTGCGGGTAGATGTTGGGTGTCGGTGCGTACGGGTGCCAGAGGTGCTCCTTGTCAAAGGCAATGAGCTCCTGCGTTTCCTGTTCATTGGGGCGGTCGGCGTTGCCCCGTCTGGGCGACACCGGTGCGGCAAGCGCGACATCCTCCGTAGACGTGGCGCCCTGAAACTGGCGCAGGTGGGAATCTCGTGAATTCTTCTTGGGGCTAGAGTTGCTCAATCTGATCTACTTCCGGCAGCAAGGGGGCAAGGTTTGGCAGCCGGTCGAGTGAATCAATTCCCAAGTGCTGGAGGAAGAGCTCCGTCGTCTCGTAGAGTATTGCGCCCTGTTCTGTTCCGCACTCGCGGACGAGCCCGCGCAGCGTCAACGTGCGCATGACACCGTCGACGTTTACGCCACGAATAGCTGAGATCTGGGAACGCGTCACAGGTTGGCGGTAGGCAACAACGGCTAGCGTTTCCATCGCGGCTTTGGTGAGCTTCGTGTGGCTCCCGCCGGTAATGAAACGCTCCACCACACGTGAGTTTTCGCGCCGGGTGTAGAAACGCCATCCGCCGTCGACTTCGCGGAGATCAATACCGCTTCCACGCGCGGTGTATTCGCTAGCAAGGGAGCGCAGCTGGGTGGCAACCTCGTCTTCTGAGTGCTCGGTCGCAGCCGCAAGTGCTGCGACGGTCGCCGGAGTGTCCACTACCAACAGGAGGGATTCCAACTCAGACCGTAACTGCATACCCATGATTAAACTCCGTTCAATTAGTTAATTCAAGCGAAACAATTCAAACAAAACAAACGATGCTTAAGTCCGTATTCGCCAGTTTCAGCTCCAATCGTCCCCGGTGCCCGGGTACCAACGCCGGGACCCCACACTGAGCACACTCAACTAGTCCCAGTTTGCTGCTGCCACGACCGTCGGATCTACGCTCTTTCCCGTCCAGGCTACATTGAGCTCCTCCAACGGCTCAGGCTGCTCGACATCCACGGCGTGGGCTTTGAACAGCTCAAGAAGAGCGAGGAAGCGCCCCACGATCTCCATCGTGACCGTACAGTCGCGGGTGAGCGTTGAAAAGGTCATCCACGTGCCTTTTCCTGCGAGCGAGAGCGTATCCAGGAGGAATCCCGCCTCGTGCGGAACGGAAACCTCAACCTGGTGAAGGTGACCGGTATCGACGGCCTCCTCCTTGTGCGGCCTGAAGACACTCGCTGCCAGCGTGGCAAAGTCGCCCAAATCCACATCGAACTGCAAGGGGGGAAGCAGCCCCACAAAGGGTTTCTCCATCGACACTTCGCGCGGATAGGTCTTGTCTGCCTGTTCCTCCCACTGCCGAAAGAGCGCTGCCACCTTTTGGTAAGCACGGTACTGAAGCAGGCGAACGAAAAGGAGCTCCCTTTCCCGCAGCGCCTCCAGCTCCTCCTCCGAATCGCTCTCACCGTGGGGTATGAGCCGAGCGGCTTTGATATCCAGTAGCGTCGCGGCCACGAGCACAAATTGTGTTGTCTCATCGAGGTCCGCTGTCTCCCCCAGCTCGCGCGTGTATTCGATGAACTCATCGGTGACCTCTGCGAGGGCAACTTCCGTGATGTCCAGCTTCTTCTTGCCGATCAGGTGAAGAAGCAGGTCAAACGGCCCCTCAAAGTTGTGGAGAGCGACCCGAAAGCCGGTCAGTTCCGGCTGCTCTACCGGTTGGGACAAGGTGGCGTCGTCGCCGATGTGTGTCGCCGGTGTCACTCGAGAGTGGTCCGTTCGATAACCTCTTTGGCAAGGTTCCGGTACTGCTCCGCGCCCTGGGACTTCGGTGCCCACGTGATAATCGGTTCGCCGGCAACAGAGGTCTCCGGGAAACGCACAGTACGGGTGATGACGGTGTCGAAGACCTTCTCGCCAAAGACATCCACGAGACGTTCCATAACCTCACGGGAGTGCGTCGTGCGACGATCAAACATGGTTACCAAGATGCCCAGCACATCGAGATCGAAGTTGAGGCGGTCGCGTACCTTCTCCACGGTATCGGTGAGCAGCGCGAGACCACGGAGAGAGAAGAATTCGCATTCCATGGGGATGATGACACCCTGCGCACACGTAAGTGCGTTCACGGTCAAGAGCCCCAGCGAAGGCTGACAATCCAGAACGATGTAGTCGTATTCACGCCGTACGGGGCGCAGCGCGCGAGCCAGCGTCTGTTCACGGCCGACCTCGTTGACCAGCTGGATCTCTGCTGCCGAAAGATCGATGTTGGCGGGGACAAGATCGAGGCCAGGAACGCACGTCGAGAGAATTGTCTCCTCAATCGTCGCGTCGGTGTCTACCAGGAGGTTGTAGACGGTGAGATCGAGTTCGTCCTGGCGGATTCCCAAACCTGCTGAAAGTGCACCCTGCGGGTCGAGGTCAACGAGTAGAACCTTGCGCCCCAGTTCTGCCAGGCATGCACCGAGGTTAATTGTCGAGGTGGTCTTGCCCACTCCGCCCTTCTGGTTACACATCGCCAGAATCTTCGCCGGCCCGTGCTTCTGGAGCACGGGAGGCTCGGGGATCGTGCGCAGCGGACGTCCTGTCAGACCGCGCTCAGCATCGGCTGGCAGGTCGGACTTCCTAAACAGTCCGTCATCATCGCGCGTGGACACAGCACCTCCATGAGCATTCACTAACAACCGCATTCCGTCGCGATCTGCTGCTTTCACAGCCCGCAAGGAATTACAGCGCCGTAATTTGTTTCTTTCTTGCCCTAGAGTCTACAACGGGAACGTCATACCTACGTCGCGGTTCCGTCGCGTGTCCAAACCCTCAACATGCACTTAACCTTTAGTTATTCGACGTTTCCGGGGTCTTTGCTCCCAGTTGTTTCGACCCATCGCCCGCGCAACGCTTGTCGACGCCCCGTGGTTGCGCGCCCCTCTCCGCTCGCGGGCGTTGCTTACGCTCGCGGGCGTTGCTTACGCTCGCGGGTGCGCGGTGCGCCACATCGCGCGCAGGCTGTCAGCGGTGATGTGGGTATAGATCTGCGTCGTTGTCACCGAGGCGTGGCCAAGAAGCTCCTGCACGCTGCGGACATCGGCACCGCCCTCGAGTAGGTGCGTGGCGAACGAGTGGCGGAGCGTGTGCGGGGAAATATCCTTCTTAATACCCGCTTCGTCGGCGGCCGTCTTCACCACCTGCCAGGCCGATTGCCGGGACATTGATTTACCGCCACGAACGTTGAGGAACAGCGCGGGCGACTTCCCCTTGTTCAGCTGAGGCCGACCACGCACGAGGTAAGCATCCAAGGCCTGCCTCGCCTTCGAGCCCACGGGGACAATTCGCTGTTTATCCCCTTTGCCTGTGAGAACGAGGATTCCATCCGTTTCCTCCAGAGCCGTGATGTCATCGACCACCAAGTCAAGAACCTCGGAAATGCGGGCGCCGGTGCCGTAGAGAAGCTCCAGGAGGGCACGGTTTCGCAGGGCAAGCGCGCTATCACCCGCCTGGGACTCGATGAGGCGAGACACTTCATCAACAGTCAACGTGTCCGGCAAGTGTTGGGGCATCGCTGGCGGTGTGATGTCATGGGCGACATCGTCTGCAATCGCACCTTCCTCCAGAGCGAAGGCGTGCAGTCCCCGGATGGTGGACAGCATCCGGCGGACGCTGCTGACGGCCAGCCCCTCTCTCCCGAGAGACTGTAAAAACGCCTCGATATCGTTGGCGGTCACCTCCCCCAGCGGTTTCTCACCGACGAAATCGAGGTAGGAAGCCAGATCGCGCCGGTAGCTGGCAATAGTGTTGGCAGCTTTACCCTTTTCCACTGTCAGGTAGGTCGCCCACTGCTCTGCAAGCCGCGCAGCCGGGGTGGCGGGTGTTGAATGGCCGGAACGGTCGGTGTGGATGGAGTGGTTATGCCCCATAGCTAGTGCCAGTCGCCTACTTTGAGTTCACGCTTGCGGTTTGCCAGCGCGGAGGGTCGAAGATCAAAGGCAGTGTCGATGCTGCGCTCTTGTCCACCGCAGCACATGATCCCGGCGATGGCGATCGAGTTGCAGATATCGCCGGCGAGAACCATGTGGCGGGCCTTTTCTAGGGGCACCCATTCCCACGTAAGGTCTGCTTCCTCATCTTCTGCCTCCGGCCGCTCGGTTTTAGAGACATCGGTGGCATGGAACACGCGCACAGCCTCGTCGCAGAATCCGGGGCTAGTCACTAGATCAGTGATGAGGGACCACGACTGGGCTTCCAGCCCAACTTCTTCCTTCAGCTCTCGCTTGGCGCACTCAAGAGCAGGTTCATCGGGCTTATCCAATAGCCCCGCGGGAAGCTCCCACAGATGCCGGCCCACGCTGTGGCGATACTGCTTCTCCAGCACAATGTTGCCGTCCTTTTCGCACACGACAGCGATGGCACCGAAATGCTCGACAATCTCACGGTTCGCTTCGCCGTTGGGCATCGTCACCCGGTCGCGCCGGACGGAGATGATGGGCGCGTCCAAGAGATGCTCGGACGATTGCACAGAAAACTGGAAACTCATTATGCCGGCGCCACCGCATCTGTCTTATCCGCCGTGCCATAAGACCCGGAGCCGCCGGAAATCTGCTCCACCGTTGCGAGCACCGTCGCCAGGCGGCCGTAGAACCGGTCAATGGAATCCACGGTGGATACGCTCAGCGCATCCTCTTGGTTAGTACGCAGCCGGCCGATGAGGCCGTCCGGACCAGCGGCGGGCAACCGTCCTGCCACCGTAGTCGGCAGACCGCTCTTGTCCAGCGCGCGGGCAAAATCCACGTACTGGCTGACGCGGAAGGAATCATCTCGCCCATCGGAGTCACCCGTGACAAGCACAACGGCAGCGGCCGTGGGCAACTCACCGTCGTAGGAGATGTAGCCTGCCTCACGCAGCGCACCGAACACAAGGTCTCGCTCGTCTTGGCGCACGGGGCTTGTCGACGTTTCCTCACTCCCGTCGCCTTCTACCTCGCCCTCG
>JALFAQ010000082.1 GCA_022772305.1 Corynebacterium glucuronolyticum
CGCCATCGACGGACACGCCCTCGTCACCGGGCAAGCACTGGACGGTCTGACCGCCCTTAGCAATGATCCGCTTCACCAGATCGTTCTCGTCCGGTGCCACGAGGCCCACCAGCGAGCCTGCGTTCTGCAGTCCGCGGATGACCGCGTTATCGGAGCGGTTCGACTCAAAGTTCGTATTCCACGCCGGTGTTCCCTTGAACACGACGACATCGCCGGGCTCCGGGTCACTGAACGCGTAGGTCACCTTTTCCACCGCGATGCGGTCTCCCGTACAGCCGGTGCATCCATGAAGCGTCGGCTCCATCGACTGGCTGGGAATGAGATAGATCCTCCCCAGGAAGGTGTGGATGAGGAAAACGATAATCAACGTGGAGATGATAACAATCGGGATTTCGATGTACCACGGTTGTTGTGTCTTGTCCGGCTTACTCACGACAGGCCATAGTACCAGCAAAAAACCCGGTGTCCTACGTAGGACACCGGGTTTGCAGGCTTAAGCCGTGAATACCACGCCTTTTCCGTGCCTACACCGCGGTGTGCGGTGTGGTAGCGGAAATGGTGGCTGAGCCTTAACGACGCTCCTTGATACGAGCAGCCTTGCCGCGCAGGTTGCGCAGGTAGTACAGCTTGGCGCGACGGACCTTACCGCGGGTGACGACCTCAATAGAGTCGAGGTTCGGGGAGTGAACCGGGAAGGTACGCTCCACACCGATGCCGAAGCTCATCTTGCGGACAGTGAAGGTCTCACGGATGCCACCGTTCTGGCGACGGATAACGACGCCCTTGAAGTACTGAACACGGGTGTTGGAACCCTCGATGACCTTCACGCCAACGTTGACGGTGTCGCCGGGGCGGAACTCCGGGATGTCGTCGCGCAGTGAAACTGCATCAACCTTGTCAAGGATGTTGTTCATTTAAAGAACCCTTTCAAAATTTCAAGGAAAGAGGAACCTAGCGGCGCTCCCGATTTCCCGGTGCTCGACTGGTTCGTATCCGTTACATCAACCTTGTGGATTGTGCCATATGACGCGCTATTTCCCAAATCCTGCACGCCGGAGGGCCTCCGCCATGGAGCCACCGCCGCCGTTATTACCGCCACGATTGCCCTGACCACCGTGTCCACTACGTCCACTGCGTACGCCGTAAT
Source organism: Corynebacterium glucuronolyticum (assembly GCA_022772305.1). GTDB lineage: Bacteria > Actinomycetota > Actinomycetes > Mycobacteriales > Mycobacteriaceae > Corynebacterium > Corynebacterium glucuronolyticum_A. Next base: position 1,148 of record JALFAQ010000082.1, read on the forward strand.
CACCGCGACCGCCGTGCGCCCGTCCCCTACGGGACCGGTTACCGCCGCCTCGGCGTTCCCCGCCACCGTGCGTATCGGAACCCGAATTCTTCGAGCTCCTCTTGTCCCGCTCCTGCCCCGGTTCGTCGTCCAAGCGGAGTGTAAGCGAGATGCGGTTGCGGGGCACATCCACGTCCAGCACTTTTACCTTCACGATTTCCCCGTTTTTCACCACATCGTGCGGGTCGGAAACAAAGGAATGGCTCATGGCAGACACGTGGACAAGACCGTCCTGGTGCACTCCCACGTCCACGAAGGCACCGAAGGCTGCAACGTTAGTAACAGTTCCCTCGAGGATCATGCCGGGGGTGAGGTCCGATACCTTCTCTACGCCCTCCTTGAACGTCGCAGTGTGGAAATCCGGGCGCGGATCCCGTCCCGGTTTATCCAACTCGCTGAGGATGTCACGGATGGTGGGCTCGCCGAAGGTGTCGGTGGCGAAGTCTGCGGGGTTCAGCTTCTGCAGGATGCGGGTGTTGCCGATGAGGTCAGCTACTCCGACTCCGCTGCGCGAGGCAATCTCCTCCACCACTGAGTACGCCTCGGGGTGAACAGCTGAACCGTCGAGGGGGTTGGCCCCGCCACGGATGCGAAGGAAGCCTGCACACTGCTCAAACGCCTTGGGTCCCAGCCGCGGTACATCCAGGAGGTCCCTGCGCGCTGCAAACGTACCCTTCTCATCACGGTAGGAGACGATGTTTTTGGCCAGCGACGGCGTGATGCCAGCGACGCGGTTCAGCAGCGGCACGGAGGCGGAGTTGAGGTCCACGCCGACGGAGTTCACGGCATCCTCAACAACCGCATCGAGCGTCTTGGCCAGTTCGGTCTGGTTGACGTCGTGCTGGTACTGCCCCACACCGATGGACTTGGGATCGATCTTTACCAGTTCCGCGAGCGGATCCTGCAACCTGCGGGCGATGGATACGGCGCCGCGCAGGGACACGTCCATGTCCGGGAATTCCTTGGCTGCAAGATCGGAGGCCGAGTACACGGAGGCACCAGACTCGCTGACAACCACCGGCACGGGTTTCTTCCCGCCGGCCTTGCCGATCATGTCTGCTACCTCGCGGGCGAGCTTCTCCGTCTCGCGGGAGGCTGTGCCATTGCCGATGGCAATAAGCTCCACGTGATGTTCGGCTGCGATGGAGGCGAGCTCCATGAGTGCCTTGTTCCACTGGTTTTGGGGCTGGTGTGGGTAGACGATCGTGGTGTTTATCACCTTGCCGGTTGCGTCCACCGTCGCGCACTTCACACCGTTGCGGTAGCCCGGGTCGAGGCCGAGGACGGACTTCTGCCCCGCAGGCGCGGCGAGAAGCACATCCCGGAGGTTGACAGCGAAGATGGCGAGCGCGTCCTTTTCTGCCTTTTCGCTCATCCGCATGCGCACGTCGAGGGCTGCAGAGACTTCGAGCTTGGTCTTCCACGCACGGTGGACGGCGGTGTCGAGCCATTCGGAATGCGGGTAACCGGCATGGTCGAAGGCGATCGCCTCGTAGATGCTGTCGTCTCCCCCATCGAGGTCCATGCGAAGGATTCCTTCCTGCTCCCCGCGCAGGATGGCCAGCACGCGGTGGGAGGGCATGTCTTCGGCTTTCTGGTTGAACTCGAAGTAATCGCGGTACTTCGCACCTTCGTTTTCCTTGCCCTCGACAACGCCGACCTTTGCCTCGGCATGCGAGGCGAACTCGTCGCGCAGTTCTCCGACGAGATCGGCGTTCATGGACAAGTCGCTTGCCACGATCGCACGCGCGCCGTCGAGGATGGCTTTCACATCCTCGTAGCCTTCCGTCCGGTACTTCTCTACGATCGCTTCCGGGTCTTCATTGGGATTGTCGACGATCTCCTGCAAGGCCTCCCCGATACCGGCCTCGCGGGCCTTATCCGCCTTCGTCTTGCGACGCTTCTTGAACGGCAGATACAGATCCTCCAAGCGGGCCTTGGAGTCGCAGCCTTCGATGAGGGCCCGTAAATCATCGGTCAGTGCCCCCTGCTCCTCAATGGCTGCGAGGATGGTCTTCTTGCGGTCTTCCAGCTCGCGCAGGTACTGCAACCGCCCCTCGAGGGTGCGAAGCTGCGTGTCATCCAACCCGCCGGTAACTTCCTTGCGGTAGCGGGCGATGAACGGGACGGTGTTGCCCTCGTCGAGAAGCTTGATCGTGGCTTCGACTTTGGCAATATCAACGCCGAGTTCCTGAGCGATAGTAGCTGCAATCATTTGCCCTATTGTAGCCAGACTGTTGCAGACCTCCTCGGTCGCCCCGCACGCCGATGGAATGCACTGGCTAGCCGTTTACCGTGCGCATCCACGTCCCTCGCGGCACCAAAATCGGCACCTTTTACTGATTGAATGAGGAGGGATCTGCCTGCAGAGGAGACGTGAGGATCCCCGTTCCATCCGCCGTAATCGGTGCTTGCGACACGTCAACGGTGGTTCCCATCCACGGTGTGCCCGGCTCGAAGAGCTCCATAACCACAGAGGTAATTTCCTTCGTGGGAAGCAGCGTGTTGCTCAGGATCTCGAGGGTGAATACTTCCTCAGAAATCGCCGGGCGGTCATGAGTGCGCTCGAACTCGTCGATGAGCGCGTGGCTCGGGTCGCAGGCGAGGTTGACGGGGGCTGAGCGAACATCCGTGACAAAGACTGTGTGTTTAGCAAGGTAGTCTTCCATGCGCTCGAGGGCGCTCGTCATTTCCTTTTGGCGCACGAGAACCTGCATGCGAGTACACACGGGGTACTCCGCCGCACCGAGGCGGATATCCTCCTGGCTGAGCTCACCCGAGTCCATGAGCTGGTGGAAAATGTCCGGTCGCACCCGGGCGGTTTTCTTCACCGCCTCATTGTGGTGGAACTGGGCGATCCGCTTGTGATTCCCGCTCGTGAGTGGCTCCGGGACCTCCATTCCCCGCCACACTCGTGGTTTGGTGTAACTCGGCCCTTCAAGAAGCCCGTGGGAAAAGGAATCGTCCTCGTGGGACTCACTATTTCCCAACACGCCGGGGATGAGGCGCACCATTGCTTCAGCCATGACGAGCACGGCAACTTCTCCCCCGATGAGGACGTAATCACCAATGGAGACTTCCTCCACCCGTGCATACCTCTCGGCATCATCGATAACACGCTGATCGATCCCCTCGTAACGGCCACACGCGAAGATGACGTGTTCCTCGTTGGACCAGCGTCGCGCCATTTCCTGAGTAAAAGGGGTACCCGACGGCGTGGGCACGATGAGTAGTGGCCGATCATCGTCCGCATCGCGCTGTGCCTCCGCACTGTACCCGCGCGATTGAATGTCATGCACCTCATCATGACGCGCCTGCCCCCTATGCAATTCCGCGGAGTGTAATTCCTCGCCGGCTGCCTTCCCGGCGACAACGTCTTCCAGGGCGGCACCCCACACCGTCGGCATCATGACCATTCCTGGCCCGCCACCATAGGGCGAGTCATCGACAGCTTGGTGCACACCTGAGGCCCAATCCCGCAGGTTGTGGACACCTACGGAGAGCTGTCCGTTCTCAATCGCCTTCCCCAACAATGCGTGCCTGAGCGGATCCAGATACTCCGGGAAAATAGTGATGACATCGATTTTCATAGACACAGGTGGACTGACTTTCTAGAGTAAAACGGAACGATTTTTCTTGGCCAGTGTCGATCACTGCCGATCACTGTCGATAGCTGCCAGACTGATTAGAGATCAAGAAGACCCTCGGGAGGGGTGATGGTCGCGGTCTTTTCTTCCAGATTGACCTCCGGAACGATCGCCTCGACCAAGGGGACGAGCACCTCACGCTTGTCCTCGTCCATCGTGACGGTGAGAAGCGTGGCGGCCGGTCCATGGGTGACATCCGAGACTTCACCAATGCGTGTGCCGTCATGAATGACTGCGAGGCCCTCCAACTCGTGGTCGTAGTAGCCGTCCTCTTCTGGATCGTGCTCGAGAGGGGGCGCGAAGAACTGCATTCCGCGCAGCAATTCACCTGCTGTGCGGTCGGGGATTTCCTCAAACTTCACCAGTAGCCGACCCTGGTGGGGGCGGATGGACTGGATAGTCAGCTCTTGTTCTTTTCCGCCACCTGCGCGTCCGGTCAGCACAGCGCCGACGAAAAAACGCTCCTCCAGATCATCCGTAGTGGGATCGACAACGACTTCCCCTTTGATCCCGTGGGTCTTCACCACTCGACCGATTCTGTATTCCATGCTCGCCATTCTACCTAGTGCTGGTTGCCCACCCGACTGCCTCGTCGGCAATGAACTCTGTATTGCCTTGGTCCCAGATGCTGTTCTTTCCGCTGTTGGTCTTCCCGAGGCTGGCCGTCACCAACGCTGGTCCTCCCTTTGCTGTTCTTGACCATTGACACAGCAAAAAGGCACCCACCAAAACAGTGGGTGCCAAAAGTAGCGGATACGTGGTTAGTTGCTAGACACTAGCCACGAGGAAGCCTGATTACTCGGACTTCTCTTCCTCTGCGGACTCCTCAGCAGCGGTCTCCTCGGAGCCAGCCTCCTCAGAAGCCTCTTCCTTCTCGGACTCAGCCTTGGCCTCTTCCTCTGCCTTTTTCTTGGCAGCAGCCTCAGCAGCTTCCTTCTCTTCCTTAGCCTTCTTCTTCTTTTCGGTGATGGCCTCAGCGGTCGGGCCGTTGTTGGCCTCCTCGAGAGCCTTGTTGAAGAGGTCGAGCTTGGACGGCTTCGGCTCAGCAACCTTGAGGGTACCCTCGGCGCCCTCGATGCCCTTGAACTTCTGCCAGTCGCCGGTCACCTTGAGGATGGCCATAACCGGCTCAGTCGGCTGTGCGCCTACACCCAGCCAGTACTGTGCGCGCTCGGAGTTGACCTCGATGATGGAGGGATCGTTCTTCGGCTGGTAAATGCCGAGGTTCTCGATGACGCGACCATTGCGACGACCGCGAGCGTCCTGAACGACGATGCGGTACTGGGGGTTGTGCAGACGACCGATACGGGCGAGCTTGATCTTCACAGCCATGGTGAATACTTCCTTTATGTGTCACTGGGCAGTACAGCACCTACAACGTGGCAGGCCGGTTTCAACCCTTTAAAATGTACAGTTCAACCGCATACGCGAGGTGACAGCAGGCCGGTTGCACAGGAGGTGGCTTTCTCGAAGCCTTGCCACTGGTGCGTCGATTCCTACTTTTCACGCGAAAGCGGGGTGTTGTCTACAGACAACCTGGAGAACTATACCTGCCATACGGGGTAAAAGACAAATCCCTGCCCCACTGTGAACTGAGGGGACAGGGACCTGATGCCTGAGCAAACGGCGAGGAAGGGTCGTCGAAAAGCGAGAGCCTTTACTTGGGGAATCCGAACTTCGTGGGGTCGATACCTCCCATACCAGGGAAGCCCTTGCCACCCATGCCGGGGAAGCCCTTGCCCAGCGAGCCGAGATCCGGCATACCGCCGTTTTCCTCCATCTCCTGCTGGAGCTTGTTCAGCTCATCCATCGAGGGCATCTTCGGCGCAGACTTCTGCTGGTTGTTCTGCGCCATGGAGCCAAACTGGCGC
>JALFAQ010000092.1 GCA_022772305.1 Corynebacterium glucuronolyticum
CACTTCGGCGAGGGCTGCGTCCACGTGCGCATCAGCTTCGACTTCCACACCACCGAGGGCATCACCACATTCAATAACTTCATGAACGATGCCGCCGACCTCGTCTCCTCCTACGGCGGCTCGCTCTCCGGCGAGCACGGCGATGGCCGGGCCCGCTCGTCGCTTTTGTACAAGATGTACAGCGCCGAGATGCGCGACCTATTCGAGCAGTTCAAGCTCCTCTTCGACCCGCAGCGCGTGATGAACCCGGGTGTCCTCGTCTGGGCCGATGCCGTAACCGACGGCCTGCGCATGGAGCCGGCCCAGCGCAAAAACGAGATCCCCCCGCTGCAGCTCTTTCCGGGCGATAACGGCAGTTTCACCGATGCCGTGAACCGTTGCGTCGGTGTCTCCGCCTGCCGGTCGATGGAGGGCTCGATGTGCCCGTCGTTCCAGATCTCCCACGACGAGGTCCACTCCACCCGTGGCCGCGCCCGCGTGCTGTCCGAACTGTTCCGCGGCGAAACTGTCGACGGCGACGGCGCCGAGGAAGCCCTGGACCTCTGCCTTTCCTGCAAGGCGTGCGCCTCCGAGTGCCCGGTCAACGTGGATATGGCCACCTACAAGTCTGAGTTCTTAAACGATCACTACGCCGGCCGCATCCGCCCCCGCGCCCACTATCTCATGGGCTGGTTGCCGCTGCTCAGCCACGTCGCGCACAAGCTCCCGCTCGTCCCGCGCGTGGTGAACTGGGCAATGCACGCCCCGGGCATCTCCACGCTCTTGGCGCGCGCCGGTGGCCTCGACACCGGCAGGCCGCTCATCAGCTTCGCTCCGGAGTCGCTGCAGAAGTGGGCAGCTAAACGCGCAGCCCACCCCGGCAAGGAGCGCATTGTCCTCTGGCCGGACTCGTTCAACTCGAAGCTCAACACCGACCCCGCCCAGGCCGCCGTCGAGGCCTTGGAGATGCTGGGCTACGAGGTCATCGTCCCGCAGGAGTTCGTCTGCTGTGGCCTGACCTGGCATTCCACTGGGCAGCTGTCCATGACGCGCCGGGTCCTCGAACATTCAGCGAAGGTCTTCGCCCCCTACATCGAGGAGGGCCTGACGGTGGTAGCGCTGGAGCCGTCCTGCACCGTCATGCTCCAGCACGACGCCACCACGCAGTCCAACGACCCGCTGGTCGCGCAGCTTTCCGCAGCAACCCGCAGCTTCGCTCAGGTCGTCGCCCCGAAGATCGCAGCCCTTGTGGAATCAGGCCAGCTCACCCCCCAGGCCGGGAGCGTGTTGACGCAGGTCCACTGCCACGAGAAGTCACTTGGTGACCCACAGCAATCCTCCCTCATCCTGGAAGCACTGGGCTACGACGAAGCGCAGATCGAAACCGGCTGCTGTGGCCTCGCCGGCAACTGGGGCTTCGAAGCCGGACACGCAGAAATGTCCATGCAGCTTGGCGAGCGCGAGCTCTTCCCCCGCGTCCGCGAGCACATCGCCGACGACAGTGGCCCCGTCATTGCCGACGGCTTCTCCTGCCGCACCCAGGTATCCCAGGGCACCGGCGCGCAGGCAGTTCACATGGCCGAGATCGTCCGCGATGCGCTTAAGGAATGGCTGTAGCCCCATCCAAAAAGGTGTCCGTTTGTCAAAAATGACCAGAACCCAGGGTGGTCACACCTGCTACCACGCAATCAGGCAACCTGCTTACTTTCGTTCGGCTCTCTTGTGGCTTGTGCCAACGTAGAAACCAGAAAAATCTAGATTATCCAGGATAGCGCACGCAAGGCGGCAACAAACTGCGACGAAAGTAGCCTACGACTACCTAGGACGCTATTCCGTAACCAGCATGATGTCACCGATCGATTTAAAAACAAAATATAACAAGAAAGCCAAACTAAATCTAAAACTGGTCTCTAACCAAGTTTTCAAAAATTTTCGGGAAGCTGACCGGATAAATGCTCTGATTCTAACCTCGCCAGACAAGACGGGCGTACATTAGTTGTCATGTCGCGCAAAAAAGAAAGCCCGACGCAATTCCTTGTATCGAGCCTGATCTTCTTCGTACTGGCAGTGCCACTATTCATGCTGTTTGCCTTCGTAACTAGCTTAATCTTCGGCACATCACCCGCATGGTTGCCTGTCATCGGCGGATTTTTAGGTCCGATCCTTGCAGTGTTTCTTGCCGATAAAGCAACAAAGAAAAGGAACGACGACTAAAATATTTGCCCCTCCAGGCGGTTTAAACGCAGCTCTGAGACCGCCTCCTATGGCCTATGGCCAAAACAACCAGACGCCACGAAAGTATAATACTTAGTGAATACCTTCATGTGCCTATCAATGTAAAGGTTTCATAACAGTTTCGGAGATCGTCAGCGGCGATCACACGCCGCGGTTAGCCTAGGAAGTCCGAGCGCACGTCTCTCACACCCTCTCACCGCCTTCTTGCTTTTGGACTGTGTGTCCATTACGTGGTTGGACATCACATCTACGTGCCTTTTGCTGCCCCCGCCCAAAAGCAAAGCCCCGAGCCGCACAAAGGCAGCCCGGGGCACAGGATTCTGGCGAGGATTCTGACGAATCCGTTAGATGGTGAACGTGCTCACATTCGAGTCATCGGTGACATCGTGGCCGACGTACACCGTGAACTCGCCGGAAGGCACCACGAAGTCGTGGGCGGCAACATCCCACACCGACAGCGGGTGGTTAGATGCCTCCGCGTCGATGGAA
>JALFAQ010000030.1 GCA_022772305.1 Corynebacterium glucuronolyticum
CCGAACTCGCACAGTATATATACGGGTCCGCGGAAGTCATCGGGCTGTTGTGTCTCGCCATCTTCTTTGCCGACGAGCCGATTAGCTGCGACCGGGAGTACCTGGAAACCGGCGCGCGCCATTTGGGGGCCGGGTTTCAAAAGGTGAACTTCCTGCGTGACCTGCGCGAGGACACCGAGCGGCTGGGGCGGGAGTACTACCCGGCGACGGTGACGGTTGAAGAAAAGGCCGGGATAGTGGCGTCGATAAGAAAAGACTTTGCGATCGCCGAGCCGACGGTGCGACTTCTGCCCCGTGGCGCGCGCGTGGCCGTAACCGCAGCGTACGGGATATATTCGCGGATCACCGAACAACTTGACGAGATGACGCCGGAGGAGCTGCTCGCCCGGCGCGCGCACGTGCCCTCGTGGGAGAAGGCGGCGATTGTGGCGCGGGCGGTGGCGCGGGGATAAACGTTGACATTCTTCGTCGACATCAACTTTTCAGAACAAATAGGATTTCCCGCTATTCGATTTTTGTCGCCCGGCTCCTTGAAGGCACCACCATACCGGGGGTAGTACACCACAAAGAAAAGTGGTATTTTTCTGTCTGCAATTTGTTTTGCAAAAGAGCTTACCGTTTTTTCACCCTCATACGGGGTGTCTTATGAATACATCTGTGACACGTGCTGTATCTTCAAATACGTATTCCTCCCAACCCCGAAAAGAAAGATAAGACAGGATGAAGAATACCGTAGCCACACTCGCTAGTATGGCAATTTTGCTTTCACGTGTGTCCGGTGTCGGAAACGCCGCCCCGATACACTCATCTCCACAATCTCAGATACTGAGCCTTCGGCAATCTGTCCAAAATAGACGTTAACTCTCGGCAGAGTTCACAAAGTACCCAAGGCTTCGAGCTTTTGAACGTGGTGTCTGCGCGAGCGTACTTCTCGGAATTGGAGCTGCTGCACTGTTGGCAGCCGCTGCCGCTATGGGACCTGGAGCAGTTGTAGTAGTTTTACAGCAGGTCAACTCACCGCCGTTGCTGGTGCTATGGGGTCAATGTCGGCGGTCGAAGCATTCTTGGACTCTAAAGTTTGCAAATAACATCTCTCGGAAGGAATCGGAATGACCTTGTTCTGGCTATCCATCATCGGTGGCTGTGTCGTGATGTTTATCCTCGGATACTTCCACGAAAAGTCAAACACATCTAAGGAGCATGCATGATAGCGGCAATATGTGGCGTTGCCCTCATCATTGGCAGCTACTTCCTCGGACGCTGGTGCTATCGCGCCCGCACATCGAGGTAAAAGGAACTCGCACGTAAACTCCCCTTATGAAACCACTCCTCATTTGTTGGATTGAGAAATCACATTCCGACAAATGAGGAGTTTCGTTTTTGAGACTGCACATAGTTTTGCACGAGACTCACCCGAGCAGCTCATTAGGTTGCTTTGGCGGGGCCTGATGATAAAAAGTGCACCACCAAGCGCGTCTTTTTTCCTGGCCTAACCGAATGAGAATATGCGTAATCCACGTGCGTTGTGCGTTCACTTTTGTAGGTCAGCGGGTCAAGTCCTTGGAAGTGGCGGGCTCCCATCCCCGCGCTGTAGTTAGTGCTGGTTTTTCCAGCAGAAGAGGAGGCGGGAGACGAGGCGGTCGCGGACGGTTGGGTCGATAAGCGAGAGGGTGTGGGATTGGGGGCGGGTGACGACGCAGAGCTCGGCGGCGAGCTGCTCGGCGCGGAGATGCGGGGGGACGAGGCCCTTGGCGGCGGCGCGGGTGAGGAAGGTGTCCATCTTTTCTAGCAGCTGGTCGCGCCTGGTGGCGACTTCTTCGGGGATGGCCTCGGGATCGTCGGGGACGAGGACGGCCACGAGGGTGCCGATGCCGTTGTGGACGAGCGTCCAGACGAAGGTGTCAAGGGTTTCTTCGGGGTCGGTGTCGAATTCCTTGTCGAGGGTGTCGATGGCGTGGTCGAGCTGATCGAGAAGGTCAAGGCCACAGGCGATGTTGAGGTGGGTGCGGGTGGGGAAATTGCGGTAGAGGGTGGCGATGCCGACGCCGGCGCGTTTGGCGATGAGGGACAGGGTGATGTGTTGGGCGGGGACGGTGCGGAACACCTCGCAGGCTGCGTCGATAATCGCTTGCCGGCGTTGAGCGGCATCCACCCTCATGATTCCTCCACTTGACAGATGTGCATGACACGCGTAATTATAGGACACCGAAGAAGTGATAGCCAATCCTCCGGTTAAGGAGTCAGGATGAGTGAACCGGTTCTCGTGAGTCACGAGATAGGCGTGGCCAAGGGACGGCCCACCGTGAGTTTTTCCGTGGACGACGGGCTGACCGTGCTGCTCCACGAGCGCGAATCGCACGCGACGGCGCTCAGCTTGATTCTGGCGGGTCGGTTGCGGCCGGTGAGCGGATCGGTCGAGGTCGACGGATCGATCCTGCGGCCGCGGCAGCTGTACAAGAAGGTGGCGCTTGCGGGCGCGCCGGAGATTGACACGCTGGAGAGAGCGACCTCGGTGCGTGAGACGCTGCGGGAGCAGATCGCCTGGGCGCAGCCGTGGTGGAAGCCGGTGACGCGTCAGCCGTTGACGCATGAGCTGGTCGAGCCGTGGCTGGAGCCGCTGGGGTTGTCGCTGGAGGATGTGCCGGTGGGTGCGCTGCGGGTCATCGACAGGATCCGACTGCGCGTGCTGCTGGCGCTCGTGGCGCGGCCGTCGGCGTCGGTTTTGATTGTGGACGATATTGACCAGCTGCGGTCGCTGGAGCTGCGGGACGAACTGCTGGACAACCTGGCGGCGGTGGCGGAGTTTCTGCCGGTGATTGCGTCGTCGGTAAACCCAACGGATTACTTTTCTATCGATGTGAGGATGAAATGAGCGCACTGCACTTTGGCACCAATGTCCGCCGCTTCTTTCACGGAGTCATCCCGCCGTTGGCGTTTGTGGTGGTCAGCGTCCTGCCGCTGCTGTTCGGCGGGCTGTTCGTGTGGGCGTACAACGACCCGCTGGGGAATCTGGATAAGGTACCCGTGGCGCTGGTCAACTCCGATACCGGCGAAAACGGGAAGACTGTGGCGGACAAGCTTGTCGACGCCGACGTCATGGACTTTCACGTGGTTTCTGCCGACGAGGCGAAGAAGGGCATCACCGACGGGACGTACTACCTGGGGGTGGAGATCCCCCGCGACTTCACCGATACCGTCACCGGCCTGAAAGACCAGGCGACGATCGCGGTGACGCTCAACAACTCCAACGGATTCATCACCACCATACTCGGCAACCAGGTGACGACGATCATGGCCTCGACCGTGTCAGATACGGTGAGCCAGGAAGTTTCTACGAAACTGTTTATCGGTGTAAACAAAGCGGGCGAGGGCGCAGGACAGCTCGCCGAGGGCGCAGGCAAGCTGCGCGACGGCGCCGGGACGGCGAAGGACGGTGCCGGGACGCTGAGCGAGAAACTCGGGGAGGCCGCTGGAGGCGCTGAGAAACTCGCAGGTGGCGCGGGTGAGCTGGACGCCGGCGCGAAACGGTTGAACGAGGGTGCCGGGCAGCTTGATGGCGGGCTGGCGACCGCTTTGGAAGGCGCGCAGGCCTTGAGTGGTGGGCTGACCAGCCTGCAGGGAGCGACCGGTCAGCTCGGCGACGGTGCCGGGCAGATCGCCGGCGGGGTGGACACGCTCACCGCGCCCGTCGTCGGCGTGCTCGACCAGCTCGACGCGCTGCCGTACCCCGAGGCGCACGCCATCGCTGACCAGCTGCGGAACACGCCCGTGGGGCAGGTGACGGCGCTGCGCGACGGTTCGCAACAGCTCGCGTACCAGCTGGGAGACGCGTCATCGCCGTACCGACAGGGCGTCGACAAGGCTGCGGCGGGGGCAGCACAGCTTGCCGACGGGCTCGCGCGACTGAAGGACGGGTCCGGGACGCTGTTGGCGGGGACGGCGACCTTAGCGGACGGAACGCAGCGGCTCGTGGTGGGAACGCGCCAGCTTGCCGACGGAACCTCGCAGCTCGCGGCCGGGTCCTCGCAGCTTGTCGTCGGGCTTGGGGACTTGGCCGACGGGGCCGTGCGGTTGGACGACGGCGCGGGGAAGCTGTCGATGTCGCTTGCGGACGCGGCGGTTTCGTCGCCGTCGGAGGCGGGGGCTGTCGGCGGAAAACCCGTGGGCAAGGCGCTCGTAGCGGACACGCTGACGACGTTCGGGACCGGGCTGTCGCCGTTTTTCCTGTCGCTATCGCTGTGGCTCGGGTCGTTGATTATGTACATGGTCTTTAGCCCGCTGAACAGGCGGGCGGTTGACTCCGGGGCGTCGCCGCTGCGGGCGGCGCTGACCGTCGCGGTGCCGGGCTTGCTGATGAGCTTTTTGCAGGCCACGTGGCTATGCCTCGTGCAGACGCTGGCGATTGGGATCACGCCGGTGTCTCTATGGGGATACTACGTGGCGCTTGTCGGCATCGGGTTCGCGTTCAACATGGTGGTTTTGGCGATATACGCGTTCTTCGGGGCGACGATCGGACGCGTTGTCGCCATGGCGCTTTTGCCTCTGCAGCTCGTGTCCTCCAACGGCATCTACCCGCCGGAGGTGCAGCCCGCGTTCATCCAGTGGGTACACAGCTGGGACCCCATGCGGTACTCCGTTGACCTGCTGCGGCACGTGATGGTCGGCTCGTTTAGCGGGGATCCGCGGCCCGAGGTGGCGATTATCGTGTTGGCGTGCTGCTTTGTCGGCGGGCTCGGTGTTGTCGTGTTGTCAAACTGGCGGGAGCGGGTCATTATGCGGAAGGATTTGCACCCGGACCTGGCGCTGTAGCCGAGCCGCCGCCGGTGATAAGGTTTTTTCTATGTGGCGGCGTGTGTTCATTGTGCTTGCTGTCATCGCCTGCGTTGTCGGTGGTGGCGTGTGGATGCAGTGGCGGTCTGTGCCTCCGGCGCTAGCGGAACTGGAGGTGCGGGAGCCGTATCTGGGGGCGTACTCGCGGGACGCCTTCGGCCAGAAATGGTCCGACGATGTCACCGTGGAGGGTGGCCACAACGGGTGTGATACCCGCAATGACATTTTGAGAAAGCAGTTAGAAGGGGTCGTCGTAAAGCCTGGAACGCGGGGGTGCAAAGTGCTGAGCGGGACGCTGACCGACCCTTACAGCGGGGAGACCGTGGGCTTGCCGGACGTGCAGATTGACCATGTGGTGGCGCTGGCGAATGCCTGGCAGACCGGGGCGTTTAGCTGGGACGATGAGAAGCGGCGGAACTTTGCCAACGACCCGCGGAACTTGTTGGCGGTGCGGGGGGATCTCAACCAGCAGAAGAAGGCGGCGGATGCGGCGGGGTGGCTGCCCCCGCAGGGGCGGTGCGAGTACGCGGCGCGACAGGTGGAGGTGAAGGCGGCGTATGGGTTGTGGGTGACGGCGGAGGAAAAGGAGGCGCTCAGGCGCGTGCTCGACGGGTGCAGATGAGGCCGGCTAGGACGAGGAGCTAGCCGGGGCCGAGGGCGAGGGGGAGGAAAAGGAGTTCCCAACCGGTCGTCGGGAAGCAAAGGAGGACGGTTTGGATGAGGAAACCGACGAGGCAGAGGGCGTGGCCGGCGACGAGGAGGATGAAGATGAAGCTCAGCGACGCGAGGCCGCCGCCGAAGGGGATGACCGAATTGGTGAGGAGGGCGGCGAGGACGAGGAACGTCCAGGCGATCGCCGGGACCGACACGATGACCGAGGCGATGCTGACGCGGGTGAGGAGCTTCATGGTGGCAAGCCTACCGTGGGCATGCCGAATGGCCCGCGGGGTGCGGGCTTTGTTGGCGCGGGGGGCTTTAGCCGGGGGGACTGGGGTCGATGGGGAGGCGGAGCTGCTTGCGGACGAGCCGGACGGCGCCGCCCTGGGCGCAGGGATGCATATTGAGTTGGAGGGGGCCGCCGAACGCGGGCTTCCAATACTCCAGGCCATTGATGCGGACCATGCGGCCGTACATGGGTTTGTCGGGGTCGTCGTCGTTACGCCCGTTGAAGAACTTACACAGGAGCATCAAGTTTTCGGAGACCGTCTTGCCGCCGTTTTTGAAAGCCTCGATGTGGTGGACTTCGCACTCCGTGGCGGGGGTCGAACAGCCCGGGTGGGGGCAGACCGGGTTGCGAAGCGCCTGGTTGAACCACTCGAGGAAGTCGGCGTGGCGGGAGTCGGGCGTCATGGTTAGGGAGTAGACGCCGAAGTTCTGCGGGGCGTACGGGTGGACGAGGGCGGCGAGGAGGAAATTGGACAACTGCGTGCGCAC
>JALFAQ010000059.1 GCA_022772305.1 Corynebacterium glucuronolyticum
GCGGTTACTGCTTTCTCCCGTGTGCGCTCCTGCTTACGCGGTGCGCCCGAGCGCCCGTAGTAGATGCCCGCAAGCTTGTGGATGGTGTGGGCGGTGGTCTTATCGTAACCGACCCGGACAAGTGCTTTTTTGGACATGCCAAACGCCTCCCCAGCGATCACCATCGCCTGCGAGAGGAGCACAGCACAATCCGTCAAAGCGGTCATGACACTGAGAATAAAACAGCGCCAAGAACTCTGCTCCAGCCCTGTGGATAACTACCATTTTCGTGGTGTCAGCCCGCCACAGGGCGCATCCGTACCCAGAGCTTCCTAGCTGCAACAAAAGGCAGTTATCCACACATATTAGGAAAATATTCGGGGCATCGACAAAGCAGCGAATTAGTCTGCCGGAAACTTGTCAAAGCCCAACCCGATGAAAAGCTCGTTGTGAGCTTCCACAAGGTAGTTATCGAGCAGCGTGACAGCTTCTCGCAGATCCCGCTGCTCAACTACCGACAGGATGTGCCCGTTGACTTTAGAGAATCGGCTATGGAGACCCGGGGTATCCGCGTACTCCAGGAAGGCGATGCGGGAACGCGCGTTGATGGTCTGCATGCCCTCGCTGAGTGTCGGGGAACCTGCGGAATCGACGATCGTCTGGTGAAAACGACCATTGGCGGAACCGACGAGCATCCAGTTGGCTTCACGGATCGCCTTTTGCTGATCTGCATAGACGGCACGTAGCTTTTGTAGGGCCTCCTCGTTGCGGATCAGCGCTGGGAGCGCTCCTACTTCCACAGCGCGGCGGAAGGAATAGATATCGCGTAGGAGTGCTGCCGTCGTCTTGAGCACGAAAACGCCACGGTTGGGCAGGTGCTCCACCAGGCCGGCGTGAGCAAGCAAACGGAACGCCTCGCGCAGCGTGTTGCGCGAAATGCCAAGTTCCTCGGCAAGCGCAACTTCGGGAAGTCGCGCACCTGGTTCAAAGTGACCGTTAAAGATCTTAAGCGTCAGCGAATCTGCGGCGATCTCAGCCGTCGTGCGCACGACCGACCCATCCGAGGACAGCTGGCAGCGTTCTGGGTCGGGGGCAGCGCTAACGAAGTCAGGGCGGTGAAGGAGATATTCGTCCCCGCTCTCAGGGGTGAACATGGGGGTATGTGTGCGATCTCGCATCTTATTTCCTCTCCTTCAAGTTCAACCAGCTTATTCACTTTAAATTTTGCTTTACACCGGAGAACACATCAGAATACGCTTGTCCGAACTTTATGCCTTATTTATACTTCGATTATAAAGCTTCGTTCAACAACAATGCTATATACCCTCGGAAGTTCCCCACCGGCTCCTCCATAGACAGCTATCAAAACGCTGCTTAACGCACCCTCGGCGCGTCGAATCAGTAGGCATATCACACCTCCGACAATGGCACCACAACCACGTTGTTATTCACAGGCGGGCATACTTTTTACTGTTTCGGTGTACCGTACCTCAACAGCGAAAGGAGGCGGTCGTGACCTCATCGGCACCCCGCAACTCGAACGAAAACGGCACAATTTCGCCCGATGCCTCCGTTCAGAAGTCTCAGGCTAGCGACAAAAAGAAGAACTCCTCCGCCATTATCGGCGCTATCTTCCTGATGGCGACATCCGCCATTGGCCCAGGCTTCCTGACACAGACCGCGGTGTTCACTGCCAAGCTTGGCGCGGCGATGGCTTTCGCCATTGTCATCTCCATTCTTATCGATGTCTGCATCCAGCTCAACGTCTGGCGCATCATTGCGGTCTCCGGGAAACGCGCCCAAAACCTCGGCAACGCTGTCCTTCCGGGGCTGGGCTGGGTAATGACTCTCCTCATCGCGATGGGTGGCATTGTTTTCAATATCGGCAATATTGCCGGAGCGGGGCTGGGAACCGATGCGATGATGGGTCTCGACGTAAAGATCGGCGGTGTCCTGACCGCCGTCATCGGCTGCGCACTCTTCATGTCTAAACGAGCCGGTATGGCACTGGACCGCGTCCTCGTCGTGCTCGGCACCCTCATGATCCTCCTCACCACCTACGTCGCCATCGTCTCCGGCCCGCCGGTCGGCCAGGCACTCAAGAATGTGGTTCTCCCCGAAACGATCGACGTTGTTGCCATCACCACCCTCGTGGGCGGTACTGTCGGTGGGTATATCACCTACGCAGGCGCGCACCGCATGCTGGATGCAGGAAAGACCGGCCCCGAGGCAGTCGGCAGCATCACCAAGTCCTCGGTTACAGGAATCATGGTTACCGGTTTGATGCGTATCCTGCTCTTCCTCGCCGTCTTCGGTGTCGTTGCCGGTGGTGTTGTGCTCAGCACCGACGGCAACCCCGCTGCGGAAGCCTTCCAGGCGGCAGCCGGCGAAATCGGTCTCCGCTTCTTCGGCATCGTGCTGTGGGCCGCTGCTCTGTCCTCTATCGTCGGGTGCTCGTACACGTCTGCTACGTTCATCGTCCCCTCCGGTGAGGAACACAGGAAGAAGCAGAACATTATCACGATCGTCTTCATCGTCGTGTCCTGCGTGCTCTTCATCATCATGGGCACGGCACCGGCGAAGCTGCTCGTGTTTGCTGGCGCGTTCAACGGTCTTGTGCTTCCCATCGGCTTCACGCTCATGCTGTACATCGCAGTCTTCCGCCAGAAGGATCTGCTCAAGGGCTACAAATACCCCAAGTGGCTCGTTGTCCTTGGTCTGTTTGCTCTCGTTACCGCCTGGTATCTGGCATTCAGGAGCTTCTCCGGCATCTGGAGCATCCTCTAGCGCCCCAGGGCAACAGAGGCGAACTAAAGCTAACCACTACCACCACCTATTACCGGCACACGCACGGAAAGGAACGTTCGGTGACATCAATCGATCTCAACTGCGACTTGGGGGAAAGCTTCGGCAATTTCCACATCGGCAACGACGAGGAGGTTCTCGGTCTTGTTACCAGTGCCAATATCGCCACCGGCTTCCATGCCGGTGACCCCCTCGTCATGCTCACCACTGTCCGTCGGGCGAAGGAGAATTCGGTTCGCATCGGTGCCCATGTTGGCTACCGTGATCTGCCGGGCTTCGGTCGGCGCTTCATCGATTACGATCTGGATCAGCTCACCGCGGAGGTGCTGTACCAAATCGGCGCTCTCCAGGCGGCGTGCAAGGCCAGTGGCACCGAGGTGGTGTACGTCAAACCGCACGGCGCGCTGTACAACCGCATCGCCCGCGATGCCAAGCAGGCACAGGCCGTCATTGCCGGCATGAAGCTTGCCGATCCCCAGCTCGCGCTCATGGGCCTCGCTGGTTCTCCTGTCCTCGGCTGGGCAGAGGAAGCAGGCTTGTCGACGTTTTCCGAGACGTTTGCTGACCGTGCCTACGAAAAGGACGGCTCCCTCGTCCCCCGCTCACAGCCCGGCGCGGTGCACGATTCTGACGACGCCGCCACGGGTCAGGCGCTCAACTTCGCCCTGGGCAAGCCCATCACCGCGGTAGATGGCTCTGAGATCCACGTGAAAGCGGACTCTATCTGTGTGCACGGCGACAATCCGCATGCACTCAACCTGGTGCGCGCTATTAGGGAAACCCTCTCGCATAACGGAATCGCGGTGAGTTCCTAGGATGAAGGCGCGACCCTGTGGCGATGCCGCCGTTCTCATTGATATTGATGAAGCCGAGTCTGTTGAAGCCGGCCTGACTGTGCAGGACGGTGTCCTCTCCGTCCACCAGCGTTTGAAGCACGCACAGGAGCAGGGCTTGGAAGGCATCGTCGATATGGTTCCCGCCGCCCGCACGTTGCTCGTGAAGCTGGATCCTGGTATCCAGCCACCGCGCGAGTTTGTGGCCAAGATGGAATCCTTGAGCCTCGATGTCCCCGCTGAGAACATGGGGTCCGCAGACGCGGATGTCGTGACCGTGCCTACTGTCTATGACGGTCCCGATCTGGAGACAGTCGCCCGCTTGTGGGATGTGAGCGTCGACGAGGTTGTCTCCATGCACTCGGGGATGACGTGGCGGGCTGCGTTCGGTGGCTTTGCCCCCGGCTTCACCTATCTCCTCCCGACGGGTGATTTCCCCACGGTCCCGCGTCTGGATTCTCCGCGCCCTCGGATTCCACGTGGTTCTGTGGGCATGGCCGGTGCGTTTTCCGGTGTCTACCCGCAGCAGAGCCCCGGTGGCTGGCAGTTGTTGGGGCATACGGAGCGGGAGATGTGGGATACGCATCGCACTCCCCCAGCGCTCATCCAGCCAGGTCAGCTCGTCCGATTTGAGGTGAAGAATGACTAATCAGGATAAGAAACCGGCACTGACCATCCTCAACCCCGGACTCATGGCGCTCATCGAGGATCGTGGACGATTCGGCTACGCCGGCATGGGCGTGACGTCGTCGGGGTGCTTCGACAGGATGAGTTACGCCCGCGCCAACCACGTGTTAGGCAATAGCCAGGATGCCCCCATGGTGGAGATTCTGCACGGCGGTTTCGAGGCGGAGTTTTCCTGCTCTACGTCCTTTACCATCCTCGGCACGCGCGCCCACGTGGAGGTGACCTACCCGGGGCAGCAGCCCCGGCTTGAGTATACCCAGGCTGTTATCGATGTGGTTCCGGGAACCGTCATCAAGCTGCTGGGCGCAGAAGCAGGCATGCGCGCCTACTTTGCTATTCGCGGTGGCTTCGATGTGGAGACGGAGCTCGGCAGCGCGTCGCGAGACACGATGAGTAATCTCGGCCCGGCTCCCTTAAAAGCGGGCGATGTCTTGTATTCGGGATCTTTCGTCGAGGAGGACCCCTGGGTTCCCCGCGTGCGCAGCATTCCGCCGGTATGGCCACAGCGCTCGCAGGAGCTGCTCACAGTCATTTTGGGGCCCCGCTCGCAGTGGTTCACCACCAACGCAGTCTTTGACTTCCTCTGGCAGGAGTACATCGTCAGCGGGAACTCGGATCGTATTGGTGTGCGCTTGGAAGGGCCAAAGCCGCTGACGCGTGCGGTAACCGACGAGCTCGCCAGCGAGGGTACGGTTCGCGGGGCGATCCAGATCCCGGCCAACGGTCAACCGGTGATTTTCGGCCCTGACCACCCGGTTACTGGTGGTTACCCGGTGATCGCTGTGCTTTCTGCTCGGTCGGCTGATCGCGTCGCTCAGCTCCGCCCGGGCGATTCGGTTCGGTTCACCGTTCGGTAGTTATTGCTTGTCGACGCTTCCTCACTTGCGAATTTTTCCCGAGGGCGTAGTATCACTTCGTCATTCATTGAAAAAATGGCAAGTGAGGATTCGTGATCAACGAGCAACAAAAACCTGAGACTGTAACAACCAAACCGGACAATCAGCGCGTATGGTTCGCCTTTATCGCCCTCATGCTCACCATGCTGATGAGCTCTCTGGGGCAAATGATCTTCTCCACAGCACTCCCGACCATCGTCGGCGACTTGGGTGGCGTGGAGCTCATGAGCTGGGTTATCACATCGTTCATGCTGGCTCAGACCATCGCCATGCCGATCTTTGGCAAGCTGTCCGACCAGATGTCCAGGAAATACCTGCTCATCGGTGTCATCGCTGTGTTTGTTTTAGGATCTGTCATCGGTGGTTTCGCGCAGTCGATGACGACCCTCATCGTCGCCCGTCTCATTCAGGGCGCAGCCGGTGGCGGTCTCATGATTTTGTCGCAGGCAATCACCGCCGAGGTGGTATCTGCGCGTGACCGTGGCAAGTACATGGGGATCATGGGCGCGGTCTTTGGAGTCAGCTCCGTGCTCGGCCCCGTGCTCGGTGGCTGGTTTACTGATGGCCCGGGCTGGCGCTGGGGCTTGTGGCTCAATGTCCCGCTCGGCCTCATCGCCATCGCCGGTATCGTCTACTTCCTCCACAACAGCGGTGCCCGTGCGCGGGTGAGCGTCGACGTGTGGGGCATCCTCACCATGGCCGTCGCAACCTCCAGTCTCATTCTCATGTGCACGTGGGGCGGCAACACCTACGAGTGGTCCGACCCGATCATCATCGGCCTGGGAATGTGCACAGCCGTGTTCTATCCGCTGTTCTTCTTCGTGGAGCGCAAGGTGAGCAATCCCCTCGTTCCCCCGTCAGTGTTCGCCATCCGCAACTTCAACCTCACCACTCTGGCCGGCATCGCGACGGGTGTATTCATGTTCGGCACGCTTGCATACCTCCCCACCTACATGCAGATGGTGCACATGATGTCCCCCACTAACGCGGGCCTGATGATGACCCCCATGATGGTCGGTATGCTCATGACGTCGACGCTGGTGGGAAACCTGGTCACCCGTTACGGACACTACAAGTGGTACCCGGTGGTCAGCATGATTGGCACGTTCGTGGCGATGGTTGCGCTCAGCTTCATGGAACCGGAGACTCCGCTGTGGGTGGTAGGTATCTTGCTCTTCGTGCTCGGAGCCGTTCTCGGCATCGGCATGCAGATTCTCGTGCTCATAGTCCAAAACTCGTTCTCCCTGGACATGGTGGGCACGGCGACTGCAGCTAACAACTTCTTCCGCCAGATCGGTGGCACCTTAGGCGCAGCACTCGTCGGCGGCCTGTTCACCGGATCGCTGACGGATCACCTCCAGGAGAAGCTTCCCGCAGCGATTGCCCAGCTTCCGCCGGAGGTTCAGCAGCAGATGGCTCAGGGCGGTGGCGATTTCACGGATAAGCTGACCCCGGCGATGTTGACGCACCTGCCTGACGTTGTGCAGACGACTATTCAGCAGAGCTATTCGGATGCTCTGACCCCGATCTTTCTCCTTCTGTCCCCGCTTGCGCTCGTCGCAGCGGTCATCCTCGCTTTTGTGAAGGAAGAACCGTTGAAGACGGAGATCGCGTAACAAACAAAACGTGGGCCCAGTTGAGCCCACGTTTTTTCTTAGTGGCTTTCCAGCAGGTCTGTCACTAGTTCTGCGATCGGAGAACGCTCAGACCGGGTCAGCGTGATGTGGGCAAAAAGATCATGCCCCTTCAGCTTTTCGATGACGGCCTGCACACCGTCGTGACGCCCGACGCGGAGATTATCGCGCTGAGCGACATCGTGCGTGAGAACAACACGGGAATTCTTTCCCAGGCGGGACAGAACGGTGAGGAGAACGTTGCGCTCGAGCGACTGTGCTTCGTCCACGATGACAAAGCTGTCGTGCAGGCTGCGGCCACGGATGTGCGTGAGCGGAAGGACTTCCAGGAGGCCCCTCGACTCCACCTCTTCCAGCACATTGTCGGAGACGAGTCCTTCCAGCGTGTCATAGACCGCCTGGGCCCACGGATTCATCTTCTCGTTCTCGGAGCCGGGGAGGTAGCCAAGGTTTTGTCCACCCACCGAGTACAGCGGGCGGAAGACGACAATGCGCTTGTGCTGGCGACGTTCAAGAACACTTTCCAACCCGGCGCACAGCGCCAGGGCGGACTTACCCGTGCCTGCCCGGCCACCGACGGAGACGATGCCCACCGACTCGTCGAAAAGCAAATCGAGGGCGATGCGCTGTTCAGCAGACCGACCGGAGATGCCGAAGGCCTGCAGATCACCGCGGACGAGCCGAACAAGGCCGTGGGGTGTGATTCGACCGAGAGCTGAGGCACTGCCGGAGGTCAGCGAGATACCACAGTGGACGGGAAGGTCCGTGACGTGTTTCTCGGAAATCGTGTCGATAGCATCCACCTCCACAACACCGTCGCGGTAGATGGCATCGATGGTGCCACGATCGACCTCTGCGTGGGCCATGCCCGTATACCCGGAGGAAACAACGTCCTGGGCGTGGTACTCATCGGCCTGGAGACCCACAGCACCGGCCTTTACGCGAAGCGGAATGTCCTTTGTCACCAGAGTGACACGGAGGCCTTCCTTCTGGAGGTTCAGCGCGCAGGCGAGGATACGGTGATCATTCTGGAAATCCTTGGCAAAAGCCGACGGGAGGATGGACGGGTCCTGGTGGTTGAGTTCGACGCGGACTGTCCCGCCCTCTTTGCTGACAGGGATGGGCTGATCCAGGCGACCGTACGTGTGGCGCAGATCCTCCAGGAAGCGCAGCGCTTCGCGCGCATACCACCCAAGCTCGGGATGGTGACGCTTCTGCTCCAACTCTCCAATGACGACGAGGGGGACGACAACGTCGTGCTCGGCGAATTTGCGAAGCGCCCATGGGTCGGACAGAAGAACGGAGGTGTCGAGAACATACGATGTGGTGGGGGTCGGTACATGGCCGTCCCGGGAGAGGTCTCCAGAGGAAAGCGGGCTGGAGACAGGTGCGGTGTTCGGGGTGCGGGTTACTGAAACCATCGCGGACAATCCCTTTCCAACTCGGTGCCAGGCGTTCCTGGCACCGGGTCGTGTGTAGTGCAGGCAAGGTGTACTACCGAGCGGACGTGTCCTTTCTTGGTTACCGAAGGGGTGGAGCGCTCATCACTCCGATCCGCTCGGTCACCGCCCACGCTAACAAGGCCGGGTTAAAATAACAGCGCTGTAAGTTGAACATTGAGTTAACACCCAGCTTGGCGCAATTCTCCTGCTCCTCCCCTCCTCACCCCCGTTTATTCAACCCTTCGTTGAGCACGGCTCAAAACGGGTGATGCACAAAAAGCGCTACGCACGTCGTGCGTAGCGCTTAATGCCTTAAACGTGGCTACAACCTAGGCCACGGTTAAAGGAGAACTGTTACTTGTTCTCGATGGCACCCTGGAACTCGCCGGATGCATCCTTGGTCCAGGAGATGGAGCCGTTCTCGAAGGACTGTTCCCAGCCGGAACCGTCGGTGAGTGCGGTCTCCTCGTCGGTCGGAGCTGCGACTGCAGAGTCGAAGCCACCGGCGTTCAGCCACTGCTTAGCGATCTCACCGTGGATCAGCACAGCCCCAGCCTCCGGGGTGTAAGCGAGGTAGTGGTTGTAGCCATCGCGCTCGAAGGTAGCCAGCCAGCGCCCCTCGCCGAAGTCCTCAACGGCGTTGACGTGGCCGAGCTTGGAATCGGCACCGCCCAGAGCCTCGTACTTATCAGCGATAGCCTCCGGAACCTCAACGTCGTTGCCGTTGGCATCGGTGATCGTCGTGGTTGCAACCGGAGCTGCAGCTGCGCCGTTCTCGCCATCAGCGGTGGCAGCCTCGGTGACGGTACCGGTGGTGACATTGGTCTCGGTCACATCGGCGCCGTCCTTGCGAGCCTGCTGCTCCTCGGAAGCCTTGGCATCTGCAGACTCAACAGCCTCGCTGGAAGCCGGGTTCTCGTTGGCCGGGGAGCAAGCAGCAAGACCAAGGCCGAGCATAGCGGTTGCGGTGAGAGCGGTGAGCTTCTTCATAGTCGTCGTATTCAAAACGAATCCTCATTTCTAATAGTTAACAATTTCTAAATTTCCTAAACCATTATGAGATTTTTTACTTAAATTTTCAATTAATTGCCCAAAAGTTCACTCCTGGCGAACTCGTTTACCTGCAAAAACACCCATGCAACGGCCAGGAAAAAACTATGAACGGCGCTGTCGCCTTTGTCGTCCACGGTCGTTTTTCTTCCTCCTCACCTGCAATGAGCCACGTGCCCGCTGTTTCTTAGAAGTAGCTGATGTGGAACCACGCCGGGGCTTCGCCATGCGGGTATTCGCGCCCGCTTTCGCACTTCCCCGAGAGGAAGCCCGGGTGCGACCTTTCATCGTCCCAACAAGGTCCTGAATCGCATCGCTATCGTCGTCGACAAGCCAAATGAGGGCGATATCCGTCGAGCGCTCGGAAGTGAAAGAGAAATGTTTGATCTGCTTCTTGGACAGCACCTTCAGCAGCGGACGAGGCGCAAGGACGACCCCGACACCAGCCGCCGCGACAGCCAGCCCATCGCGGACAGCCTGCACGTCCACAGCGCGATCTTCCCCAATCGCCCAGTTGATAATCTCCCCCTCGATTTCCGAGGGATACACCTTCGACGGTTCCATCTCGGCGAGCTCCATCTCCTTGCCCACCGCGATCCCGGGTTCCTCCGTGTACAAGACCACCCGGTGCATGTCCTCTGTCAGACGCGGATCCGGCAGGCGTGTCAACGCGACGGGGACCGGGAGCCTCTCTCCGCTGGCACGCCGCTCGACGCGCTCAACGAAACACCCCATCGGGTCATCTACCCTCGTAGTGACAAGCTCCGGGTGCGTCGTGTTCTCGTGGTAGCGGTCGAACCACTTACCTGGCTCTGCCCCTGTACAGAAGAAAACTTCCACGCTCATGGAGCAAATGATACCGTTAACCCCGTGAGTGAAAGCGATAGCAACGTGCGCCGTGAACCGTCCGCGCAAGCGATGAAACCCCAAACCGCAGCCAACAAGCTCGGCCTCTACCTGCCCGCAACGCCGGAAGAGTTCCAAAACTCGGCGTTGACACACGAGGAATTCGTGTCGCTGCAGAAGAATCCACCCGAGTGGTTGCAGACCCTGCGCCGCGAGGGACCACACCCGCGCAAGGTCGTTGCCCAAAAACTCGGCATTTCTAACACCGCACTGAAAAACAGTGAGATTTCCGCACCGCTGACCACAGCGGAGATCAAGGAATTGCTAGCTGACCAACCAGAGTGGCTTGCCAAGGCCCGTAAAGACATGGCTGCAAAGCGCGCCGAACATGCCCCGAAGACCGAGGAGGAACAGTGACATCCGATCCTAATTCCCGGAACCCCGAAATCCGTGGCGAGCACGTCCACTCCTCGCCTTTTACCCCCCAGCGAGACGATTCCCAGGAGACCGACCGCACCTCCGACGACCAGTTCGATGAGCACGGCGGCGTGTCCAAACTGACTATCGCCATGTGGGTCATGATCTCCCTCATCGTCGTCATCTCTGCCACCTGGATGCTCGTTAGCTACCTCCGCGGAGACCTCATTATCGGCTAAGAGTCGTGCGCGCTGCTTCCCCCCCCTTGCGCTTCCGAAGGCGCGTTGCCGGCACCTCGGCGCTCGACTGACGCTTTGAGCAGCTTTCGCAAGAATCCCCCGGCCACGCCTTTTGCAGCGTGGTCGGGGGATTTCCTATAACCGATAAGCTAGAAAACTAGCAGATGGTCCAGTTCTCATAGCCCTCGTAGAGCGGGTACTGCTCAGCGAGCTTCTTCGTGCGTGCACGCAGGCCTTCGATATCTGCGGATTCGCCTGCAGCCAAGGCGGTACCGATGATGTCAGAAACCTCGCGGAAGCCGGCCTCATCGAAGCCACGGGTGGCGAGCGCCGGGGTACCGATGCGCAGACCGGAGGAAACGGCCGGCGGACGCGGATCGAACGGCACCGTGTTGCGGTTGATGGTGATGCCCACCTCGTGGAGGAGATCCTCACCCTGCTGACCGTCCATCTTGGAGTTGCGCAGGTCAACCATGACCAGGTGAACATCCGTGCCACCGGTGAGCAGCTCGATGCCGGCCTTCTTGCAGTCGTCGCCACTGAGGCGCTCGGCCAGGATCTGTGCGCCATCCAGCGTGCGCTGCTGGCGCTGCTTGAAGGCATCCGTTCCGGCGATGCCCATCGCTACCGCCTTTGCAGCGATCACGTGCATGAGCGGGCCGCCTTGCTGGCCGGGGAACACGGAGGAGTTGATCTTCTTGGCCCAATCCTGCTTGGCAAGGATCATGCCAGAACGCGGGCCAGCCAGCGTCTTGTGGACGGTGGTGGACACAACGTCTGCGTACGGGACGGGGCTCGGGTGCAGGCCGGCTGCGACCAGGCCAGCGAAGTGAGCCATATCGACCCAGAGGCGTGCTCCAACCTCGTCGGCAATCTCGCGGAATGCCTTGAAGTCAAGGTGACGCGGGTAGGCGGACCAACCAGCGATGATCACGGCCGGGCGCTCCTTCAGCGCCATCTCGCGGACCTGATCCATGTCCAGGCGGTGCGTCTTCTCATCCACGCCGTAGGCAACAACCTCGTAGTTCTTGCCGGAGAAGTTGAGCTTCATGCCATGGGTGAGGTGGCCGCCATGGTCGAGCTTGAGGCCCATGATCTTGTCACCGAGGTTGGCGATGGACATGAGCACGGCGGCGTTCGCCTGGGCACCGGAGTGTGGCTGGACGTTAGCGAAATCAGCGCCGAATAGCTCGCGGGCGCGGGTGCGGGCAAGATCTTCAATGACGTCGACGTTCTCGCAGCCACCGTAGTAACGGCGACCGGGGTAGCCTTCGGCGTACTTGTTGGTGAGGATGGAGCCTTGGGCCTGGAGGACAGCACGCGGGACGAAGTTCTCCGAAGCAATCATCTCGAGCATGTCGCGCTGGCGACCAAGCTCGTTCATAATTGCCTCATGAACCTTCGGGTCGAGCTCTTTGAGCTCCTGATAGCGTACGTCTGGGGAATTCGGGGCTGTCATAACCGTATCCGAAACCTTTCTTGAGCGTGATGGTGTCTTATCCAAAGTATGAGGTGCAAGTCACTTGCATCGGCCATGTGGCCTTTCTGTCACTCATTTTAGAGTTTCTTTCCGGTAAACGTCACGAAAAATACTACGTATTAACTCACACTGGTTAATACCAGCAGATTATTCACTTTTGCGAGAAAACATCCTGGTTAAATGCATAGCTTTTTGCATTAGTGATATTTATTCTCATTAGCACTATATTTTTCCACCCCAAACCGGGGGTGCCGTGCAATCACATTGGCACTTTTTCATGCCCCCTTTGCATAGAAGGTACCCCAAACGTTCCCATGCAACACAACCACGGGCACAATAGAACTATGGCGAAACGATCCCCGGAACCCAGCCCCTACATTGATTTCGGGCGCGATGAGTGGCGCGAACTGCGCCGGAATACTCCGCAGGTGCTCACCGCCGAAGAGGTGGAAAAACTCCGCGGCATTGGAGACATGATCGACCTGGAGGAGGTAGCAGATGTCTACCTCCCCCTCTCCCGTCTCATTTACCTCCAGGCTAAGGCGCGACAAAAGCTCACCGATGCCACCGCGGACTTCCTGGGGACCCCCACTTTCCACGTCCCTTTCATCATCGGTATCGGCGGATCTGTTGCTGTGGGAAAGTCCACAACGGCCCGTGTGCTCCACGTACTCCTCCAGCGGTGGTCGTCCACACCCCGCGTTGATCTGGTCACTACCGACGGCTTCCTCTACCCCAGTGCTGAGCTGGAGCGTCGGGGGCTCATGAACCGCAAGGGGTTCCCCGATTCCTACGACCAGCGTGCGCTCCTCCGGTTTGTCACCGATGTGAAGTCCGGCAAGGAAGACGTCATGGCTCCCGTGTATTCACATCTCAAATACGATCGCCTGCCAGATGTGTACACCCACGTGAAGAAGCCAGACATTCTCATTTTGGAGGGGCTCAATGTCCTCCAAACCGGCCCTACCCTCATGGTGAGTGACCTCTTCGATTTCTCTGTCTTCGTCGATGCTGCAGCCGAGGATATCGAACGCTGGTACATCAACCGATTCCTCGCCCTTCGCTCAACCGTGTTCACGGAACCGGATGCACACTTTGCCCACTATTCGCATCTCTCTGAGGAGCGCGCTCAGTCGGAAGCACGAGAGATCTGGCAGTCTATTAACCTGCCCAACCTGGTGGAGAATATCCTCCCCACGCGCGTGCGCGCCTCTCTTGTTCTCCGCAAGGGCCCCGATCACCGCGTCCAGCGCGTACGCATGCGCAAACACTAATTGCGCGTTTCCGACAGGCTCAGCGGGTTTGCGCCCAGTGCACGACGGGAAGGATCTTATCGGTATCCACCTTGTCAAAGCCCACGCCACCTGAGGCTACGAGGTCCTTCTCAAAGGGCGTCGCCCCCGGCTTGGTGGAGTAATACAAAAGCATTCCTTTAATAGCTGTGCGGTGGACTCGCTTCAGCTCCGGGTAGTGCAGCCTCCCGGGAACGTAAAAGCGCCGGATCCGATCTTTTTCGTCGCCGAAAAACTTGGCGGAGCTGTCTTTTGCTGCTGCTTTGTCCGGATCCGTCAACCCCACAGTGACAAACGCCACCTTCTGGCTGGCTGTTTCTGTATCGACAGCCTTAGCGGCTTCAGCTGCGTAATCTGCGCCAAGCAGTTTCACCCCGTAGACCGGCCCCACAAAAATGAGTGGCAGCTGCGCGCGATCCCAATCTCCTTCCCCAGCAGGTACCCCGTCAGTGATATCCACTGCGCGTCGTCCTAAGGCGAGGGCCAACGCCTCTGCGTAGACACGCGTCGAGCCGTAGACAGACGAAAAGTACACAGCGGGAGTTTCCTGCACGATAGCCCTTTCCAAGCCAGAATATATTTTGGGGTGGCTCACAATTGAGCCACCCCCAGACAGTAGTAAAGATTCGCTACTTTCCAAATCGCCGGTTGCGGGAGGAGAAGTCTCGCAGCGCACGGAGGAAATCAATGCGTCGAAAAGCCGGCCAATACGTATCAGTGAACCAGATTTCCGAATAGGCAGCCTGCCACAACAGGAAACCAGACAGACGCTGCTCACCAGAGGTGCGGATAACCAGATCTGGATCCGGCTGGTCTCGTGTGTACAGGTGGCGAGACAACGATTCGATGGTCACCGCGTCAGCAATCTTTTCTGCCGGAGTCCCCTTGTCTGCTTCCTCGTGAACAAGGGCTTGAACTGCGTCGACGATCTCTTGCCGGCCACCGTAGCCCACGGCGATATTGACGACGACACCCGTGTGATCCCGCGTCTTCTCGGCTCCCCTAGCCATTCGAGTGGAAATCTTCTCAGGCAAAAGGTCCATGTGACCGACGAGCCGGATACGACAGTTCAGATCGGTAGCTGACAGCTCATCAACGACATCTGCGATGATGTCAAAGAGAAGCCCCACCTCCTCGGAACTCCGCTTCAGGTTTTCCGTGCTGAGAAGGTAGACGGTGACGATCTCCACCTTCGTGTCCTCGCACCAGCGAATGAGCTCACCAATCTTTTTTGCCCCCACACGGTGGCCGTGCGAAACATCTGCAAACCCGGCTTCCCGCGCCCACCTCCGGTTACCGTCACACATAACGGCGACATGCCGGGGCTGAGGTTTGTCCTTAATGACGCGCCTCAGGTGATTTTCGTACAGCGGATACAGCAAAGTCGGGAGCAAGTTCACACCTGCAATAGTAACCGCGCTTAATCCCCGCGCGCTAGAGGTCCCCGCGTGTTGGCTTAGATCAACGGCCGACGAGTAGGGATGTCCATTCCCGCTTCGCGCATCGCCTTGTCCAGAGTCTCCTCATCGAACACATCGATACCGTGCTCTTCTGCAAAAGCGCGTCGGCGGTTGAGACGAGCGATGCGTCGCGCAAGGCGCCAGCCCAAAAACAAAATGGCAAGCATCATCACAGCGACGACGAGGAGGCCGATAGGCGACGCCTGGCTAGAGTCAGCGTTCTCCGGTGCGGGCCCACCCGACTGGGCAAGAACGGTCTGAGTCACGTTCATGAGGGATACCTGAACTGCAGGGAGAAATCCAGTGCTTACCATCTTCTTTTCCTTCCACGACCACCGAGGCGCGCCACAGCGCCACAAGCTCTACGTACATCGTAGTAGCTCGCGGCGCAGTCATGTGCGGAGGGTTAGGACAACCCGGCCAACAGGTCGTTTTCCGGCAAATCGGTCTTGACGCGGGTCTTCGCCAGCTCGAATTCCTCCGTCGGCCAGAGACGCTTCTGCATCTCCAAAGGCGCAGCAAAGAAGGTGCCCTCCGGGTCGATCTGCGTGGCGTGGGAGAGCAAAGCCTGATCACGATTCTCGAAATATTCCGCGCACGACACCTGCGTTGTCACTCGACGCATGAGGTCGAAGGGGCGACTACGCATCCGCTCAACGTACTCGGCGAAGGGGCTCGGTTCACCCTTGGCCAGAAACTCCTCATGGAATGCTTCGATGCGCTGCCGGATAAAGCCATGCGTGTAGTACAGCTTCTTCGGCTCATAAGCCTCGCCAAGCTCGGGCTTGTAGGTCGGATCCCCCATCTTC
The DNA here is from genome assembly GCA_022772305.1 of Corynebacterium glucuronolyticum. Classification (GTDB taxonomy): domain Bacteria; phylum Actinomycetota; class Actinomycetes; order Mycobacteriales; family Mycobacteriaceae; genus Corynebacterium; species Corynebacterium glucuronolyticum_A. The sequence continues at coordinate 15,870 of JALFAQ010000059.1, forward strand.
TCCCAGGCAATCATGGTGATTGTGTGTACCATGATGTGGTCGGGGTGCGGGTAGCCACCGTTTTCGTCGTAGGTGACAATGACATCTGCCTTCTGTTCGCGCAAGACAGCGATGAGGCTGTCAGCAGCCTCTTCCGGATCCTGCAGCGCGAAGCAGCCTTCCGGTAGCGGGGGCAGCGGATCGCCTTCCGGCAATCCGGAGTCGACGTAGCCCAACCACACATGGTCGGCACCGAGGGCTTTGACGGATCCCGCCATTTCTTTTTTCCGCACGGCCGACATGCCTTCAGCTGCGATGGAAGGATCAAAGTGCGGGTTCAAAATGTCTCCGCGCTCGCCGCCGGTGCAGGTGACCACACAGGTGTGGTGGCCTTCGGCAGCATACTTCGCCATCGTGGCAGCACCTTTGCTCGCCTCGTCATCAGGGTGAGCATGAACAGCGACGATAGAATAGCGCTTCATTTGTTTCTACACTCTTCTTTCCATATCTCCATCTACGTTGGTGCATATCCTACATTCCGTTTCCTGGCAGTTAAACCAGCAAGCAAACCAGCAGGCAGCCTTTGCGGCCACAAACACCCATCTCACAAGGGTATTTACTCTTCGCCACACCGAGAATCCTCGGCAAAAGGCTCCACCTTTGTTTATAGCCCCGCCCAATTTCCCCCGCCTGTATCCTCCCGCTAAGCTTTGGTGGTATGACTACGCAAAACCGGCTGGATTCACGCTACAACCGTCAGCGTGCTGACAATAATTTCGCGGGGAAGATTATCGTCATTGGTGCGATCTTGTTCCTCATCGCCGGCGCATACGTAGTGTGGCAGTACACGCAGTACCAGGAGCAGGACAAGGTAAATGCGGAGAAGGTGGAATACACACGGTTGCAGGACAATACGCTGCGCCTGACGTTTGACACGATCCGTGATAACCCCGATCTGGATTCGTACTGCATCGTGTTGTCGTGGGATTATAACCACGCTGAGCTGGGTCGCCGCGAAGTTCTCATTCCCGCGGGCGGAGACAAGAAGACGCGGCACACAGTCGATATTCCAAGCCGTGGTATCCCCGTCATGGGGGAGATTTACGGTTGCTCCACGACGGTTCCTAGCTACCTCACCAATGAGCCGGAGGAGCTTTCCTCTGTGCCCGTGGATGAGACTGCGCACGAGTAGTGAACGAGTTGTGGGGTGGCAGTGGTAGAATTCACTCGAATTGTGGCATGAACTGCCCTCGCACGGACGCGAATTTGTAAACTTTAATTTTTATGCGATCACTCGGAACTTGGCGGCTGTAACCGTCATTTTCCGGCAGGTGATCACGGAAGGATATCAATGGCTGAGGTACAAAAGACCTATATCACCCCGGAATCTAAGGCTGCTCTGGAGCGTGAGCTCAAGGCCCTCATCGATAACCGTCCGGCTATCGCCGCCGAAATTAACGAACGCCGCGAGGAAGGCGACCTCAAGGAGAACGCCGGTTACGATGCCGCTCGTGATCAGCAGGCTCAGGAAGAGTCCCGCATTCGCGAGATCGAGGAGATGCTGAAGAACTCCACCACGGAACGCACTGCTCTCAAGGAGGGCGAGGCTCAGGTTGGTTCGGTTGTTCACGTCTACTACAACGGCGATGAGGACGACAAGGAGACCTTCCTTATTGGTACCCGCGCTACTGCTTCGGACAACCCCGATCTGGAGACCTACTCCGAGCTGTCCCCGCTTGGTGCCGCCGTGCTTGGCGCAACGGAGGGCGAGACCCGCGAGTACACCGCCCCGAATGGCGTGAGCGTCTCGGTTACCCTCGTTTCCGCTGAACCTTACGATTCCGCCAAGGCTGCAGCCCTCCGCGCTCAGCGCAAAAAGGAAGAGAAGTAACCTCTCTCCCCTTTTGTCCCGCCGGTTTTTCCCGGCGGGTTTTTTATTGCTTGTCGACGCTTCCTCCCCCGCTTTCCACGTACCGTGCGGGAGGTTAGCAAATACAAAACAGCCGCCGAGCAGAGGCGGAAGGTTCTGCTCGACGGCCGTCGGTTTTTGGCTTGTGCTAGTTCCTGTTGAAGTAGCTGAGGAAGCGCAGGATCTCTGTGTACAGCCACACGATGGAGACTGCGAGACCAAGGGCGATGCCCCAGGCGTACTCGGCCGGTGCGCCTGCGCGAACCATCTGGTCCGCGGAGTCGAAGTCCATGAGCAGTGTGAAGGCACCGAGTGCAATCACTGCAAGGGAGAAGATGATGGCGATCATGCCACCGTCACGCAGCGGGTTGAAGCCGAAGAAGATGGAGCCGATGAGGTTACCGAGCACCAGTGCGAGAACGCCGAAGAGCATAGCAGTGACGACACGACGCATCTTGGGGGTTACTTTTACTGCACCGGACTTGTAGACGTAGAGCATGCCGGCGAACACGCCGAAGGTGCCCAGGATAGCCTGGCCGATAAGCACGCCGGCATCGGAGCCATTGCCCATGATGTCGAAGCCTGCGAACATGCCGGAGAAGCCACCAAGGAACAAGCCCTCAAAAGCTGCATACGCAAGCGTGACAGCTGCCGATCCGTACTTCTTGCCAAAGGTGGAAATCAAAACGGTGACAAAACCACCGATCGCCCCCACGAAGGTGAGAAGCATCGTCGGCCCGCTCGTGCCGAGGATGGGCACGAGGGCAAAGTTGAGGGCGGCGAAGAGGACGATAACGCCGAGGGTGATACCCGTCTTTGACACGATGTCATCGACGGTGATCGGCCTGCTGCCCTGGTAGCCTATAGGTGGGGCTTGCATCGGACGAGACGGCTCGCCGTATCCAGCCTGGTAGCCTCCACGAGTTTCGTTGCGTTCAAGGGAAGTGAGAACTGGGTTATTACTTTGCACTTTGTAAAAATCTTCCTTTTGGACGTTGCACATTTACTACATATCGTACTGCCACGTTTTGTGGCTCTCACTGTGTCCAACGCAAGGTAGCACAAAATAGTTCCACCTGTAGCAATTTGTTGCCGAATTTTTATAAACCATTGCCATCAATGCGCGGACACGTAATTGGCTACCGTTGTGTCGCGTGTCAGGATTTTGCCCAGGCTCCGATGGGGCCGGGGACCATGGGTGGGGCCTCCCCGACGATAGCCCGCGTGTTGGCATCCTGCTCCAATTCGGGCAGCACGGTTTTAATGTTCCGGGATTTCTTCTCCCTGCCTCCTGCAGGTGCCATCCCCACAGGCATGACACCACGCCCCGCCACACCGGCACGCGAACCACCCGCACGACCAGCACCACCAAGAGCAGCACCAGGCACAGCCCCGGCAGCACCCGCACCCACACCACCAGACCCAGCACCGGCACCGCCGGCGGCAAGCAACCCCGCCCCCACACCAGCACCCAGCCC
>JALFAQ010000078.1 GCA_022772305.1 Corynebacterium glucuronolyticum
CAACACGGCCCATGACAAGACGTGTCGGTGGCGATAGTGGTTGGGAAACGCCCGGACCCATTCCGAACCCGGAAGCTAAGCCAACCAACGCCGATGGTACTGCATCCGGGAGGATGTGGGAGAGTAGGACACCGCCGACCCTAAACATACAAGCCGGCTCCTGAACCAACCGTTCAGGAGCCGGCTTTTCGCATACCCAGGGCATCTGTTCATTCCTTCTTTCTCTATCTGGCTCTATCATGGGTGGTCTTAATCCTTGGGTGCGTCTATAATCTGTGGGATCTGTGGTAACGAGGGGCAGTAGAATTGGCACCTCGTGCGTATTGTTTGTTCGACTTGGGTAACTAGGTGTCCACCCCGTACAATGGCCTAGACATAATGCCACATCAACGTCTTTGAAAAGATCCCGTCGCGTTGCGATTGGGGACTTCAAAACTGAGAGGATTGATTTTCTCTTAGAAGAGGTAGATGCTGTTATCTTTAGGTGTGTTCATTTGTTCTGATGTGTCAAGTGGCACAAAGGACTAATAGCGCGCCACAGAGGTAAGAACGTAATAATTCTGCGCGGTTTTGCCTCACGCAACGTTGAGCGTCGTTTGCCTAGTAGAGGTGACGATGCAGCTGAGTGAGTAGGAAAAGGAAAGTAGACGGTAATGACCCCACGGGATGGCTACCAAAACAGACACGGTGACTCCGGTAGACGAGGAAACGGCGAAGGACGCCGAAGCGGAGGAAAAGGTCGTCGTTGGGACGCACGTAAGGGTCAATTTGTAGACGTTGCCTACTCCGATAGCAAGGGCCGGCCCAACAAGCGTCGTCACTCTGACAGCGACGGCGAAGGTGGTTCCGAGGGGCGCCAGTACGGCCACCGCGGAAACGGGCGTGGAAAGGGTGGCAACCGCACCTTCAACAGGAAACACAACCAGCAGCGTGGTGGCGATCGTGGTGGTCACCGTAATTCGCAGGGAAAGCGCCCTGGATTCCGCGATGAGCGTCTGGCCGTACACGCCAACGAGCCGGATTTGCCAGAAGACATCAACGTGCGCGACCTCGATTCGAGTGTCCGCCAGGATCTGCGTTCGCTTTCAAAAGACAACGCCGATGCTGTCGCTAAGCACATGATCATGGCTGCTACCTGGATGGCGGATGATCCTAAGCTTGCTTTGTCACACGCGCGTGCCGCGAAGAACCGTGCCGGACGTGTATCCGTCGTCCGAGAGACAAACGGTATCGCTGCCTACCATGCAGGCGAGTGGAAGGAAGCATTGTCCGAGCTCCGCGCTGCTCGTCGCATGAGCGGTGGTCCGGGACTCATTGCCGTTATGGCAGACTCCGAGCGCGGTCTTGGTCGGCCGGAGAAGGCTCTGGAGCTCGCACGCGAGGAGGACCTGTCGGAGCTCAACCGCGCAGATTCTATCGAGCTCGCGATTGTTTTGGCCGGCGCACGCCAGGATCTTGAGCAGTTCGATGCTGCAATCACGGAGCTCACCAAGCTCGATCCGGATCCGCAGGCAAATGATCCGGAATCCGCACGCCTGGATTATGCTCTCGGCAATGCCTATGAGCTCGCCGGCGACAAGGAAAAGGCTCGTGAATGGTTCGAGATTGCTCGTCGTGCAGACGTTGATGAGCTTCTTGACGCTGAGGATCGACTCAAGGAGCTTGGCTAATGCGGCTTATTGACTGCTACGATGCCCTGCTGCTGGATTTAGATGGCACTGTGTGGATGGGGGACGAACCGATTCCGCACGCTGTCGACGCGTTGGCTGGTTGCGCTACGCGGAAAATGTACGTGACCAATAACGCGTCCCGGGGTCCCGAGGCGGTAGCAGCAAAGCTGGAGGGAATGGGCTTTGAGGCTACTCGCGAAGAGGTGTTGACCTCCGCGATGGCGGCAATCGACATGTGCAAGCGCGAGCTGCCGTCTGGCAAAGTGCTCGTCTTGGGAACGGAATCCTTCGTCGACCTCGTTCGGGAGGCCGGCTATGAACCAGTTTCCTCGGCCGACGATCACCCTGTAGCGGTGCTGCAGGGACACAACCCGGAAACCGGGTGGAAAGAACTATCTGAAGCCTCCTTGGCAATCCACAACGGTGCCCTGTTCTTTACATCTAATCTCGATGCCACCTTGCCCCAGGAACGCGGCATGATGGTAGGTAACGGTTCCATGGTGGAGGCCGTCGTCCACGCGACCGGTGTGCGCCCCAAGTCTGCGGGCAAGCCGGGTGCGGAAATGTTCCATGAGGCCGCGCGGAAACTCGGTTCTCGCGTACCGCTTGCCGTTGGCGACCGGCTGAATACCGACATTGCCGGTGGCAACGCTGCAGGTATGGACACTCTGCACGTGATGACAGGAGTCTCCGGACACCATGCACTCGTTGCTGCGGCACCAGAGGAGCGCCCGTCACTCATTGCAACGGATCTGCGTGACCTCTATTCACCGCTCGAGAGCTTGAAGCCCAGCCGCCAAGGCGATTTCTCCGCCATGGTGAAGGGCCGCGACGTGGTTCTGGCTGGAGGTCGAAACGATTCCACGGCAATGCAGGCACTGCGTACGGTGCTCGAGGTTGTGTGGAACCACGAGGGACCAACGCCGACGAGTATCATCCCCACATCGACGGTGGCAGAACAGGTCCTCGCGGAGTGGCGCTGATGGTGCCATCAGATTCCAGCAGTGGAGGAACGCCACCGTCACCGGCTCAGCTGTATGAGCGGACGCGTCCACTTACTGAACGCATTGATGAGATTCTGGAAACCCCGTGCGAAACGCTTACCGACGAGGCACAGGTGTTGACGGAGGCGTATTCGATTCTCAACGCGGAACTTCGCTAATTTCGCCCCGTTACTGTGTAGGCAGTTTGGCCGAAAACGTCGCAACTATTTCCTCTGCAACGCGTAATCCACGCGGGTGGGAGAGCGCTGCGTTATTCTAAAAGCGGTACATGTGTACTTTTAGTTTGTGCTAAGAGGGTAAAATAAGTGCTCTTAGCGTTACACCCCGCAGCGACAGCCGCTTATACCGATCGGGTAGGCGGCTGCGACGCTAAAGGGTGTAGCCGCGTTTAGGCGCGCAGTGGAAGAAAAGGAAAGAGGCTGCCATGGTGCAACATCGTCGGCTCGATGCGGAGTTGGTGCGACGGAAGATCGCCCGCTCGCGGGAGCAAGCGCGGCAGCTGATTACAGAAGGCCACGTATTCGTCGGGGGATTTAAAGCATCCAAGCCTGCCAGCGGTGTGACAGGGGATGTCTCCATTCGCGTGGAAGGCGAAATTGACGATTATGCTTCCCGGGGAGCGCATAAACTACTGGGTGCCCTTGAAGCGTTCGAGCCACAAGGGCTCGACCTTTCCGGCAAGAAGATTCTCGATGCTGGGGCATCTACGGGTGGCTTCACCGATGTCTGCCTTCGTCATGGGGCGCGTGAGGTTGTCGCTGCCGACGTAGGCTATGGTCAGCTCATCTGGCGCCTGCGAAATGACGACCGCGTGACAGTGTTGGATCGCACCAATATTCGCTACATCACCCCGGAGCTCACCGGTGGTCCTTGCAACATGATGGTCGGGGACTTATCGTTTATTTCTCTTCGCTTGTGTCTGCCCCCGATTATCGGCTGTCTCAACGACGGTGCGGATCTGCTGCCCATGGTAAAACCACAGTTCGAAGTGGGTAAGGACCGCCTGGGACACGGCGGTGTGGTGAGCTCTCCGGACTTACGCGCGGAAGTGACTGCAGATATCGCGCTGTTTGCACAGGAGCTGGGTGTCGGCCTTCGAGATGTTGTTGCCTCGCCGTTGCCTGGACCAAGTGGCAATGTGGAGTACTTCCTGTGGCTCACCCGTGGTGCTGAACCGATGGCGGAGGACCAGGTAGTGAAGCTAGTACGTGAAGCTGTAGAGGAGGGCCCGCAGTGACGGCCAATCGCACTGTTTTGGTCGTGTCGCATTTTGAAAGGCACGACGTGGATAGGGCCGTGGAGCTTCTGCACTCGTATGGCATTAACGTAGTGAACGAGCTTCCGGCTGCGGAAGAGCAAGCAGATCTTGAGCTGGTGCTTTCCCTCGGTGGCGACGGTACATTCCTTCGCGCCGCGGAAATGGCTCGGCGAGCAGACCTACCGGTGTTGGGAATCAACCTCGGTCACGTGGGATTCCTCGCCGAGTGGGAAGCAGACTCGCTCGAAACCGCAATCCACGCCGTCGCTGACCGGGAATACCGGGTTGAGGAACGCATGACCTTGGATGTCACCGTGTTCAACGAGGATGGCACGGTCTGTGGCACAGGATGGGCGCTGAACGAGTGCTCACTTGAGAAATCTGAGCGTCGTGGTGTGCTGGATTCCATCCTTAGCGTCGATGGCGCTCCTGTCTCCAGTTTTGGCTGCGATGGAGTGATCGTTTCCACACCGACGGGTTCTACCGCCTATGCGTTTTCGGCCGGTGGCCCAATTCTTTGGCCGTCACTGGACGCGATCCTCGTCGTTCCCAACAATGCGCACGCACTGTTTGCTAAGCCGTTGGTCGTCAGCCCACAGTCAGAGGTGGCCGTCGACACGCGAAAGGCGGCTCACGCGGTGTGCGACGGCTTCCGCGTGCTCGATGTTCCCGCGCGAGGTCGCGTGGAAGTCAAATATGGAAGCCAGAAGGTACGGTGGGTGCGGATGGATGATTCGACGTTCACGGATCGCATGGTGTCTAAGTTCCGTCTTCCCGTGGATGGGTGGCGGAGACCTGTTGCGTGGGCGGAGAAGCATTGACAGTGCTCACTGCAATCCTGGATTGTCGCCTGCCGGTGTGTAGTGTGGTTTTGCCGTTGAGCTGTGAGAAGGAGGTCGCGTGCTTTCAGAGCTAGCTATTTACAACCTTGGTGTACTCACTGCCGCAGGAGCTGAGCCCGGCCCCGGTCTCACTGTTGTGACTGGCGAGACCGGCGCAGGCAAAACCATGGTTGTGGAAAGCCTGCGACTCCTGAAGGGCGACCGCGCCGATGCCAGCAGAGTGCGCATGGGCTCCAAGAAAGCTACGGTGGAGGGGCGCTTCGTTGTCGACGAGGACAAGCGAGCCGCCGTGGAAGAGCGGGGCGGGGAAATCGATGAGAACGGCGAAGTGATCATCACCCGGTCTGTAACAGACCAGGGTCGAAGCAAAGCCTATCTCGGTGGACGCGCGGTTCCCGCCGGTGTTCTGCGCGAGTTTTCTGCCGATCTCATTACGATCCACGGTCAGCACGATCAGCTGCGACTGATGTCGCCGGAGGCACAGCGCGATGCTGTGGATGAGTCATCGCAGGAAATTCGCCCCTTGCGGGAGGCATACGCGGATGCATTCGCTACGTGGCGAAGCCGTGCCAAAGACCTAAAGAATCGGTTGGAGAAGCGGCGCGAGCTTGCTCAGGAATCGGATCGACTTCAGTTTGCAATCAAGGAGATTTCCACCATTGCGCCGGAGGCCGGCGAAGAGGAGGAACTGTCCACCTCCATCCACCGTCTGCAAAGCGTCGATCAGCTGCGGGAAGCGGCCTCGACGGCGCTAGCCATTATCGACGGGGAAGAGGATTCCTTCGAAGACACCTCGGCAGCAGGCGCACTCGGCGAGGCACAGGCAGCGCTTGCGGGTGCGGGAGACCCTGAGTTGTCGCGGCTTGCTGATGTTCTCTCCGACATCACCTCCCAGCTCAGCGACGTGACCGGCGATCTTGGCAGATTCGTTGGCGATCTCCCCCTCGACCCAGATGCCCTGGACAAGGCGCTTCAACGTCAGCAGGCGTTGAAAGGGCTTACTCGAAAGTATGCGCCGGATCTCGCCGGTGTCATCGAGTGGTGGCACAAGGCGGAAGCGAAGCTGTCCAAGCTGGATGTTTCCACGGAAAGCTTGGAAGCGCTGAAGAAAGAGGTTGCCGCTGCGGAAAAGGAGATGCGGTCGAAGGCGAAGAAGCTCACCGCCGCTCGTGTCACCGCCGCCGAGGCGCTGTCCACTGCCGTAACAGAGGAGATTCATGGGCTGTCTATGCCCAACTCCCAATTCCGCGTGGTGATGGGGAAGGCTAAGCCGACCATCTCTGGTTTTGATCAGGTGGAATTTCAGCTCAATGGGAAGAAGATTTCCTCCAGCGCGTCCGGTGGTGAGCTGTCGCGTGTCATGCTCGCTATCGAGGTCATTGTCAGCCAGGGCGGAGCGACCCTCGTGTTCGACGAGGTTGACCAGGGCGTTGGTGGTCGCGCCGCTGGGCAGATTGGGAAGCGCTTGGCGTTGCTCGCGCGTTCCAACCAGGTCATCGTTGTGACGCACCTGCCACAGGTGGCAGCATATGCGCAGACCCATATTTTCGTCTCCAAGGACGTTGAGCGCGGGGAGGCTGAGTCTGCCGTGAAGGTGCTCGAGGGGGAGGAACGCGTGGAGGAAATCGCCCGAATGATGGCTGGTCTCGATGACACAGCTACGGGCCGTGCTCACGCCACGGAACTGCTGGAATTGGCCCGGAAGTTTAACGAGGCCGACTAGCCGCCGATTTGGCATCGACTAGTCATCGACTAGTCACTGTGTGCCACCCGCGAGGTGCCATAGGCAAGGCGGATTCGCTCCTGGTGTTGGGCTTTCCGGTCAACTAGCAGGTTCTGCCCCGCGCGCCTACCCCAGCTACCGCTAGCTCACGTGCACAATAATGGCCATGAGTCTGTTCGGATCTGGGAAAGATTTGCCGGGAATCACCGGCACATTGAGGGAGTGCCCCGCTCACCTGCGCAAAATGAGCGAGGGCGACATAGCGCTCGTGGATGTCAACGATTTGTCGCGCAGCTTCGCAAGCCGGCTGACAGAGGCTTCGCCGGCCGCTGTGATCAACGTGGGCACGTTTGTTTCCGGATCTGTTCCCCACTTCGGTCCGCAAATGCTTCTCGACGAGGGAATCGTCCTCATCGAGGGGGTCGGGCCGGAGATTCGCTCCGAAGTAAAGAGTGGTAAGAAGGTACGCGTCGACGGCGACGGTGTGTACGTCGGCGACCGGTTGGTTGCGCGTGGCACGCGGGTCACCCCTGAGATCGCTGAAGAGAACTTCCGTACGGCGCAAACCTCGCTCGTCGACCGTATGGAGGCCTACTTCGGTAACGCCATCGAGTTCATTCACTCGGAGGCTCCTTTGCTTGTCGACGGCGTCGGGGTACCCGATCCTGGCATCGACATCGAGGATCGAAAGGTACTCATCGTGGGGCCCTGCGATGATCTTCCGGAAGAGCTCAAGAAGCTGAAGAACTTCATCCGCGAGTATGATCCGGTTCTCATCGGTGTCGATCGGGGCGCCGATGTCCTCACAGACTCCGGTTACAAGCCCGACCTTGTCGTCGGTGACCCGTCGGAGATCTCGGCTGATGCGTTGCGCAGTGGTGCGCGCATTGTTATGCCTGCTGATCCTGATGGTCACGCACCGGGATTGGAGAGGATCCAGGATCTGGGAGTCGGGGCCATCACGTTCCCTGCGCTGAGCAAGGAATCCACGGAGCTTGCCATTTTGCTTGCCGATTTCCACGGTGCTTCCATGATCGTGCACCTCGGTCGTCCGGTTGATCTGCAGTCAGTGTTTGCCGGTACGACGGAGCAGCCCTCGGCACTTCTCACACGCTTCAAGGCGGGTGGCAAGCTTGTCGATGCCCGGGCCGTCTCCGATCTCTATGTCATGCAGGACACCTCCGCGGTTGCCTGGGTATGGGCACTGTTCGGTCTTATCGTCCTGGCAGCAGTCACCGTGCTCATCGCCGGTTTCTCTGGTGACGGATCGTTCGCCGATAACTTGGTGACCACATGGAATAACGTTGCTCTGACCGTTCAGAGCTGGTTTAAGTAAGGAGGTATTGTCTAATGGCACGTGTTAATCCCACAGCAGCTGTAACAGCCGGCATCATGTTCGGCCTGGCAGGTGGACTTGTGGCAGGTACCTACCTCCTTGCTCCCAGTCTCGCCGGTTCGCCCATCGGCGGCGTAAGCGACAAACTCGCTGTCGCTGAGCAGGAAGCCCAAATCTACGAGGCCCAGGCAAACTCTGCAGATAGCTACATCTCGGACATTGCCGAGGACACAGTGCGGGGCCGGCTGACAGACAAGCCCGTCGTGCTCGTCACGACACCGGATGTGAATGAGGAAGACTTCGGCCACATTGACTGGCTATCGACCATTGCTGGTGCCCCCTCGGTTACCCGCGTCACGCTGACCGATACATTCCTCACTCAGGACTCCGCAGAGCCCCTCAAGTCTCTTGCGGCAACCACGTTGCCAGCAGGGATTCAGCTAAGCGAAGATAACCGTTCCGTCGGCACACACATGGGTGAGCTCATCGGCGCGACATTGTCTGAGGCACCGACGAATGTGGCTTCGGCTACGGGATCAACCGATTCTGAGCCCGCTGAAGGCGAGGG
>JALFAQ010000014.1 GCA_022772305.1 Corynebacterium glucuronolyticum
GACTGGGGGCCAACGCCCACCGGCCTGTTCCGCTCCGGGCAGGAACACAAGAAGGTGCAGTTGCGGAACCTGTTTTTGGAGTTTCCGGAGATCGACTGGATGCTTGTGGGCGACGATGGGCAGCACGATCCGCTCATTTACGGCGAGGCCTCCAGCGACCACCCCGACCGCATCGCCGGCATAGCAATCAGGGAGCTCACCCCTAGTGAACACCTCGCCTCCCACGGCTCGTTGACCACGATGATGCAGCCGGATCCCTCGCGGCCGAAGAGCATTCCCGTGATCTCTGGCGGGGACGGGTATGCGCTCATCAAGGAGTACGACAAGAAGCCGTTTGTGTAGGGTTTGGCGGGTTTGCGTTGGGGTTTTGTGTTTAGTGGCAGTTTCTTGGTGAGTGTAGGCAAAACCTACCGTGATTCCGGGTAGTAGGTGTGACCGCCTTGGTTTTACGCACATCCGATACCACATCCCGGTACTTTTGTCTCACGGTATTTTCTGTCTAAGGTCTAGGGGCTTCAGTGGCTTCGGGCACATCTGAGCTGCAGTGCATGAAGAGAACTGCGTTTGTGTGGTCTGTCCCCTTTGATAAAATAGCTGCTCGGTGGTTGGTGCGCGTGTGCGCCTTACCACCGAGAAGTTTTTTGCAATGAGCAGCGCGGATGCCGTAATTCTTCCGTGTGTAAGTCCAATTGCCCAGCTACGGCACCGCTGCTCTGTTCTTTGCCCCTTGGTGGGTTTCGATCCGTTTGGCGCGTGCCTGTGAAACCGTTTGAAACCGTTTGAAGGGCAGAGAATTGAAGCAGAAAATGCTGGCTGTGCTGTACGCAGTCTCGTTCGTCGCGGCGTTTAATGAAAACATCGTCAACGTCGCGCTCATTGACATCATGGACCCGTTCGGCGTCACCGCACTCACCGCCCAGTGACTCGTCACTGGCTACATGATGGTGACAACCCTCATCGTGACGCTATCCCCGTTCCTCTACCGGCGCCTCGGGGTGGGCCTGCTGTTCATTGTGGCCTCCGCATTCCTCATCGTAGGTTCCATCGGCGCGATGGTGAGCACCACGTTCTGGATGCTGCTCGTCTTCCGGCTCATCCAGTCGGTGGGTACTGGCGTGTTCATCCCCACGATGATGAGCACCGTCCTCGACGTGGCGCCCCGCGCGAAGCTCGGCTCGTACCTCTCCGTCGGCGGCATGATGATCACCCTCGAGCCGGCGTTCGGACCCGTGGTCTCCGGCCTCATGGTGTCCGCGTGGGGCTGGCGCGCAATCTTCATTCCCACCCTCGTCGCGATTCTCCTCATCGCCGCCGTGGGGTTGCGGTATGTCTCCGATCCTGAGCCCCGCTCCCCCATGCTTCTCGACGCCCTGTCAGTCGCCCTCATCTCGCTTGGCCTTGTTGGGTTGATCTACGGCCTGTCCGTGCTGCTGGTCTCGCCACTGGTGGCGCTCGGCTTCCTAGTGGTCGCGTTCGTGGTCCTGTACGTGTTCGTGCGCAGGCAGTTCCACGTCTCTTCGCCGCTTCTGGATTTGCGCCCGATGCTGTCTTCTGATTTCTGGCCCGCCACGATCCTCGTCATCGTGGCTATGATGACCACCTTCTCCCTCTCCGTCCTCCTCCCCCTGCACTTCCAGGGTGTCCACGGGTTCGGGCCGCTCGCGGCGGGCGCGCTGCTCATCCTTCCCATTTTGTGCAACGCCCTTACCTCTCTCGTCGGCGGCCGGATCATGGATAAGCGCGGGCCGTGGCCTCTGCTGTTCCTGGGCGTTGCGACGATCGCCGTCGGGCAGGTGGCGATCTGCTTCTCCGCGTCTCAGGTGTCCTGGGTGGGCGTGCTGATCGCCTCCGTCGTCGTCTACTCCGGCATCGGTCTCGTCCCCTCCCCCTCGCAAACAACCGGCTTGGCGACGCTCACCGGCGACCTCCACCCGCACGGCGTGGACCTTATCAACACCGCCATCCAGCTTGCCGCGTCCATCGGGCCGTCGCTGCTTATCGGCATCATGTCCGGCGTCGGATCCTCTGAGGTCACCGGTTTCATCGTGGCCATCGGGGTGGCCGGCGCAATCGCCGTCATCGGCGCCCTCGTTGCGCTCGTCTACACCCGCCGTCTCGCCTGCAAGCTCGAGGTGGCCGAAGCCACCGAGGCCCGCCCGACGATCAGCACCATCATGGTTCCCGATGCCTACTCCGTCCCGGACACCGCCACCGTCCGCGACGTGGCCAAGGCGCTCGTGGACTACAAAACATCCGGCTTGCCCGTCGTCGACAACGCGGGCACCGTCGCGGGCTATATCACCGACGGCGACATCCTCCGTGCCGTATCAGCACACGCGGAGCCCGGCATGGACGTGGTGTACTGCCTCTCCACCTACACAGAGGATAAGGCCTTTGACCAGCGCATCGAGGAAATTTTTGGGCTCAGCGTGTTGGAGATCGCCACGGCGTCGGTCATCACTTTCGACTTTGCGACCCCGCTTGAGGAGGCCGCAGAGGTCATGGGCACAAAGCGCCTGAAGGAGGTACCCGTCGTGGAAAATGGTGCGCTCGTCGGCGTGCTCACCCGCAGCGGCATCGTGCGCCAGCTGCTCGACTCTTTCACGGTGAAGGCGAGCTAGCTTCCCAGCTTCCCACTTAACTTCCCACAAGCTTCTCACTCTGGGCAGTTAGGTGGGAAGTTCTATGTTTTAGCTGTTTACACGACACTTCCATACTCCTCACCTTTTTGACTAGTGATTCGCGGAAAACCATTCACCTTATGACAGCCGTCCCAAAAATCCGCTTCTCAACCTTGAAATTTCCACCTAAACATGTTGAGAGAGACACCCCATAGCAGCTTCCCATTTAACTTCCCACAAGCTTCCCACTCTGGGAAGTTAGGTGGGAAGCTCGTGGGAAGATTTGCGTTTCTTCTGGCTACATTACATTTCTACACTCTCCACTTGTTCACCTAGTAAAGAGCGGAAGACCATCTAATTTCAGCAACTCTCTCACAAAATACCTGTTTAACTGGGTGATCCCTCTCTAATGAACGTAAATATCCAAGCACGTACAGGCTTCCCACTCAACTTCCCACAAGCTTCCCACTCTGGGAAGTTAAGTGGTAAGTTGTTGGGAAGCTGGTGGTAAGTTAGTAGGCAACTAACCGAGTGACCACGAGGAGCGACTCTCTATGACACCGGATGCATTTGAAAAGATCGTCAACGACCTGCGGGTTATTGGCACGGATAAGCAAGGCGTTGAGGTGAAAAGCAACGTCGGGAAAGACATCCGCAACACCCTCAGCGCGTTCTCAAACGGTACCGGCGGACTCATCATCGTAGGTCTGAGTGAGAAGGATGGTTTCACCACAGTTCCTAAATTCGATGTCTCTAGAGCCCAAGATCAACTTGAGACTCGCTGCCAGGAACTCACCCCACCAGTGCGTCCGCACACCGACATTTTCACCTTCGAGGGATCTTCCATACTTGTCGCTATGGTTCCCGAACTCACTGCACTAGACAGGCCCTGCTACATCACAGAACAGGGTCGCTACCAAGGAAGCTATATTCGCACCGGCGATGGAGACACCCATCTAACAAAATATGAGGTAGATAAGCTACTCGAGGAACATATACAGCCACATTGGGATGAGACACCTGTGGAAGGGGCAACGGTCGAAGCTTTAGACCGACAGATTCTCGACGAATTCTTGTCCCAACAGCAGAGCCGCCGCCCGAAAACTCTTGCCGACGGAGAAGACATAGCATGCGAGCGCTTGCGCATCACGACAGGTGGGAATCTGACCTTGGCTGCGCTCATGACAATGGGTGAGTACCCGCAGGAATATTACCCACGTCTTCACGCGACCTTCGCTCTCTTCCCTGGAGTCACGCGAAGCGACGTGACAAATGGACAAAGGTTACTTGATAGCCAGCGCATCGACGGAACAATTCCAGAAATCGTCACCGAGGGAGTCCGCCTAGTGGAGCGCAACATGCGCACCGGCGCATTGATCAAAGGCATCTACAGAACCGACATGCCGGACTACCCACTGGTTGCGGTTCGCGAAGCACTCGTCAACGCGCTCATGCATCGTGACTATTCCCCTACTACTCTCGGCGCGCCAGTACAAATCAGCATGTTCCAGGATCGTTTGGAAATCTCCAACCCTGGTGGCCTTTACGCTGTATCTCTTGAGACTCTTGGCAGTCCTGGAGCATCATCAACGAGGAATCCACGCCTGGCCACTTTCCTGGAGGATATCCCCTTCCCAGGTGGTGGCACTGTCGCAGAAAACCGTGGCACAGGAATCGCAACGATGAACAACGCCATGGCCGAGGCTTTGCTTCCGCCTCCGAAGTACACGCCTACGATCTCGCGGTTCACTGTGACGTTCTTCCGGCGACGCGTCGCACCTCAGGAGCGCTACGCGACTGCTCAGGAGAGAGTTCACGCAGAACTCGCGCAACGGACTACTGCCTCTACTACTGAGCTCACCGCTGCCACTCAACTCAGCCGAACTTCAGTGCAGAACGCGATCAACCAGCTCATTTCAAGTGGTGCCGTGGAGCGCACCGAGCCACTTCGTAGCCCGAAGCAGCGTTACCGTCTGACAGAAAAGTAGCGCTTCCCACTTACTTCCCACCATGGGAAGCTAGTGAGAAATTTGTAGGCCACCATTCCTGCAATCAGAAGCCATTGCACCTTAGCCAGGACACTGCTAGATTCGAACGCGTGAGCCAGGGGTGAGCGAAAGCAAGAACCACCCCGGGCAACAACTCCGTAAGACCCCGCAGTGGGGTCTTACGTGCTTCTGCCCTCCCCACTGCTTTGTATACTTTCACCTATGGATCTGGGTACACCAAGCAGACGCGAAAACGCCTCCACTATTTACGAGTTGCTCGGCGAGGACTACTTCCAACGCCTGGCGGCGGCCTTTTATGAGGGCGTGCGGGAGGACGAGGTGCTTCTCCCCATGTACCCCGAGGAGGATCTCAGTGGCGCGCAAGATCGCCTCACCTGGTTTCTCATCCAGTACTTCGGTGGACCCACTCTCTTCAACCAGAACCGCGGTGCCCCGATGCTCCGCCGCAGGCACATGCCTTACGAGGTGACAGAGGTTGCTCAGGAGCACTGGCTGGCGTGCATGCGTCGGGCACTCGATGTGGCTGAAACTCCGGACACGGTACGTCCGCAAATGGAGGCCTACTTCACGCGTGCTGCTGCAGCCATGAGGAACCGGTAGCCGACTGTCACTTCCCTCCCCATACCTACAATGGAATCGTGACCGACTCATCTGACCGCTCAGCCCTGGCACGGGCTGTCTTCCCCGACGGGAAGGAACCCGACCCGCGCTTCACCCTTGCCAACGAGCGCACGTTCCTTGCGTGGACGCGCACGTCGTTGGCATTTCTTGCCGGCGGGGTGGCCATCGAGGCGTTCCCCATCGCGGGACTTGGGCCGACGGTTCGCATGTGGTTGGCGGTGTTCGTCACGGCTGTCGGAATGTTCATCGCGGGCGGTGCAGCGTTTCGCTGGGTTCGCGTGGAACGAGCAATGCGTAACGAGCGCCCGCTGCCGATGCCAGCCATCGTCCCGCTTCTGTCGGCTGCGGCGTTTATCGCCTGTGCCGTCGTGATCGTTTTGTTCCTGCGATGAGTACGCTTCCTACACACGACGACCCGGGCCTTCAGCCGGAGCGAACCACGTTGTCCTGGTCACGCACAGTATTGGCTACGTGCGTGTGCTCAGCCACGCTGGTGAAGTTCGTGGAAACCTTTGGCCCCGCTGTCTTCATTGCCGTTGGGATTCTTCTCCTGGGAGCCGTTGCGATCCTGGTCACGCAGCGACACCGCTACGCAGTAAAAGTGGAAGGCATCAACGACGATGCCGTCGAGCCCAATGCCATCGGCGTGCTAACCCTGACGAGCCTCGTCCTGTGCTTCGGGGCAATCACGATTATGCTCATGTTGGCGGCTAGTCCTGGTTGAGCCAAGCGTAGGTCTCGTACAGATCCAGATCTTTATCCTCTTCTGCAGAAATGGCACCGGCATCACGGAGACGCCGGTAAACGTCGAATGTCATCGGACTAATTTTCTCCTCGAGATTGGCCATCCTCCGGCAAATCTAATCTGCCGTAAGCGTCTCACACACTGGGCAGTTCATAGTCAGCGCCTCCTTTCCTCGATCATCCTATCGCGCTTGCGCCACACACCATGCCACAACATCTTGCGCATATAAGCTGTGCGAAAACCACAATTTCTCCAAAAGTAGCTCACTCCATACTTCCGCAGGTAGAAACCCTGCCCCTGTTTCACCACGATTTGCTCCCGGTTCCACCAACGTTTGCGCGAGGATCCACCACTATTTCGTCAGTGAAACATAAATTGAAAAGATTGGGAATATCGGGTCCAGGCAGAAAAACGGGGTGCACGCCGCGCTAGCGGCGTGCACCCCGTCGTCGACAAGCTACTTAGCGGGTGAGCTTGCGGTGAACGGCGGTCGGGCGGGCGGCGTCGGGGCCGAGGCGCTCAACCTTGTTCTTCTCATAATCCTCGAAGTTACCCTCGAACC
>JALFAQ010000047.1 GCA_022772305.1 Corynebacterium glucuronolyticum
CAGCTCAGCCCACAAGAACTCGACGAGGCCTACAACACACTATTACAAGCATTCATCCGGGATGGGAAAGACCCCGCCCAAGGATTCGTCGATGCCACCAACCACGCCATCGACTCCTACAACACCACACTCAAACTCGCCGCAGGACAAGATCTACAAGATAGAGCTACAGTTCCGGGACTTATACCGCCTGTTAGTCTCAGGGGGCCAAACCTTGTACCACGGACCGATTTGTCTTTCCAGCGATGTAGACTTGGGTCACCCGGTGAGGTAAACGATTATGGCTCCCCAGGAAC
This sequence comes from Corynebacterium glucuronolyticum, assembly GCA_022772305.1. Taxonomy (GTDB): domain Bacteria; phylum Actinomycetota; class Actinomycetes; order Mycobacteriales; family Mycobacteriaceae; genus Corynebacterium; species Corynebacterium glucuronolyticum_A. The sequence goes on from JALFAQ010000047.1 coordinate 297, forward strand.
TCCAGATACACATGCAGGAGATATTTTCTATTCCGTGGCCATACTGGGCAAAGTTTTTAATCACGGACATGCAGGGATATTTGCTTCGAACTGGAGACCTTCCCCATCCAACTCTCTTCTGTACGGTGCCAATACGATCGAAGCCGTTGGTCAAGGAGAGAAGGTGCAGGAGTTAAAATTCTGGGATCGAAAAGGAGTTTGTCGGCCAATCCTCATGCACGTTCGAGCTGACGCGGAAACTCAGCGCAAAGCAGTGAGCTTCGCCCAAGGAAAAATTGGTAGCCCTTACAACCCTGTATATTTCGCTACGCGCGTCACACCGAGAAACGTAGCGGCCTACAACTGTTCTCAATTGGTATGGGCCTCGTATATGGAAGCATCTCAAGGCCGAGTCGATGTTGGATTGAATCCTTTTTCACCGGATTTCTATGCCGTTTATCCAGCTGACCTCTTGTTTTCCCCCTTCACTAAAGTCTATGCGCAGCAGAACTTCAGGAAATGAACTATACAAAAATCGGCTACCTCATTTTGGGGATCGTTTTTGTGCCGTTGCTTGTTATTCTCGGTTTTGCGATTCTTACCGATGCCGCAGATGACTACGACACGCGGAACGAATCGAGTGCTACTATTCCACTCCTTCCGGAAAACGTTGCAGTGTTTGGATCTGCCTCTTCCGCCAGCGACACGTCAGCGTCCAATATTTGGTTTCAGACCAACAGTGATGGACAGTTTCGCACCCAGCTCACCGACCCGGTGTACAACCCAGTGTTCACCCGTCTTGACCGGAATCGCTTTGGAATAATGAGGGGCAAGGAGCTACTCGTAAGAGACATAGAGAAGGTCACCACCACGACACTTTCCGGCACAGTTGATACGAATGGAATGATGCACGGTGCCACGTCAGATGACGGCAGCGAGGCCCTGTTGGTGAGTTATTCGGGCGGGGTGGGAACTAGCTACACTTTGACCGATGGAACCCGGCTGAAATCGCAGTATATTCCCCACACGGGATTCGGCCCCGCCGTGTCAAACGATGGATACGCGCTCGATATTTCTGTGGCAAATGACGAGGATTCTCGAGTAATTTGTACAAATTCTTTCTCTTACCTTCACGATCTATCCCAGGATTGCATTGACCTGCCCGGCGAACGTCGGGCAAGTTTTCCGATGGTCTCCTTCCACCGTGGTACCCCGGAGCTCTTCCTCCAATGGAATACCGATAGCGAGCAAGGCTGGAGCCTCTACCGCCTTGAGGCTAGTGGCTGGACGCTGACAAATGACCAATCAACGTGGGATTACGATAATTCTACCTACAGCGTAGTCACAAACTATTTCACCAGAGACGGAAAGATTTACTTTATAACCTCAAAGAAGCGCGGCATCGTCAGCTTTCCCTTCCCCACCACAGACACCACCGAATTACATATGGATTACCACGATGTGAGCGATCTCATCCCCGGCGATCTCGTTTCCGTAACGTTTGACGGTCTGATGGCTAACTACGTGTTCTACCGGGATGAGGACGTTGGGGCAGGACAGTACCTCACATCCATAAACCTTGATGATCCGACGAAACACGTCGGCCCATGGCTGATCCCCAGAGAACTGTTGAAGGGAACCGGCTACTACTCGTTCCAAGCCATCGATTCCATTTTCATTAACGACGATGCCACGCTTTCAAAGCTCGACATATCGCCGTAGCTGCACGTTGTGACTTAGAAGTTGGAAAAACGGGAACCTATCCAAATCGCAGATAGCGTAAATAACATCGCCGTACCCGCACTTACAACCACGGAGGGACCATAACTCCGAATCGCTATCGATGGCATGATAAGAACCACTATTGCACCCGATCTACTAGGTCAATTCCGGGGTAGTGGTGTATCTGTCCTTTCGGGTTGTTGTGGGGTTGGGGCTTGTTTTTGGGTCCGTTGTGGGGCTCAGGTGGTGGTTTGTCATACTGGTTTTTCTTTGGTGCTGGTTCGGTGTCGATGATGCCTGCGGTGATGGTTTGTTTCCTCTGTTTGTGGCTGGTCAGAGGTATGTAGCGTTTTGTTGGATCCAGTCGTCTGGTTGTTCTGCTAGAACGGCACCAACCAGACGGACTATCGATTGCCTGGTGGGAAGATCCCTACAACATCGGTCCCGTTGCAGATTTCTTTGCCTAGTCTTTCGGTCGGGTTGTTTGTCCAGATCTTCGTCCATACAGTTGTGGGTGCTGCGGTAAACGCCAACAGGCCATCTAAGCTTCCTCGAGAAAGTCAGCGACGTAGGGGAACTTGTGGTGACAGAATTCCACAACCCATTACTTTCTAGGGTGTTCCGCTTGGGGGAACCGAGGGTTCATGGCTCTGCCCCTTTTGGGGGTGGGTTATGTTTGTTCCGTTTTCTGCTTTGTAGTGGAACTAGTCGCTGGCTTCGGTATGGCTAGTTTTAGTCCCTGTCTGGAAATGATCCGGGGGTGATGCCACCGAAGGCAGTGACATATTCCAACAGCTCCCCGGTCTTTCCATGCGCCAGCTGGCCAGAATCCATGTTGGCAACTCAAAGACAGACATTCGCGATGCGTTTGTCATCACCCATGCTGGTGCCAATCTTCCAGACGCGCTACGAATGGTGGATCGAGACCAGGAAGTCTTCAGCCAGCTGAAGGTACTTAACGGTCTCGACGAGGATTTGGCTCGTTCTTACACCCGGCTGATCAACCAGATTCGATCTCTGTTGATGGGAACATACCCGGAGTTCGAACACGTGCTGAGAGGACAGGCCATCCACCGGAAGTGGATCTTAAGCCTGCTGGCGAAGTACGGCGGCCCCACCAAAATCAGCCGTGTGGGGCGGGCACGATTGATCGCCTTCGCAGTAGAACACAATGCCCGGAAAACAGAACCCATCGTCGACGGGCTCCTGGAAAACATCAAGCACCAAACTGTGCGTATCCAAGGAGCCCAATACGCCGAACTTGGCATCGCCATGGCAGCTACCGATGCGCTGACCAAACTGGAACACCGGGCCCGTATCAGGAAGGAAGTCGAAGCTCTCATCGACACCATCCCCCACACGCAGATCTTGCTGTCCATGCCCGGTATTGGCGTATGGGCAGCCGGGCGGATCCTCATGACCGCTGAACTGGCCGAACTCAGACATACGCCCAACAAACGACGCCAAGACATTGTGTCGTTCTTCGACATCGGCGTATCCAACGGACCTGTAGAAGCCATCAACGGACGACTCGAACATTTACATGGCATAGCACTCGGATTCGGCAACCTCACATCGAAACTCAATGCACTCCACAACCGGAAGAGCCTGTTTGTCCGCGTGCACCTGTTCACCCTCCCCGGTGATAGCGGCGGACTCCTGTACGCGCCCTTCGAGGACGGCACGGCGGCGGTGATCGGCGTGCTGTCCGGATCCCCCACTTTCCGTGGTGGCGACACCCACGATTTTCTTGCCGATTTCGCCCTCGCAGTGCCGGTCCTGGCGGATGCGGGGCTGGAGTTCGTGAGCTAGTCGGGGCAACCGATACCGAGGATCGACATCAAGAAAACGCAGCTACATGCGGTCGCGGTACTGCTGCCAGCGTGACAGCAGTGATGAATGTACTCCGCACGAGGAGAAAGTAGTAAGTTACCCCTCCAGCTTCTTCGTCAGCCGCTCCACCACAAGCGCCACGCCGTCCTCGTCGTTGGTAGCGGTGGCAAGCGTTGCTTTCTCCACGGCCTCGGGCACTGCGTTCCCCATCGCAACGGAGGTTCCTACCAGGTCGAAGAGCTCGATGTCGTTTGGCATGTCGCCGAAGGCGAGGACGTTCTTGGGACTGATGCCCTTCTCCTCAAGGATGCGGGCGACACCGGTGGCCTTGCTCACGCCGGGCACGGAAATCTCGGCGAAGCCGCCTTCTGCCGACCATGTCACGGTCGCGCGGTCAGCGACGCGCCTGGAAATGTCGGCGCACAGCTCCGCGGAGGTGAACTGGTCGTCGGAGACGAGGCATTTCACCTTCCCTGACCAGGCGATCGCCGCGTTGTCGCTCACTGCGTGTACGCAGGAATCGATGAACTGAACGTCGGCATCTTCAAATTCCGCTTGGTAGAGAACGGTATCGGTGGCGGAATCCCAGACCATCGCGCCATTGGCAAGCACGCACAGGGGTGTGAAGGGTAGCTGGTCAACGATCTCGTCGATCCTGTCGCGTGGGCGCCCGGTGGCGAGGATAACCGGGATGGGTGCGGCGGCCAGCGCCTCCTTGGTGCGGTCGGAAACGGTGCGATCGCTCCGTAGGATGGTGCCGTCGACATCGCAGGAAATGAGCGCGATCGATTTGGGGAGCACGAACGGCAGCTTGGAATATACCTGTTTGGTCTGTAGACCAAGCGCAACCAGGGAGTCGTCGGAAAGCTTCATCGAACCCTTTTCCCAGGCCTCCCGGATTTCGGCGCGCGCGGCGGCGATCTTGTCCTGCCCCTCGCTCAGCCCCTCCGACACGTCGCCGAGCAGTTTGTCCAGGTGAGCCTTCGCCTTCCGGACGTTTTCTTCCGATGCTGCTTCGTCGTACAGCTCCTTGGTCTTGGAGCTTATCGACGCACTGAGGTTCTTCAAATCATCCCGTAGCGTGCGCACGCGAGATCTCTCCTCCTCGATTTTCTTGTCGTCTGCCTCCGCCTCCTCCAACGTCGGTGCGGTCCCACCGAACCGTGCGGGCACCCAGTACTCGTGGGGGAGTGGCCCCTCCTTCTCGACGTATCCGGCAATAACCTCATCTAGCCCCTCCTGCATCTGACTGCGGAGCTTCGCCTTATCGGCCTGCACTTCCTCCGGTGTCGATGCCGTCGACTGCCACCCGGGCAGCACCTTGATGTGGATAGGCGTATGGCTGCGGCCGAGGTTCGCCTTGTGTCCCTTGGTGAGCACGCGCTGCGAACCGAAGATAATAACGGGGATGATCGGGGTGCCGGACTCCGCCGACATTCGCACTGCCCCTGAGCGCAGCGACTTGATCTCAAAGCTTCGCGAGACCGTTGACTCCGGGAAGATCCCCACGAGTTCCCCACGCTTCAGCGCCTCGACGGCACAATCCAGCGAGTTTTGCCCGTCTATCCTGTCCACGGGGATGTGCTTCATCGCGTTGAGAATCCCCCCGACGATCGGATTCTTGAAAGCCTCGGCCTTCGCCATGTACCGCACATACCGCTTATGCAGGCGGAACGGAATGCCCGCATACATGAAGTCCAGGTAACCGGTGTGGTTCACGGCGATGACCGCGCCACCGTCCTTTGGTACGTTCTCCCACCCGCTGACCGTGAACTTCAGGCCCTGGGCCTTGAAGAGTGCGCGCGCGAGACCGATAACGGTGTGGTAAAAAGGCTCTCCCATAAGTAATCATCGTATCTTACGAAGGTCGCGCATGTGCAGTAGTAACGGAGTTCACCCGGCTGATGTCGCGTCCGCCCGCGCTATTCGTTATTTTTTGCATCTACAGTGGCATTTGTTGGCATTTGTTGGCTTTTGTTGGCTTTTGTTGCCGACAGCCGGTTCCAGGACTGGCTCAACCAACGCGGCTAAAAATCGTCATAACGATCCCCGCTCAAAGCAAAAATCCGCCGCAGCCACCTGGGAAATAGTGGCTGCGGCGGTCACAAGGAGGGTATTCAGCAGTGTTAGTTGTTATGCACCTGCGTCTGGTCGGTGGCCGGATCGTAGGTGATGTAGCCGTTTTCGAAGTCGACGCGGATGAGGTTGCCATCCGGGTGCTCCTGGTTCACGGGGAGGCCGAGGGCTCCGGCATCGAAGCCCTGAGCTGCCCAGGCATCGCCGATCTTGCCCCACAGCGCCTGCGTGCCGGTGCGCGGGTTGTCCAGGATGATGCCGTTCTGGAACGTCTGGAATGCCGTGTCCGTGCCGGCTGCGTAGGCGACGACACCGGTGGCAGCACCGAGGACCTTGCCCATGACGGAGGACAGGTTGCGGATAGCGTTGGCGCGCTCGGGGTTGGAGCCGCTGGACAGGTTGGCCACCTTATCGCCCAGGGCAGGGATGTCCTTGAGTGTCAGTCCGGGAAGCAGCTGCTTGCTGGACAGGTTCTTTAGGTTCTCGGGGAGCATGTCGTTCTTGGTCAGGAACGTGATGACGAGCGCGAGGATGGTACCCACGGCGCCGATGGCGACGATTGCCTTGCTGGTATCCGAGGTGACATTGTTGCCGCTGGAGAGGTTGCTCAGCGCCTTGACGGCTTCGACGGCCTCGCCGAGTTCTCCACCGCTTCCGGTACCACCCGTGCCAGTACCACCCGGCTCCGCGGGCAGCGGGTTGGAGTTGCTGCCGCCAGCAGAACCGCCGAGGGAGTCGTAGTTCCGTTTGGCGATCCTCCGAATCTCATCCATTCGGGCATACCCCGCATCGCCGGGGCACGTGGTGTTGCCCACGTCGCGGTGCGCGAAGATGTTGGGGAGCGTGACGGACTGGCCCATGGGGAACTTGGAGTAGCGCGTGCCCTCAGAAACGTGGGTGTCGTAGCCGGTGGGGTCGAAGCCCGCGACGGCGGCGCGCCACCCGGCGAGCTGGCCGACGGCATCGATGGTGTCCTGGCTGGGGTTCACGGAGGTGTAGTTGCCCATCATGGAAATGCCCCAGGTGTTCTGGTTGAAACCACCAGCGTGGGCACCCTGCACGGCCTTGGTGAAGCCGCCCTTGCGGCCCTCGTAGATGTTGCCGTACTTATCTACCAGAGCGTTGTATCCGATGTCGCACCAGCCGAGCGTGTTGGCGTGGTAGTCCCAGATGCCACGCACGATGCCCGCGGCTTGCGCCGGGGTGTAGTTGTTGGAACCTGCGGTGTGGTGGATGGTGATGGCGGAGACCTTGTCATCGTAGGTGACGGCGCAGCCCTTGTCACCTGCACCCCAGCCCTTACGGCTAATGACCTTCGGGATGCCGGTTTGGGCCGCGGCCAGGTCGATTGTCGACTGGTCGCCGGCAAGTCCCTCACCACCATCGATGAAGTGGACCTCCATGGTGTTCATGGAGTCCGGGTTATTGAAGTCCACGTTGTTCATGGACACCTGCACCGCGTGGGTGGGCTCCACGAAGATGGGCTCCGTGCCGTTGGTGCCGTCAGTCGGCACATCGAGCGGGTCGGCATCGAACCATTCGCTCCACGAGCCGTCGGCACGCTGGGAGCGGAAGAAAACGCCGAAGTCGCGGTCGCCCTGCCACGTGAGGGCGAACATGGAAAATTCCTTGTCGTTGCGGAATTCCTTGACGGTCTTGTCGCCGGCTTCGCCCTGGGAGGCGATGGCGGCATCGGGGACGGTGACGGACTGGCCTGTGGCAAGCGGCTGGGCATCGGTCTGCACCTCGGTAGACCCGGCAGTGCGGGTGACATCGAGGACGCGCGGTGCTGCAACGAGTATCGCCGCCACCATGGCAACGACGACGAGCAGGGCGATGATCGGCACCTGCCGCGTCGGATTCAGTGTTCTTCTTTGTATCTGCACTGGGGCTCCTTGTGATTTTGAAACGTGTTTTCTACGTAGTAGACGTAATTAAAGATACCAGTGTTACGAATGTTACTAGAGTGACACGCCGATGCAAGAGGACCTGTTTTCACCGCAGTAGCTACAACACCTGGCGTAGTAGACGCGAAAGGCGGGATCAAAAGGCTTTGTCAGATGCGCTTTTAGGTGTGAAGATTGAGGAGGTTTTCCGCCGTGAAAACGGCTGCTACGGTGCAAAACGCATCACGGCAGAACTTAATGATGATCCAGATTGTGCCCCTTTAAACCGCAAGCGTGTGGCCAGGATCATGAAGAATGTAGGCCTTTGCGGGTATACCCGGCGACGAAGAGTGAAAACCACTGTGCGAGCCAACGGCCGAAACGTGTTCGCTGACCTTGTACGCCGCAGGTTTTACGCCGATAGACTCAACAAACTTTATGCCCACGGACATTACCTACGTGCCTATTGCTGACGGGTCGAACATGTATCTGGCGACAGTATTGGACTGCTGTTCTCGGAGGCTTGTAGGCTTTGCTATCGCTGATCACATGCGGACCTCGCTTGTGATTGAGGCTTTGAACAATGCATGTGCCACCCGTGGCAGGCTTTATGGGGTAGTGTTCCATTGCGACCACGGAAGTGTGTACACCTTAAGATGAGTTCAAGAAAACCGACCGTGGTGTCTCCAACGGGCTGTCGATTCGGGGTAGGTGGTAGGTTGTGTCCGCGTTGTTGGTCGGGGGTCTCTCGGGCAACAGTATCGAAAACCTCAAACATGCCCAAACCCCTGTAGCTCAGTGGTCACGACGCTACAATAACTTCAACGCGCATTCCTTGCTAGGCTACCTCAGCCCACAGCAATACGCGGAACAAGGGAAACAAGAAAACACAGCCAGCACCTAATTCTTAGACCACTCCAAAACTGAACACAAATAAAGGAATTCACCATGAACATCATCACCAAAGATCTCCTCAGCAAAATCGCTACCGTCGTCGCCGTCCTCTCAGCGCTGGGCGGCATCGTCGCCGGCATCATCGCCGCCACCCCGCTCAACCAGGAGCTCGGCACGTCGAGTAGCATCCGCGAGGGCTTCGACGGCAAGGATACGGCCCCCGCACCCACCCTCAAAGACGAAACCCCACTGCGCTGGGGCGCCTGGCAAAAGGCCAACGACGAGGGCACGCAACTCCGCATCTTCTTCAACGGCGACACCCCCACCTGCCACGGCTGGCGCGCGTCTGTTGCGGAAACGTCCGTTTCCGTCACCGTGAAGCTCATTCAGGGCACGCTTGTCGACGCTCCCGTGGATTGCACTGCGGAAGGTTTCCGTGGGTCTCTCGTGGTCAACCTGGACAAACCGCTCGGCAACCGTCTCGTCCTGCAGTAGGTTAAGCTTAAGCCCATGAAGTATGACTTGATCGTTGTTGGTGCTGGGCTTTTCGGTTTGACGGTGGCGGAGCGTGTTGCAACGCTCCACGGCAAGAAGGTGCTCATTGTTGAGCGTCGCGACCATATTGGTGGCAATTGCTACTCGGAGCGCGACCCGGAGACGGGTATTGAGGTGCATAAGTATGGTGCGCACCTGTTCCACACGTCGAATAAGCGGGTGTGGGATTACGTCAACCAGTTCACCGATTTCACCGGCTACCAGCACCGCGTGTTTGCGATGCACAACGGTCAGGCCTACCAGTTCCCCATGGGTTTGGGGCTGATCTCCCAGTTCTTTGGCAAGTACTATTCTCCGGAGGATGCCAAAAAGCTCATCGCCGAGCAGGCCAGCGAGATTGATACAGCTCATGCCACCAACCTCGAGGAGAAAGCGATTAGCCTTATTGGGCGTCCGCTGTACGAGGCGTTCATTAAGAACTACACGGCAAAGCAGTGGCAGACCGATCCGAAGAAGCTTCCGGCCTCGAACATCACGCGCCTGCCAGTACGCTACACCTTTGATAATCGTTACTTCAATGACACCTACGAGGGCCTGCCTGTCGACGGCTACACCGCGTGGCTGGAAAAGATGATCGCATCGGATCTCATTGACCTAAAACTCTCCACCGATTGGTTCGAGGTCCGCGGCCAGTATGAAGGTATCCCGGTTGTCTACACCGGCCCGGTGGATCGCTACTTCGATTACTCCGAGGGGCGCCTCGGCTGGCGCACCCTCGATTTCGAGTGGGAAACCCTTGATGTGAAGGATTTCCAAGGCACGCCGGTGATGAACTACAACGATGCGGATGTGCCGTACACCCGCATTCTGGAGTTCCGTCACTTCCACCCGGAGCGCAATTATGAGTCTGAAAAGACCGTGATTGTGAAGGAGTACTCCCGCGCCGCTGAAGAAGGCGACGAGGTGTACTACCCGATTAACACTCCTGAGGATCGCGAGATGGTGAAGAAGTACCGCGAGCTTGTGAATAAAGAAGAAAACGTCCTCTTCGGTGGCCGTCTTGGCACGTACCACTACCTCGACATGCACATGGCCATCGCCAGTGCGCTGACCATGGTCGACAACAAGATCCCCAAGCTCCTTAATCTTTAATCACGTACAGGGATTGAACTGCTCTAAGTGCTGGCTCGTCTTTCGATCGGGTGAGTTCTGTTGGGATCAGCCATGGTCCTGTATGAAAAGACGGGTCAGCCAGGTCGAAAGATGTGAGGTACTGTCCTTTCCCCAAATCACCTTCGTAAAAGGTGTAGTTAACAGAGTCGCCATCCACAGTGATGTCCACACGCGAGCCGGCCACAATGTCCTCCAAACTGTGGAAGTCGTAGCCGAGGTCGATACTGTCCGAGGACGGAAAAGGAAAACGTAATAGCCCGGGTTTATCCGAAAACATATAGATCATCTCGTCACGAGCAAGCCATGGTCCGAGGTAACCGTTTTCTTCCTCGTTGAAGTTCCAGGTGCGCTGATCGTTGGTTCTTTGCCAACTGTCATTAGCTTTTTCGTAGAGGCTCCACCCCAAACCGGTAGGAGAATTCCACACTACAAATACTTTCAGCTCTCCGCGTATCCACCCGATCACGCCGATGGCAATGCGTCGATTCTGTTCGATGGCGCTGCATTCGTGAGTTAGTGCTTCATATGTCACCGAGTAGACGCAAAATCCCGGGGGCTCATCCTGCGTGTGTGTGATGAGTGAATAGGCCGTGCCGTCATCGGTTACCACGTTGGAAGGGTTGTCATAGGGAAGGACGTGGGAGACAAGGTGCGTGCCGTCGGTAAGCGTAAGTCCTACGCCTGCCTCGTCAAGGTACGAGGTGAGAAGAATATGCTTTTTATTGGGAGAGACCTCACCTTTTCGCATCCCTGTCGTGTTCAGCCCTGCGGGAACCTTGGTTTCCTCCCCCGTATCGGCATCGAAGGTAACCAGGTCGCCGTCTTGCAGGATAGTGAAAACGTTATCATGCCAGCGGGTAAACACAGGGTGGTAGGTGATGCCTTTCGGTTCGCTTTTGAAATTGCCCTGCGTGTCCGTTTGGAATACCACGTCAGATTTGGAGAAGTCCAACGGAGAGGTCGCAGAACCGAATACTGCCATGTCTAAAGGCAACAGCGGGTAACTATGTTCACTAGAGGCTGAGTCGGTAGATGTAGTTTGTGACCTCCTGTTTTCAATTTCGCCCGTTGCCACTGCGGCGGCAAAGAACAACACGATTGTGGCAACAACTACGATGACTTTCTTGCCAGCATCTGTGTATGACATGGCAATCACACAACCTTACCTAAAATCCTGACGGTCATATTCCCAGGTCCGATACGATAATAAAATGTCTGCAGGATAAACGGCATATCCGACTTGCTGTCCAGGATAGAGAGTGCCGATGTCAATCGTTTCGTTGGAAGCAATGCGATAGGCTGCCCATACCAGCTGAGAACAATTGTAAGTATTGGTATTTAGAGGCATTAGACGTGTAATCAGGAAATTAGAGTTGTAGCTCGCTTTCTTATCCTTTGAGGCGGCGAAAGCAACAGCTCGTTCTCTGACCTGCTCTTCAGTACGCACTCGCAGTAGAATCGGCTTGCATACGCCTTTTCGATTATTAGGGTCTAACCTACGGACTCCCTCTTCGGCATTCACGGCTTCTATCGTAGGAACCCCGAGGCCAACCCCCTTCCAATCCTCTACAAATATTCCGTTGTGACCGTGGTTTATGTACTGTTTCCAGATTGCTACAGAGTAGAAAACATCGCCCTTCCTTGTTCTGCCGGTGCCCGGAGATCCAAATCTACATCCGTGCGCTTCATCAGCTAGGTTAAGCGTGCCTCGAGGGATCGTGTAAAGAAACTTATCCAGAAAAACATTTTGAATTGTTCCTGCTATTGGTGTTCTGTTTTGGGGGTTTTCTCCGTTGGCGATTGCCAGTGTGGTGTTGTAGGAGTTGATGGCGTGGTTGGTTGCGTCGACGAATCCTTGTTTGGGGTCT
>JALFAQ010000048.1 GCA_022772305.1 Corynebacterium glucuronolyticum
ATTCAAAGCACTCTTCCTTGACATCTGCAATTCCAGTTAGTTCTGCCGCCAAGCTTCCGAGTGTGCCACCGGCTACTTTCATTTTCTTACAACTGAAGGTCGCACCTTTCATTAATTGAACGGCCTCGGCGACGCCACCAAGTTCATTTATGTATCGTTTGATTTTCAGCAGCTTAGCTGCTCCCACAATGTTTCCTGCAATGAGGAAGCCAATTGCACCCGCACAGCCTATAACGCTGGCCCGAGTCATAGTGAAATTGTTTCGATCCAATTCTGAGTCGCAGCATCTCCCTGAAGAAGAACAATCTCAGGGATAGAATTGATCAAAGACAGACCTTCTTTAAGTTCGCCAGATTGATCGACAAAAGAGTCGTTTTCAGTTTTGGTCGAAACTGAAAGGCCCGATTGGCCTAATTGATTTTCGATCGCGGTTGCGTTTGCTGCGTGGATGCTTGTGGTGCAAACAGAAAACGCCAAAAGAGTTGAGAATAGCCTTTTAAGCAAGTTTAGGGTCCTTTCGATATCGGATGTCACTTTTTGATTCCCCTTCAATAACAGGAGAGCATATAGTTTTTCTGTTTGCAATTGAGGGGATAACTGCACAATTGTAGAAATGGGCATCGGCAACTGTGGCTTTTCTGTATTTATTCATCCCCAGTAATTCTTCGTGTATTAGGGTTATTTAATTAGGTTTTGTGAACAAATTAAAGACTCCCCAATTTTGGGGCCTTTGACAGGTTGGCGGACGCTGGTATTTGGTACAAGGATTCCTCTATCGAGTTGTCTTTATTCTCCCGGTGCCCTAAGAGCGCTAAGCAAGTAGGACTTCTAAGAATTTTCAAAACGTGGACACGTTCGGCCTGGGTGTCTGGTTGGGAGAATTTGGTTTAGACATGGAAGAAGTTGCGGAAAATGCGGTCGAGCTGGCGGGTTTCGGCGAGGAAGGCGTCGTGGCCGATGGGGGAGACGATCTTGTGCACGCCGATGACGTTGCCTAGGTTGCGGGCGAGGTGCTCCTGCTGGTGGTAGGGGTAAAGGATGTCCGTGTCTACGCCGGCGACCATCGTCGGCACGCTGGTGGAGGCGAGCGCCTTGATGAGGCCACCGCGACCACGCCCCACGTCGTGGCGGTTGAGGGCTTCGGTAAGCGTCACGTAGGAGCCCGGGTCGAAGCGCTGGACGAGTTTCTCCGCCTGGTGGTCAAGGTAGCTTTGTACTTGGAAGCGCTGTTTGGGGTTGCGGTAGGGGCCGAGTGGATTTTCCTGATCCTGAGCGTCCACGCCGAAGCGTTCGTCGATTTCCTGCTCACCGCGGTAGGTGAGGTGTGCGACGCGCCGGGCGGCGGCCATGCCGTTCGACGGCGACACCCCGTGGGAGTAGAAGTCGCCACCGAACCAGTTGGGGTCCTGCTCAATGAACTGGAGCTGCGCGGTCTGAATGCCGATCTGCCAGGCGCTGGCGCGGGCGGATACGGCCAGAACAAAAGCGCGGCCGAGCATCTCTGGGTGGGAGACTTCCCATTCCAGGGTGCGGGCCCCGCCCATCGAGCCACCCATGACGGCGAAGAGGTGGTCGACGCCAATTTCCTTGAGGAACTGGTATTCCACCTCCACCTGGTCGCGGATGGAAATGGCGGGGAAGCGGGAGCCGTAGGCCGCGCCGTCGTCGGGGTGGGGGCTCGACGGCCCGGTCGTTCCCTTGCAGCCACCGAGGACGTTCGTACAGATGACGAAGTATTGGCGGGTGTCGATGGCTAGGCCTGGCCCGATGAGCCCCGGCCACCATTCGTCGGCGTGCTGGTCGCCGGTGAGGGCATGCTCGACAAGGACGGCGTTATCGCCACGGAAGGTGCCCCACGTACGGTAGGCCACCTCGACGTTCGGGATACGCGCGCCGGCCTCTGTCACGAACTCCCCGATGGAAACGTGATAGTTGCTCATGAGCATGTCCTTTCGGCTACTGGTTAGGCGAAGGCGAGCACCTTGCGGTGCGCCGCCCGCGGTGGTGTGACGGAGATGAGGTTACTCACTGCATCATTGATCCGACGCGCGATGAAGGGGTTGTTCATCGTGTATAGGTGGATTCCGTCGACGCCTTGGGTGATGAGGTCGATGATTTGGTCCACAGCGTAGGCGATGCCCGCATCCCGCATAGCGCGGGGGTTGTCGCCGAAGCGTTCCATCATGCGGCGGAATTTCGGTGGGAAATCCGCGCCACACAGGGAGACGATGCGCTCGATTTGTGCCTTGTTCACAACCGGCATGATGCCGGCTTCGATGGGCACGTTGATGCCTGCCAGGTCGCAGCGCTCGATGAACTCGTAGAACCGCGAGTTGTTGAAGAACAGTTGCGAGATGAGGTGATTGGCACCAGCATCCACCTTGCGTTTGAGATTGCGGATGTCGTCCACGCGGTTGGGGCACTCGGGATGTTTTTCCGGGTAGCACGCAGCGATGATGTTCAGGTCGCTGTTCTCGCGAACGAACTCGATGAGGGCATCGGCATGCGGGAAGTGCCCGGACGGCTGCTCGCCGTCTGCCGGCAGGTCTCCGCGCAGAGCGAGGACGTTTTCGATGCCGTAGGACTCCATCTCGTGCAGGCGTTGTAGCACCTGGTCCCGCGTCAGGCTGATGGCGGTGAGGTGGGCGACAGCTTCGATCTGGTAATACTTCTTGATCGTCGAGGCGATGGGGAATGTGTGTTTGTTGTCACCGGCGCCGACTGCGCCGAAGGTGACGGAAATGAAGTCGGGGTGGGTGCCTTCCAGGCCGTCCAGTGTGTCATAAATGGTTGCGATGGACGATGACTTCTTCGGGGGGAAGATCTCGAGAGAGAAGACCGTCTTCTTTTCAAAAAGTTCTGCTGTTTTCATGAGGGGCTTGTCTCTTTTAGGGGCACATATGCCGGTGGGAGACGAGCCTCCCACCGGCGGTGGTTTTTTACTAGATGAGTTCCTCGCGGGCGGTCTGGGCCGCTGTAACAAGGTTTTCGAGGCTCTTGCGGGTTTCCTCCTCACCGCGGGTTTTGAGGCCGCAGTCGGGGTTGACCCACAGTTTGGCGATGTCGGTCTTTTCGGCGATCCGCTTAATCTGCGCGACGATCTCCGCGGCGGAGGGAACACGCGGGGAGTGGATGTCGTAGACACCGGGACCGATGTTGGTGCGGAAGTCGCATTCCACGAGCGCGTCGAGGATCTCTAAGTCGGAGCGGGAGGCTTCGAAGGTGATGACGTCGGCATCCAGTGCGTCGATAGCCGGGAGGATATCGGTGAACTGGCTGTAGCACATGTGCGTGTGGATTTGGGTCTCGGCTGCCACGCCGCTGTGCACGAGGCGGAAGGCGGGGATGGCGAAGTCGAGGTATTCGCTGAACCAGTCGGAGCGGCGCAGCGGCAGCTTTTCGCGCAGTGCTGCTTCGTCCACCTGGATGATCCGGATGCCGGCCTTTTCCAGGTCGAGGACCTCGTCGCGAATGGCGAGTGCGATCTGCAGGATGGATTCCTTGATCGTTATGTCCTCACGGGGGAAGGACCAGTTGAGGATGGTCACGGGTCCGGTGAGCATGCCCTTGACGGGTTTGTCGGTGAGCGACTGCGCGTAGGAGGACCAGTCGACGGTGATGGCTTCGGGTCGCGATACGTCGCCCCACACGAGCGGCGGTTTGACGCAGCGGGTGCCGTAGGATTGCACCCAGCCGTTGCGGGTAAAGAGGAAGCCGTCGAGGTGCTGGCCGAAGTATTCGACCATGTCGTTGCGCTCGTATTCGCCGTGCACGATGACGTCGAGGCCGGTTTTATCCTGCCAGGCGACGCATTCGGCGATCTTCTTCCTGTTGAATTCGGTGTACTCCTCGGTGGTGATGTCGCCGCGTTTGTACGCCTTCCGGTTGGCTTTCACGTCGCTGGTTTGCGGGAAGGAGCCGATGGTGGTGGTGGGTAGCGGTGGGAGGTTGAACTCTCGTCGCTGGATGGTGTCGCGTTCCTCGCGGGCGGGGCTGCGCGTGTAGTCGCTGTCGGCGATGCCGGCGACGCGGTTTTGTACCGCTTTGTTGGTGACATCGGCTCGGTGTCCGAGGCCGTTGTCTGTTGCTCCCTCACTGAGGGCCACCAGCTCTCCAAGCTTTTCGACGGCGAATGCGAGGTGATCCACATACGTCGGGTCGAGATCCGTTTCGGCTGCAACCGTGTAGGGCACGTGTTGCAGGGAGCAGGAGGTGGTGAGGACAACATTCTTTGCTACGCCACGGATGGTGGACAGGACGTCCTGAGTGCGGGCGAAGTCGTTACGCCAAATGTTCTTGCCATTGACGATGCCAGCGTAGAGAACCTTGTCCTCCGGGAACCCATTCTCACGGAGAAGCTCGAGAGAGCGGCGACCTTCTACAAAGTCCAACCCGATGCCGTCGATAGGCAGCGAGGTGAGCGTGGTGTAGCTGTCGCGCACGTCTCCGAAGTACGTCTGGACGAGGACCTTGAGCCCACCCTTGTGGGCGAGGAGAGCCTCGTAGAGGCGGATGAAGCGAGCGAGATCATCATCGGTGAGGTCGACGACCAGGGATGGCTCATCGAGCTGCACCCAGCTGGCACCCACCTCGGTGGCGCGTTCGAGGAACTCTCCGTACGCGGTGGCGAGCTTGTCGAGGACCGTCGCCTCGTCGACACCGTCTTCCTTCTTCGCTAGCTGGAAGAGAGTGAACGGGCCGACGATGACGGGCCGGGTGTCGATGCCGAGTTCCTTGGCCTCGAGGTACTGGTCAAACGGCACCGTGCCGGTGAGCGCAATGGTCTCGGAGGTGTCGATTTCCGGTTCGATGTAGTGGTAGTTCGTGTTGAACCACTTCTTCATCGGCAGGGCCTTCACATCGCCCTTTTCTCCCTGGTAGCCACGGGCCTGTGCAAAGTAGGTTTCGAGGTGGTCGAGGCCGAGGTCGCGGTAGCGCTGGGGGATAAGGCCGAACAGGGTGGCGGCATCGAGAGTCTGGTCGTAGAAGGAGAAGTCACCGGAGGGGATCTGGTCGATTCCCGCGTCCGCGATGAGCTTCCAATGACCGGCGCGCAGCTCGCGCGCGGTGGCGCGAAGCTCGTCGGCGGTGCTCTCCCCGCGGAAGAACTTTTCCGTGGCGAATTTCAGTTCACGGTTGGCTCCCACACGGGGGAAGCCGATGATTGTCGTCGTCATAACAGTAAGGGAGGCTTTCTAGCGGTTCTTCAGTGCAGCAAAGCCGAGCTCGAGGTCGGCGATGATATCACGGACATCTTCGATGCCGACGGACAGACGGATGGTGGACTCGCTGATGCCGGCGCGCTCGAGGCCGTGGGCATCGGACTGGGAGTGCGTCGTGGTGGCCGGGTGGACCACGAGGGAGCGCACGTCGCCGATGTTGGCCACGTTGGAGTGCAGCTTGAGGGCATCTATGAAGGCCCATGCCTCGTCCTTGCCACCTTCGATGTCGAAGGACAGGACAGAGCCGGTGTATGTGAGGCCGAGCTTCTCCTTGATGGGGTACCACGGGGAGCTTTCGAGACCAGCGTAGTTCACCTTGGTGACGAGCTCGTGGCCGGCGAGGTACTCGGCGACCTGCTTGGCGTTCTCGTTGTGGCGCTCGACGCGTAGGGTGAGGGTATCCAAACCCTGGGCGAGGACCCACGCGTTGAATGGGGAGGGGGCTGCACCGGTGTCGCGGAGGAAGCTGGCGCGGGCGCGGAGGCCGAAGGCCGGTGCGCCGAGGTCTGCGTACTTAAGGCCGTGGTAGGCCGGGTCCGGGGTGACAAAGTCCGGGAAGACGGGCTTGCCGTTGCGCTCGACGGTCCAGTCGAACTTGCCGCCGTCGACAAGCACACCACCGAGAGCGGAGCCGTTGCCGGTGTAGAACTTGGTGGTGGAGGCGATGACTACGTCGGCGCCGAGGTCGAGCGGGCGGACAAGCGCTGCGGTCGCGATGGTGTTGTCCACGATGAGCGGCACCTTGTTCTCGTGTGCAATCTCCGACACGGTGGGAATATCGAGAACGTCCGCCTGCGGGTTGCCGAAGGTCTCGGCGTAGAAGGCGACCGTGTTGTCCTGAACTGCGTCCTGCCAGGATGCCGGATCGTCGGGGTTTTCCACGAAGGTGGTCTCGATGCCGAGGCGGGCGAGCTGAATCTGGAAGAGGGTCTCGGTGCCGCCGTAGAGGCGCGGGGAGGTGACAATGTGGGAGCCCTCGCGAGCCACCGTCAGGATGGCGGCGGTCTCAGCGGCGAGGCCGGAGCCGAAGAGAACGGCGTAAACGCCACCCTCGAGGCTGGCGAGGCGATCCTCGACGGCTGCCACGGTGGGGTTGGTGAGGCGGGAGTAGATGGGGCCCTCGTCCTCGAGTGCGAAGCGCTGCTTGGCGTGCTCCGCGTTGTTGAAGACGTAGGAGGTGGTCAGGTAGATGGGAAGGTTACGTGCACTGGTCTGGGAATCGACCGGCTGCCCGGCGTGGATTGCGCGGGTATTGAAGTTCCAGTTGCTTGCATTGCTGTTGTCGTATTTCGTCGTCATGTTGAGCTACCGTACAGACCGCTCGGTCTGTAGGCAATAGGCCGGTTTAGACCGCTTGGTTCACTATATAGACAGCTCAGTTCATATTTTTGGGGTGTGAACGGGGGTAATTTACGGGGGTGATTTGTCCTATGTGGTGAGACGTTTGCCCTCGTTCTGTCGCGGGTGTACTTTGTGAAAGCTGCACATTTGAAGGAGGAAAAGCCATGCTTGCAACACGTAAACCGCTGCCACAGCAGACGGAAATCACGCCCGGACGGCGTCGCATCATCCTGCTCCTTGTCGCGCTCGGCGGTTTCGGCATCGGTATCACCGAGTTCGTCTCCATGGGGCTTTTGCCACTCATTGCCGCGGACTTTGGCGTGACCGAGGACGTTGCCGGCCACGTCATCACCACGTACGCCTTGGGCGTGACTGTCGGCGCGCCACTCATCACGGTGTTCACTGGCAAGCTGCCTCGGCGACGGCTCATTATCCTCCTCATGGCGGCGTTTACTGTGGGTAACGCGCTGACGCTCGTGGCGTGGGATATGCCCTCGCTCCTCGTCGCTCGGTTTATTGCTGGTTTCCCGCACGGCGCGTACTTCTCCGTTTCGACGCTGTGTGCGGTGTCGATTACTCCCAAGGGGCAGCGCGGTCGCGTGGTGGCCTTGACGAGCCTTGGCTTCTCCGCCGCCACGCTCGGTGGCGTGCCAGTTGTGCAATGGCTCGGCCAGGTCACCCACTGGTCGGTGGCCTACGCCGTCGTCGCTGCCGTGGGGCTTGTCGCGTTTACTGGCTTCTACGTGTTCATGCCCCACATGACGGAAATGCCCGCAACCAGTCCGTTGACGGAACTGAGCGCGCTGAAAAACGTCCAGGTGATCCTCACTGTTCTGATCGCTATGGTCGGCTTCGGCGGCATGTTCAGCGTCTACACGTACATCGGCTGGACGATGACAGACACCGCGCGCGCGGCGATGCCCCCGGAATTCCTGCCACTGGTCCTCATGGCGTACGGCTTCGGCGGGGTCGCGGGCAACATGCTCGGAGGCTGGATTTCGGACCGCAACATCGACTGGGGACTTATCATCGTGCTTGGTTGCATTGCCCTTGCTCTGGCGGGATTCTTCTTCGCCTCGGCGAACCCGTGGATTGGCACCGTTGTGTTCTTCATCATCGGCACCTTCGGCACGGCCCTCGTCCCGCTCCTACAGATTCGTCTCATGGATGTCGCCGGTGAGGCACAGACGCTTGCCGCTGCGTTGAATCAATCGGCGCTGAACCTCGCCAACGCTGGCGGCGCAACGATCGGCGGTGCCGTCATCGCCGCGGGTTTCCCGTACCATTACACGGCGCTAGCGGGCGCCACCCTTGCCACGCTGGGTATGGCGGTGTGGGTGCCGATGATGCTCACGCGACCGGGGCGGAAGCGTCGCGTGGTCATCAAGAGCCAGAGCTAGGCACCATTCAGCGGAGTGATCTTTTTCAGATCGTCGCCGATCTCGTCTAGCGTGACCTGCTCGTCGTAGCAGTTCTGGAGATTCATCCAAAACTGCGAGCTATTCCCGAAAAACCGCGCCAATCGCAGCGCAGTGTCTATGGTGATCGCTCGCTTGCCTAGAACAATCTCGTTAATGCGACGTGGCGGCACATTGATGGAGCGTGCCAGATAATTCTGCGATAACTCGAGTGGCGCCATGAATTCTTCCATGAAGATAGTACCTGGATGGATAGGCGCAAGGAGCTCGCTATTAGTGGTAATCAACGCTCTCAACCTCCATTGCTTTTCCGTCACTCCATTCGAAACAAATGCGCCAACGCCTGTCTATATGAATGCTGTATTGGCCGTTTCGGTCACCTCGTATGGTTTCCAGACGGTTGCCCGGAGGAATCCTTAGATCGGTAAGGTCTGCAGCTGCGTTGAGAATTTCGAGTTTCAACCGAGCTTTTCGCTGAACTTCTGGATGAAGCGATGGAGCAGGCTTGCGGTTCCATAGTCGCTCCGTTAGCTTGTCAGCGAACGAGACGATCACGACACCTGAGTCTATAACGCTTTGCGTTACACGGTAAGCAAAAGATCAGAACTCTGGATCAACATGAAAAGCCAGGCCCTGTCAAATTAGGACCTGGCTGTGGCTATTTGAGGCTTAGATTGCGTCGATGATCTCGTTAAAAGTGGCGGAAGGGCGCATGACGGCGGTGGTCTTCTCCTCGTCAGGGAAGTAGTAGCCACCGAGATCCACCGGTGAGCCCTGAACCTCGAGAAGCTCCTTTTCGATCTGGTCGGAGTGGGCAGCCAGCTTTTCGGCGACGGGGGCGAAGGTGTCCTTCAATTCACTGTTTGCCAATTCCTCGGCCCAGTAGCGAGCCAGCCAGAAGTGGGAACCGCGGTTGTCGATCTCGCCAACCTTACGGCTCGGGGACTTGCCCTCGTTGAGGATCTTTTCCGTGGCCGCCTCAAGCGTGGATGCCAGCGTTTCGGAGCCAGCCTTGCGCAGGGACTCGGCAAGAGCCATGAACTCGCCGAGGGAGTCCCAGCGGAGGTGGTTTTCGCTGAGAAGCTGTTGTGCGTGCTTCGGGGCAGATCCGCCGGCACCGGTCTCGAACAAGCCGCCACCGGCCATGAGCGGGACGATAGAAAGCATCTTGGCGGAGGTGCCGACCTCCAAGATGGGGAACAGGTCGGTGTTGTAGTCACGCAGGACGTTGCCGGTGACGGAGATGGTGTCCTCGCCGCGACGGATGCGCTCCACGGACTTCTTGGTTGCCTCCACAGGGGAGAGGATGGAGATGTCGAGGCCGTCGGTGTCCTCCTCGGCTAGGTACTTCTCCACGAGGACCTTCATGTTGCGGTCGTGTGCGCGCTCCGGGTCGAGCCAGAAGATGGCGGGCATGCCGGATTCGCGGGAACGACGGACAGCAAGCTGGACCCAGTCTCGGATGGGAGCGTCCTTAGCCTGGCAGGCGCGCCAGATGTCGCCCTTTTCCACGTCGTGGCTCATGATGACTTCGCCGGCGGAGTTGCGGACCTCAACGGTGCCGTCGGC
>JALFAQ010000071.1 GCA_022772305.1 Corynebacterium glucuronolyticum
TCATCACACTGGAAGGACCCAACATGCGCCTAGAAGCCAACGCAGAATAGTTCCCCATAATCAACGCCCGGGTGCTACTCAATACTCACCCGGGCGTTACTGCTTGCTCACCACGGCGTTACTAAATACGTGGTCCTAACAACCTGCCAGCGCGTATCGATTCGATGTATGCTTCCACCGCTGGCTGGTCAAGCATTTCGATGCTCGTGCCGGGTAAGATCTCGAAGTCTGGTTGAATTCTCTCTGCTTCAGATAATGCTGCCAACGCAAACACGTTGAGGTCATTGCTATTCATGACGTAGTTTCCATCGGCCTGCCGCAGATACGGTTTACCTTTGTACAGAGCTGGCTTCTCACCTGGTAGAAGGGGTTGAACCTCCACTACCATCACCGTGCCCGATGCAGTACGAACATGGCAGATTTCCAATTGGGGCGCAGGGTCCACGGAATTCCTGTTAGCACTAACAAGTGCCTTTTCCAGCTGAGCCGGATGGTTCACGCCGGTGATGGAAAAGTTTCGCGCCTGGCTAATACCAAACAGGATTGTCCCCGTTTGAGGCATGTTTGCGAAAGCGGCAAGTGTTTTACCGATGTCTTCCGGTAGCCCGCCCTCAGCAGTTTTGCATTCGACGAGCGTCGTGTCGTCTCCACATGCGCGCAGTTCAGCCAAAACTCACTTTAGCTTGCCTTCATTCCATTCCACACCCACAATCATAAACTACATTCACTACTTTGAACATTGGTTTTCCATATGTGAGACCACATTTGGAAAGCGAATTTTACTTTTACATTTGTGAGGCTAGCTCGCCCCATAAAACCAGATCAGAAATACGCACAAGCAGCACGTATACACACCGTCATACGGAATTCACACATAAATTCACCACAATTAGACCTACTTTTTCCAAATGTGAAGCCACATTGGGAAACACTTACACACGTTTACATATGTAAGCCCTTTCCAAAGGTGAAAAGCCAAGGCAAAACCCATGGCAATATCTTCCGTGGGACGAGAGGTGAGAAAAGGTGCCCGCTCCAGCCAAAGCTAGGTTGGAACTTTCATTTGCGGCTAGGCAAATCCGTGTTATGTCTGCTAAAAAGGCATCAAATTTGGCTTAATCCACTACCTATTTCTTAATGTAATGTTGTTTTTCAATTCCGTGAACCTATCCTCCCAGGTCTGGGCGATAACTTTAGGTAGCCATTGTTCCGGCCAATCCGTAATAAAAAGGTCACGATTTACGAGCCTGCACAAATCCGATAGCAGGCCGTCAGTAAGAAGATCGTTGTACGCTCCCTGTCGCTCAAGATCGTCTTCAACATTAATCAGCCTCGCTTCGAGGGGAAGGGTACGTGTGTAGTGAGGTAGTTCAATGATCCCATTTCGTGGGCCACGCAAATCAGACAGCGCTGCGGGAACCGCAAATCCTTTATTCAGCACAAAATCGGTGCTCGACCATCGGTGTGTCATTTCGCTACCTTCTAACTTCACCTATTTTAACCTCAAGCTGCTTTCTCTTCCTGTGCCCCACTACCCTTACACTCATGCTCCTCCACACCCGCCGCCGCGCCACGCTCCGCCGCTCCCTGCGCCTGCTCGCCTCCTTCAAAAACGAACAGACCTCCCCCGCGGACTTCTACCTCCCGCTCGCGCGCGACACCGCCGACCTCGTCGCCGACCTCCACCGCGACGCCGGCCTTCCCTCCCCTACTTTGCTTGTCGACGTCGGGTCAGGTCCCGGATACTTCCGCGAGGCCTTCCGCCCCACCACCTACATCTCGGTCGATCCCTACGAGGACGCCACCGTCCGCGCCGACGGCCGCAACCTCCCCTTTGCCACCGCCTCGATTGACTGCACTATCAGCTCCAACGCCGCAGAACACGTCGCCAACTGGGAAGAGATGGGCGACGAGATGGTGCGCGTCACCAAGCCCGGTGGCCTCATCATCCTCAGCTACACCATCTGGCTCGGCCCCTTCGGCGGCCACGAGACCGGCCTTTGGCAGCACTATCTCGGAGGTGCGTTCGCCCGCGACCGCTACACCAAAACCCACGGCCACCCGCCAAAAAACGTCTTCGGCGAATCCCTTTTCGAGGTCTCCTGCGCCGACGGTATCCGCTGGGCGCATTCCGTCCCCAATGCCGAGATCCTCGGTCTCTTCCCCCGCTACCACCCACAATGGGCCTGGTGGGTCACCCACATCCCGATCCTTCGCGAGTTCCTCACCAGCAACCTAGTCATCGTGTTAAAGAAAGCCGAATCTTAACCATCTTAACCATCTTAACCATTGTCTTTGTATGTGCATCAGAATTGCAATGCACATACATAAAGAATGGAGGAACTATGTCTGCAAGCAGTTTGACAATCCGCCTTGACCAGGATCTCAAGGAGAGTGCGGCCGAAGTTGCTGAAAGCTCTGGGGTCGACCTTTATACGGTCGTGCGCGCATTTTTTACTGAAATGGTCTATGCCCACTCACGCTGGATTACAGGCAGCCTAATGCCGAAAGCATCGAAGCCATCGAGGAAACAAAGAAGATGATCGCTGATGGACATACCCCGACCTACTCAAATGGACGGGAAATGATCGAAGCAGCCTTGTCGTGAATAAACGACTGCGCGCTCCGTTCACACCAGCTTTCAATCGGGACCTTAAAAAGAAGGCCACGAAAAGAAAATGGAATCTGTACGAATTGGAGTCTGTTGTTAACCTCATTGTGGAGAATTCAACAGACTCCCTTTTTATCTTGAGACACAGGCACAACATGCACAAATTGACCGGCAAGTGGACCGGAAGTAGCGAGTGCCATGTTGCAAATGCTGGAGATTGGCCTGTTATTTGGACAACAGTGGGAGACATAGCGAAGCTACAACGTACGGGCTCACACGATGAACTTTTCCGTAATTGATGCACGCTGTGAACGGAAGCAATACCTAAGAGGGACTCTCCGTAACCAATGGCTGCCTCCCACATCCCGTTTCTCCGCGAGTTCCTCACCTGTAACCTGATCATCGTTCTGCAGAAACATGGGGAATTATTCTACAGTGGGAACTATGCCGTCATTTATTCCTTGGGAAACCTCATCGCAACAGGATCGCTTCCTGAGCTTCCTTGCTGCCGCAGAGTGGAAGGCTGCAGAATTTCTGCGGAAGCTTCTAGTCGAGGGCACTTTTTATGAGCGCCTCGGCGAAAGCTCGCAGCTGTTCTTCGTCACGGAAGGTGACGAGATCATGGGATTCTGCGCGCTCGTGGAGCAGGACTTTAACCCCATTCCCGAGTACCGGCCGTGGATTGCTTTTATCTACGTCCACCCCGACTTCCGTGGCAACAGGCTATCCGAAAAGATGGTTGATTTCCTGGAGGACAAAGCCCGCGACGCGGGGTGGGACAAGACGTATATTGTCACCCAGCATCACGGGCTCTACGAAAAATATGGATACCAGTTTGTGAAGTCGGTGCCGTCGCCGAAGCACGACGAGGACTTCGTTTACGTCAAGGACCTCACGTAACAGGCACCGATGACGATCACTAAACGCATCTTTTGTCCATCTTTATCCTCTACATGACTGCGCTGAACATCACCGTAGAATCCCGGTGGATGGGAATCATCGCACTCGTCATCTTCCTCGTTCTTCTTTTCTCTCCGTGGGGCGAGAAGCGGACGTCATCTAGTCCAGCGTCCGCACGCGACAGGCGGTAACGACCGCGTCGACAAGGACGCGAAGCGTGAGCTCGTCGCTGGGATCGACGAGTGCCGCGCGGAAGCTGCGGGGTTCGACGGAGGCTTGTCGACGGTCGATACCCACTCGATGCGCAAGGTCATCGTAGTAGACGAAGGTATCGGCAAGCTGCAGGCCGCCCCGGCATCACGACCATCGCCCTGCCCTACAAGGAGATGGGCCGCGTCGGCGCTACCCTCCTGCCCATGCCGCTCGTGGAGCGGGACTCCGTGGCGACGCTTTAGCAGCTAGCCCACTGCCACTGCCTCGCGAGCAGGTTCATGCTTCCGGGAGACCTGCCACACCCGGATAGAACCCACAAGCCCGAGTACGAGGAAGACGAGGGCGACGAGGATCGATGTGGAGGCGGCGTGAGCGAAGACGGTGGCGATCGCGTCGGCACCGGGAAGTGTGTGGATCGCACCCCCGGCGGAGGAGACGACGGGACCTGCGGTATTCGGAGGCAGCGTGGCGTTGAGGCGGGCGGCGAGGACCGTGCCGGACACGGCGGCGCCGAGGGCGGAGCCGAATTGACGGACAGTGGATTGGGTTGCGGAACCGATGCCAGATTGGGAGGGGGAGACGTCGGCAAGCACGAGGGAGGTGAGCTGGGCGGAAGCGATCCCGAGACCGATACCGTAGACCACCAGCGCGAGGGTGAGCCAACCGGTGGCGCGCTCACCGTGGACGACCACGACGGCGGCGGCGATGCCTGCGACCTCGAGGGCGAGACCGAGGATGACCGCGCGGGCGGCGCCGAGGGCGGCGGCGAGGTGGCGGGCGGAGCCGCCGGCGACGAGCGCACCGATGGCCATCGCGGCGAGCACCCAACCTGCCTGCATGATCGTGAGCTCCCGGACGTTGACGAGGTAGAGCGGGAGGATGAAGATCATCGCGAACTCGCCGGTGGCGACGGCACCGGCGGTGAGGTTGCCCCAGGCGAAGGTGGGGAGGCGGAAGAGGCGCATATCGAGAAGCGCGGTGTCAGGGCGGCGGGACTCCCACCAGGCAAAGATGGCGAGGAGGACGACGCCGACAAGAACGAGGAGGCGCGCGGAGTTCTCGATGAGACCGTAGACAATGGTGCCGGAACCTGCGGCGCTAAGGACGAAGCCGAGGAGGTCGCGGGGCATTTTCACGGCCTCGCCGTCAGGCGAGGCTGGGACGAAGGCGAGACCGAGGGCGATGATGACGAGTCCCAGGGGGATGTTGACGAGGAAGATGTAGCGCCACGTAAACGCGGTGGTCAGCCAGCCGCCGAGGAGCGGGCCAATGGCGGCCATGCCAGCCATGACCGCGCCCCAGACTCCGAAGGCGATGGCGCGGTCCTTCCCGCGGAAGGTGGCGTTAACGATGGACAGCGTTGTGGGCAGGACCATGGAGCCGCCGAGGCCCTGGACGGCCCGGGCGGCGATGAGGAGGCTTGCCGTTCCGGCAAGCGCTGCAAGCAGACTGCCGAGGATGAAGATGGTGACGCCGGTAAGGAAGATGCGGCGGCGACCGTAGATATCGCCCAGCTTGCCGAAGGTGAGGAGGAAAGCGGCGAAGACGACCGAGTAGAGGCTCGTCACCCACTGCGCGCTGGTGAGGGTGAGGCCGAGGGATTCGATGATGCGGGGAAGGGCGACGCCGACGATCGTCCCGTCGAGAACAATCAAGCTCAGGCCGGCGGCGAGGACGCCGAGGGCGATCCACTTCTGCCCGCGGACATTCTTACGTAACATCATGTCTTATAAAATAGCGCGTTTGGTGATACGTGACAAGTTGTCACGTAAGGGGGCGGGGTAACATGTGTTTTATGCCGAAGATCAACGCCCCTACTGTCGCCGAGCACCGCGCCGGCGTTTTAGACAAGCTCATCACCGCCGCCGAGGAGACGCTGCGGACGGATGGAGTTGCCGGCCTGACCGCCAAGGTGGTGTGCGAACGCGCAGGGATCGCGCGCAACGGGCTGTACCGGTACGTCTCCTCCGTGGACGAACTGCCCGGCCTGGTCATCGGGCGCTACCTACCGCAGTGGAACGAGGCGATCACGACGGCGGTGGCTACACATTCCGAACCCCGCGAGAGGTTGCTCGCCTGGGTGAGCGCATCACTCGAGCAGGCCGCAACGACCGGGCACGGGTGGCTCATGACCCTGCCGGTGAAAGCCCACACCAGCGATGCCGTCGACCAGGCGCACGGGGAGCTCATGGGGACAGTGCGGACCGAGTGGGAGGCGCTGTGTCCCGAGCACGCAGAGGGCTTGACCGCCGCGACGATCGCCCTGGTGAGCAACGGGTTCACGCAGCTGGAGCGCGACATCCCCGCCACCGAGGTGGAGACCGTCATCCGGGGCAGCGTGGAGGCCATGACGGAGGCTTTCGGCGCGTAGTAGCAAAAAAGGGAGGCCCTCGGCGGACCTCCCTTTGCGTATTTACTTATTCAGGCGAGCTTTTTGCTTCTCCCACTCGTCCCAGAGTTCCTTGGGCACGCGGTCACCGAGGTGCTCGAGCCACTGCTCGTTGTCCTCGATATCGGCACGCCACTTTTCCACGGGGGCGGTCAGGGACTCGCGGATGTCGTCCTCCTCGTAGTCCAGGCCGGTGAGGTCCAGATCCTCGAAGCGGGCGGTCAGACCTGCCGGGGTCTCGTCGGCCTCGACCTCACCCTCAATGCGCTGGGTAATCCACTTGAGCACACGGGAGTTGTCGCCGAAGCCCGGCCACAGGAAGCGGCCATCCTCGCCGCGGCGGAACCAGTTGACGAGGTAGATGCGCGGCAGCTGGGCACCTTCCTTCTTACCGATCTCCAGCCAGTGGGCCAGGTAGTCACCGACGTTGTAGCCGATGAACGGGAGCATCGCCATCGGGTCGTGGCGCAGCGCGCCAACCTCGCCCTCGGCGGCGGCAGTCTGGCCGGATGCGAGCAGCGCTCCCGTCAGCACGCCGTGCTTCCAGTCGCGCGTCTCGGAGACAAGCGGGACGGTGTCGGGGCGACGTCCACCGAAGAGGATGGCCGACACCGGCACACCCTTCGGGTCGTGGAACTCCTCTGCTGCCACCGGGCACTGCTCGAACGGGACGGTGTAGCGGGAGTTCGGGTGGGCGGCATCGCGGCCGGAGTCGGGGGTCCAGTCGTTGCCGTGCCAGTCGATGAGGTGGGCCGGCGGCTCCTTGGTCATGCCCTCCCACCAGACATCGCCGTCGTCGGTAAGCGCGACGTTGGTGAACAGGGTGTTGCCGGGCTCCATCGACTTCATGGCGTTGGGGTTGGACTCGTAGCTCGTACCGGGGGCCACACCGAAGAAGCCGTTTTCGGGGTTGATGGCGTAGAGGCGGCCATCGTCACCGAAGCGCAGCCAGGCGATGTCGTCGCCGACGACCTCGGCGGTCCAGCCCTCAAGCGTCGGGTTGATCATGGCGAGGTTGGTCTTACCACATGCCGACGGGAAGGCGCCGGTGATGTAGTAGTCCTTACCCTCTGGGGAAATGAGCTTTAAAATGAGCATGTGCTCGGCCATCCAACCCTCGTCGTGGGCCATAGCGGAGGCGATACGCAGCGCATAGCACTTCTTGGCCAGGATGGCGTTGCCGCCGTAGCCAGAGCCGTAGGACCAGATCTCGCGGGTGTCCGGGAACTGCGTGATGTACTTGGTGTCATTGCACGGCCACGGAACGTCCTCATCGCCCTCCTCGAGCGGGGCGCCGACGGAGTGGAAGCAGTGGACGAAGTCGCCATCGTCGCCGATCTTCTCCAGCGCCTCGGTACCCATGCGGGTCATGATACCCATGGACAAGACGACGTATGCGGAGTCGGTGAGCTGGACGCCGAGCTTCGGCGCCGGATCCGTGATCGGACCCATGCAGAACGGCACGACGTACATCGTGCGGCCCTTCATGGAGCCACGGAAGTGCTCGGTCATCTCCTCGCGCATCTGCTTCGGGTCGACCCAGTGGTTGGTGGGGCCGGCACCGTCCGGATCCTCCGTGCAGATGAAGGTGCGGGACTCCACGCGTGCGACATCACTGGGGTTGGAACGGGCAAGGAAGCTATTGGGGCGCTTTTCCTCGTTCAGCTTGGTGAGGGTTCCTTTTTCCACCAGTTCAGCGGTGAGGCGATCCCATTCCTCACGCGATCCGTCACAGAATTGGACATCCTTAGGCTGGAAGAGTTCGACAGCCTCAGCAATCCACTGAAGCATGTCCACATGGTTGGTAGGAGCTTCGCCCTTGAGCCCTGGAATGGTGGGTGCAGTCATCTACATCTCCTGATATCGGGTAACACGTTGATAAGGTTTACACTACCACCTGTCATAACCAGTTTTAAGCACCTTTCCACATCCCCTGCTCCCACACCCGCTGATGCCCCTCAAAATCGGTGTGCGAAACCTGGTCTACGGTGCCGTCACCATCGACATCCGCGAAAACGAGGATGCCGTCCTCCGAATAAAAGGTTGCTTCACCACCATAGGCATTCGGAATTTCGTAATGCTCGCCATCCATAAAAAAATCGAGTATATCGTCCATTTGGTTACCCCCTTACGAGGTTTTCGACCCAGGCCCGTCCCGGGCTGTGTGCTTGTCGACGCCAGCGCCTCGCCCCGTACAACGCTCCCGCAAGCGCTGCCGCCACGACAACGGGCAGCACGCGGGACAGCCCGACGGCCACGACCACGCTGAGGAGGAGCGGCTCCCACTGTGGAGGGCGCCGGAAGCGGGCCGCAGCCACGCGCGAGACCTGCACGGCGGGAAGTGGAGCGGCGGGTGGGCGTCGACAAGCCTGAGAGATGGCCTCGGGCAGACCGTGACGGGCGACGACCACCCAGTCATCGAGGCCCGACGGTGGCGCGGCGGTGACGACGAGGCGACCGATAGCGGCGAAACACTCCTCGAGGATCTGGCGGTCGCCGGCGGCCCACCCGTTCGGGCCCGCGACGGCGACGCAGACATCCGCCGTCTTGTCCGGCCCCTCGACGACATCGAAACCGGGGAGGTCAACGGGGGCGTGGCCGACGACGCAAACGCGCGTGCGCGTCGCTAACGCTCCGGCGCGTTTAAAGGAAGGAAGGCCAGCGTCGGGGAAGCAGCGGGCGGTGTGGGTGACCTCGCGGGCCAGGGCCTCCTCGCGGGCGCGGGGGAGGTTGACTGCATCGACGGCCCGCTGGACATCGGCAATACTCGCGCAGGCGACAATGGGAAACGGAC
This sequence comes from Corynebacterium glucuronolyticum, assembly GCA_022772305.1. Lineage (GTDB taxonomy): Bacteria > Actinomycetota > Actinomycetes > Mycobacteriales > Mycobacteriaceae > Corynebacterium > Corynebacterium glucuronolyticum_A. The sequence continues at coordinate 8,908 of JALFAQ010000071.1, forward strand.
CGGCCTGCATCCGCGCGCGCATGCGGCCCGTGACGCGCTCGGTGACGAGAACCCCCAGGTCAATGCCCGGTTGGGTGAGCGGCCAGGCGGCATGCACGACGGTGGCACCGCGGACCGGAACCTCCAGCGCCGCGGCCGGCGAGGTGACGGCGACGCGCGGCGGACCGGTCAGGCGCGCAAGCGACCGCTCCACCGCGTGGCGGGCGGGACAGCCTGGCGGACGGGTGGCTAACCAGGCACGACAGGTGCGTTCTATCTCCCCCATCGACAACCCCCTTTGTTACTTTTCCCCATTGTGCGTCAGGTACGACGCGCGCGCAAATTGAAAATTCACCCCCAGACAGGAACAATGATGTGCGCTATGACTGATTTTGCTAGAAAACTGCAGTCCACCTTCGACGATGGACTCGACTACCCACGCCTTGGCTCCGTCAGCTTCCGTCGCGGGACCCTCACCGACAACCAGGCCGCCACATGGGACGAATACTGGCCCACCTACGGCCGCGAGCTGGCCGACGAAGTAATTGATGTTGCGAAGTGGTTCGGGCGCGCCGACCACCCCACCATCCTCGAGATCGGCTCCGGCACCGGCACGTCGACGGCCGCCATGGCTCCACTCGAGCCTTCGTACAACATTGTTGCCGTGGAGATCTACAAGCCGGGGCTGGCCAAGCTCTTGGGCGCCATCGTGCGGGAAGAAATCCCGAACATCCGCATGATACGCGGCGACGGCGTCGAGGTGCTCAACCGGATGATCCCCGACGGGTCACTTGCCGGCGTGCGCATCTTCTTCCCCGACCCGTGGCCCAAAGCCCGCCACCACAAGCGGCGCATCATCCAATCCGGCACACTGCGTCTGCTTGCTGACAAGCTCGTCCCCGGCGGCGTCCTGCACGTGGCGACCGACCACGCGGACTATGCGTCGTGGATTACCGAACTGACTAACGTAGAACCAAGCCTAGAATTTATGGGCTGGCCGTGGGAGGATGCGCCCATCCTCACCGACCGACAAGTAATCACGAAATTTGAAGGTAAAGGCCTCCGCCAGGAGCACACCATCACGGAGTTCCTGTGGAGGAAGCGTTCATAATGCACGATATTGAAATTCCACACCACTACACTCCCGGTGCCGAGCCCGGACCGCCGGACTATTTGCTCGTCTGGGACGCGCCCAACGTCGACATGGGGCTCGGCTCCATCCTCGGCGGACGGCCCACCTCCGCCTACCGGCCCCGCTTCGATGCCATCGGCCGGTGGCTGCTGAAGCGCGCCGAAAGGCTTTCCGACGAGCTCGGCGAGACCGTAGAACCCGAGGCCACCGTCTTCACCAACGTCGCCCCCGGCGGCGCCGAAGTCATGCGACCGTGGGTAGAGGCGCTACGCAACGTCGGCTTCGCCGTCTTTGCCAAGCCGAAGTCGGAGGAGGACTCCGACGTGGATCCCAACATGCTGGCGCATATTCGCCGCCGCTACACCGAGGGGGTGCTGCGGGGCGTCGTCGTGGCCAGCGCCGACGGGCAGAACTTCCGCGAGCTCCTGCTGCAGCTTGCCGACGACGGCATCCCCGCAACCGTCATCGGCTTCCACGAGCACGCCTCCTGGGCCGTCACAGCCGAGAACATCGAGTTCGTCGACCTGGAGGAGATTCCCGGGGTGTTCCGCGAGCCGCTGCCTAGGATTTCCCTCGACGCGCTGCCGGAGGAAGGTGCCTGGTTGCAGCCGTTCCGTCCCCTGTCGGCGCTCCTTACCGGACGCAACGCACACCACGCGGAGGATTAGCCCATGTTTTACCGCTGGGGAATCTTCGCCTACCGGCACCGGCGCGTGGTGCCCGTCGTCATCATCGCCTTTATTGTGCTGTTGTTCGCACTGGCGGGCACACAGCTCGGCGAGCGGATGAGCCAGGAGGGGTGGGACGACCCGAACTCCTCGTCTACGCAGGCCGCGCAGATTGAGCAGGAGATCTACGGGCGCGACAACCAGGGCGATGTAATTCTGCTCGTCACCGCGCCGGAGGGAAAGACCGTCGACGACCCGGAGCTGTACCAGGCGATGGGGTCGGAGATCGAAAAGATTAAGGCCAACCCCGAGGTGGAGACGGTCACCAGCTACTTCACCACGCTCAACCCGAACCTCGCCACGCCCGACAAGCAGAAGGCGTTCGCCGCCATCGGCCTGGCCGGTGACGGGGAGCAAACGCTCAAGGACTTCCGCGCCATCGCCGACCAGTTCCCCTCGGATGTCGCCGGTGCCGATGTGCAGGTGGCCGGTGCGACCGCCGTTGCCGATGCCCTGGACAAGGGAATGAGCAGCGACATTTCCCGCGCCGAGGTCGTGGCACTGCCTGCCGTGGGCGTCCTGCTGCTCATCGTGTTCGGATCCGTCGTCGCCGCCTTCATGCCGCTCTTGGTCGGCGTGCTGTCCATCATGGGCTCGCTCGGTATCCTCGCCCTCATCGCATCGGTGGCGCAGGTCAACGTGTTCGCGCAGTCCGTTGTCACGCTGCTGGGCCTGGGCCTGGCGATCGACTACGGCCTGTTTTTAGTGTCCCGCTTTAGGGAAGAGATGGCCCAGGACCAGGACATCGAACATGCCGTGGGCATCACCGTATCGACGGCCGGCAAGACCGTGACGTTCTCGGCGGCGATGGTCGCCGTGGCGCTCAGCGGTCTGTTCATCTTCCCGCAGGCGTTTTTGAAGTCCGTGGCCTACGGCGCCATCTCCGCCGTGGGGTTGGCGGCGCTGCTGTCCATTACGGTGCTGCCGTCACTGTTCGGGATGCTAGGGAAGAACATCGACAAGTGGTCCATCAGGAAGACGAAGGGGGCGACCAAGCACTGGTCGAAAACCCTGTGGGCCCGGATCCCCACGTGGGCGATGAAGCACTCCAAGATCGTCACCGTCGCCATCGTCGCCGTGCTGCTCGGGCTCACGCTGCCGCTTGGCAGCATCAAGTTCGGAGGCATCAACGAAACGTACCTGCCACCGAGCAACCCCGTGCGGGCAGCGCAGGAAGAGTTCGACGAGAGTTTCTCCATGCGCACTGATCCGGTCAAACTCGTCGTCGAAAATGCCGAGCCACAGCAGCTCGCCGACGTGTTTATTCAGGCCAACAAGGTGGAGGGGCTGACGGATAGGTTCGGCGCCAAACCGACCGTCGACAAGACGACCGTACTGACCGCAGGAATCGACAACCGCGAGGATAATGCCTACGTCATCGACCAGCTACGCGCGATTAATGTACCGGAGGGCGTAACCGTCCACATCGGCGGGACCCCCGCGCTCGAGGTCGAATCGATCGAGGCACTGTTGGGCAAACTGCCGTGGATGGCGCTGTACATCGTTTTGGCTACTTTTGTACTCTTGTCCCTTATTTTCGGATCCATCATCCTGCCGGCCAAGGCCGTCATCATGAACATCCTCGGGCTCGGCGCTACCCTGGGCATTTTGACCCTCATGTTCGTCGACGGCGTCGGCGCGGGCGCGCTCGGCTTCACGCCGGGGCCTTTGATGTCGCCCGTCCTCGTGCTGATTGTCGCGATCGTCTACGGCCTCTCCACCGACTACGAGGTGTTCCTCCTATCACGCATGGTGGAGGCGCGCGAAAACGGCTCCGACACCGACACGGCGATCCGGTACGGCACCGCGCATACCGGTTCGATCATCACCGCCGCCGCCGTCATCATGATCGTCGTGTGCGGCGCGTTCGGGTTCTCCGAGATCGTCATGATGAAATACATCGCCTTCGGCATGATCGCCGCGCTGTTTTTGGATGCGACCGTCATCCGCATGCTGCTCGTCCCCGCCGTCATGCACATGCTGCGCGACGACTGCTGGTGGGCGCCCGCGTGGGTGAAGAAGGCCTCCGCGGCACTGGGGCACAACAGTTCGGCCGGTGGCCCCCCGACCCAGCAGCTCAACGTCGCCGACCTCATTGCCCGCCTTGAAAAAGAATAAATACCTCCAGCTGGTCGTCTCCCTCGCCGTGCTGGCCGCGGCCGTGTGGGTCTTCCGCGACCAGCTGGGGTTTTTCCGTTCCGGGGTCGCCTCCCTGGGGTCCGCCCGGGTGCTGCCCCTCGCGTTGTCCGTGTTCTCCGCGCTCGGCGCGCTCGTGACGATGGGGCTCGTCATGCACGTCTTGCTGGTGCCGGCCGGTATAGACGTGCGCCGGCGCTCCACCGTGCTGTTGGCCTTCATCGGCAACGCGTGGGCGACGACCTTCCCCGGCGGCGGCGCGCTGTCCGCCGCCTACCAGTACAAAACGCAGCGCTCCTGGGGTGCTTCCCGACTCGTGTGCGGCTGGTACGTCATCTTCTCCGGCACACTGTCCAACGTGTGGCTCGCCGGCCTCGGCATCGCCGCCATCGTCTTAACCGGCGCCTCCATCTCACTGCGGTCGCTACTCATCACAGTCACCGTCCTCGTGGCGCTGTCCGTCGCGGTGTATGTGGCATCCCTCAAACACCCCAAGCTTTCCGACGTCCGCCTCTCCCCCTCTTCCTTTTTGCTCGCCGCCGGTCTCTCCCTGGCCAACAGGCTTTTCGACGTCCTGACGCTCACCCTCTGCCTGTGGGCCGTCGACGCCACCCCCAGCATTTTCGGCGTCCTGCTCGCCTACGCCTCGGCGAAAATCGTCGGCGCGGTGCCTATCACCCCCGGCGGCCTCGGCCCCGTGGAGGCCACCATGGTGGCAGCCTTCGTCTCCACGGGTGTCGATGCCACCACCGCAGCCGCCGCGGTGGTGGCCTACCGGATCGTGAGTTTCCTGCTCATGACCCTAGTTGGCTGGATCGCCTACATCCCCAAGAGTTGGGGCATGTGCTCACGCACCCAGCCGTAGGCGATCCCGAGAACCGCGAACAGCCCCGTCAGCCCCGCGAACGCGTAGGCGATCGGGCGGAGGATCTCCAGGTCCTGCGAGGAGCCCGTCTGGCGCTCGTCCTCCGGGTCCTTACCCTGGGACAGGTACTGGCAGTTCTCCAGCGCCGTCTTCAGCGAGTGCGTGCCCAACGCCTTGGAGGCGCGGTCGCGCTCCTTCTCGGCGTTATCCATGAGCGTATCCGAGACGGCCTTGACGGAAGTGGAGTAGAAAGCCCCGAGGTTGTCGAGGTCCGCTGTTTCCGACTTGTAGTGCTCGTCGATCTTCTTCTTCAGCTCGGCGTATTGGGGAGCAACCGAGGAAACATCTCCTGAGGAGAGAACCTCAGCCACCTGGGCGTCGGAAAGCGAAATAGGATCGAAAGCCACAGGTTCGGTGGCCTTTTCGGGGCCCTTGACGAACCACCGGGCATCGCCGCCCTTGAAGGTGAGCGATGCGCCGTCGACCGTTACGGTGAGCCCGCCGACAGCCCTGATGAGGTCCTGCTTCTTGGTCTCGAGAGAGACACCACCGCGGATCAACGTCAAACCGAGGATTGCATCTTCAGGGTATTTGGCGCGGTATTCCTCCAGCGCCTTAATATTCTCCGCCTGGTCCGGCTTCTCTTTAAGCAGAATCTCCTGCAGCGCCGCAGCCAGGTTGTTGGCACTATCCGTGGGGCTTGCCAGGTACGCGTTGATTGCGTCCTTGTCCGCCTGCTTGATCTCGATGGTGCAGGTGCCGCCTTCGTATGTTTCCCTGTATTCCGCCATAGCCTGCGGGGCCACCACTGTCGTCAAGGCAAGGGCCGCGACAGTAGCAGACGTGACAATCTTTTTCATGGTCTCTACAATAGCGGGTACAATTTTTTTATGTCCAACTCAAAAGTACTTGCTGCAGATGTCGCGTCCATTCTCGCCTTTGCGCTGCTCGCGCGCGTCGCCCACAACTCCCCTGAGCTGCCGCTCAACTTCGTCGGCTGGCTCGACACCGCGTGGCCGTTCGTCACCGGCATTATCCTCGGCTGGATCCTCAACCTGGCCGCCAAATGGAAGCCGGAGCAGGTCGCACCCGGCGGCGTTGCCGTCTGGCTCGTCACCATTGTGACCGGCCTTGGTATTTGGGGCATCCGCCACGCGGCGTTCCCCCACTGGTCCTTCATCGTCGTGGCTAGCTCCATGTCCGCGCTGTTCCTTCTGGGCTGGCGCGCGGTGGCCAAGCGATTCTTGTAATTTTGCGGGTGCGGGCCGACCGGTGCTGACCCGGTGGGCGTGTTGCTGCTTGTGATTTCGGGGGTGTCTTTATCCCCGTTGTGTGCTGCGGGGTGCCTTCGGCACCGTTATGGTGTGGGGTATGGATACATCTCGGGGGTTTGATTTTCTTACCTTGTACTCGCAAACGGTCGCCCGTATTCTTGAGCCGTACCAGGATATGTCGGTGACACAACTGGTCAAACATGGTGCGGGGCCGGCCTTAGGCAAGCAGATTCACCGCCTGGCAGGAATCTACTTCGGCACCACCATAGCCACCACCAAACAGATAACGTGCCGGGATGCCGCCATCGGCAATAGGCACAATCTGGAAACACTCGACCTTATTGAGTCGTATGTTAGCAAGCTGAAGGATAAGAACAAGGCGTGGCAGATCCGGGTGGGGCTGACCACCCAGCCGGCTAATGTGCACGACATTAAGGCCCGGGGCATGCAGCTTGTTGCTGCGATTAATGGGATGGCGTGGACAATCCGAAGAAGTCGGTGTCGACCAGGGGGGTGAAAAACTTCACGTTGAAGGATTTGTGTGTGCGCACCTCCAGCCATTTGGTCACCCAGGCTGTTACTGCTGCGAAGGCGTATGCGGAAAAGGAAGGCATTGATCTGGCCGATGCCATCTGCCAGCTGATCCTGGGCAATGCCACCGGGAC
>JALFAQ010000072.1 GCA_022772305.1 Corynebacterium glucuronolyticum
GATACAGGCGGCCAACCCGAAGAATTCACTTTCGTGTACGCCGTTTCCTGGCACGGCGAAGATGCGGATCAGTATTGTTGCCGATCAGCACACCGCTCGCACCGCAATAGACACGGCCCGCGCCTCACACGATGATGCGGCCACCGCGTTTGTGACAGTCGCGGCGCTGGATGGTCTGGGGGAGGTGCCGGTGATTGTGCTTCCCGCTGATTCCTCCGTTATGGGGGCCACCGGGCATGAGCAGTACAACCACATATTGTCGATTTCGGATGGGATCTCTGTGACGGTGCGGGAGTGGTCGCAGGTGAAGCTTGCGGAATTCGGCTGGGTGCTGCTGGAGCCGATCACAGGTAAGGAGCTTGGGTTTTTCCGGTTCAAAACGGACTCGGCGCGGTTTGCGGGTCCGTTTGATCGCAGGATCCAGAAGGCGAAAACGCCGGTGTGTGCGGTGGAGGGGTGTGCGTGTGGGGCGGATAAGTGCCAGATGCACCACATTGAGTCCTGGGCAAGCGGTGGCCCCACCACCTTGGAGAACATGACGATGCTGTGCCCGTTCCACAACGGCAGGAACGACGACAACCCGGCAAAGCCCTGCTACGGTCGGATCGAAAGAATCAACGGCCTGGACTACTTCGTGCCACCGTTTGGCGGTGAGCACCTGCGCCCAAGGTGGGGCCACCCGACTCACCCAAAAACAAGCCGGGATCACACCCCAACCCGTGCTTTAGAAGCGCTCCACTCTTTTTGCCGCCAGGCGCTCCTTGCGCAGTTGATCCACCTCAGGCAGCTCCAGGGGTGCCAGTTCGGCGACCTCGCAGCCGATCGCGCGTGCCAGCAGCACGTCGGCAAGCTGCGGGTTGCGCGCCAGGACCGGCCCGTGCAGGTATGTCGCGATGACGTTGCCCTGCACGACACCTTCTGCAGACAGCTGCGCCGACGGATCCGCCATGTCGTACGTGCCGGACGAATCCGAATTTCCCACACCCACAAGCACCGTCCCCAACGGCGACGCATCGGCTCCCAGAAGCGTGGCCCCCATGTGGTTTTCAAAGCCGGTAAGCGTCTCCATCAGCCCGGGCAGGCCCGTCGGGCGCGTCCGGATCTCGCCGATGGCCCGCTTTTTCAGCGTCGTCGTCGTGGCGTCGATAAGCCCCACGCCGTCGATGACGCGACCGTTGGCCCGGAAGCTTTCGCCCAGCACCTGCAGCCCCGCGCAGATCGCCATGATCGGCGCGGTCACGCGCGTCAGCGACGCCAGGTGCTCCACGGCGAGCGTCTGCGCCGTGTCCTCCCCGCCACCCATGAGGTACACATCCAACCCGAGCGGCACGGGGTCGCCGAGCTTGATCTCCTCAATCGTCGCGGAGATGCCGCGCATCTCGGCCCGGCGCCGAAGGATGAGCGCGTTGCCGTTGTCGCCGTAGGTGCCGAGGAGGTCAGGAAGTAATAGGCCGATGGTGAGACTCATTTGTTCAACGCTTTCTTCAGGTCGCGGAATGCGGTGTAGTTGGCCAGCACTTCTACCTTGCCGGGCGGGCACGCCTCAATGGCCTTGACGGGGTCGGGGATGGTTTCGTGGTCGATGCCGCCGTACAGTAGCCGTACGCCGAGGTCAGCGGAGCGTTCGCCGGAGGCCTTGACGGATATCCCCTCGAAGGATTCGAACACCACGTCCCACAGCCACGACAAGTCCTCGCCATCGGCCACCTGCCCGTTGACGGCGATGACAAGCCCGTCGGCGGACCTGTCCACCATGGACAGCGCCTCCTGCCAGCCGGCGGGGTTCTTCGCCAGCAGCATGTGCACCTGGTGGTCGCCGTGGGTAATGGTCGAGTACCGCCCGGCAACGTTGTCCACGGTGCCCGCAGCCTCCGCCGCATCAGTAACAGGAATATCGAAGCAGGACACCGCAGCGGCAATCGCCTGTGTCGCGTTGCCCCGGTTGGCGTTGCCCGGCAGCTGCAGCTCGAGCGGGGTTACGGTCCCCGCGTGCTTCACACCTTCGGGTGTAATGAGCCACGACGGCTCCGGCCTGCGGAATTCCTGGCCGTTGGGCAGCTTCTTCACGGCGTACCAGTCCCACCCGTCGCGGATGACGGCGCCGCCAGTGCGCGGGCAGCTGACGGAGTCGCCGAGCCAGCCAACGCCGGCGGACACCCAGATGACGTTGGGGCAGTCCCACGCCACGGACGTCATGAGCACGTCGTCGCAGTTGGCAATGACGGTCATAGACGGACGCTCGTTGACGCACGCCCGCAGCGCCCGCTCAATTTTGTTGATCTCGCCCACGCGGTCGAGCTGGTCGCGCGACAGGTTCAGTAGCACGAGGCAGCTAGCGTCTAGCTGGTCGGCCACGTGGGGGACGTGCAGCTCGTCGCACTCCAGCACCACGTGCGTGGCATCCTCGCTGGTGAGCAAGGCAGAAATGATGCCGGCGTCCATGTTGTCGCCGCCCTCATTCGATGCCACCGAGTACTTAGTGCGCAAAGCGGCTGTCAGCATCCGCGTCGTCGTCGATTTGCCGTTGGTGCCGGTCACCAGCGCAACCGGGCGGCCACCGCCGAGTTCGTTCATGATGGAGGGGTCGATGGCGTTGGCGACGAGCCCGCCGATCATACCCCCTGCTCCCCGTCCTGTTGCGCGCGATGCGGTGGTCGCAAGGTTCGCAGCAGTGCGGGCTAGACGGCGACGGTAGGTGCGGACGGCCTTGGGCAGCTTCATGGGTTCATACTAGCAAGGCGCAAGAATTCCTCGTCTGTAATGAGGGGGATTCCCTTGCGGTGCGCGTGCATGCCTTTCCCGCGTTTGGGGTGCTCCTCGTTGCACACAACCAAAGAGGTAGTGCGCGTGACCTTCTCGGAGTAGGCGAGCTCCCCGTCGACCACAGCGTGAATAATGTCGTCGGGGTCGCACGCAACCTCGGGTGCGACGACGACCTCCATCCCGGGTTCGAGCTTGCCGGCGAACTGCCCGGGGTTGGGTTTCTTGGCGGCAGCTGCGGCATCGACGCGAATGAGCGAGCGCTGCAGCCCGAACCGGTCGGCTTTGAGCTCGTTGGGGTCACTCACCGCGCGCGTGTCGCGGAACCTCTCAAAAAACAGCCGCGCAACGAGCAGGGTGTCCTCTCTGGTCAGCTCTTTGGCTGGTTGCTGTGCCCTGCTTATCGACGCTTTTTCGCTCACACTATACCCCAATTGGTGCGCCAGGCTCCGCAACCGGGTATCCGTGACAAAGATGCTTTCCCGCCGCGCAGCACCGAGCGTGTCGACGACCGCCACCGGCCTCGGCACATGCCCCACCCCGCGGCGCCTGCGCCCGCCGCGCTTGCGGCGCCTCGCCTTGAGCGTTCTTTTCGACTCACTGACAATAAACCCCCACGTCCGCGGCGCGTTGTGGGTGATGAGCGTCCGATCGTCGAGAAGCGTGCAGAGCTTCTTCAAAAAGTGCCCGAACGGCCACGCGGCCTCGACCTCCTCCCGTGGCACCCCGTGTAGGTGGCGGGGGCCCGGATCCTTGACAGGGTTCACCACGGTGAAGAACGAGTCCACGGGGTTCCCCTCCGCATCGAAGGTCACTGCGTCGATGGTGACGATGCGGGAGCTGGAGGGGTGGAGCCCCGTCGTTTGGATCGTCAGGGCGATGAAAGGATCCTGCATACCTATAAACCTTACATTCTCGCGTCCTCGTCGCTTCGCTCTGCAGACGCGAGAATGCGTACCTAGGCTCGGTACGCGCGGTTGATAGCGCTCGTGACCGCCTTGACAGAAGCGACGGTAATGGAGGAGTCGATGCCGACACCCCAGAAGCTCTTGCCGTTGACGTCGGCGTGGACGTAGGCGGCTGCTTCGGCATCATCGCCGGCGGTACGAGCGTGCTGGGTGTATTCCTGAATTTCCACATCAATGCCCACCTTCTCGAGGGCATTGGTGTAGATCGCCAGAGGACCGTTACCGGTCCCCGTCAGCTGCTCCTCCTTCCCATTAACCGTGACGTGCACATCGTTGCCGTCGACGCTGGGCGCTGCCAGCGGGCCGTCTGCGTGGAGGAACTCGCCCTCGAACAGCTCCCACATGGTGGCGGAATTGACTTCGCCGCCTTCGGCATCGGTCTTCTGCTGGACGATCTGGGAGAAGTCCACCTGCACCGGGCGTGGCAGTTCCATGCCGTGGTCGGTCTTCATCAGGTAGGCTACGCCGCCCTTGCCGGACTGGGAGTTGACGCGAATGACGGCCTCGTACGTGCGGCCGAGGTCTTTCGGATCGATGGGCAGGTAAGGCACCTCCCAGTGCTCCTTGTCATCAATATGGCGCAGGCCTTTGTTAATAGCATCCTGATGGGAGCCGGAGAACGCGGTGAAGACGAGGTCGCCGCCGTACGGGTGACGCTCGTGGACGCCGATCTGGTTGCAGTACTCGACGGTGGAACGAATCTGGTTGATATTGGAGAAGTCGATCTGCGGGTCGATGCCCTGCGTCAGCAGGTTCAGCCCCAGGGTGACGAGGTCGACATTGCCGGTGCGCTCACCGTTGCCAAACAGGCAGCCTTCGATGCGGTCGGCGCCGGCCAAAAAGCCGAGTTCGGCGGTAGCGACGCCGGTGCCACGGTCGTTGTGCGGGTGGAGGCTCAAGACGATGTGGTTGCGACGCTTCAGGTTGCGGTCCATCCACTCAATGGAGTCGGCGTACACGTTTGGTGTCGTCATCTCGACGGTGGAGGGCAGGTTGATGATCATCGGGTTATCCTCGGTGGGATCCATGATGTCGACCACGGCATCGCAGACCTCCTTGGCAAAGGCCACCTCAGTGCCAGTGTAGCTTTCCGGCGAGTACTCCCAGCGCCAGTTGGTATCGGGGTAGTCGGCGGCGATCTCCTTGATGAGGCGCGCGGCATCGGTAGCCAGCTTCTTCACACCGGCCTGGTCCTTTTTGAACACCACCTCGCGCTGCAGGATGGAGGTGGAGTTGTAGAAGTGGACGATGACGTTCTTGGCGCCCTCGCAGGCCTCAAACGTGCGGCGGATGAGGTGCTCGCGCGCCTGCACGAGAACCTGGATGGTGACATCGTCGGGGATCATGTGGTTGTCGATGATGTCGCGGACGAAGTTGAAGTCCGTCTGGCTAGCCGAGGGGAACCCGACCTCGATCTCCTTGTAGCCCATCTGCACAAGCAGGTTAAACATGCGCCGCTTGCGTTCGGGACTCATCGGGTCGATGAGTGCCTGGTTGCCGTCGCGCAGATCCACGGCGCACCACAGCGGTGCGTGGGTGAAACGCTTGTTTGGCCACGTGCGGTCGGTCAGCTGGAAATCCTCCACTTCCTGGTCGTAGGGGAGGTACTTATGGAAGGGCATGGAGGAACCCTTCTGCTTATTCCATGACGGCTGGTCTGCCGGTGCTGGCGCGGACGGCGTGGTGATAGTGGCTGGTGCGAAGTACATAACAATCAGTCCTTAAGGTGAATAAGTGGAAAGTACAGCTAAAGGACCGGCCCGAAAAGAAATTGTGGTTATGATGAGACCCGGTCGGCAATGAGAAACTCCGCGACGGGCCGCCGACCGAAATGAGGTCCTACGATAACCCGCCGCGGCAAATAAGGATAATGCTCAGTGCCGAAGCCATGGGTTCATACTAATCCAGGAGAGGAGACTTTGTGGCGGAATCAGTAACCCCACCCGCACCGCCGGAAGAATCATCCGAAAGGTTTACAGGTGCGACGGCTCGGGCACAAGCGACAGGCCACCGCTTCACGCACTTTGTTTTCCCTGGTGTAGCGCTTTTGTCGGTGGTGTTCGCCGCCATCGCTTTCGTGGTGAATATCACGGTGCTAGCTATTTTCGGCGAGCGCGACGGGTTCGTCGCCGTGGAGTTCCTGGGGGTGTCGTGGGAGCAGCTGGCTCTCGCCGTTTTAGCCCATGCACTGCTCATTTATGTCGTTTTCCTGTTTGCGCGGATGGCGTTTCGGGATAGTTTCATCGCCGCGATGGTGACGGCGATGGGATTCCCCGGGGTGACGGCCGCGTACATGGATCCGTGGGAGATCCTCGGCGCTTCCCTCATGCTCGGCGCGTGTATCGCCGGTATGCTAAACAAGCAGCTCATCAGCGCCCTGTTCGGAGTTGCCGCGACGTTCGCGACACCGTTCGCGTGGGGTCTGTGGATTCTGTACGCCGTCTTTTTGCTCCAGCGCAAGGGGAAGTCATGGGCGTGGCTCGGCCTCATCACTTTGTTTACCCCCGCTGTCTCACAACCTGATACTCATCGTCTCATTTCAGAGGGGTTGCTTTCCGACGTTTCCCCGCTCGCTCTCTTCCTCATCCTCACCACAATTGTGTGGTTGTGTAGTAGGGAAGAGCTGTGGCCCCCGGCTTTCTTCGTCCTTGCGCTCGTCCTGTGGCGCATGTGGGGCAGCTTCTCGGTCCCCCTCTTCCTGGTGCTTGTGTGGCTTCCCCTGGCGGTGGAGGGCAAGCGCAAACTCCGCAAGCTGCCGTTCTTGCTCGTCTGCGTGGTATGGGTGCTCTTCGGCGCGTGGGTCTCGGCCCACGGCCTAGTTCAGGGACTGCCGGCTTAGCGCAAACGTGGACAGCACCATGGCGGCAGCTGCCACAGCCATAAACACCCATTCGAAACCAGACACCTGGAACCGTTCGCCGAGGACGGCGTAGCCCAAAGTAAAGGCCACAAAGGGTTCGGCCACGGTCATGGCAGGCAGCGAGTGCTTGAGTGCTGCGGCGTTGAAGCTCGACTGCTGTACGATGGTCCCCAGCGTGGCCATGCCGATGAGCGCGTAGCCCTCCCAATTGAACACGAGCCCGTGCAGGCCATCGTCCATGAACAGGTTCACCGTTGCCTTCGATAACACGGCGACGTAGCCGAAGACTGCACCGGTGACAATGCCCAACAAGAAGGCCTTTTCATGGCGCAGCCGTGTGTAGGCGAAACGATCCAGTGCAAAGAGGGCCGCGCCGCCGATGAGGAGCGCGGGGATCCACCGCCGCAGTGTGGGCTGCAGGTCACCGTGGGCGGGATTGCCGAGGATAACAATGACAGCGACGGCCGCCGACAACACAAACGCCCAGAACAGCTCCACCCCGCTGATCCGCTGCTTCCGATAAATAGAGGAAAGCGGAAGGGTGAACATGAGGGAGAGGCAGAGGATCGGCTGCACGATAAGTAGGGTGCCAAATCCTAGCGCAACCACCTGAAAGCCGTAACCCAAAAAGGCCGTCGACAAGCCAGCCCACCACAGGGGGCGCCGAATGACGCGCAGGATGGGGGAGTCCCGGAGATCGCCGGAAGCGGCGGGGGCTTCTTCGGCGATGCGATGCCGGACGACTGTCCCCCAGGCGATGGTAAGCGCGGACGCGAGGGCGAAGACGACGGCGAGAACGTTGGACACCCCTACAAATATAACCGCCTGGGTTAACATGAACCGGTCTGTCTAGGTACAATCTAGGCACACTGACAGTTTTACTGTGTAAAGGAGCAATGGTTCATGGCGCTAGTAGTGCAAAAATACGGCGGCTCCTCATTGGAGTCTGCCGATCGAATCCGGAAAGTAGCGGAGAGAATCGTTGCCACCAAGAAGGCAGGTAACGAGGTTGTCGTCGTGTGCTCAGCCATGGGGGACACCACCGACGATCTGCTCGACCTCGCTCACGAGGTCAACCCCGTGCCACCGGCGCGAGAGCTCGACATGCTGCTCACCGCCGGCGAGCGCATCTCCAACGCGCTCGTGGCCATGGCAATCGAGAGCTTCGGCGCCCACGCGCAGAGCTTCACGGGTTCCCAGGCCGGTGTCCTCACCACCGAGAAGCACGGCAACGCGAAGATCGTGGACGTCACCCCCTTCCGCATCCGCGAAGCCCTGGACAAGGGCAATATCTGCATCGTCGCGGGTTTCCAGGGCGTGAACCGCGAATCCAAGGACGTCACCACGCTTGGTCGTGGCGGTTCGGATACGACGGCCGTGGCACTGGCCGCAGCACTCAACGCCGATGTCTGCGAGATCTACTCCGATGTCGACGGCGTGTATACCGCGGATCCGCGCATCGTGCACAACGCCAAGAAGCTGGACAAGCTGTGCTTCGAGGAGATGCTGGAGTTGGCTGCCAGCGGTTCGAAGATCCTCGTGCTACGCAGCGTCGAGTACGCGCGCGCCACGGGCGTGCCCATGCGCGTGCGCTCCAGCTACAGTAATGACCCAGGCACACTTGTAACAGGAACAATGGAGGAAATCCCAGTGGAAGAAGCAGTACTCACAGGTGTGGCTACCGACACCTCAGAAGCAAAGATCACCGTCCTTGGCATTCCGGATACCCCCGGCAATGCCTCCGCCATCTTCCGCGCCATTGCCGACGCGGAGATCAACATCGACACGATTCTGCAAAACATCAGCTCCCTGGAGGACGGCCGCACGGACATCACGTTTACGTGCCCCCGCGCTGACGGACCCCGCGCCCTTGAGGTTCTCAAGAAGATCCACCTCGAGCAAGGCTGGGAGAACGTGCTTTACGACGACCAGATCGGCAAGGTCTCCCTCGTCGGCGCCGGTATGAAGTCCCACCCCGGCGTGACCGCAGAGTTCTGCGAGGCTCTCCGCGATGCCGGCGTGAACATTGAGCTCATTTCCACCTCGGAAATCCGTATGACTGTGATTATCCGCGAGGACGATGTCGTGGCTGCAGCCCGCGCCATCCATGAGAAGTTCGATCTCGGCGGCGACGAGGAGGCTGTTGTCTATGCCGGCACCGGACGCTAAGAGAATTCCCACATAAACGGACGCAAAGCACGAAAGACGTGAGGTCAAACCCCGCGTCTTTTTGTGGTTTAGTGGTGAAACTCATCACATTAATATAAGCGCTCCTGCATAAGTGCAGGTTTGCGCAGTGAGTGAAAACTTTTACTGCAAAAGTATTTGAGCCTGGGGCTTCGTTTAGGTAAGCTGATAATCACCTGTGATAAGACAGGTAACAGCTGGAAAACGTAAATAGCGGGCCAGCAAAAACGTTTGAATGCCATGACGGTCTTCTCGAGTGCTCTGTGTTCCCTGTATTTTCTATGGGAGCAGTCTCCTCGGCTGATCGTTGGCGAACTCGCTATGCAGCTTTATCCGATGGAGATGAAATGAATAAGTTCAAGAAATTGGCAGCGGCCGTAGCCTCGACCGCTCTCATCGCCACGGGCACCGGGTTTGCTCTCCCTGTAGCCGTGGCACAGGGAACTGGCACCAGCGAAACCGCTGTGGCACCCTCTGCAATCCCCGCCACTGGCACACTCACCATTCACAAGGTCATTGGCCTGCCGTCTGATACCCGCAGCGACGGTACCGAGAAGCAGGTCGAAGGCAACCCCGGTAACGGCATCAACTTCACTGTGACCCGCCTGGGAACGACCCCCAAAAACCCGATCGACCTCACCACACAGGAGGGCTGGGCTGCCATCTCCGGTAAGCAGATGAACGGCACAGCGCTGCCGGAGGGTCTGGTTAAGACCCCCACCGTCGCGACCGGCCAGACCAAAAATGGTGTCGCCTCCTTCGATAACCTCCCTGCCGGCATTTACCTTGTTGAGGAGCCTGCAAACCAGGTCACTACGGAGGGGCAGGCCGTTGTCGGCTCCGCCCCGTTCCTCGTCACCGTCCCGATGACGAATCCGGATGGCACGGGCTGGCTGGATACTGTCCACGTCTATCCCAAGAACCAGGTCGTCGAAAAGCCTTCTAAGCAGGTCACGGAAGTGGAGGGAACCCAGCCGGGTGCCTCCGTCGGTGAAAACATTGGTTATACCATCACCGCTCCGATCCCGACCTCTGCAAACGATGCCGGTGAGCGGGTCCTTCCTTCTTCCTTCACCGTGACGGATAAGCTCCCTGCAGGTCTTGGCGAAGCCGAGAACATCAAGGTGACCCTTGGTAGCCAGGTGCTGACAGCGGATCAGTACCAGGTCGTTCGCAGCGAGGCCGGTGGCCAGCACGTTGTCCGCGTCATCGTGAAGCCGGGCGAGCTGACCCAGGAGAAGGAGAACGTCACGCTGACGGTCTACCTCGAGGCCAAGGTTAACGAGCTTACCGGTTCCCTCAACAACACCGCGTGGGCGGTTCCGGAGGACCTGTCCAATACGGATCCCACCTGGGATCCGGAGGATCCGAACGCCTCCCCGAAGCCGGGCACGAGCAGCGGTGAGAACAAGGCGAAGGCAACCTTCGGCCAGATCAACATCACCAAGAAAGCTGCCGGCGCAGACACCCTGCTCCCGGGAGCAAAGTTCCAGCTCTTCCGCTGTGAAGCCGGTAAGACCATCGGCGATCCGCTCGTCGTAGCTGGCAACAACACGTGGGAGACCGGCGACAACGGCCAGGTGTCCATCACCGGCCTGAGCCTCACCAGCACAGATACCGGAAACGTGGTCAGCAACCCGTGGGACCCGCAGGGTGATTCCTTCTGCCTCGTTGAGTCCCAGGCACCGGAGGGCTATGCGCTCCAGTCCAAACCCGTTGTTCTCAACGATATCAACGACGAAGCGCTGAAGACGCTGTCCCAGGACGAGCTGAAGACCGTTAACCCCACCATCGAGAACGCAAGCGATCAGGGCATCCTGTCCCGTCTGCCGCTCACCGGTGGTATGGGTATCTGGTTCATCCTGGCTGCTGGTCTGGTGATGATCATCGCTGGCCTTGCGTACTCCCGCAAGCGCGCCTAATAACCGCACCGCAAGCCTGCTCGCGCTTTGACCTGATCAGAGTGTGAGTTTGGGAAAAGGAAATGGAAAGGGTCACGTCGTGGCACACGCAGTACAGACGCGTACCGGGTCATCATCCCGGTCACGGCGTGACCTCATTCCCCTCCTCCTCGTTCTGCTCGGCATCATTGTCATGTGCTACCCGGTCGTCGGGACGTACTACAAGAACATGCAGCAGACGCAGGTGGCCGATGCCTACCGCAAATCCGTGACCTCCCACCCGGAGGACTACTCGGCGATACTGGACGAGGCACGACGTTACAACCAGGAGAAGACGGGTGGTCCGATCCTCGACCCGTGGCTTGCCCGCGTCAGTAAAGACAACCGTCCGTACCAGGACTACCTGGAACAACTCAATCCCACTGGGAACCCCGCCGAGCCGATCGCCGCGTTGGCGATCCCCTCCATCGCATCGGTTCTGCCCGTCTACCACGGAACGGATGCCGAGATCCTGGACCATGGTGTCGGCCATCTGTATGGGTCGGCGCTGCCTGTGGGCGGTGAGGGCACGCACTCGGTCCTCACCGGCCACTCGGGGCTGACCAACGCGACGCTCTTTGATCACCTCAACAAGGTGCAGGTGGGGGACAAGGTGTACATCACCGTGTTCGGTGAGGAGCTTGCCTACGAGGTGGATTCCATCGATGTGGTGCTCCCCACGGAGATCAGTTCCCTCCAGCCGGAGGCGGGCAATGATCTCCTCACTCTGATTACCTGCACGCCCTACGGCATCAACTCGCACCGCCTGTTGGTGCGCGCCCACCGGGTTTCCCTCGATCCGCAGGAGGTCAACGAGGCGTTTAGCTCCCAGTCCAACTGGCAGTGGTGGATGACGCTCGTCGTCGCCATCGTTCTGCTCGCACTGTTACTACTTGCACTTCTCGCATTAAGGAGGCGGAAGAATGCTCGCCAAGCTGGCACCTATCGCGCTTGCCGTCGTCCTTAGTGCTACCCCCGTTGTCGCCGTCGCAACCGATGTTACTGTGCAGATCGACCCCGGCAACCCGTACAGCCAGAC
>JALFAQ010000020.1 GCA_022772305.1 Corynebacterium glucuronolyticum
AACGGCCCTAACCTCAGAATCCAGCAACAATAAACCCGCTGGAAAACACCGCTACCCGATACACCCCAAACCGTTATCGGGTAGCCCCCAAACTGTTACCCGACCAACCCGCGACCGCTACTCGAAGGCACTCCGTTACAGGTGGGTCAGGCATGAGCGTGAACGACGCTAAGCCGAAGAAATAGGAGTGGCGACCACGGCTCAGTTACATGCAGAGATTGCCCGGTTGGCGGTGGAGAACGGGTTCCTGGAGAAAGCAAGCGTCTTCTTTGCCGCCAAGCAGGCCCCGCGCAGCGTTTTGAGCTAGTGGAGGTAAAGAAGGCAACCTATCCCATTACTTTGATGGCGTGCGTGTTAGGGGTGAGCCGTCAGGGCTATCCCGCAGTAGGCCACGCCACCAGCGTGTGCGTGCTCGAGCCGAGTGTGGCCGTGTGGTGGCGGGCGTGTTTGCTGATTATCAGCGCACTCACGCGGCTCCACATCTGGTGGCAGCCCTGACCCGGGTGGGAGTGATTGCGGATAAGAAAACCACTACCACGGATACTGGCGGGTGTAAATATGAGGATCATTGTCGGCGCCAGTGGGATCAGGGCGCGATCGATCTGGTATGGATCACCGATTTCACGTAATTTGCGTTGCAGGCAAGGCTGGGTCTACCTGGTAGCGGTACGCGACAGCGTATGCGATGGGTCAGCAGCAGACACTGGCCTGTTGATCGAGGCTTTGCAGATGGCTTTCGATGCGCGTGGTGGGGCGATGCCCGGCTAGGTCGTGTTCCATGCTGACCGTGGTTTACAGTTCACCTCACGCCAGTTAGCCCGCTATGCCCGCCAGGCCGGGATCGTGATGTCCATGGGGGCTGTGGGCGTGTGTTGGGACAATGCGATGGCTGAGTCATTTTAGGCGACGTTGAAAGTCGAGTACTCCTACCGCCACGCCTTCCATATTCCGTGGAGAGGTCTACGAAGGTGTCTGCACATGGATCGAACGATTTTATAACTACAAACGCATCCATTCAGCGATCGGATACCAAAGCCCGGTCGAATACGAACTCCACGCCACAATGAACATAGCAGCGTGAACTACACACCGAAACCATCAACAACCAGCGGGCACACCCAGGCGATTGGGGATTCCTGGAATAACGCGCTGGCCCCAAACGTCAATGGCGATTACAAGAACGAACTCGTCCATACACGCACGTGGCGCGACGTGTTAGAGGTCGAAATCGGTACTTTCGACTGGGCGAACTGGTGGAAACAGGCTCGTCTCCACCAGGTTCTCGACTGCAGTACCCCGGTCGAAGTGGAGAACGATTACTGGCGTATCGCCAGCACAGCAGAGAAAATAGTAATCAGTGCAAACGCCCAGAAAGCAACACCCGGGGCACTTCACTGACGAGGTCAGCCAGATCAAACAGGTGTCAAGAAAACAAAACCCAGAGTATCGTAGAAAACCAATTCTGCGATTAATTTGGAAATGTGCTCACCGCAGACTTTCAAAACCTGAGGTACGAGGCCACGACCGCTTAGTGGCCTCATGAAGGATTGCCAGGTTATCAAGGGCGCAAAAACACGATTCAAAATACGAGCAATACTGTTGAAATATGCTAAATAGATTCCCCAAGCCGTCTCTATGTGTGACGGATTTTGAGGCCTAACTGCGCTGATGATGGGCGAACGTGGTCATAATCCATGTGAGGAGAAACCCAGCGGTCAGAGTGAGAACGATGGTAGCACCCGTTGGCCAATCGGCAGCCCAAGAAAAATACACACCTACGACGGAGCCGAGAGAACCAACGGTCGCAGCTATAACCATCATTGCGTTGAACTTGTTCGTTAGCAAACGGGCGGTGGCAGGTGGGATCAACAACAGTGCGAGCACTAAAATGTTCCCAATTGTTCGGACAGAGAGAACTACCGCAGCAGTAACTGCAAGGTAGAGCAGGAGATCGTAAGCGAGGACAGGCAATCCCAAAGCACGAGCAGTTTCTCTATCCAAACTTACGGTAATGAGCTCTCGGGAAAAGAAAACGACAACTCCGACGATAATTGTTGCACCAATTGCAGTGATGAGTACATCCCGTTCTGGAACACCAGTAATCGAGCCGAAGAGGAAACTAGTCAATGACGCAGAGTAGCCTTCGATACGACTCATTACTACAAGCCCTGCGGCAAAAGCAGCAGCAAAGAAAATCCCTATCAAGGAATCCTCTTTCACTCTTCTTCGCTGCGAGAACACCGCTACGCCGACGGCAACTGCGGCTCCAGTTAATGCACCACCTGCGAGGACAGAAACCTGCAACGCGAATGCGACCGCAATACCTGGGAATACTGCATGGGCTACAGCATCGCCGATGAAAGCCATGCCACGGAGAACAACGTGGGTACCTACTACAGCACAAACGGTAGAAGCTAGCACAGCAATGGTGAGTGCCCGGGGTAGAAAAGCGAGGGATGGGTTGACAAGATCTGTAAGGAATTCTCCGAATGTCAACATGTGAGCCCTGCAATTCTGGAGAAAGGTACACCGAAAGCAGTTTGCCAACTATCGCTGTTTGCTAGTTCATCGGTGGTGCCTGTGGCAACGATGGTTCGTCTTAGCAGGCTGACGCGGTCACAGTGTGTCAGGGCCTCGCGCACGTTGTGGGTGCTCATGAGGATAGTGCTGGGGAGTGTGTGTAAAAGCTCCAAAATAGCATCCGTAGTTGGATAGTCAAGCCCGGTAAAAGGTTCATCTAGAAGCAGGACAGTAGGTTGCGAGGCAAGTGCCCGAGCGATGAGGACGCGTTGCCGCTGACCACCGGAAAGCTGTCCGATGGGACGGTCGGCGAGGTTAGCCAACGCCACTTTGTGCAGCGCAGAATCAACAGCTTCCCGGTCTTCAGCTCTCGGTCGCCTACGCCAGCGAAGATGGCGCATTCTGCCTGTCATCACGCACTGGGCCACCGACACTGGGTAATCCCAGGCGAACTCATGACACTGAGGAACATAACCTGCAGGCCCGTCTACGGCGAGTGAGCCCACATGTGGAACTAATCCCAAAAGAGTACGAAAGAGCGTAGTCTTGCCCGCTCCGTTCGGCCCTACAAGTCCGTGGAATTCACCAACTGGAATGGATAAGTTTACTTCACTAAGGATAGTCCTCCGGGCGAGAGTGACCGAGACATTCCTAGCAGCGATTGACTGGTCTGAGGAAATATCTCCGACAGAAGTGTAATCCGTTTTTGAGGTAGGTATGGTTGCGGAGGAGGTATTTGTCATCATTTCCGTAAATCTTCCTTGTGGGAGGCATCTAAAGAAGCCTCAGTATCTTTTCGACGTGTAGTGGTAGTGAGGCGTAGGGCATACCAAGCTACGGCGACGAGGAATATAAGCGCTGCTATAGCGAGAGCTAGTGCGGCGTTGGAAACGGACAGCCACGAACTAATCCCGCTGTGAGTAGGGGGAGCGAGGGCAGAATCGATCTCTACTGTCAGTGGTACAGGGACAGTTACTTCATCCCCTACGCGCACTGCGAGGGGAATGGTGTGTGTACCCGGTACGGTAAAAACCCAGTTGGCGTGTGCGTGTGTGCCCTGTGCAGCAAAAATCTCAGAGCCAAGAACTTGTGGAGGGCCGAAGCCACCGTTTTGTAGAAACACTGTCAACTGACCATCGCCGGTATCTTCTCCACGTATGAATGTAGCGTCAGAAGTGATTGAGGGATGCTGGGTGTTCCATCCCAGCCATGGCACGCCTTCTATCTCTGTTTGCGGGATCACCCACACCTTGTCACCGACACTCGCTCCGGTGAACGTGTAGCCCTCGGTAACAGTCTGAGAGGCAGTGTCATCTAGTAGGAGGGTGACATCATCGAGATAGCGCCACGTTGGCGGTTCTGCAGAATCATCGCGGAGCATCAAGATGAGTTGACCATCGATGACTATCGGGCCAAGATCAGCGTGGCCTGCGGAAAGGGTGATCTTCGTGCCGTGTGGGGCGATAGACTCGTCCGCAGTAACCTGCTGCTGCAAGGCCGGATCCATGGGGGCATCATCGGCTAGGGCCAACGACGGTACAGGTAGAGCTGCGCAAAGGCAGACACCGGCAATAATTAGATGCTTGAGGGTTTTGATCACTGTTTCTCTCCTGAGTTTTCAATGCTGTGTGAGGTTGAGCTACCTAAACACTCTGCGAGGGATCGCGCGTTTGAGGCGAGTAAATCTGTGTAGGACGCGACTGGAGGGGAGAAAGTATCACCGTAGATTCGGCATACCTGCACCCCATTGTCAGCTGCGATGGTCGCTAGGTGGTTTGGGCGGCGTTCTTCGGTCGGTTCCAAGAAAACGGCCGGTACTGACAAATCGCGTAACGTTCTCGACACCGCGAGGAGATCCCTGGCAGAGGGCTCAATATCCGGATTTGGTGAGACAATGCTGGCAATAGATAGCCCGTAGCGGTCCGCCAAATAGGCGTATCCCTCGTGGCTGGTTACGAGGTTCCGTTTGTCAATCGGCAGAGCTTTGATAGTGCTTTCCAGCAGTTGATCAAGGTTCCCGAGTTCCTTTTTATAGATCGCAGCATTCTCGGTGTACTCGCTGCCGTGCGCGGGATCCACTGCACTGAGGTGGGAAGCGATCACGTCGGTCATAGCTTGACCATTGCGAGCAGATTGCCACACGTGCGGATCAATTTCCCCATGGATGTGCTTGCCGGCTACGGCTTGTGGAAGGACATATACTAGTGAACCCGGCTTGCCAAGAAACCGGTAAGCGGATTCCCCTGGCACATTCTGAACTGAATTGGCAGGTACCGCTATTACTACCGAACTTGGAGCAAAGCGTTCTTCATCTGTAGCAACGGTGAGTGCACCAACAGAGTAATCCGCTGTAAAATCCACATGCCCAGAGTCAATGACGATTCGCGGAGCGGTTTCTTCGTCTTTGCTGTCCGTCACTGCAGGACTTTCATCAACAGGTTGATTACCACGTTTGGCTGCTACTTTGTATGGGTCGATGCCCACCGCAAAAGTAACCGTCTGTGGGGTAAAACCAGGAGCGGAAAGCTCCAGTTCATATACTCCGGGTTCGGTGAAAGCCCAGCTCATATGTGTGTGAGCGCCAGTGGGCAGTGAGATTGTCCCAGTTTCACCTTGGCTTACAAATCGATCTGGAGCACCAAAAGTGCCCGTTACATAAGCGGAAAGTATCCCCGGGCCGGAGACCTGGCGGGCGCTGAGAACAGTAGGAGGAGCGCCTCGTGGACCGTCGGCACGCAATCCTAACCAGACAGTGTCTAAGGCTAAGTTCTCAACCAGTGGGATAAGACGCCCTCCCCATACCGGCAACTCTTCAGCAACAGAGACGACTGGTGTTCCCGGTTGAGGCACACTATTGACAGTTGTGTTGAGGGAGTTTTGTTCTAATAGCAGGCCATTTGTAAACACAATTTGGGCGTTAGCGAGGTTACGCACTGCCCGCAGTGATGGCTCGTACGAGTGCGGGTCCGAGCCGGGAGGGATGATAGATACCATTTGGGCGCGATCCCCGGCTACATGTTGTGCGATATCCGCAAGAATAGGGGTAGTGGTGACAACGAGGGGGCGCGAGGTGGTTTCTTTCGAGTGTACTGAGGAGCACCCGCTGAGCGCGAGGCATGCCACGAGTATGGTACGAGCCAAAGCAGAAAAAGGAGTGATTCTTTTCCGTCCGAGGTGGAGTGGCCGACAATAACGGAGCAAGTGTAGTCGTGCTGAACGCAAAAGTAATGTCATAATGGGCAGGTTCACAGCTTAGTAGGAAGAGTGGGTCTTACGGCGCTTTTCGCGGGTAAACACTATTATTCCTATCCCCAATGTGAAGATTCCACCTGCGAAAACTAGAAGGGAAGGGGCGAATTGAGCAGCGATTGTTTGTGGTGATTGACCAGCATGCATCGCGGTGGTGGCGTTCTTTGCTGAGGTCAATGACCGGTCCGCAGACGAGGGTTGTAATATCTCGGCTCTTTCATCGTGTTCCGCAGATCGGTTCGTGTCGGCGGAGGTCGGGTTGTTGCTGTGGTCGGGGGAGAGCGTGTGCGCAGTTGGTACTGCGTCTTCAGTAAAGCCTCCTGCAGTTGCTGTCTCAAGCCCATTGTGAGCTGGTTTCGTACCGGTGAAACCCATCGCAGTCTCACCATCGTCGGCAGCGATTGATGACACTTCTGCATCTCCCGTATCTTCCTTGGCGGGGTTGCCTACAACCCAGGTATATGTCGCAGTATTTGACCTATCCGTTGTAGAAACTGCTTGCACCTGCATGGTGTAGATGCCTGGTGCAGTAAATGCCCAGTTTGCGTGAACATGTGCTGGATGACTCAGTGAAATGATAGAGCCGGACTGCAGTTCTAGGGAGCCATCCGCAAGAAGAGACTCTGCACCGCCAAAGGTACCCGTGGAGAAAACAAAAACTTGGCCTGGACCGGTAATCTCTCCAAATACTAGATCCAACGCCACGCCAGATAATGTGGTATCCCAACCCGGCCAGATTAGCGTTGGGTCTTGAGTCTGTGGCAGAAAGTAGGAAGGGGTTCCGATGATTTGTTCGGTCGCAGGCTGCCAGGCTGCTTCTGGGATAATAAGACGAACCGCTTCAGGGGCATGCCGGGTTCCGAGTCCAGAAGAGTCCTCCTTTAAGTCAAGTGTTAGACCGTTTTCAGCAGTGACATGGAAGGCATCGATGTGACCTTCTGTTAAATCCATATATGTTTGGGCGGAGGTTGGAAGAGCCGCGTATGCAACCAAAACCAGTATGGAGACGAGCCGAACCACGATACGCAAAGGATAACCTCCAGAATGGTGAAAAAGATTTTCGTTAAGAGTGTATATACAACGAAAATCATTGTCAATTAACTAAAAAGGAGGTATGACCATCGGCTAGGGATCTTGTAAAAGTGAAGTGTTCCAGGTTTAGTTCTGTTGGAGTAGTTGGGGGAATCTGGGTTGAGTTGAAATGGTTTGATTAGGATGTGAGAGCCGTGTTGTTCGTCTTGTGCGGGGGACCGCATCCTGGCGGAGCGCCTTTCAATGCAAGCTGCTTGTGAGGCTGTTGTGCCGAAGTCGGGTGTCTCGTGGCACATTGCCCACCAGTGGATGCAGGCTGTTCGCTGCAAACGACGGGTTCCTCAACGCCTGCCTGAACTGGAAATGCCAGGCTACGCTGTGTAAACCAGGAGCTTCCTGACGAAAACGAATTACTGAAGGCCGCGTCAGTTTTTTCGCATCCGTACTCGACTCGAAACGTTGGAAATGATCCGACTCGCCAATAACCACCTGGATCGTTTCACAGTGGAGTTCATCTGCTAGAGGTTGAAGAACAATCGTGGAGAAGGTTTCCTTAACTCCTGCGGGTACCGTTAACCCGAAACAGGTGCTTGAGGGCTCACTGCCTTCGCGATGCTGGCCTTGTTGACCGTTTTCGTGTGGTTCACGCTGACAATTACGGTGTCTACGGGGTGCGGCGCATGTCGCACGTGCTTTACCGTGCAGGTATGAGCATCGGCCGGGGTAGACTGCCGAACTGATGCGCTTGGCAGGCTTGACCGGCTTGTCCGATAAAAGGCACAGGTACGGTTCCAACAAGAATGAACTCATTCATACCCACACGTGAAACGATTTGGTCGGCGTGTAAGTCGCGACATGTCAGTGGGTCATGTGGTGGGATGCTTCCAGACTCCACCGAAGCCTCAGATACCGCACGCCGACTGATGTTGAGACCGAATTGAGGAGATACAACCCTGGCCAAAAAATAATAGAAACCGAGACAAACACCAAGAAACAAAAGCTATGACACTTTACAACTGCGGTGAACTACTTTCCCCCAAATACGTCCAGGTAGAAGTAAGGAATTACGGGGAGTATGACAAGCAAGCTAAAGGTGTCTCCTGGCAGAGCCTGGAGACACCTTTATAGTCATTTGTTGCTAGCTTATGAGGAAGGAACCTGCCTCGCTGACGAGTGAGATGACCCACGTCGGGAGCACACCCATAAGGACAGTGAGGATAGCCGTGAGGGCTATGATGACAGCCACAGCTCCCTGTGGTGCCACCACCCGAGTGCTCTTCGATGGAGCGTCGAAGAACATGATGGTGAGGAAACGGAAGTAGGCGAACGCTGCAACTGCGGACAGCAGCAGCGCGACAACGACGAGCCAGGCGTGGCCTGCGAGCCACGGGACAGCGAAGGCGGACAATTTACCAATGAACCCAGCGGTGAGCGGGATACCCGCGAAGCTGAGGAAGTAAATGACAAATGCTGCGCCGATAACCGGGTGTTTTCGTCCGACACCGGCCCAGGAGTCGAAGTCGGTAGCTTCCTTTCCATCTTCATCCCGTACAAGGGTGACAACGGCGAAGGCACCGATCGTAGCCAGGCCGTAGGCCAGCAGGTACACGATTGCCGCGGACATAGCCGTGATTTCCAGACCAGCGACGGTGAACACATCATCTGTGGCTCCCACGAAGGCCGCGAGGATGAAGCCCGCGTGGCCGATGGAGGAGTAGGCAATGAGGCGCTTCACGTCGCGTTGGGCGATGGCAACAACGGCACCATAGGCCATGGATACTGCCGCCACAATGGCGATGACGAGCTTCCACGTGTCTACGTCGTTCATCGGCACCACGAGCGTGAGCAGGCGACCCAGTGCGCCAAAAGCGGCGAGTTTGGTGCCAATCGCCATAAAAGCGGTCACCGGTGTTGGTGCACCTTGGTACACGTCCGGTACCCAGGAGTGGAACGGTACGGCCCCAATCTTGAACATGAGTCCCACGATGATGAAGAGGAAGCCGAGGAAGAAGTTCGCCTCGACACCTCCTTCAGCGGCCGTAGCGATGGACTGGTAATCGAAGCTACCCGTCGCGCCGAAGGTCAGCACAATGCCGTAGAGCATGAGCGCTGCGGCAACCACGCCGAGGAGGAAGTACTTGAGCGATGCTTCCTGGCTGCGGTCGGGGCGGTAGCGGTCCATGCTGCACAGGATGTACAGCGGGAGGGACAGGACCTCCAGGGCGATGAATAGCATGAGGAGGTTCGTCGAGGCGACGAACAGCACCATGCCGAACAAAGAGAACAGCGCGAGCGCGTGGATCTCGCTTTCCAGCTGGCGGTTACTTCCGGTTGCCTCGCGGGCTGCCTTGCTCGTGTGGGTGACGAACAGGAACATCGCGCCTAATGTGAACACGATGAGCGACATCTGCATGATGTACGCCGGCTTGTCCGCCATGAGGAGCCCCGCGCCGTAGGAGCCGAAGCGCCCCTGCGCAAAGTTGTAGATAAGGATGCCGAGGGTCGCCAGCAGCGTGATGCCCACGGTGAACACCTGGACAACCGAGCGCTGAACACCCTTGACCATGGCCTCGAACAGGATGGCAACGCAGGCACCGCCAAACAGGACGAGCATCGGTACCAGGAGCTGGTAATTCAAATCGGGCGCTTGCATTACGTCAGCAGTGCTGTGCCTGTTCCCCAGCTGTGCGAGCGTGGAAACGTGAGCAGTGAGAGCTGTCATTACAGCGCACCTCCTTCGCTGGAAAGATCGGCTTGCAAGGCGGAATCCGTCCCTTCAGATGGGCCGAGAACCCACCCGTACGTCGTGCCCACCGGAGGCACGCCGTTATCGTGCAGGTACTCGACGGTGCTGACCGAGGCCGGGTTCACCAGGTTGGTGAGAGGCTCCGGGTACACACCGAAAACGAAGAGCAGGATGATAAGCGGAGCCAGCACCCAGCGCTCCGGGTGGGTGAGGTCCGGCATCGTGCGGATGACCTCGTCGCCGGGCTCGCCCGTCATCGTGGTCTTGTACACCCGCATGATGTAGCAGGCAGCCAGCACCATCGCGATAGCGGCAATACCTGCCGCCCACGGTGCACCATTGAACGTGCCGGCGATAACACCGAACTCGGAAACGAACGGTGCGAGACCCGGCAGAGCGACGGCGGACAGCAGCGCGAGGAGGAGGTAGCCACCGAGGAGCGGGGCAACCTTCTGCACACCACCGAAGGCGTGGATGTCTGCCGTACCGCGGCGCTTCATCATGTAGCCGACGACGAGGAACAGCATTGCTGTGGACAGGCCGTGGTTGAACATGTACAGGGCGGCAGCGG
The DNA here is from genome assembly GCA_022772305.1 of Corynebacterium glucuronolyticum. GTDB lineage: Bacteria > Actinomycetota > Actinomycetes > Mycobacteriales > Mycobacteriaceae > Corynebacterium > Corynebacterium glucuronolyticum_A. Next base: position 10,119 of record JALFAQ010000020.1, read on the forward strand.
AAACGGCGGTCTCGTTCACGGCGAACATGCCGAGGACAATGAAGCCAAAGTGGCTGACCGAGGTGTAGGCCACAAAACGCATGAGGTTGGATTGCGCGAGTGCAGCCAGTGCGCCCCAGATGACGGAGATGACCGCGAGCCAAATCATGACGTTGCGGAAGGTCTCCGTTGCCTGGGGAAAGAGGCACATGGCGAAGCGGATCATACCAAAGGTGCCGATTTTATCCATCACGGCAACCATCATGACGGCACCACCCGGGGTGGTGTTCTCCGCTGCGTCAGGCAACCACGTGTGGAAGGGCACCATCGGTGCCTTCACGATGAAGGCGATCATAAAGCCCGCGAAGAGCCAGTTACCCACGGTTCCACCAAGGTTGGCGTTTTGCAGATCCGCCAGCAGGAAGCTACCACCACCGACCACGTACACGCCGATGATCGCAGCCAGCATGAGCAGGCCGGAACCCAGCGAGTAGAGGAGGAACTTGATGGCTGCGTAGCGCCGGTTCTCTCCACCAAAGCCACCGATGAGGAAGAACATAGGAATGAGTGTTGCCTCAAAGAAGAGGTAGAACAGCAATACATCGGTGGAGCTGAACACGAAGATGGACAGACCCTCGATGGCGAGAACGAAGCCGAGGAAGGCATGCTCTCCCATCTGATCCGCCCTGTAGTTCTCCGTTCCGGAGTACAAAACGACGATCGGGGTCAAAATCGCGGTCAAAAGGATCATGGATAGCGCAATGCCATCAACTCCAAGGGAGTAGTACGCGCCGAGTGCGGGAATCCACGGAACCTCAACGGTGTATTGCATGCCTGCGCCGGGGTCGAAACCCGCGACCATAACGAGCGCCAATGCAAGCGGGACAAGACTTGCGACAAATGCCACCACGCGGGCAGCACCTGTACGCAAGAATGTCATGAATAATGCCGCAACAAGCGGAACCAGAGCGGCTGTAGTGAGAAGGTACATTCTATTTGCTCCTATGCCATCTGATTCAGGAAGAGGAGGACTGCTGCGATCACCACTGCACCGAAGACCATGATGAGTCCGTAGGTGCGGGCGAGTCCGTTTTGCAGCTTGCCAAAGGCATCTGCCAGGCCAGCGAAGCCGCGGCCTCCGTCATCGACGGCGGTCGTGATGCCCACGGAGTCCACGAGCGCTGCCGTTTCAGCCAGCGCGTGGGTGGGCTTCACAGCAACCCAATCGTTAATGGTGTCTGCGTAGAACGCGTTGTCGCCGATGAGGGTGGCAACACCGGGGTTCTTCCGCGTCGGGGCGATCGGCTGCTTAAACATCCACCAGCCCAGTGCTACGCCGGCGGCGACGACCAGGAGGGTCACGCCTGTCAGCGGGGTGAGGTGCAGAAGTGGAACATCGTGAGCCGTGCCACCGACCGCGGGGTTCAGCCACGTAGCAATGCCGTTGGCCAGGACCAGGCCACCGATGACGGAGAGGATGCCGAGCACCACGAGTGCTGCCACCATGGTGGGGGAGGACTCGTGTGGGTGCTGATCCTCGCGCCAGCGCTTCTCTCCAGCAAACGTCATCATCATGAGGCGCGTCATGTAAAACGCGGTGATACCCGCGCCAATGAGCGCTGCAAGCCCGAAGACCCAGCCGCGCTCGAAGGCGACCTCGATGATGGCGTCCTTGGAGTAGAAGCCGGCGAAGCCGGGGAACCCGATGATGGCCAGGTAGCCAGCCGCAAACGTGATGAACGTCCAGGGCATCGCCTTGCGTAACGCACCGAATTCACGCATGTTCACCGATTCGTTCATGCCGTGCATGATGGAACCGGCACCGAGGAACATGTTGGCCTTGAAGAAGCCGTGGGTTACCAGGTGGAAGATGGCCAGTGCGTAACCGGTCGGTCCAATGCCTGCCGCCAGAACCATGTAGCCGATCTGGCTCATGGTGGAACCGGCGAGCACCTTCTTAATGTCATCCTTGGCGCAACCGATCCAGGCGCCGACAAGCAGCGTGACCGTGCCGATGATGACGACGGCGGTGGATGCGGCGGTGGAGTGCTGGTAGATGGCACCAGCCCGGACAACGAGGTACACACCCGCGGTAACCATGGTCGCCGCGTGGATGAGCGCCGACACCGGGGTCGGGCCCTCCATGGCGTCGAGAAGCCATGCCTGGAGCGGAACCTGCGCGGACTTAGCGCACACACCGAGGAGAAGGGCGAAGCCCATGAACGTCACCGTTGCCGTGGGTAGACCCTGAACTTCAGCGTTGACGACGTTGAATTCCGTCGACCCGATAGTGGCGAACATGGTAGCAATACCGAGCACCATGCCGATATCACCCAAGCGGTTCATGATGAAGGCCTTGTTGGCCGCGGCAGCAGCCGAGGGGCGCTGCGCCCAGAAACCGATGAGCAGGTAGGAGGCGAGTCCCACGCCTTCCCAACCGATGAACATGATGAGGTAGCTGGCACCCAGAACGAGGGTGAGCATCGCTGCCATGAAGAAGTTGAGGTAGGCGAAGAACTTCTTGCGCTTCTCATCGTGGGCCATGTACCCCACGGAGTAGAGGTGGATGAGCGAGCCAACGCCCGTCACCAGAAGCACGAAGACGATGGACAACTGGTCGACGCGGAGCGTCAGATCGGTTTCCAAACCGGGAAGCGTCATCCACTGGAACAGAGGCGCGTGAAGTGGCCTGTCGGAGGCCGGCCGCGCCAGCATATCCGTAAACAACGTCACGCCGCAGGCAAAAGCGGCGACGCTGGCGGCGACGGCAATCCAATGACCGAAGGCATCGAGTACCCGCCCCCCTACGAGGAGGATGGTGGCGCCTGCCAGTGGCAAGAGGATGATGAGCCAAGCAAGCGTTGTAGCGGTGGAATCCGCCACGGCAATCTCGCCGGTGACCGCACCCGCCTGTTGAGCAAGTAACAAGTAATTCACAGCGCCTAGCCTTTCATCGCGCGTTCGTCATCGACGATCACTGTGCCCTGCGAACGGTAAATGGACACAACGATGGCGAGCCCGACCACGACCTCAGCCGCGGCGACCACAATGACAAACAGTGCTGCCACGTGACCTTCCAGCTCGCCCCAGTGGCGTGCGTACGCAACAAGCCCGAGGTTTGCCGCGTTCAACATAAGTTCAATGGACATCAGCGATGCCAGCGCGTTGCGACGGGAGAGGAACCCCCAGATACCAACGCAGAACAGGACCGCCGAGAGCCCGACGTAAAATCCGGTAGACATTTACTCCTCACCTTCGCTTTGCTTATCCAGCGACGCGTAGGTGCGCTTGGTCTGGTCGACAAATCCCTGCGCGGGGTCGACCTCTTCGCGCTCGTACAACGCGGGGTTGACGGAGGTCCGCAGCTCGGAACCATCGGGGAGCAGAGCAGGAACATCCATCGCGTTGGAATCGGCGTACACACCAGAGCCGGCCAGCGGACCGACGTTGATACCACGCTCCTTGTAAGCACGGAAGCGCGCCTGGGACAGTTCGCGCTGCGTCGAGCGCTTGACTGCACGGACGCGGAAGATCATGATCATGGCGCCGACAGCAGCGACGATGAGCAGCGCCGAGAGAACCTCGAAGCCGACCACGTACTTGTTGAAGATCTCCACGCCCAGCCCGGCGATATTGCCGCCGTGCTCTGCGTTTGCTTCAGCCATGCCGCGGGGTGCGTTCATCGTACTCATATTCACAGCAATGCCGATGAGTGCCAGCAGCGCGATAGCGGCGATGCCACTGAGCACGCTGTGCGAAACTCCGGTACGTGTCTCATCGTTGTCGGCAGCCTGTCCGCGAGCACCAACCATCATGACGATGAACAGGATCATCACCATGACAGCGCCCGCGTAGACGACAATCTGGACGACGAACACGAACGGTGCCCCCATGGTGGCGTATTCAACAGCGACACCGACCATGACAAACAGCAGGCACAGAGCAGAGTGGATGAGCTCCTTGCACATCACCATGCCCACCGCGGCGGCAATGATGGCCGCGGCGAGAATCCAGGAACACACCTGGCCGAACAACCCGAAGCCCTCGTATGCGGTGGCGGCGGTGTCGGCAGCCAGGTAGGAAAGCGACATCATCGTGCGGCCTCCTCCTGGGGGGATGTGCTCGTTGCCTCGGTGGCATCAGCAACATCCTGTGCGGACTGCGGTGCGGTGTCCTTCTTCGGATCCACGGCGATGCCCGCGCCGGGGGAGGTGGGCAGACCGAGGAAGTAGCCGCGCTCGTCGTCGGCAAGCCGGCGTGGGTGTGGCGGTTCCTCCATCCCCTTCTCGAGCGGGGCAAGCAGCTTGTCCTTGCCAAAGATGAGCGCCTCGCGGGAGACGTTGGCGAGCTCAAACTCGTTGGTCATTGTGAGTGCACGGGTCGGGCAGGCCTCAATGCACATGCCACAGAAAATGCAGCGCAGGTAGTTGATCTCGTAGACCTTGCCGTAACGCTCACCGGGAGAGTAGCGCTCCTCCTCGGTGTTTTCGGCTGCTTCCACGCGGATGGCATCCGCGGGGCACGCCCAGGCGCACAGCTCGCATCCCACGCATTTTTCCAACCCATCCGGCCAGCGGTTGAGTTGGTGCTTGCCGTGGAACCGGGGATTGGTCTCGGCAGGCTTCTTTGGATAGTTGACAGTGGACTTTTCTCGGAACATAGCTCCGAACGTCACTGCCATTCCCCTCCAGCGGGAGAAGATACTCATGACAATTCCTTCTTTCGCGCGGATGTGGTCAGGGTGGCCGTGTCGTACTCGCCGTCGGGGGTCCCGAACTTCTTACCGTCCAGTTCGGGCAGCGGGAAGATGGTGGGATCCAGGTTGGCGATGTTGCGCACGCGGTACGGGGTGGCGAGCTTTCGCTCCGTTGCTTGGCGCTGTACCGCGAGGACGACGTAGGCGACGATGAGGAAGACAACAACCAGACCCAGAAGCGTTGCGTCATCGCGCAGGATCGAATCCTGTGCAGACAGCTGGCGGGCCTTCAGGTAGATGGCCTCGACCATGAGGAACCCGAGGGCGAGGGGGAGAAGCGTCTTCCAGCCCACGTCCATCAGCTGGTCGTAGCGGTAGCGAGGCACTGTGGCGCGCACCCAGATGAAGAAGAACAGCATGATGGCCACCTTGATGATGAACCACATGATGCCCCACCAACCACCGTCGAGTGCCGTCCCGTTGAGCGGCCACGGTGCGTGGAAACCGCCGAGGAACAGCGTTGCGCAGATGGCGCTCAGCGTTCCCATGTTCATGTATTCGCCGAGGTAGAACATGGCGAAGCGGAAGCCTGAGTAGTCGGTGCCATAGCCACCGACGAGCTCCGATTCACACTCCGGCATATCAAACGGTGCGCGGTTGGCCTCCGCCAACATCGTGACGCAGAAGATGAAAAACGCCGGCATGAGGATGAGGAAGTTCCAGGCCGGGAACGGGGAGTTCCAGCCGAACAGGGTGAGTGTCTCACTCTGTGCCTCAACGATGCCCAGCGTGCTCATCGTGCCAGCGACAAGCACGACGGCGACGACAGCAAGACCCATGGAAATCTCGTAAGAGATCATCTGGGCTGCGGCGCGCAAACCACCGAGCAGGGAGTAGCGGGATGTCGACGACCAGCCGGCGAGCACCAGGCCGTAGGTACCAAGTCCGGCAACGGCGAGGATGAACAACACGGCGACGGGAAGGTCACCGTTTTGTAGCTGCGTTTCATGGCCGAAGATGGTCACCGTGCCACCGAGGGGTAGTACCGACCACGTGGTGAACGCTGCGGTACCGGTAATGAACGGGGCAAGCGTGAACACGAACTTGTCCACGCCCTTGGGCATGAAGTCTTCCTTGAAGATGGTTTTCACACCGTCGGACATCGGCTGCAAGAGACCGATGGGGCCGGCCATGTTGGGGCCGAGGCGGCTCTGCATGAACGCCAAAAGTCGGCGCTCGTACCACACGGTAACGATGGCCATGAGGAGCGGCAGGGCAAAAAATATGATGGCTTTGATCAAAATCAGCCACCATGGGTCGCCCCATAGCCCGATTTCGTTTTCAATCACGGGTTTTACCTTCCAATCGTTTCTTGATCCTGCCGCGTGCCGTCTACATGAGGCGTCGGCGCGGCTGTCACGCGGACCCGTGTTGCTTCCGCGAGGGGAACTGCGACGGTGGCGGGTGCGTTGGATGGCACCCACACGACGTCGTCAAGCATCGTGGGCCAGACGGTGGCGGGGAGAGTGACGGTGGTGTCACCCACGGTCAGCTCGATAGAAGAGTGGCCACCGCACCCACTGCAGTGGTGGATGCCGAGAGCATCCGCGGTGGCGGGGCTGATACGGGCGTGCCCGCGCCGGCGATCCGAGCCCACGAAGGTGGTGTCTGCCAGCGCCTCGGATTCGCCCATGAGCTCCGGCCAGGTGTCAAGGATGAGTCCTTCACCAGGTGGGGCACCGGTGGCAGCCGTCGGGGTGGTGACCTCCGGCGCGTACACGGCCGGGGCTTCCCGACGCATACCCGCCACCAGGTCACGGTTGCTGGGCAACGCGAGGTCTGCACCGAGGACGCGAGCGAGATTGAGGAGCACCTTGCGGTCGCTCATCGCAGCAACCTTGACGCCGTCGAGTGCGCGGACTCCGCGCCAGCGGCCCTCCCAGTTCATGACGTGGCCGTTGACCTGGCTCATGAGAGCCACGGGGAAGACCACATCGGCGTGTTCGGACACCGCCGTGCGACGGTGCGCGAGCTGGACGGTGAAGGCAGCATCGGCGGCGGCGAAGAGGCCGGCCTGATCGGCGTAGTCGCGCTCGTCGAACTCGCCAAGGACAAGACCGCGGATGTCACCGTTACGTGCAGCGGCGATGATCTCCGAGGTGTTCTTTCCACCTGCGGCGGGCAGCAACCCAGCTTCCAGTGCGCCTCGGTCGCCGGCGTGAGCAGGTACCCAGGTCATCCGTGCGCCGGTGGATTTGGCAACATCCGCAACGGCGGTGAGCAGACCCGGAGTGCGGGCTGCGCGCTGGCCGACGAGGATGACAGTGCTCCCGTCTACGCCCTCGATGCCACGCAGCGCGTCGGCTTCCTCACCAGGGCGGGCGGCCACGTGTGTGGCTTCCAGCTTGGCGGTGCCGATGGAGACGTGGCTGGCAACTGACACGATCTCCGTACCATGCTTGCGGTGGGCATCGCGGAGGCGGAGGTAGAACACGCCGGCTTCATCCTCGGGGTCGAAGGCAACGAGGATGACGCGTGCTGCGTCGTTGAGATCCGCGAAGGTGATGCCGTCCTTGCCAGCGACATGCGTAGCGAGGAATGCAGCTTCCTCATCGGTTGCCGCATCGGTGCGGAAGTCGATGGAGGCGGTACCAAGGGCCTTCTCAGCGAATGCCCGGTAGGCTGCGGTGTTTTCCACCGTTGCAGCGTTGGGAGCGATGACGGCCGTGGCACCTTCAGCGCCGGCGAGTCCGTCGGCTGCGGCCTGCAGCGCCTCCGTCCAGGAGGCTTCCGTCAGCGTGCCGTCCCGACGAACCAGCGGGGTGGTGAGGCGGAACTCTTGCAGACCGTAGCGGTAGCCGTAGCGGCCCTTGTCGCAGCTCCATTCCTGGTTCACGTCCATGTCCTCGCCGGCGAGCCGGCGGGTGATCTTGCCGTGCCGGTGATCCACGCGCAGCGCACAACCGACAGCGCAGTGTTCACAGGTGGTATCCGTGGACACGAGGTCGAACGGGCGGGCCTGGAAGCGGTAATCGGAACTGGTGAGTGCGCCGACGGGGCAGATCTGCACGGTATTGCCCATGAAGTAACTGCCGGCATCGGACGCGGGATCAGCGAGGATCTGCTCCTCGGCGCCACGCTCTGCCTTGGCGATGCACGGATCGCCGGCTACCTGCTCCTGGAACCGGACGCACCGCGTACACATGATGCAGCGCTCGCGGTCTAGCAGCACGCCGGAGACGAGGTCAATCGGCTTGGGGAACTCACGTTTTTCCAGATCGAAGCGCGTTGCCCCCTGACCGGCGCTCATGGCCTGGTTCTGCAGCGGGCATTCGCCGCCCTTATCGCAGATGGGGCAATCGAGCGGGTGGTTAACCAGGAGAAGCTCCATGATGCCCTGCTGGGCATCGCGTGCCATCTCGGAGGTGTACTGCGTCTTGACCACCATGCCGTCTGCTGCTTCCAGTGAGCAGGAAGCCTGCGGCTTGGGGAACCCGCGGCCGTTGCCGGCATCGGGAACATCCACCATGCACTGGCGGCAGGCGGCAATGGGCTCGAGGCCGGGGTGATCGCAGAAGCGGGGGACATCGATGCCGAGCTTCTCGGCGGCGCGGATCACGACGGTGCCCTTGGGCACGGTGACCTGCTTGCCGTCGATTTCCAAGGTGACTGTTTCAACGGTGTCCACAGCCGCTGCCTCAGCCTTCTTGTCGGTTACCTTGTCGGTCATGACAGCATCTCCTTGTCATCAAAGATGGCGCTCTTTTCGTACGGGAACAGCTCCCACGCGGGTGTGGTGTAGCCGGCTTCGAACTCCTCGCGGAAGTTCGCAACCGCGCTGGTGACGCACGCGACGGCGCCGTCGGCAAGAGCACAGAAACTGCGGCCACCGATGTGGTCGCAGATGGATATCAGCTTGTCCACATCGCCCGGTTTGCCCTCACCACGTTCGAGGCGCTGCAGGAGCTGCAGGAGCCACCACGTGCCTTCGCGGCACGGGGTGCACTTGCCACAGGACTCGTGCTTGTAGAACTCCACGAAACGGGTGGTGGTGCGCACCACGGAGGTGGTGTCGTCGAAGATTTGGAGAGCCTTCGTGCCGAGCATGGAGCCGGCCTCGCGGAGTGCCTCGTAATCGAGGGGTACATCGAGGTGCTTTGCGGTGAGCATCTGAGTGGATGACCCACCGGGGGTGAAGTACTTGAGGGTGTGCCCCTCACGCATCCCGCCGGCCATGTCGATGAGCTCCCGCAGAGTGATGCCCAAGGGGGCCTCGTACTGGCCCGGCTTCTTGATGTGCCCGGACAGGGAGTAGATGGTCGCGCCCTTCGACTTTTCTGTGCCGACGCGGGTGTACCACTCGGCTCCGTTGCGTACGATGGCGGGAACGGAGGAGATGGATTCCACGTTATTAATCACGGTGGGGGAGGCGTACAGGCCTTCCACTGCGGGGAATGGCGGGCGCAGGCGCGGGTGGCCACGCTTGCCCTCGAGGGAATCGAGGAGTGCGGTTTCCTCGCCACAGATGTAGGCACCGGCACCGGAGTGCATCTGAATGTGCACGGTCTTGCCGGAGCCCATGATGTTCTCACCGGCGTAGCCCTTGCGGTAAGCCTCCTCAATGGCTGCCTGCAGGCGGCGGGCGATATGTACGACTTCGCCTCGCAGGTAGATGAAGGCGTGCTCGGAATGGAACGCGAGGCAGGAGATGATTGCACCTTCTACCAGGGTGTGCGGCGTGGCCATGAGCAGTGGCATGTCCTTACACGTGCCGGGCTCACTCTCGTCGCCGTTGACCACGAGGTACTTGGGCTTCGGATTGTCCACGGGTACGAAGGACCACTTCCTGCCCACGGGGAACCCGGCACCACCACGGCCACGCAGCCCGGACTCGAGGACGAGGTCAACGAGTTCCTTGGGTTCCATGGACAAGGCCGTGCGCAGCGCCTGGTAGCCACCGCGCTTCTCGTAGCTCTCAATCTTCCACGGTGTGGGGTCGCCCCAGTTGGCGGACAGGATCGGTGTAATCTTCAAGCTCTTTGGTTTGTCGACGCCCACCTGATCGGTATTCGGGCTAGCCACGGTCGCCACCTCCCACTGTCTCGTCGTAGGTGTAGCCGTCGGCAAGCTCGAGGCCACGGAGGCTGGCAGGTCCCGCTGCGGGACCCTCGTCGGCGCGGCCGTCGTAGAATCCGGCAAGCACGCGTTCGTTGTCGCGCCAGCTGGTGATCTTCGGGCCGCGTGTGGAGGAGACCTCCTGATTCGCGCGCAGCTTGTCCAGAATCTCAATGGCCTTCTTGGGGGTCATGTTGTCCATGTACTCCCAGTTGAGCATCAAGATGGGGGCGAAGTCGCAGGCGGCGTTGCACTCAATGCGCTCGAGGGTGAACATCCCATCGCTGGTGGTGTCCTCGTCGCAGTCGAGCTGAAGGTGACGTTTCACCGCATCGTAGATAATGTCACCGCCCATCGTCGCGCACAGTGCGGACGTGCAGACGCCCACGAGGTGTTTTCCTACCTCGTGGGTGTGGTACATGGAGTAGAACGTGGCCACTCCGATGACCTGCGCCTCGGTCATGTGCAAGATGGACGCGATGTGGCGGACGCCCTCGCCCGAGACCTTGCCGTCCACGCTTTGAACGAGGTGAAGCATGGGGAGCAGAGCGGACTGGGGGTTGGGGTACCTCCCGGCCAGCTCCTTGAGGTCGTCGACATCTGCGTCTGTCAGGTTAGTAGTGGTATCGGCGAGATCGACGCGATCGTCGTCGCTAAAGTGTGCCTCAAAATGTTGGTGAGGCGTGTGGTCGGTCACCGGTCTACACCTCCAAGAACGGGGTCGATGGAACTGATTGCTACGACAACATCCGAGAGCGTGCCACCCTCACACAGTGCGGGCAGCGCCTGGATGGCGTGGAATGCAGGGTCGCGCATGTGGACGCGGTAGGGGTGGGTGCCTCCGTCCGAGACGACGTGGCAGCCGATGATTCCCTTCGGGGATTCCAGCTCCACGTAGGCCTGGCCGGCGGGCACCTTAAAGCCCTCGGTCACCAGCTTGAAGTGGTGAATGAGGGATTCCATGTCCTGGCCCATGATGTTCCTCACGTGCTCGTAGCTGTTACCCTGGCCGTCCTTGTACACCTTGAGGTACGCCGGGCGAGCAATCTTGGGGTCCTGCACCATGAACGGCTGCCCCTCGGTCTTGGCGAGCCGGTCGCGGCACTGGCGAGCAATCTTGAGGGACTCAAACATCTCCGCCAGGCGGACGCGGTAGGCGCCGTAGGCATCGCACGTGTCCCATACAGGAACGTCGAAGTCGTAGGTCTCGTAACCGAGGCACGGCTCGGCCTTGCGCAGGTCCCACTTGAGACCGGCAGCGCGGAGACGCGGACCGGTGATCCCGAGGGTCATACAACCGGTGAGGTCAAGGTAAGAAACGTCGACGAAGCGCTTCTTGAACACCGGGTTGTCGTTGAGCATCTTGGCAAAGTCGGGCATGCGCTTTTCCAGCCAGTCAAGGCAGGTATCCAAGATCTGCATGCCGTCTTCCGGCAGGTCCCCGGCGACACCGCCAGGGCGGATATATGCGTGGTTCATGCGGAGGCCGGAGATACACTCGAAGAAATCGAGGATGCGCTCGCGTTCGCGGAGACCGTTAGTCAAAAGCGTCGTGCCGCCGAGCTCGTTACCGCCGGTGGCCAAAGCCACGAGGTGGCTGGCGATGCGGCACAGCTCCAGGCACAGCACACGAATAATCTGTGCGCGCTCCGGAATCTTGTCTGTAATCCCCATGACCTTTTCCACAGCCATGGAGTAAACGCACTCGTTGAACATCGGTGCCACGTAGTCCATGCGGGTGACAAGTGCTGACCCCTGGGTCCACGTGCGGTATTCGGCCGTCTTTTCGATGCCGGTATGCAGGTAGCCGATGGCCGGTCGCAGGTTGGTCACGATGTCGCCGTCCATCTCCAGGCATAGGCGCATCACGCCATGGGTGGAGGGGTGGGCAGGCCCCATGTTGATGATCATGCGGTCCGCGCGGTCGCGGTGCTGCGCCTCAACGATCTCCTGCCAGTCGCCACCTTCTGCGGAGTACTGCGGGATGGACGGGTCAGAAAATTCCTGCTCTGGTGACAGGGCAGTGGACCCGGCTGGTGCTGAGTATCCGGTAGTCACTAGCGGTACCTCCTTCTATCCTCAACCGGTGGCACGTCGGTGTCGGAGAACTCCACCGGGATGCCGCCGAGCTTGTAGTCTTTGCGCTGTGGGTGGCCGGACCAGTCGTCCGGCATGAGGATGCGCGTGAGCGAGGGGTGACCATCGAAGATGATTCCGAACATGTCCCACGTCTCCCTCTCATGGAAGTTCACACCCGGGTAAATGAGTGCGAGGGAAGGGATATGCGGATCGTCTACAGGGCACACGACCTCGAAACGAATGCGGTGGTTATGCGTGAACGAATAGAAGTGGTACACCGCGTGGAGCTCTGCGTCCTTGTCCTGTGGGTAGTGCACACCCGACACGGACGAGCAGGTTTCGCAGCGCAACTCTTGGTCATCGCGCAGCGCCTGGGCAGCAGCCTGGAGGTGCTCGCGCGGAACATAAATGGTCAGCTGGTCGCCACCGGTTACCACAGGCGCGTCGCTGATCTCCGGCACCAGCTCCAAAAGCCGCGCCACGAGGGGATTCGCTGTGGGGTTGTCATCGGAAACGATGCGCTCCGGCAGACGCACGATCTTGGAAAAACCGGAGACATCTCCGGTACCGTCCACCCACATACCACGGCGGGGGCCGAATACCGCGTGCGAATTATCGCGCACGATGTCCTGCTGCTCCTCGGTGGAGGGGTGAAGCGGGTTCTTTTGGTTATCAGTCACGTCGCGCCCTACTTCTTCATCTTGATGAGTTTCTGGGGGGCCTGCCGGATCTCGCCGGCCAGTGCCGCCTCTTCCTTGCGACGCTCGTCCTCAATCGTGTTCGCCTCGCCGACCTTGGTCTTCTTGGCGATAATGGCACGCAGCTTGAACGATGCGTCGATAAGCATCTCTGGGCGCGGAGGGCAACCCGGGACGTACACGTCAACCGGGACAATGTGATCGGCACCCTGAACAATGGCGTAGTTATTGAAAATGCCACCGGACGAGGAGCATGCGCCCATGGCGATGACCCACTTCGGGTCAGGCATCTGGTCGTAGACGCGGCGCATAATCGGAGCCATCTTCTGGCTCACACGACCCGACACGATAAGCAAATCCGCTTGGCGTGGCGAGGCGCGGAACACCTCCTGGCCCCAGCGGGACGAATCATAGCGAGGCCCCGCGTAGCTCATCATCTCGAAAGCGCAGCACGCGAGGCCGAAGGTGGCGGGCCACACGGACCACTCACGAGTCAGGCCGAACAGCCACTCGGTGGTCGTTGTGAGATAACCGCCTTTAAGGTTGTCTTCAATTCCCATAGGTACTAATCCAGTTCTTCTTAGGGGGTAAGTGCAGTTGCGTTCGTGTTATTCCCAGTCGAGCCCCCCGCGACGCCAGACATAGATGTAGGCGGTGAGGAGAGTGAGGACGAACAGGACAATTTCAATCACCATGAACCACCCCATGAGCCCAAAGCTCACGGCGAATGGGAACAGGAAAATAGTCTCCACATCGAAAATGATGAACATCATGGCGATGGTGAAGTACTTGAGCGACATTTTGCCGCCGTCGGAAGGCCGATCAACGGCCTCGACACCGCACTCGTACACATCAAACTTCGCGTTGTTGTGCCGGTGCGGGCCTAAGACGATGGATACCAGGATCATCACCGCAACAAAGGCTGCGGCGATGGCCACGAGCGTGAGGATTGGAACGTAGTAATTCACGAGGTCTCCTATCTACTTCCCCGCCTCTGGCATCGGATTCCGCATTGCTTCGCGTTCAGAAAGAATGCGAGAAACAGTTGCGGGGAGCTGGAGCGGGTCGATGGGAAGCGGGACAACCTCATCGGCCTTAGACCAGGTCGCTAGCCAGGCATCATCGCGCCGGGCGAGCATGAGGACCAAGGGTGGGGGATTGTCCACTTCGTTTCGGATCTGGTACGCCAGTCCGATGCCACCAAGCGGGGCGGTTTCGCCGTCCAGCAGGCAAAGATCGAACTCGCGGTTATGAAGCGCCCTGACGAGGATCGGCGCTGTTGCAAAATCTGTTAGTTCCACCGAGGGATAGTCACGACCTAGACTGCTGCCTATAGCCGCGCGGACATCCTCTCTGAGCGCGCGCCTATCAGAGTAAACAGCAATCCGAACCGGCTGAGCCGGGTCCTGACTGTCATGGGTGGTCCTAACCACACTGGATTCGGGCATGCCATTAGCCTAAAACATCTGCCCCCAAGTTTTGGAGTTTTCCGACCCGCCCTAACCCGCCCTCACCTGCGTTTGTATGTTTTCCTCAAACGCCAAAAAGACTGAATTACGCAACAAAAATGGTTCCTAATTCCTGGCGTGGAGGAACAGGGGAGTTTTTGCCACTTTAGTAACACTTAAACGCTGGTCTAGATATTCGCTTGCCTGAATAAATTACTAATCCTGTATAGCGAACGGGTACCCCCGAAACAGCAGACCAATTACAAGCATTGGGGGATTGTTCAACGAAAAAGGAGGGGCTGTTGGCGGGGTAGAGACAAATAATGTGACAGCCGATAGGGTGGCGCAATTCTTTCTCGGTAAAACCGTGAACGGATCCCCCCGTCGAGTGGAAGGAGAGTACACATTAGGCAACAGGCTCACAACTAGTTCACTGCACGATACTTCTTTTATTCACTCGCTGATGCCTGGTTAGGTCTGAGATACCACGTACCATACAATGTTGTGCCGTGACTGCCTCGATACCAAAGACCTACCAAGTGCGAACCTTCGGCTGCCAGATGAACGTTCACGATTCCGAACGCCTGTCTGGCCTTTTGGAAAGCGCCGGCTATGTGACATACGACGGGGAAGACCCCTTGGTTGCGGGCGACCACACGGTCGTTCCTGACCTTATCGTCTTTAACACGTGTGCCGTGCGTGAGAATGCCGCCCAGCGTTTGTACGGCACGCTCGGGCAATTGCTTGGTGTAAAGGAGGATCACCCGTCGATGCAGATCGCCGTCGGTGGTTGCCAGGCGCAAAACGATGGCAAGCGGATCGTCGAAAAGGCCCCGTGGGTGGATGTCGTCTTTGGCACCCACAATCTGGGATCCTTGCCTGCGCTCCTGGATCGCGCTTCTCACAACAAGCGTGCAGAGGTGGAAATCAAGGATGCTCTGGAGGACTTCCCGTCCGTTCTCCCGGCTAAGCGTGAGTCCGCCTACTCCGGCTGGGTCAGTATTTCCGTAGGCTGTAATAATACGTGTACGTTCTGCATCGTCCCGCACCTGCGAGGCAAGGAACTCGATCGCCGCCCCGGCGACATCCTCGCAGAGGTCCGCGCCCTCGTCGACCAGGGTGTGGAGGAAGTCACCCTGCTGGGGCAAAACGTCAACGCATACGGCGTAAACTTTGCCGATCCGACAGTCGAGCGCGATCGCAGCGCCTTTTCCAAGCTCCTGCGCGCCTGTGGCGAAATCGACGGGCTCGAGCGGTTGCGCTTCACCTCCCCGCACCCCGCAGAATTCACCAGCGATGTCATCGACGCGATGGTAGAAACGCCGAACATCTGCCCGCAGCTGCACATGCCCCTTCAGTCCGGCTCCGACGAGGTGCTCAAGCGCATGCGCCGCAGCTACCGGACGAAGAAGTTCTTCTCCATTCTCGATGAGGTTCGTGAGAAGATCCCGCACGCGGCAATCACCACCGACATCATTGTTGGCTTCCCCGGAGAGACGGAAGAAGACTTCCAAAATACTCTCGACGTTGTCGAACGCGCCCGCTTTACCAGCGCCTTCACCTTCCAATACAGTCCGCGACCGGGAACCCCAGCTGCGGAGTACGAGGATCAGGTCCCGAAGGAGGTCGTCCAGGAGCGCTTTGAGCGTCTCCAGGCACTGCAGGAACGCATCAGTGCTGAGGAAAACGCACGCTTTGTTGGTCAGGAAGTTGAACTCCTCGTCCAGGAGCACGTGTCCAAGAAGGGCGCGGAGAAGCACCGCCTGTCTGGTCGCGCCCGCGATGGCCGCCTCGTGCACTTCGACCCCGGCACAAGGGAGAGCATCCGCCCCGGCGACTTCGTAACTGTTACCGTGACCGAATCGAAGCCGCACTACCTCATCGCCGATTCTGGTATCCATACCCACCAGCGAACGAAGGCCGGCGACCACTACGAGGCCGGAATCATTCCGACAACTGCCCCGAATCCCCGCGAAGTGGGGCTCGGCATGCCCGGAATTCGGGCGAACTAACCTAAGATCTATTTGCAGGGCAACATCGCAAAGGAAGTAGTTCATGTCCGAATCAACAGATAACAACACGCGCGACCTCGCCACGGCTGAGCGTGCTGCCGGAAGCAAGATCTACATCGGCGGGGCGAAGTTCCTCCTGCCGATTGCACTCGTCTTATTTATCGTCGCGCAGTTCCTTCGCTACTTCGGTTCGCTGACGGGCCTCGATGTCTTTATGGTCACCGATGCCGCAAAGACCTACATGCTGAGCGCCCCCGTCTACATTTCTTCGTGGCTGGGGCTCCTCGCCTTGCTCATCCTTGCGCCCGCAACGCTCATTTCGCGCTCGACCCTCGTGTCCTGGGCCGGCTGGGCAACGGTCACTGCCGCCTTCTTCACCTCGCTGTTGGTGTGGTGGCTTTCCCTCACACCTCCCGGCGATCTTCCGCAGGGCGTTGGCATCGGATTTGTGATCCAGGAAGTCGCCTACATCCTCGCGATCCTAGGCTTTGCCCTCACACTCTTCACCCGCACCCCCGAGCAGATTGCCCTCGCCGAGGAGCGCAGGCGTGTCGAGACCGAGCGCGAGGCTTCCAACGAGCAGGCCACGATCCTCGCCAAGAAGCGCGCCGAAGATCATCCCTTGCTTGCCGACGATCGCCGCGCCCGCGCCCACAACCGCAGCCAGTCTTCTTACGGTCGCGACACTAAGAAGTAGTCTTCCAGCCTCTGCGCCCCGCCTCGGCGGGGTGTTTTTCATGCCTGGTCACGGGGCCGCAATGTGGGCAGTGTTAGCTACTTTTGCGTGCGCGGATGCGACCCCTGGTGAGGGGTGTGCGTTGTGGTCACGCCTGATCGCCCCACCTGGGGGTTCGTGTTTTGGGTAGACGTGTCCCGGTGATTGTGCCGGTGTTTGTTTTTAGACGCTGGTTACTTCTCGTTTGACCATTTTCTTGGCGAGTCTGATGGCACCGCCTTGGGCACATGGGTGCATGTTCAGTTTCGGTGCCCCGCCGAAGGCAGGCACTCACATGTCCAACCCGTTGATCTTTTCCACATGCCCCTGCAGGCGACGATCCCTGTCATCATCATTCCTGCCATTA
>JALFAQ010000045.1 GCA_022772305.1 Corynebacterium glucuronolyticum
TTGTGGATGCCAGTAGATAAAACCAGCTGTAAACCGCTGGCGGTAGCCCACCCCGTCAGGGTTTTGTGCTTCCGGCTCGGTTGGCCACCCCAACCAGTTTGCTGGCCAACCAAGCTGTGTGAACTTGTCTAAAATCGCACCGCACATCTCTATGCCTGTTGGCCACAGCGGTTTGCATCCACCGGCGCGCTGTTGAGAGTGCACCCGCACCTTCACCTCTGCCGTATCAGCAATGTGTTTATCCACCGTCACATCTGGAACTATCCCAAGATCAACGCGATCAGACCACATATCCCCGGGTTCCACATGATCTTGTGGTGTACCACTGGCATACGCCTCGGAAACCATCTGCTGGATCAGGCCGATTTCGTCAGCGGAAAGGAAAATCAAATCATCCCCCAGTGCGGTTGCTACCTGCCTGGGAAGTGCAGGAGTGTTAACTGATGGGGCTTCCCCAAGGCCACCATCAGCGCTGCGTGGTTGCCACCCTTGGTTCGCAGTCTTCTCACTGGTGTGTTCTTGGGGAGCATAGAGCTCGTAACTTAGCCGGTCCTCTGGGGAAACAACGGCCATTGAATCATCCCCGCGCAGTTCGAACCCCGCAGCTAACGCCACACCGCTAGCCCCACTGAGGGTAAGGAAAAAAAGAGGTAAAAACACACAAACAGCGACGCAAAAGCATGGGGAAAACTCCAACCGTGAGTCGTATAACTGGTCCTAACCACCAGCGTAAAACAGGACACCCACACCCGCCACCGAACCACCTATGAAACAAATCACATTCGAGAAGTAACTTGCGCGTTGGCTAGTTTTATCTTCGTGGGAGACCGGTTTCTGTTGACTGCGATTTGGATAGCCTTGGATAGTGGAACGGTAGCAGCGATGGTTCGTCCACTCCCTTTTACTTCACAGCGGCAGTATTAGCGCAGTATTAGCGCAGTATAAGTGTAGGTATCAAGTAGCGTAGTGTCCTAGTGCAGTGACTCGAATGTCTGTAGCTCGCAGTAGGCGTAGCAGGGGTGCCAGTTGGAGTCCCAGACGGTGGGGACGCGGCGCTTCTCCAGCTTTTTCATGCTCATGAGCTTCTCAGTGAAGGGCATGTACTCGTCGTATAGCGCGCAGAGGGTCTCGATGAAGGCGGGGTCCTCGGGGGAGACAGCCTGGGTGCGCTCAATGAGGGGGCTGATGCCGTCCTCTCGGATGGCGGAGCGGGTGTGGCGCATGTCGCGGGCGAGCCACTTGAGTTCGAGTTCGCGGACGTGCGGGTCGCCGTTTTCCAGGGCGTAGAGGTATTCGATGTTGGCGCAGGCGGTCCGGAAGCCGTCGACGTTGTTACGCATGACGGAGATGCTTTGCTCGACGGCCTCACGGTCGGCTTTCTCGGCGTATTTCTTGGCAGAGGGCAGGGAGGCGGTGAGGGTGGAGATCTGCTTCATTTCGTGGGCGATGGAGTCCCACTGCTGGTGCAGCTTCGGCGTGGCGAGCGGGGATGTGAGGGCGTCGACCTGGATGTCCACCTGCTTGAAGCCGAGGGAGATGGAGGGCACGTTCTTGGTGAGCCAGCGGATGTCGGCGGCGGTGGAGTGCTGCTGGTTGCGGAAGAGGCGGGTTGCGCCCCACAGGGAGGCGAGAATACAGATGGCGGCGAACCAACCGATGGCGAATTTCAGCCAGAAGGGGATGTAGTTGTTGGCGGTTTCGGGGTCGGCGGCGGCCCGGGCGGCGTCGAGAAGCGCCCGGTCGTAGCGGTTTTGGGAGGCGTGAACGTCCATGGCAGCGCGGGCGCCGTTGAGGTGGGCGGGGTCGTTCAGGCCGAGGGCATCGCAGACCTCGGGCGCGCAGTAGATGCCCTTGGATTTGGGGTTGAGGCCGATGGCGATGATGAGGGTGCCGTCGGCGAATTCTTTGCCGTCTTCGCTGAGTAGCTCTGCAGGATAGGTGGAGGAGATGGAGCGGGAGAGGTCGGATTCGTTTTCCATAAAGATGACGTAGGCGAGCCGTTTGACCTCCTCGGGGAATGTGATGTCGTAGCTCAGCTGGATGATGACCCATTCCTGGTTGTAGGGGACGAGGTCGTCCTCGTCGTAAAACTCCACAGGCCCGTTCAAAGGTCCACCAAGCGCGAGGCTAGCGGACGCGAGGGTAGCGGACGCTAGTGCTGCTAGAACCTTCATACAGGTTATGGTAACCCATCGGCGCGGAAACTCCATACTATTTTCGCGGGACACTAGGATTATGCGAGAGTTAATCTACGTGTTTAAAAGGATGTGGCATGACGAAGGCAGTTGAGCGCCTGCAGCGGGCGCTTCTCCCCCGCAGGGGAGAACCGAAGGACGTACGTAGTCTCTACCTTCTGGAAGATGGTGGGTGTCGCTGGAGCGATCGCTTTAGCCTCACTATTTCCGCAGGTGAGGAAGTCAGCTTTGAGACGTACTTCGGTGCGTTCCCTGCGTCCTATTGGCGCCGCTGGACGGTGCTGGACTCCGTCATCCTTCGCATCGAGGTGGAGGGTGCGGCCCGCGTGGAGTGCTACCGCTCCAAGATCGACGGCGCGCGCATCGGCCTCGGTGGCGAGCTCATTGAAGACGGCGTCCACGAGTTCGAGCTGTCCCTCGCCCCCTTCGAGGACGGCGGCTGGCTGTGGTTCGATATTACTGCCGAATCCGATTGCACCATCAAGTCCGCCGAGTGGTGGGCGCCCCGCGAGCCCGCCGATCACGCCGGCGCCCCCAAGGTCACCGTTGGTATCCCTACGTTCAACCGCCCCACGGATGCCGTCGCGGCGCTTTACGCGCTGGCGGAGGACCCCGAGGTGGACGGGGTCATCGATGCCATCATCATGCCCGACCAGGGCACAAAGCACCCGGCAGACGAGCCCGGTTACAAAGAGATCACCGAGCACTTCGGCGACCGTTTCTTCGAGTTCCGCCAGGGCAACCTCGGCGGCTCCGGCGGCTATTCGCGCATCATGTATGAGGCCCTCGGCAACAAAACACCCGACAGCCCGTACATCGTCTACATGGACGATGACATCGCCATCGAGCCGGATTCCATCCTCCGCGCCCTGCAAGTCTCCCGCTACGCCATCACACCGATGCTCGTCGGTGGCCAGATGCTGAACCTCCAGGAGCGCAGCCACCTGCACTCGATGGGCGAGGTCATCGACCCGCACTCCTTCATGTGGACCTCCGCCCCGCACGTCCACTACGACCACAACTTCGCCAAGCATCCCTTGAGCGATCTGGGCCAGTTCGGCGACAAGCCGGACGCTCCGAACTCCCGTGACCTGCACCGTCGTATCGATGTTGACTACAACGGCTGGTGGATGTGCATGTACCCGCGCGAGGTCGCCGAAACGATTGGCCAGCCATTGCCACTGTTCATCAAGTGGGACGACGCCGAGTTCGGCATCCGCGCCGGCAAGGCGGGCTACCCCACGGCAAGTTGGCCGGGCATCGCGATCTGGCACATGGCCTGGTCGGATAAGGACGATGCCATCGATTGGCAGGCCTACTTCCACCTCCGCAACCGCCTCATCGTCGCAGCCCTCCACCACGACGGTCCCACGGGTGGCATCCTCCGCTCCATGCAAAAGGCCACCATCAAGCACCTCATGTGCCTGGAATACTCCACGGTCGCCATCCAAAACGAGGCCATGCGCGACTTCCTCAAGGGCCCCGAGGGGCTTTTCGACGTCCTCGAGTCCTCTCTCCCCAAAGTTGCGGAAATACGCAAGCAGTACCCCGACGCCGTCAAGCTCCCCACGGCCGCGGACCTTCCGCGCCCCTCGGGCGCGCCGGGCGTGCCCACCAAGGACATCGGCGGCAGGTTGGCACCTGTTAAAAAGGCCATCTGGCTGGCCAAGGGTTTGAAGCACTCACTGTCCAAAGAAAACCCCGAGCACCACAGCATCCCCCAGGCGAACTGGGCACCGATCGAGGCCCGCTGGTTCTCCCTCTCGCGTGTCGACGGCGCCACCGTCACCACCGCCGACGGTACCGGTGTGGTGTACCGTAAGCGTGACCGTGCCAAGGCGAAGGAGCTATTGGAGGAGTCGCATGCCCTCCAGCAGGAGGTCGTGCAACGGTTTGATGAGATGCGTGAGCGCTACCGCGGTGCCCACGAGTGGTTGACGTCGCGCGAAGCGTGGGGAGAGGTCTTTGAAGATTAAAGGTGATCCGTGGGGCGAGTCCGGTATCCTCGTCGCCCTGCAAGAGGCAACACGAAGCCTGCAGCCGGCCCTCGGCGCGACCGCCCGTGGTATGAGCCACTTCGGCGAGCACGCGCTCGGCTGGATGGGCATTGCCGCCGTCGGCGCGCTTCTCGACGAGAAGCGTAGAAAAGGATGGATCGAGATGGGCACCGCGGCGTTCACCAGCCACGCGGCCTCCGTCATCCTGAAGCGCATCGTGCGTCGCCCGCGCCCGCACCGCGAGGACATCGAGATCGGTGTCGGCACGCCCAGCGCCCTGAGCTTCCCGTCCTCGCACGCCACGAGCACCACGGCAGCGCTTGTCTACACGGGCTGGATTATCGACAACAAGTCTGTTTATGTGGGCATTCCCGCGATGATGGCTTCGCGTATGGTGCTCGGCGTACACTACCCCACGGACGTGACGGCTGGCGCGCTGCTTGGTGCTGCCACCGCCGTAGCCGTGCGTAAAAGCAACGTTGTAGGAAGGATTCTGAGCCGTGCCGGACGACTTTAACTCTGAGCCGCACACCCAGGGCATCGAAACGCCTGCAGAGATGGGCGCGAGTGCGTCAAAGCAGCGCCCCCCGAAGAACCTGCCGGATGCTATGATTAAGGCGTTGCGCCCCAAGCAGTGGGTGAAAAACGTCCTCGTCGTGGCGGCCCCCGCGGCCGCCGGCTCGGAGGCGCTGACCAACGCCGGCACACTGAAGGACATCGCCATCGCGTTCATCACGTTCTGCATGGCGGCCAGCTCCATCTACCTCATCAATGACGCGCGCGACGTCGAGTCGGACCGCCAGCACCCGACGAAGCGGTTCCGCCCGATTGCCGCCGGCATCCTGCCGGTGAACCTCGCCTACGTCATGGCGGTGGTCCTCATCGTTGCCGCCGTCGGCGTCTCCTTCCTCGCCACGGCCGGCAGTTCGCTGGCCATCGTCGTCGCCATCTACATCGCGCTCCAGCTGGGCTACTGCTTCGGCTGGAAGCATCAGCCGGTGCTGGACATTGCGCTCGTCTCCTCCGGTTTCATGCTCCGGGCCATGGCCGGCGGTGTCGCCGCCTCCATCGATCTGTCGCAGTGGTTCCTCATCGTCGCGGCGTTCGGTTCGCTCTTCATGGCCTCTGGCAAGCGCTACGCCGAACTCATTCTCGCCCGCGAGACGGGCGCGAAGATCCGCAAGTCGCTAGCTGGCTACACGGATACGTACCTGCGCTTCGTGTGGACGCTGTCGGCCACCGCCGTCGTCATGAGCTACTCGCTGTGGGGCTTTGAGATGGCCGGGGCCGCCCGCGCCGCCGGTTCGTCCGGCGCGATCTGGTACCAGATCTCCATGGTTCCGTTCACCATCGCCATCCTCCGCTACGCCGCCGATGTCGACCGTGGCGACGGTGGCGCCCCCGATGAGCTGGCTCTGACGGACCGCACCCTGCAGCTCCTCGCGGTTGCTTGGCTCGTCTGCATTGTCCTCGCCGTCTACATCACCCCGGCCGTCCTATAGGTGTCATGATCCGCAAGGTCGAAGCAAGCCTTCTCGTCGTTGTCCTCGCCGTCTGCACGGGCATCTGGGGCTGGATGCGCCGCTGGATGTCGGACGACGGTCTCATCGTCCTGCGCACCGTCCGCAATCTCCTCGCCGGCCATGGCCCCGTCTTCAACGCCGGTGAGCGCGTGGAGGCCAACACCTCCACCCTCTGGCAGTACCTCATCTACCTCTCCTCTTTGCTTGTCGACGCCCGGCTGGAGATCATCGCCTTATGGTTAGCCCTCGGGCTTTCGGTCGCCGCAGTGGCGGTATCCACCTATGCGGGTGCCCGCCAACACTGGGGTGAGTTCATTCTGCCCGTCGGCGCGCTCGTTTACATTGCGCTTCCCCCGGCCCGCGATTTCTTCACCTCGGGTCTCGAGTGGGGGCTCGCCATCTTCTGGATCGCCGTCGCCTGGGCACTTCTCGTCCGCTGGGCGTCCTCCGACTCCGATTACATCACTTACATCCTCGCCTTCTGGGCGGGGCTGTCCTGGCTCGTCCGCCCGGAGCTCGCCCTCTACGGCGGCTTCATCGGCCTGCTCCTGTTGGCCGCGTGCCGCCGCCGCTGGCTCATCCTCCTCGTTGCGCTGCCCGTTCCCGCAGGCTACGAGATTTTCCGCATGGGCTACTACGGCCTTCTCGTCCCGCACACGGCGGTGGCCAAATCCGCCTCCGACGCCATGTGGGAGCAGGGCTGGAAATATGTCCAGGACCTCACCGGCGCCTATAACCTCTGGCTCGTCCTCGCACTCGTGGCAGCAGGCGGCATCCTCGCCGTCCTGCGCCGCCCGGGGCGTTTCACCCTCCGCTCGAACGCGATGGTTATCGTCCTCATGCTCGTCTGCGGCTTCATTCACGCGTTGTACACCGTCCGCGTCGGTGGTGATTTCATGCACGGCCGAATGCTTCTCCTGCCGCTGTTCGCTATGCTCCAGCCGCTGTGGGTGCTGCCGGCGCGCCACGTCATCGAGGCGATCATCCCCGCGGCCGTCGCCGTGTGGGCCGTCATCGTCTCCATCAACGGCTACCACTGGTACTACAACAACGACCCGACCACCCTGGACATCGTCGACGAGCGCGCCTTCTGGCTGCGCGTCACCCACCACACGGCCGAGGATCCCATGCTGACGGCCGCCGACTTCCTCAAGGCCGACCGCATGAGCGGCTTCACGGAGGCCATCGGCGAGGCCTTCCAGCAGCCCACGGGCATGCTCATGCCGATTCTGAAAAACAACGACCCGGAGGATTTCGGTTGGATCACCGTGCCCCGCATGGTGCGCGAATCCGCCCCCGAGTACACGCACCAGATGGATTCCATCCCGATTTCCGTGTACTACACCAACATGGGCATGACGAGCATGAACGCCCCGCTGAACGTGCGCGTTCTCGACCCGATCGGCCTGGCCACCCCGCTCGCCGCCCGCGGCCCTCGCATCGAGGACGGCCGTATCGGCCACGACAAGTACCTGCCCGAGTATTGGCAGCTGGCGGCCAGCGCCTCCGATGTCCACCGGCTCCCGGTCTTTGCACAGCCGGAGAAGGTCCCCGCCGCTCGCGATGCCCTGTTCACCCCCGATCTTGTCGATCTCGCCGCCACCTACAAGGCACCGCTGACAACAGAGCGCTTCATCAACAACATGAAGTGGGCCCTCAAGCACGGCCGCACCCTGGAAATCTCCCACGATCTGGAAGATTTCGAGAACCTGCCCGTGGAGAAGGATGCGACGATCGTCTGGCCGATTCGCTGGGGTAAGGATACCCATCCGCAGACCTTTCTCACTTGGGAGTAACGCTTGGTGGGTACCTACCGATATACTGTGTGACAAATAACAGATACCGGAGGAGTTTGATATGAGGAAGTTGATGCGACGCGCCGTCGCGGCAATCATGGCCTTTGTGTTGGCCGTTACCGTGACGCCGGCCGCCCAGGCCGCAAACCGCGACTGGCTGCGCAACGATTCCACCGGCCAGTGCGAGTGGGACCAGGCCCAAAACTGGGTTCAGTACTGCACCGTCTGGTCCCCGTCCATGGAAAAGCACATCCCGGTCCATATTCAGCCGGCCATCCGTGGCGGCAACGCAGGCCTGTATCTTCTCGACGGCATGCGTGCCCTCCCGGACCGCTCTGCATGGACTACCGACGTCAACGCTGCCGAGATCTTCGTTGACTCCAACATCACCCTCGTGATGCCCGCCGGTGGCGCCGGTTCCTTCTACTCTGACTGGGACGGCCCCGCCACTTTTAACTTCAACAAGCCGGTCAAGTACCGCTGGGAGACCTTCCTCACCCAGGAGCTGCCCGCTTACCTGGAGGCCAACTTCGGCGTTGCGCGCAACAACAACTCCATCGCCGGCCTGTCCATGGGCGCCACCGCAGCTCTGTCCCTGGCCGCCAAGCACCCCGACCAGTTCCGCCAGGCCATCAGCTGGTCCGGTTACCTCACCACGACGCTGCCGGGCATGCAGACTCTGCTCCGCCTCGCGCTTCTCGATGTCGGCGGCTTCAACATCCTCACGATGTACGGTTCCACTATCAACCCCCGTCGCTTTGAGAATGATCCCTTCTGGAACATGGACGGCCTGAAGAACGCCGATGTCTACATCTCCGCCGGCCCCGGCATCCCCGGCCCTGTCGACGCAGGCTACCCCACCGGCCAGAAGATCTCCGGTGCCCTCCTCGAGTGGTTTTCTGCCTACTCGACGACCCTCTGGGAGACCAAGGCCCGCGCCACCGGCCTCCACGTCACCGCCGACTACCCCAAGACCGGCCTCCACAACTGGATGAACTGGCGCGACCAAATGGTCCGCACCAAGCCCCGCATCCTCGATGTCATGAACGCCTGGTAATAAAACCACTCTGATCGGCGCACCCCTTTCGGGTGCGCCGGTTTTCATTTGTATGCCTGTTACATTCGCTGAAGAGCAGCTGGAACAGTGGGTCGCGGAAGTGGAAGAGGGCTACGTTGTTGACGAGCTGAAGAAGCGTGGCCGGGATCGCCCAGGTCGCGCCGCTGACCCAACGCACGTCGTTGCTGTTCGCCTATCGACGGACGAGCGAGAGGAATCTTTCCCGGTCTGAGCTCGTGCGCCGACTGACTCTGATATGTCACCGGGACCTCAATCGGCAATCGGCCTAATTCCCCCAATTGGGGTCCCCAGCATGCAACGAACCAGTATCCGGCATCGCCACGTTCAAACCATCCGCGTGTCTCTTGCACAAAGTCTCAAGTTTCACTTAAGCTTGAGGACAGTCAAAACCAGATGCCGGAAGAGGGGAACTTTCGGACCTGCGTTTTTCCTGAGTCAATTTGCCCTGCGAAAAAACGTTCACAAAAGGAAGTTTCACATGTCTCGTCGACTGCGCTATCTTGCCTACCCACTTGCGCTGAGCCTCGTTCTCGCACCCGTTGCCGGCGCGCAAAGCTCCATCCCGAGTATGCCTAACCAGCCGGGAATTTCCGACTACCTGCAGGACGATGTCCCGCAACGCACCCCGATCCGCACGGACTACCCGGAGATCAAGGGGCTTCCCGACGGCGTCTCCGTCGACCGCGTCGAGTGGATCACCGACCGCCGCATCGCCGTCTTCATCAAGTCCGCGGCCATGCCGGGCGAGCCAGTCCAGGTTCAGATGCTCTTGGCCCGCGACTGGTACTCCAACCCGTCGAAGACGTACCCGGAGGTGTGGGCCCTCGACGGCCTGCGCGCCCTGGACACGGAAAACGGCTGGACAATCAATACCAACATTGAGCAGATGTACGCGGACAAGAACGTGAACGTCATCCTGCCTGTCGGCGGCGAAAGCTCCTTCTACTCCGATTGGCTGAAGGAGAATAACGGCAAGAACTACAAGTGGGAGACCTTCCTCACCCAGGAGCTGCCGGCCGTCCTCAAGCAGGGCTACCGCTCCAACGGCCAGCGCGCCATTACGGGTATTTCCATGGGGGGCACCGCGGCGATGAATCTCGCGCAGCACCGCCCGGATCTGTTCAACTTCGTCGGGTCATTCTCCGGCTACCTGGACACGACTTCCCCAGGCATGCCCCTGGCTATCCGTGGCGCCCTTTCCGATGCCGGCGGTTACGACGCCACCGCCATGTGGGGCCCGGACGGCTCCCAGCAGTGGATCGACCATGACCCGAAGCTCGGCCTCGACGCGCTGAAGGGCAAGACAGTGTACGTGTCCTCCGGTTCCGGCAAGGATGACTACGGTCAGCCCGAGTCGGTCGCCACCGGCCCCGCCAACCCCGCAGGCATCGGCCTCGAGGTCATCTCCCGGATGACCACCCAGACCTTCGTCGACCGCGCCAACCAGGCAGGTCTTGAGGTTATCTCCCAGTTCCGCCCGGCGGGTATTCACTCGTGGCCGTACTGGCAGTTCGAGATGGCGCAGGCCTGGCCGTACATCGCCGATTCCCTCGGCCTGTCCAAGGAGGATCGCGGCGCCGATTGCGTCACCGTCGGTGCCATCGCCGAGGCCACTGCTTCGGGCGATTACGGTTCCTGCATCGTCAACGAGTACGACGTCAAAGGCGGCAAGGCTCAGGACTTCCGCGGCGGCCGCTCCTACTGGTCGCCCGACACGGGCGCCCACGTCCTCTTCGGTCGCATCGGTGCGGTCTACGCCGAGGCCGGCGGTTCCGATTCCTGGTTGGGCTTCCCGACGTCCGGTGAGCAGACAACCCCGGACGGTCACGGTCGCTACGTGCACTTCCAGAACGGTTCCATCTACTGGACCCCGGAGACCGATGCCCAGCTCATCCCCAAGGACATGTTCGATGCCTGGGGTGAGATCGGCTGGGAGGCCGGCGACCTGGGCTACCCGATTTCCGCACCGAAGGAGGTCGGCGGCAAGCTTGTCCAGCAGTTCCAGCGCGGCTTCGTTGTCCGCAACGGCGACAACGCCTACTGGGTCCGCGGCGAGATCGCCAAGAAGTACGGCCTCGTTGACACGGTGAACTCCAAGCTCGGTGCCCCGGTGGGCAACGAGGAGCTCATCCAGGGTGGCGCACTGCAGCGCTTCGAGGAGGGCTCCATCTACTGGTCGCCGGCAACCGGCGCGAACATGATCTTCAACGGCCCGATCCGCGACGCCTGGGGCGCCGCCGGCTGGGAGACCGGCAAGTACGGCTTCCCGGCAAGGGACCAGGAGAAAATCCCCGCCGGTGGCGAGAAGGTCGTCTTCGAGCACGGCACGATCTCTCAGGTCAACGGCAACATTGTGGAGAAGTAACGAATGAAGAAACTCGGACTGGTGGCGCTCGCCTTCCTCCTCACCGCGTGTGGGTCAGCGACGAGCGATTCCACCGACGATTCACAGACAGCTGCCACGAGCATCCCAAAAATCGAGCGTAGTGTGACCTCTACAACGGGTTCCGTTGCTCCTCGCCAGACGGCCCCGCAGGTACAAGATGGTGAGGCCCGTGAGGTCTCCACGATCCCCACGCCTGCGGATCCGCATACCGACGGCGAGGTGGACTTCCTTGCCCAGCTCGACGAGCAGGGGATTACCACCAAGGACATGGAGGATCAGCTGATCGGGGCAGGCCAGGAGGCCTGCCGCGGAGGCAAGGATTCCTACATCACCCCCGCGGTCGGCGGTCAGCTCGTTGAACAGAAAAAGACCGACCTGACACCCGAGGAGGCCACGAACGTCATTCGTGCCGCCGCCTCTGATCACCTCTGCTAGTTTATGAAAAAATTACTCACTGTCCTCGCCGCCCTCATTGTCCTCATCATCATTATCGCCGGTGTCGTCCTCTGGATCACCGGCGAGGACGAGGAACCCGGCCCCACCCCACCGCCGACGGAAACGGAGGCGCAGCAGCCGGACTGGTGTCCGAGCTACGAGGTGCTGGCCGCGCCGGGGACGTGGGAGTCCGCCCCGTCGGACGATCCGGTGAACCCCACATTCAACCCGCAGAGCTTCATGCTGTCCATCACCCAGCCCATCCAGGAGACCTACTCCCCGGATGACGTGAAGGTGTGGACGCTGCCCTACACGGCTGAGTTCAAAAATATTCAGTCGATGGGGGAGATGAGCTACGACGCCTCCCGCGAGGAGGGTACCGACACGCTCCTTCAGGAAATGGAACAGACTCATTCCGAGTGCCCGCAGACACCCTTCATTCTCGCCGGCTTTTCGCAGGGCGCGGTGATTATGGGAGATGTTGCCAGTGAAATCGGCAACGGTCGGGCAACTATTCCTGCGGAGAGCATTGCCGGCGTCACCCTCATCGCGGACGGGCGTCGCGAACCGGCCTTCGGCCAGGTCGTCGGCAACCCGGTGGCCGGCGTCGGCGCAGAGATAGCGCTGCACCCGGTCAACGCCCTTATTCAGCCGATCGTCCCGCAGGCTACCATGCGTGGCTCCCGCGCCGGTGGTTTCGGTGAGCTGGACGGCCGTGTGAACGAGATCTGCGCCCCGGACGATTCCATCTGTGACGCACCTATCGACGTTGGAAACGCCCTCGGCCGCGCCCAGGCGCTTATTGACGCCAACGGTGTCCACGCCCTCTACGCCACAAACCCCAACGTTATCCCCGGTACAACGGCAAATCAGTGGACAGTGGACTGGATCTATGGAATCATAAACGGGTAATTTTGCAGTCAAAAGTAACGCCCCGCCGCGTTTACTTCGATATGTAAAAGTGAACACGTTCACCCACAAAGGAGCTTTATGAAGATTTCAGCCGCCATTACCCAGTTCGTCGGTTCCGACGGCAACCTCGCCCTCCCGCCCACCCTCAGCGTCCCCGCGCTGTGCGAGCTCATGTTCTCTATGGCCGGAGGCGGCCATGACGAGGTTGTCCTCACCAATCACAACTACTCCACCTCCCGCGACGGCGTGGAGGAGACGTTCACCGCCGCAGACATCAACGCCCGCGTAAAGGCGCTCGCCGTGCGACTGGGTCAGGTGGCCGCACCGGGCGACCGCGCAGCCATCCTCGCGGAGAACTCGCCCGCCTACCTCATCGGCTTCCTCGGCGCGATGTACGCCGGCCTCGTCCCCGTGCCGCTGTATGACCCGAACGAGCCCGGCCACGCCGGTCACCTCGCCGCCGTCATGGCGGACTGCACGCCCGCTGTCATCCTCACCAACCGCCACTCGGCCCGCGCCGTCCGCGCGCTCCAGGCGGACAAGCCGCAGACGGAGCGCACCCGCGTCATCGCCGTCGACGCGGTGCCGGCAGCGCTCGCCCGCGAGTTTCAGCCCGTCCCGGTGGACCTCGACTCCACCGCGTTTATGCAGTACACCTCCGGTTCAACCCGCACGCCCGCCGGTGTCATCATCACGCACCGCTCGATGCTCGCCAACGTCGTGCAGATCCTCGCGGCCGTGCACATCAAGGAGCCGCTGCGTATCGTCTCCTGGCTGCCGCTCTACCACGACATGGGCATTATCCTCTGCTCCCTGTCGGTGGCGCTCGGCATTCCGCTGGACATCATGACCCCGCAGGCCTTCATTCAGGACCCCACCCGCTGGCTTTCCCAGCTCGATCGCCGCGCCGAGGAGGACAACGTCTACGCCGTCCTCCCGAACTTCGCCTTCGAGCTCGCCGCGCACTACGGTCAGCCCACCGAGGACCTTGACCTGTCCGCCGTGGACTGCATCATCAACGGGTCGGAGCCGGTCACTATCAAGACGGTGACGGACTTCCTCGACACCTTCGAGCCGTACGGCCTGCGCCGCGAGTCGGTCCGCCCGTCCTACGGCCTCGCCGAGGCAACGCTCCTGGTCACCACCCCGCAGACGGACAACCGCCCGTACACGGTCCACTTCGACCGCGAGGAGCTCGCCCAGGGTCGCGCCGTCAAGGTCGAGGATTCGGCCACCGCTGTCACAGCCACCGCCGTCGGTGAAGTCGTCCGCCCGCAGTGGCTCGTCGTCGTCGACCCGGAGTCGCGCAATGAGCTTGCCGACGGCCTCATCGGCGAGCTTTACATCCACGGCCCCAACGTCGCCGCTGGATACTACGAGCGTCCCGAGGATACGGAGGAAACGTTCGTCAACACTCTCGGCACCCCGGGCCCCCGCGCCGCCGGTGCCCCCGACGACGACGCCTGGCTCGCTACCGGTGATCTTGGAGCTTTTGTCGACGATCAGTTATTCATCACTGGCCGTCGCAAGGACCTCATCGTTATCGCCGGTCGCAACCACTACCCGGCCGACGTCGAGCGCACCGTCGCCGAGTCCACCGACCAGGTCGCCCCCGCCGGCATCGCCGCCTTCTCCGTCCCCGGTGAGGACATCGAAAAGCTCGTCATTCTGGCCGAGCGCGCCACCGACGCGACCGCCGACGATGCCACCATCGTCGAGGCCATCACCAAGGCGGTCAGCTCCGCCCACGGTGTCACGCCTGCCGACGTCCGCATCGTCAGCCCAGGCGGGATCCTCCGTAGCTCCTCGGGCAAAATTGCCCGAAAGCTCAATCAAAAGAACTACATCGCCGAGGAGTAACGTTTTCGGCGAAGAGAACTATAAACTACATAGCGCGCCCTACGGGGCCCGCTTTTGTGTGCATATATAGGTGAAAGGGTAACGCTAGTGTCAACGAAACTTACCACGTGGATTCGTGAGTGGGTGGCCACAGCCACAGACAGTGACATCGACACAATTAGCGTAGATACGGACCTCACCTCGCTGGGACTGAGCTCCCGCGATGCGGTGGTCCTATCTGGCGAACTGCAAAATCTTCTCGATCGCCCGGTCGACCCGACCATCGTCTATCAGCACCCCACCATCTCGTCGCTGGCCGCGGCACTCACTGCGGCCCCAACGGAACAAGACACCCCGGTTCAATTCAAGGGCGTGGCCGAAGGACACGCCCACGGCCACGATGCCGCCATCATTGGTCTGGCCAACCGCGTTCCGGGGGCAGATTCTCGTACCAAAGACAACCTCACCACCCTCTGGTCCCTTCTCGAGGAGGGTACCTCCACGGTGGGGGAGAAGCCGGAAGGCCGCTGGAAGGAATACCTGAGCGATCCGGTCACTGCCGAGAAGATGAAGGAAAACAACCTCACCGGCGGCTACTTTGCAGACATCGCCTCCTTCGACGCCGAGTTCTTCGGCCTGTCGCCCGTCGAGGCCGCCAACATGGACCCGCAGCAGCGCATCATGCTCGAGCTGGCCTGGGAGGTCCTGGAAAACGCCGGCTACCCGGCCAATACGCTCCGCGGCGAAAGCGTCGGTGTGTTCGTCGGCTCCTCCAACTCCGACTACGGCATGCTCGTCACCTCGGATCCCTCCGAGGCCCACCCGTACGCCCTGACTGGTACGGCCAGCTCCATCATCGCCAACCGCATCTCCTACGCCTTTGACTTCCGCGGCCCGTCCGTCGCCGTCGACACGGCCTGCTCCTCCTCGCTCGTCGCCATCCACCAGGGCGTGCGCGCGCTGCGCGAGGGCGACGCCGATTTCGTCCTCGCCGGCGGCGTCAACGTCATGGCCGCACCGTTCATTTCCACCGCGTTTGGTGAGCTCGGCGTCATCTCGCCGACGGGTGGCATCCACGCCTTCTCCGCCTCCGCCGACGGCTTCGTCCGCGGCGACGCGGCGGGCCTGTTCGCCCTCAAGCGCCTGGAGGACGCCGAGCAGGCGGGCGACCACATCCTCGCCGTCATCCGCGGTTCCGCCGTCAACCAGGACGGCCACTCCAACGGCCTGACCGCCCCCAACCCGGAGGCGCAGGTCGATGTCCTCCGCCGCGCCTACGCCGACGCCGGCGTCGACCCCCGCGAGGTGGACTACGTCGAGTCCCACGGCACAGGCACCATTCTTGGCGATCCCATCGAGGCCCAGGCCATCGGCACCGTCCTCGGCGCCGGCCGCGATGCTGCCGACCCGGTCCTCCTCGGCTCCGCGAAGACGAACTTCGGCCACTCCGAGTCCGCCGCGGGTGCCACAGCACTGGCCAAGGTTGTCCTGTCCATGCAGCACGACACCCTGCCGCCGTCGCTTGGCTTCGACGAGCCGAACCCCTACATTGACTTCGACGGTCAGCACCTGGAGGTCGTTACCGACACCCGCGAGTGGCCCGAGTACTCCGGCCACAAGCTCGCCGGCGTCTCCGGCTTCGGCTTCGGCGGCACCAACGCCCACCTCGTCGTGTCCTCCTACGAGGGCGAACGCACACACGTCGAGCCTGAGCTGGATGCCCCCGCCGTCGTCACTGTCTCCGGCCTCCTGCCATCGCGCCGCGCGATGGCCGCGGCCAGCCTGCTGGATGCCGACCTCTCTGATCCGCACGCCGTCGCCCGCGCCACCGCGCACCGCAACCACGGCCGGTCCCGCGCCGCCATCGTCGCCACCGACGAGGAGCAGCTGCGCCACCGACTGGAGCTCGTCTCCCAGAACAAGAAGGTTCCGGGTGTGGAGCTTGTCGATGCCCCGAGCACACCCGGCCCCGTCTTTGTCTACACCGGCTTTGGTTCCCAGCACCGCAAGATGGTCACCGCCCTCTACGCCCAGTCGCCGCAGTTCAAGGCGCGTATCGACGAGCTCGATGAGCTCGTTAAGTTCGAGTCCGGCTGGTCCATGGTGGACATCATCACGGACGACGGCCAGACCTACGACACGGAGACCGCCCAGGTCACCATCACCGCCATCCAGATTGCGCTGACTGATCTGCTGGCCAGCTTCGGCGCGAAACCCGCTGCCGTCATGGGCATGTCCATGGGTGAGATCGCCGCCGCCTACGCCTGCGGTGGGCTTTCTGCCCACGACGCCCTGATGATCGCCTGCCACCGCGCCCGCCTCATGGGCGAGGGCGAGGCTATGCTCACCGAGGAAGCCCAGGGTGCGATGGCCGTCGTCGAGGTCGCAGCCGACGAACTACCCGAGGGCATCGAGCCCGCCGTGTTCGCAGGCCCTGGCATGACCACCGTGGGCGGCCCGCGCCAGCTCGTCCTGGACTTCGTCGAGAAGCTCGAAGCAGAGGGTAAGTTCGCCCGCGCCCTGAAGGTGAAGGGCGCGGGGCACACGAGCGCCCTCGACCCGCTGCTCGGCGAGCTCGCCGCCGAGATTTCCGCCATCACGCCGAAGCCCCTGACGATTCCCTTGTTCAGCTCCGTTGACCAGGGCGTTGTCTATCCGGCGGGCACGACGGTCCATGATGCCGACTACTGGCTGCGCTGCACCCGCGGCTCCGTCTACTTCCAGGACGCCACCGAGCAGGCCTTCGGTGCCGGCCACACTATCCTCGCCGAGATCTCCCCGAACCCCGTGGGCCTCATGGGCATGATGGCCACCGCGTTCGCCGTCGGCAAGCCCGACGCCCAGCTCACCTTCGCCCTCAAGCGCAAGATGGACGAGGGGAAGACGCTCGCCGAGCTCCTCGCCAAGCTCTACGCCGCAGGCAGCCCCGTGGCCTTCGGCCGCGTGTACGGTGATGGTCCCACGGCCACCCTCCCGCACACCCCGCTCAAGGACACCTCCTACTGGACGGCCGCCACGCCGAGCTCCGTCCCGCACGCCGCCGGCACGCTCCTGTCCGCCCCGGTCACCCTCCCCACCGGCCAGGTTGCCTTCAGCGCGCAGGCCGATCAGACCCCCAGCGCCTACGCCCTTCTTGAGGAGGCCGCCCGCGCCCTCGACCCCGATGCCGAGCTCGTCGCCTCTGAGGACCACGCCCCGCTGCCCCCGTCCGGCGAGGTCACGGTGCTTGCCCGCAAGCACATCGGTGGTGTCAACATCGAGGTCTACGATGGTTCAACTCTCCTCGCCGAGGGCTTTTCGACGTCTGCTCGTCCGGTTGTAGCGGACACCACCTCTGACGTCTCCGCAGCAGCGGAGACCCCTGAAATTGAGGTGGAGGAGCGCCACTGGGAACCGGACTCCGGCGAGTCCATCGAGGAGCGCCTGCGCGCCATCGTCTCCGAGTCGATGGGCTACGAGGTGGAGGACCTCCCCGCTGAGCTGCCGCTCATTGACCTGGGGCTTGACTCCCTCATGGGCATGCGCATCAAGAACCGTGTGGAAAACGACTTCCAAATCCCGCCCCTCAACGTCCAGGCGCTTCGCGATGCCTCCGTCGCCGACGTCGTCACCATGGTCGAAGAGGCCGTCGCGGGCAAGGACGCAGAACTTAAGGCCGTCGACAAGCACCCCACGCCCGAACGAAGCGAAGGCATCGGCATCGCCCCGCGCGACGCCTCCGAGCGCCTCGTCTTCGCCACGTGGGCCGGCATGACCGGTGCCGCGGCACCCGGCGTGACCAGCACGCTTCCCGCCATCGACGAGGAGACCGCGACGAAGATCGCCGAGCGCCTCTCCGAGCGCGCAGGCGTCGAGATCAACGCCGACGAGGTGCGCGCAGCCGAGACCCTCGAGCCCCTGGCCGACCGCGTCCGCGAGGGCCTGGAGACGGAAGTTTCCGGCAACGTCCGCGTGCTTCGCGAGCGCCCCGAGGGCTCCGACCAGCCCGCCGTCTTCCTCTTCCACCCGGCCGGCGGCTCCTCCGTCGTCTACCAGCCGCTGACCCGCAGGCTTCCCGAGGATGTCCCCGTCTACGGCATGGAGCGCCTGGAAGGCTCCCTCGAGGAGCGCGCCAAGGCCTACCTCCCCGAGATCGAGGAACTCGCCGGTGACCACAAGATCATTCTCGGCGGCTGGTCCTTCGGCGGCGCCCTCGCCTTCGAGGTCGCCTCGCAGCTCGACCGCGATGTCGATGCCATCGTCCTCCTCGACACCGTCCAGCCCTCCGAGAAGGTGCCGGACACTCTCGAGGAGACGAAGGCCCGCTGGGAGCGCTACGCCACATTCGCCAAGAAGACCTACGGCCTCGACTTCCCCGTGCCCTACGAGCTGCTGGAAACCCAGGGCGAGGATGCCGTCATCAACATGCTCACCGAGTTCCTCGCCACGACGGATGCCTCCAGCCACGGGCTGGCCGCCGGTGTCCTCGAGCACCAGCGCGCCTCGTTTGTGGATAACCGCATCCTGGACAAGGTCGACTTCCGCCGCTGGGCGCATGTCACGGCCCCCGTCATGCTGTTCCGCGCCGAGCGGATGCACGACGGAGCTATCGAGCTCGAGCCGCGCTACGCCAAGATTGACCCGGACGGGGGATGGTCTACTATTGTTGAGGATTTGGAGATAATCCAGCTCCATGGGGATCACTTGGGTGTCGTAGACGAACCAGAAATTGCCACCGTGGGTGCTTACCTCACGCGTCGGATTAAAGGAATGTAATGGATCTTTCAACCACAGCAGGAAAGCTCGCCGACCTCCGCGCCCGCCTCGAGCAGGCGAAGGACCCCGGCAGCGAGCGTTCGCGCGCCAAGCGTGACGCGGCCGGGCTGACCACCCCGCGCCAGCGTATCGACGCGCTGTTGGATAAAGGCTCCTTCGTCGAGGTCGGAGCCCTCGGTCGCACGCCTGGCGATCCGGACGCCCCGTACTCCGACGGCGTCGTCACCGGTTACGGTCGCATCGACGGCCGCCCCGTGGTTATCTACGCCCATGACAAGACCGTCTACGGCGGTTCCGTCGGCATCACCTTCGGCCGCAAGGTCTGCGAGGTCATGGACATGGCCATCAAGGTCGGCTGCCCCGTCATCGGCATCCAGGACTCCGGCGGCGCTCGCATCCAGGATGCCGTCACCTCGCTCGCCATGTACTCGGAGATCTCCCGCCGCCAGCTGCCGCTGTCCGGTCGCAGTCCGCAAATCTCCATCATCATGGGCAAGTGCGCCGGCGGTGCCGTCTACGCCCCGGTGACCACGGACTTTGTGGTCGCCGTCGACGAGCGCGCCGAGATGTACGTCACCGGCCCCGCCGTCATCAAGGAGGTCACCGGCGAGGAGATCAGCTCCTCTGACCTCGGCTCGGCCCGCCAGCAGGAGCTCAACGGCAACGTCAGCTACGTCGCCTCCTCGGAGAAGGACGCCTTCAACTACGTCCACGATCTCCTCGACTTCCTGCCCACGACCTGCTTCGATGAGCCGCCGCGCTGGGCCGCCCCGGCCGACGATGAGCTCGACTCTCCCGCTCTGGACTCCTTCATGCCCGACGATACGAACGCCGGCTATGACATGACGGATCTCCTCGGCAAGCTTTTCGACGACGATAATGTCCTGCAAATTCAGGAGAACTTCGCCCCCAATCTCATCACCGCTTTCGCGCGTGTCGACGGCCGGTCGGTCGGCGTTGTAGCCAACAACCCCATGCACTCCGCCGGTTGTATCGACGCCGATGCCGCCGACAAGGGTGCCCGCTTCATCCAGATTTGCGACGCCTACAACATCCCCCTCATCTTTGTTGTCGACACTCCCGGCTACATGCCCGGCGTTCAGCAGGAGAAGGTCGGCCTCATCCACCGCGGCGCGAAGCTCGCCTACGAGATGGTCAACGCCACCGTCCCCAAGATCGCCCTCATCGTCCGCAAGGCCTACGGCGGTGCCTACGCAGTCATGGGTTCTAAGAACCTCTCCGGCGACTTCAACATGGCCTGGCCGACCGCCCAGGTCGCCGTCATGGGTTCGTCTGCCGCCGTCGTCATGATCCAGGGCAAACAGCTCGCCAAGATCGAGGATGAGAAGCAGCGCGCCCACATGAAGAAGGTCTTCATGGACTTTTACGACGAAAACATGACCTCCCCCTACGTCGCCGCCGAGCGTGGCTACATCGACCGCATGATCCAGCCTCGCGACACCCGCCTCGAGCTCCGCCGCGCCGTCCGCCAGCTCGACTCCAAGGTCGAAATCCGTGTCGATAAGAAGCGCTCCATCTCCCCGATGTAGCGGTTGAATGTTGAACCCTTTCCCGTTACACTGTCCTACGTTATTAATCCTGGGAGGAGAACAATTATGCTGAGCACCGCTCTTGACCTCGTCGGAGACATCCTGACGTTCATTGGTACCCTGTGGCCGAACTACATTGCCCCGGCCCTTGGCATTAACCTCGGTTCCTCCTAAAAAGGAACCACCAAGCGCACCCACTACCCGGTGGGTGCGCTTTTTTCATGCCTGGTCACGGGACCGCAATGTGGGCAGTGTTAGCTACTTTTGCGTGCGCGGATGCGCCCCCTGGTGAGGGGTGTGCGTTGTGGTTTGTTGGGGGATTATGCGTTTTCTCGTTCGACCATTTTCTTGGCGAGCCTGATGGCACCGCCTTGGGCACACGGGTGCATGTTCAGTTTCGGCGCCCCGCCGAAGGCAGGCACCCACATGTCCAACCCGTCGATCTGCCACGCCTTGTTCTTATCCTTCAGCTTGCGGACATACGACTCAATGAGGTCGAGTGTTTCCAGATTGTGCCTATTGCCGATGGCGGCATCCCGGCACGTTTTCTGTTTGCTGGTGGCTGTGGTGGTGCCAAAGTAGATTCCTGCCAGGCGGTGAATCTGCTTGCCTAAGGCCGGCCCCGCACCATGTTTGACCAGTTGTGTCACCGACAGTTTCTGGTACGGCTCAAGAATACGGGTGACCGTTTGCGAGTACAAGGTAAGAAAACCAAACCCCCGAGATGTATCCATACCCCGCACCATAACGGTGCCGAAGGCACCCCGCAGCACACTACGGGGATAAAGACACCCCCAATTATGAAAGTGCAGCTACAGCTTCAGCGGCGGAGTGGACGAGGGTGCCGCCTTTGGGAAGTGGCGGGCGATGCACGATGATGACGGGGATCCCGAGTTCATGGGCGGCCTCGAGCTTGGCGTGTGTGAGCGCGCCACCGGAGTTCTTGGTCACGAGTGCTTCTACGCCGTTGGCGGAAAGAAGTTCCTTTTCGCCCTCCACGGTGAACGGGCCGCGGGACAAGATAATCGAATGCTTCGGAGGAAGTGCGACCTCGGGATTGTCCACGCAGCGGATGATGAACTGCGTGGAATCGTAGGGGGCGAAGCTGGCGAGTTTTTGCCGTCCAATGGTGAGAAGGACCGTCGAGAACTGCGCGGCCTCGCGCGCAGCATCGTCCATGGTGGGCACCTCGATCCACTGCTCCCCCGGTTGTTTCTTCCATGCGGGG
The DNA here is from genome assembly GCA_022772305.1 of Corynebacterium glucuronolyticum. GTDB lineage: Bacteria > Actinomycetota > Actinomycetes > Mycobacteriales > Mycobacteriaceae > Corynebacterium > Corynebacterium glucuronolyticum_A. The sequence continues at coordinate 21,695 of JALFAQ010000045.1, forward strand.
CGGTGCAGGTGGATAAGCGGGGTGCCGGCTGCCTTACAGGCCGTCGCGGCGGAGAAGGAGATCTTTTCTGCGAAAGGGTGCGTGGCATCGATGAGGACATCGATGGCATGGTCGTTGATCCAGGCGGTGAGCCCCTCGGGGCCACCGAAGCCACCGATGCGTACCTGGCCCACAGGGAGGGCGGGGTTTTTCACGCGGCCGGCGAGCGAGCTGATGACGTTGTCGCCACGGTCAACGAGGAGTTTTGCGAGGTCGCGGGCCTCCCTCGTACCACCGAGGATCAGTGCACGCATGGTATGGTCCTCCCGTGTTCGTCGCGGGGACGGTCGTCGGAGTAGAGGAAGCTGTCCGGGAATTGGGTAGCGGAGAGGACCTTCCCGACGATGATGACGGCGGTTCGGGTGATCTCTGCGGCGGCGATGTCCTCGGCTAGCTTGCCGACGGTCGTACGTACCACCTGCTCATTGTCCCGGGACGCGTATGCAACCACGGCGACGGGGCAATCCACCCCGTAGTTGGGCGTGAGCTCATCGGCAACGCGCTGCGCATCGTGGGCCGCGAGGTGGATGACGAGGGTGGCACCGGACTTGCCCAGCGTGTCCAGGTCCTCGCCCTCGGGCATTTTCGACGCGCGTCCGGATACGCGAGTGAGGATCACCGTCTGCCCGACCGTCGGGACAGTGAGCTCGTGCCCGAGCGAGGCCGCTGCTGCGGCGAAGGCGGGGACGCCAGGAACGACCTCGTAGTCGATGCCCATCTCCGTCAGACGTCGCACCTGCTCAGCAAGCGCGGAATAGACGGAGGGATCCCCGGATTGGAGACGCAGCACGTCAATGCCCTTGTCGTGGTAGGAGGAGATGGTCTCCATGATCGTGTCGAGAGGCATCCGCGCCGTGTTGATGAGGTCGCAGCCCTCCGGGGTGGACTCGAGGACGCTTTCCGGCACGATGGAGCCGGCATACATGACGACCTGCGCGTTGCGGATGAGCTTGTCTGCACGCACGGTCAGGAGATCGGCGGCACCAGGACCGGCACCGATGAAATAAACAGTCATTGCTAACTTTCTAGATCTTTTTCTGCCACCCACTGGATGACGGGGAGGGCAGGTTGAAGCGTGGTGAATCGGCCGATAGGGTGATGTTTAGCGATACTCACACTGGTCAGTTCACCTCCGAATTGCTTGCAGAGGTCGACGAGCCGGCCGACGGATTCGAGAGTCACCGCGTGTGCGACGATCCTTCCCCCGGGGCGAAGCGCAGCGTAAGCAGCATCGACCATGGCCTCATCGCTGAGTCCACCACCGATGAAGACGGCATCGGGACGCTCGTCGAGAGCAGCGATGGACGAACCCGCATCGCCTAACGAGACAACGACCCGGCGGGAAACACCCAGGCGGGTGGTGTTATCCGCGATGCGGTCGGCGCGCTCCCTATTGCGCTCGAAAACGCGGGCGCTGGTTCCCGGCGTGGAACGGCAGAATTCGATCGCAATGGACCCTGCTCCCCCGCCAATATCCCACAGATGCTGGTTCGGGCGCGGGCGCAGCGCTGTGACGCCGTGGACGCGAACGCCTTGTTTGGTCAACTGGCCGTCGTTGAGAAACGTATCGTCGACAAGCCCAGGAAGCGTCGACTCGCAGGGGCCGGCTGGCTCGACGGCGGTGACCACGAGCGACGAGCCGGGCGTAGGCGGGTTGGCGGCCGTGCCAGATGTGATGGTCTCGTCGGGGCCACCGAGTTCGGAAAGCGCGGTGAGGCGCGAGGTAGCGTAGGGCGCGCCGAGCGCAGAGCCCACGACGGAGGGATCACCGAGGACGAGGAACGGCCGGCCGGCCTGGGCCAAGGGCACAACCTCGTCGGGATGGCTCGTAGTCAAGCTGACCACGGGGGTCGATTCCACCGTCCAGCCGAGCCGCGCGCAGGCGAGCGTTGCCGAGGAGACGTGCGGGATGACGGTCGCGGGCGCATTCGGGAGAACGCGGCGGATTGTCGTACCCACCCCGTGGAACATGGGGTCGCCCGAGGCCAGCACAGTAACCGAGGCATCCGCGGGAAAAGAGCCGAACAGATCGGCAAGACCCGGGGCGAGAGGCCGCGGCCATGTGTGGCGATCGGCGTGGGCGTTGAGGGAGGAGTCCACCATTGCCAGGTGGCGCTCACCGCCGACGAGGACATCGGCGTTGTGAACGGCTTCCAGGGCAGTACGGCTCAGACCGTCGGTGCCATCGCACCCTATGCCGACGATGGTGATCATGCGCGCGGGGTGTTGTTCAGGCGCTCGCAACCATCGGAGGTGACCACGACAATGTCCTCGATTCGTGCGCCGACGTTGCCCTCCAGGTAGATGCCGGGCTCGACGGAGAAGGCCATGCCTTCCTCCAACGGCAGGTCGTTGCCGGCAATGATGAATGGATCCTCGTGCTCGGACAGACCGATGCCGTGGCCGGTGCGGTGGAAGTAGGCATCGCCGTAGCCAGCCTCCCCGATGATGTCGCGGGCGACGGCATCGATATACTCGGCAGTTACACCGGGCTTAATCGCCTTGACAGCCTCCTCCTGGGCGCGCTGCAGCACGGGGATGAACTTCTTGTAGTCGTCGCTCGGCTCGGCACCGGGGACAACAAAGGTGCGGGTGCAGTCGGAGTGGTATCCCGGGCCGACGGTGCCACCGAGATCCACGACCACGACATCGCCCTTTTCCAGGACGCGGTCGGAATAATCATGGTGCGGGTTCGCGCCGTTGGGGCCGGAGCCAACGATGATGAAGTCGACCACGTCGTGACCTTCGAGGATGAGCTTCTCAATATCAGCAGCCACCTCGCGCTCCGTGCGACCTGCGACGAGCAGCTCAGGAACCTTGTAGAAGACCTTGTCGATGGCCTTAGCGGCGGTGCGCAGCCACTCGATTTCCTCCGGATCCTTGCGCATGAACAGTTCCTTGAGCACGGTCGTCGCCAGGACGAAAGAGGCCTTGGGCAGTTTCTCCCGCAGCTTGAACAGGTGATCGGCGGTAATGGAGGAGCCGATACCCACCTGGCCGGTCACGCCTCCGCCGAGAATGTCCGCGGCTAGTGCGTAGGGATCTTCCCCATCGGCCCAGCCGGCGATGTCGATATCCATTTGTCCGACCGGTGAGCGGTTGAGCTCGCCTTTATCCACGCCGGGTGCCACGAGGCGGGAGGTACCGTCTGCAGAGATGACGAGCGCGGTGAAGCGCTCATGGGAGGAAATCCAGCTGCCGGTGAGATAGGCCAGCTCGGGGCCGGTGCCGATGATGATGCCGGCGAGCTCGCGGGCGGTGATCGCTTCGCGGGCTTGGTCGAGTCGTCTTTGATACACGGAATGGTCGAACGTCTCAGTCATGACTGCCATTTTAGCCACCTGTGGTTGGTCCTCGGCTACCCTGGTTGGCATGGTGTATCCGTACCTTGTCACATTGTCGGCTGTCAGCCGGTCAGCGGGTTCTACGAACCGCACGACATGTGTGGGTTCGGTCATTGGGCACAATCAGACGGGTGCCGTGGTTCTCACGGTGGCCCACTTTTTTGATCACGTCCGCCCGGAGGACACGCGGCTGAGCCTCGATGCGACGGGGACGCATCGCCGGGCAATGCGGGTGGAGATTATCCCCGGGACGGATCTGGCGCTTGTGGTGACGAATGCCCGCTTTTCCGCGGAGCTGCACCCCTACTATCCCCTGTTGTCAGCTTCCCCTCTGCGTCCGCTCACCCGCGTTCTCACAGTGGCACGGAATCCAATACCCGGCACGGTGGTCACACCGGTCTGTGTGGGGTTGGGGACGCGAATGCGCATCCGAGTGCGTCGCGGCGCTCTCGTCGCCCCGGATCCGGGGCGGAAGGTGCACCTCGGTGACTCCGGCAGCCCGGTGCTTGCCGACGGGCACATCGTCGGAGTGCAGTCGCTGGTGTTTAATCCCCTCGGGGTGAACACTGGCTTGTCGACGATCGCCTGCGTGCGTCCGCACCTGGCACGCATCGCACGAACGGTGAGCTAGTCGCCGACGGCGACCACACCGCGTCGAATAGCGTCGATGGCTTGGTTGGCGTGGTGCGTGATCTCCGTGGTGTACCCGGTCTTGGACACTTGCTCAAGAACATCGATGACGCGCCGGCACCAGCGCACGAAATCACCGGGGGTGAGCTCCGCGCCGCTGGCGGCGGCAGCCTCCATGGCGTAATCGAGCGGGGCGCCGGCCACCCACTGGTGCATAGACAGCGCGAAGCCGGGTTCCGGCTCGCGGGACAGGGCCAGGTTGTGGCGCTGCTCGTCGCTGGCCAGCTCCGTGTAAATGCGCATCGTATTATTCATCGCTGTCGCCATCCGCTCCGTCGGGGCACCCGCCCGGCCACGGATTTCCTTACGGTTTTCAAACACCGTCATGGAAACCACACCGGCGAGTTCGGCGGGATCCAGGTCGTCCCAGATGCCGCGCTTGAGACACGATGCGATGAGCAGGTCGGACTCGTTGTGCAGCAGGGCGAGCCGCTGTCCCTCGTCGGTCACGGTGGGATTCTCCCCCGGTGTAATGTAGTCGAGTTCGGCGAGGAGATCGAGAATCCGGTCAAAGGTCTTGCCTAGTGTTTCCCTGGCCGAGGAGATGGTGGACTGCAGGTTGTCGCGGCGACGTTCCTCCCGCATAAGCTCTTCGCCCAGACGAGCGAAGGCATCGCGGTTTTCCCAGCTGTGCGCCGGGTGGTTCCGGATCGCCTCGCGCAGCGCCTTGATCTGCGGGTCCTTCTTGGTCTTCAGCCGCGGAGCGCGGATCTTTTTGGGGCGCGGATAGTGGCCATACTTCAGCTCGTTATCCACCCACCGGCCGAGACGACCATGGCGCGGCAGATGTGTGTGCCCAACGGTGATCGGCGGAACCGGGAAATCCTCCGGAGACACTCTCCCCTTCCAGCCACCCTGCTGGATGATCTGGGGGCGCGGGTCATTGCGCCGTTGAGCAGGATCGATAACGATAGCGAGCGTTGTCTTCTTCCCCGGCAGAGCGATGACATCGCCCTTTTGCAACTTGGCCAGCACCGCCGTTGCTTCCTTGTTGCGCTGAGCAACAAATGCACGCTTGGCCTTCCGTTCGGCATCCGTGAGGTCGGAGCGCAGCTGCATGTACTCGAGGAACTCCTCCACCGGGCCGTCGACAGCCTCTTCCAACCGGGATCGCAACTGGTCCACCGCCCGGTTCGCCTTCTCCAACTCGTGGGCTTTCCCCACCACGGACTTATCCGCCTGGTACTGGGCGAAGGAACGTTCGATGATGTGCTTGGCGTTGGTGTAGCCGATGGTGTTGAGGAGGTTGACGGACATGTTGTAGCCCGGCGAGAAGGTAGAAACAAGCGGGTAGGTGCGCGTGGAAGCAAGGCCTGCGACGGCCTCCACATCCATCGTCGGCTCCCACACCATGACCGCCCGGCCCTGCGTGTCAATCCCTCGCCGGCCTGCGCGGCCGGTCAGCTGAGTGAACTGCCCAGGAGTGAGATCCACGTGAGCTTCACCATTGAACTTCACCAGACGCTCGAGGACGACAGTCTTCGCAGGCATATTGATGCCCAGCGCCAGGGTTTCCGTGGCGAAGACGGCTTTCAGCAGCCCCTTGACAAAAAGCTTCTCCACGATGTGGCGGAAGGCAGGAAGCATGCCAGCGTGGTGGGCGGCGAAACCCCGGGTGGCAGCTAGCCTCCAGCGTTTGAAGCCCAGGACCTCGAGGTCCTCCGGCGGGATCTCTTCCACGCCCTCGTCGACGATTGCCTGGATCTCCTTCTTCTCCTCATCCGTGGTGAGGTCGAGGCGAGCGCCCAGACATTGGGCGACGGCACCGTCACAGCCGGCGCGGGAGAAAATGAAGGTGATCGCGGGGAGCATGCCCTCGCCACCAAGCAGGCGTAGCACCTCCGGCCGTCCCAGGGGCTTGTAGCGGCGGTCACGATCTGTTTGGCCCCAGCCGATCTTCTGGTCATCTTGGTGAGAGATGGCACGCTTGACTTGACCACTAATACGAGTGGCGTCGGTGTTGAAAAGCGGGCACAGCTGGGTGCCCACGAGTAGATACTGCGTGAGCGGGACGGGGCGGACCTCGGAGACGATGACATCGGTGTACCCGCGCACCTCCCCCAGCCACTGGCCGAACTCCTCCGAGTTGGAGACGGTGGCGGACAACGACACGATATTGACGGATTCGTCGAGGTTGAGAATCACCTCTTCCCACACAGCGCCGCGGTCGCGATCAGACAGGTAGTGGACCTCGTCCATGACCACGTATCCGAGCCGGGACAGCGAGGGGGAATCTGCGTAAATCATGTTGCGCAGAACCTCGGTTGTCATGACGACGATGTCGGCTCCCCCGTTGATGGAGACATCGCCGGTGAGTAGGCCGATGCGCTCCTCGCCGTAGGCATCGACAAGATCGTGAAACTTCTGGTTGGAAAGAGCCTTGATAGGCGTGGTGTAGAAGCATTTCAGGCCACGGCACAAAGCGAGGTAGACGGCAAACTCGCCGACGATCGTTTTACCTGCACCCGTCGGTGCGCAAACAAGCACACCGTGGTCGCTTTCCACACTGCGACAGCCGTCGACCTGGAATTCATCGAGGGGGAAGGGTTGGCGTGTGGCAAACTCGTCGAGCATAGGAAACGCATCGGTCATAGTTCCCAAACTACCAACTGCTGCGGGCGACGGGAATTCTAGCTAGAGGACGTCATCGAAATTGCCGGGGTCGCGCTTGTTGAGCGTACCTCGTTTTTCGGCACCCTCCATGTTGCGTGGCACCTTCCGTGGCTTGGGGGTACCACCACCGTAATCTTTCACCCGGCGGGCGTTCGGATTCACGGGGATCGGCTTGGCGATCTTCTCCGGGCGCGGGATGGGGGCTGCAATTTCGTCGCTGGACTCGTCGTCGAGCGGGGAGGCCTCATCGTCATCCCACATCTCGCTTTGCTTCTTTCGACGCTTGTCGTTGATACGCGTGAACTGGATGGAGATCTCCACGATGATCGTCAGCGCGACGGAAAGAATGAGCATGGACACAGGATCCTGCCCCGGAGTCATGAAGGCCGCGAAGATAAACAGACCAACGATGATGTAAGAGCGCTTGTCCTTGAGGTCCTCGTAATCAACGAGCCCGGCTATATTCAGCATCGCGATGACGAGGGGCAGCTCGAAGCTGACACCGAAAACGACGAGGAGGCCGAGGACGAAGTTGTAATAGCGCTCGCCGGACAGTGCGGTGATCTGCACCTCGGAGCCGATGGTGAGCAGAAAGCTCAGGCCGTAGGCGACCACAAAGTACGCGAGCACCGCGCCGGCCACGAACAAGGTGACGGCAAGGCTGACGAAGGTGAACGTCCAACGCCGTTCGTTCTTGTGCAGGCCGGGAGTAATGAAGCCCCAGATCTGGGAAAGCCAGACGGGTGAAGAAAAGACAAGACCCGCGAGGGCGCCTACTTTGAGGCGCAGCAGGAACATCTCGAAAGGGCCGGTAGCCAGAAGCCTGCAGTGGCCGTCACCGGAGAAGTCGGCGCGCACCTCTGGGGGCAGGCTGCAGTACGGTCCGCGAAGGATTTCGCCGAGCGTCGCTACGCCGGGGATCGAGTGCTGGTACCACAAGAACCCGATGACTGTGCCGATAGCGAGTGCGACAAGCGAGATGAAGAGACGACGACGAAGCTCGTTGATGTGATCAACGAGGCTCATTGTGCCGTCGGGGTTCTTCTTCTTGCGCTGTTCGCGCTTCTTCGTAGCGGACGTTTTCTGGCTCATAAATGTGACAGGTAACTACTACTGGTTATTCTGTGCGGGGTTGCCGTACTGGCCCTGCTGTGGCTGCTGCTGGTACTGCTGCTGCGGCTGGGGCTGGGGCTGCTCGATGGCCTGCTGTTGCTGCGGAGCAGCGTTGTCATCTGCGTCGTCGTTTTGCATCTCGCGAACCTCAGACTTCATGATGCGCATGGAGCGACCGAGGGAGCGTGCGAGCTCGGGGAGCTTCTTGCCACCAAACAGCAGCAAGATGACGAGGACGATAATGGCAATTTCAAGTGGTCCAAGACTCATGGTGTTCTCTCCTTTATGGGCTTTCTAAAGGTATTTTTCTAAAGCAGTTTCTGCCCGTTTCTGAACGTCAGTAGCGACCGACTCCGGATTGGTCACAACTACCTTACCGCCATAGGCCAAACTAAATCGAATGAGCCAATCCGGCGACACTAAAGGTAGCTCAGCTGCAGCGCGACCGCCGGGCAACTCCCCCACGATGGACATGGGAGACTCGTCGGCAAGCCAACGAACATCGGGGGCGAGCTCGATGGCGGCGGTGACCATCGCCCCAGAGAAGTCAAAGGGAGCGGAGAGGTCCTTGGCGAATTCCGAGCGCGGAAGCCTGCTGGGCGTTTCCGACAGTTGCGCATCGCTGATGCAGTCCAAGCGGAATGTGCGCACGGCCTTGGCTCCATTGTCGTAGCAGTGGAGGTAGGTGATGCCGTCGTGGGTGAACAGCTGCAGAACGTCCACGGTGCGCTCACTCGTCTCGTCGGAGTACCGGTTGTAGTACGTGAAGTGAGCTTTCTTACGCCCCGAAAAGGCTTTCTTGAAGGTGTCCACGGTGGCCGTGAGCTCCGGGCTTGTTTGGCCGTCGGCGATATCGGGCAGGGACTCGATGGCTGTTGCGGACCGGGAGGTCAGCTCGCGCAGCTTATCCGTGGTGGACTGGACAACAGAGGGGTTGATGAGACCGTCGATGCCTTCGAGCGATTCGAGGATCAGAAGGAGGGAAAAGCCCTCCGTTGCAGTCAACCGTACGGACTTGTCTAGCCCCTGGGTGTCCTCGATGGAAACGCTAATCCTGTCCGTGTCCAAGGTGACGAGCTCGTCGGGGTACGTACCCGGCCCACAGCACTGCAGCCGGAGAAGATCTTCCACAATCTGGGTTGGGCTGACACCGAAGTCGGAGGCAGCTTCGAACACCGTGCGGTCGGCATGCCTGGTGAAATATGGAACCAGGTTGAGCATGCGGATGAGCTCATCGCGCGCCTGGCCAACCCGACTAGTGCTGGAGGGCTTCTTTTTGGCGCTCATTTATTTACTCCTGAGTAGGTATCCACGATGTGTTGCAACCGTTCCTTTACCTCGTGACGGAGATCCGCGGGCTCGAGGACGGTGACGGACTCGCAGTAGGACAGAGCATTGCGGACGAGCCAGTCTCGGTCGACGTCGGAAAACCGCACGGTCGTGTCATCGAGGCGTTCTCCCCTGTCTACAAACGCCCGCGCCGCACCTGGTGTCACCGCGACAGTTGCGGTGACCCGCGGGTGCAGGGATGCCATTGCCTCCGCCGCGACGGTGGTGAAATCCTCTGGTCGGGGACGTGTCGCTGTGCCACTGATGGTGGCCTGCTCGATGCGGATGAGACGGAATGTGCGGGTGGCCTCGCGGTCTGTGTCGAAGCCCACGAGATACTGGCGCTCGTTGTGGGAGGCGATGCCCCACGGTTCCAGATGACGTTCCTCGGGGGTTGCCGCCGGATCGCGTCGGTACATAAACGAGAGCGCTTTGTGCCGGTTGATCGCGTTGAGGACGTGGGCGAGGTCTTTGGAATCCACCTCCCAGAGTTCCGTGTGGGAAACGAGGGGAAGCGTTTCCTCCCTGTCTAGATCCGTGGCAAAGGCAGCGAGCTTGTTCCATCCACGCCGGGCCTGGATACCCAGCTTGTGGTGGGAGCTTACCTGACCGGCAAGCTGTAGAACGTAGGCTTCCTCCGGAGTGAAGGCGACATCGGGAAGGAAGGTATTCTGCTCGATGCTGTAGCGTGTGACGCCCTCATCGAACGCTTTCTCGACGGTGACACCGACCTTCTCCAATGCCTCGAAGTCCCTCTTCAGCGCCTGCCTCCCGGCTTTGTCATCTTCGTTGTAGCCGGGAACGCGGGAGCGGATCTCGCTGGAGGACAAGGGCTCATCGACGGAGTTAATGAGGACGGCAAGGAGGTTAATGAGTCTCTCCGTACGCTGCGGGGATTCTGCTACCTCATTCGGCATATGAGTTCCTCTACCTCGGGGTTCTCGTTCTGGAACGGGTCTTTCAGCTCAACCAGCTTGGGAACCGGGCGGAGCACCTTGAGGCGCATCCAATCGACGGACGTATCGACGCCTGCGGCCCGAGCAGCAGCAAGGAACTTGCCCCGCACATGCGCGCGCGTGGTTGGCGGTGCAACCTTTGTGGCCTGTTTGACGGCTTCCTCGTCCACCCAGGTGTTGAGAAGGCCGTTGGCCTGAAGCTTCGGACCCAATCCCCTGCCCGGGCGAATGTCGTGGTACATGAGATCCACGTGGCGGAGCTTGGGATCGTCCCACTCCAGACCGTGGCGCTCCTTCAACCCAATAAGAAGACGGTACTTCGCTACCCAATCCACGTCGCGCGCAATGGCATCGAGATTCCCGGAGCTGATCGCATCGAGGATCGTGCCCCAGAGATCGACCACGCGGGTGAGCTCGCCTGGTTCTGCCTCGCGCTGGTCCAACCAGGCGCGGGCATGCTCGTGGTACTGCTTCTGGATGTCCAATGCCGACACATCGACGCCTTCGGTGATGTGGACTTTTTGGGAGCCGTCGAGGCTTCGCGCTACTCGACGGATGGAATCGACCGAGTTCACCATGTCAAAGGTGGGAAGGTCGACGCCGGCCTCGATCATCTCCAGGAGCAGCAACGTCGTGCCCACCTTCAGCGCTGTGGATACCTGGCTGATGTTGGAGTCGCCGACGATGACGTGGAGGCGACGGAACTGGGAGGAATCCGCGTGCGGTTCGTCGCGGGTGTTGATCATCGGCCGCGAGCGGGTCGTGGCACTAGAGACACCTTCCCACATGAAGTCAGCACGCTGGGAGACGCAGAACCCAGCACCAAAGAGCGTGGCCGGGTTGCCCCGCTGCGGGATGGCGACCCGTCCTGCACCGCAGAACAGCTGTCTGGTGATGAGGAACGGCAGCAGAATTGCCCCCAGTTTCTTCACTGAGACGTCGCGTCCGACGAGGTAATTTTCGTGACACCCGTAGGAACTCCCGGAGGAGTCCGAGTTGTTCTTGAACATGTACACGCCGGCACCGTTACCGTCTTCCGCGGCGATGCGCTCCTCAACACGCGTGGCCAGATCTGTGACGATGCGGTCACCTGCTTGTTCGTAGGTGACGATCTGGCTCACGCTGTCGCACTCAGGCGTGGCAAATTCCGGGTGGGACCCCACGTCGAGGTACAGGCGCCCGGCGTTGGAGATGAAGACGTTGGTGGAGTTGTACTCGTCCACGAGGGGACGAAAGGCCAGGCGCGCCACCTCGTCTGCAGCACGGGGTGAGGAACCGGTGCGGTCAATACAGGCGATGCCGTACTCGGTTTCGATCCCCATGATGCGGCGGGTGATGGCGCGCGACGGATCGTAGTCTGCCATCGGGTTTACTGGCCACCCTTTTGCACGTAGGACTTGACGAATTCCTCGGAATCCGTTTCCAGGAGCGTGTCGATCTCGTCGAGCAGGGAGTCTGCTTCGTGAGTATTGATCTGGACCTGGCCGGCACCACCGTCAATGTCGGTGTCCTCCGAGCGGTCTTTTCCTCCGGAGCTGTAAACTTGCTTATCCACAGTTGCACGTCCCTTCCATGTGCGTATCTTTTCTTTCCAACATTCTAGGGCGGTTATGCTTAGAACGCTTCTGCTGACGAGGTCTTTTGGGCAAGCGCAGCAATGAACTCGTCCACGGTTAGCCCCTCGCGGAACAGGTCCGCGACATCGGTCTTGGTGAAACTATCCAAATCCGCAAAGCGGACGGTGACCCCATGGCCTTCATGCTCGATAACGGCTGTATCCCAGTTCACTCGTGTGACATAGCGCCCCATGTGGCGCATGAGCTGACCGCGGAAGTAGGCACGCGTATCTGTTGGCGGAGTGTGGGCGGCGCGCGCGATCTCCTCGGCAGTAAACATCGTCTCCATGCGGCCCTTGCGCACTAACGCGTGGTACAGAGAGCGGGACTCATCAATGTCGGTGTACTGGATGTCGATGGCCTGCAGTTTTGGGTCGGTCCATGCAACGCCGCGAGACGCAAAGCCCTGGCACAATGCGAGTTTCGCCGTCCAATCCAGCAGGTGGGCGGTGCTCAGCGGGTCCTTTTCCAGAAGGTCCATGACCTTTACCCATGTGTCCAGCACTTCTTGCTCGACGTCGGTCTCCGGGGTGACACGAGAGGCGTACTCGCGGAGCAGCTCAAGGGGGCGCAATGACCGGCCGTCGACAAGCTGAAGCGGGGTGGAAACCGTGAGGTCGCGAGAAACTGTGTGGCAGGCAGCAACGGGGTTGATGAGCTCGAGGTCAGAAAAGTCGATTCCCTTCTCAATCGCGTCCATGACGAGGCTCGTCGTGCCCACTTTGAGGAAGGTCGACGTGTGGCTCATGTTGGCATCGCCGATGATGACGTGGAGCCTGCCGAAGCCACTGCTCGTATGAGGTTCATCGCGGGTGTTGATGATGCCGCGGTTGAGTGTTGTCTCCAGCGACACGGTGGTTTCGATGTAATCGGCGCGCTGAGAAATCTGGAACCACGGCGTGGTGTCCTCAGGGCTCTCCTCCCCCTCCTGGCCGTAGCCGACGCGTCCGGCACCGCAGAGCACCTGACGGACGACGAAGAATGGGATGAGCGCCTGGGCGAGCGTATCAAAATCCGTATCACGCGAGTACAGGTAGTTTTCGTGGCTGCCGTAGCTTGCGCCCTTGCCGTCCACGTTGTTTTTGTAGATCTTCAGCGGCGGGCACGGATCGTGGCCACGCAAGATGGAATGCCCCTCGGCGGTATGCGTTGCCACGGCTTCCACTGCCTCGCGGAGGATGACATCGCCCGCTGCGTCGTAGAGCACGGCATCGCGCGCGTTGGTTGTCTCCGGGGAGGAATACTCCGGGTGTGCGTGGTCAACATAGAAGCGCGCTCCGTTATCCACGACGACGTTCGCCACGCCGATCGCCCGCGGATCGATGACCGGAACCGTGTGATAGCGACGCAAGTCAAAGCCGCGCTGATCCTTGAGCGGTGATTCCTGGGCGAAGTCCCACCGCGCGGCAGACTGATCCGTTGTGGAAGCGTACGCCACCACTGCGTGCGTGGAGGAAACGATGGGAGACAACGAGGGATCCGACGGAGTGGCGATCCCATATTCGGTCTCAGTCCCAATAAAACGTGCCACGATCACATTCTCCTTGTCTCGTTCTACAGCGGTGTTGCCTTGACCACGGTGTGGTTCTTCAGGCCTTTGGTGCGTTTGGCGGCGATTCTCGTCCACTCGTCGGGGCTTTGCGTGTTGGGCAGATCCTCGCTTTCGCGTTGCTCCTGGGCGATAGACGCCGCAAGGATCTCCCGGGTGATGCCCGGACTCGAAGGATCAGCGAGGTGCTCCTTGATCGCCTGTTTCTTCGCGCGGTCCACGACGTTGGCGATCTGCGCGCCGGAGACGAAGTCCTCGTAGTAAAGAACATGGGAGTCGCCGTTATCAAAGGTGAGCTCGACATAGGGGGTCTGAGCAAACATTTCCTCCACGCCAAATTCAATGAGTGACGCAGCGGGCTCAGCAAGGGGAAGCTCGTCTGTGATGTAGCGGGAGAAAATATCGGCAGCCCCTGCCCTATCCGGGCGATCGATGCGGATCTTCACGTCGAGACGACCGGGGCGCAGGATGGCCGGGTCGATGAGCTCCTCGCGGTTGGTGGCACCGATGATGATGACGTTGGACAGCGACTCCACGCCGTCGAGCTCAGCCAGCAACTGTGGCACGACGGTCGTTTCCATGTCCGAGCTAACGCCGGAGCCACGGGTGCGGAAAATGGACTCCATCTCATCGAAGAAGATGATGACAGGACGACCGGCCTCCGCCACGTCGCGGGCTTGCTCAAAGACAACGCGGATTTGGCGCTCCGTCTCACCAACGAACTTGTTGAGGAGTTCGGGCCCCTTAATAGAGAGGAAGTAGCTTGCTTCGTCACCACCCATGCGCTGCGCCAGTGAGTTGGCCACAGCCTTGGCAATAAGCGTCTTGCCGCAGCCGGGCGGGCCGTACAGCAACACGCCCTTGGGTGGGCGCAGGTCATACTTCTTGTACAATTCCGGGTGCAGGAAGGGAAGCTCCACGGCATCTTTGATGGCTTCAATTTGCTCGTCGAGGCCGCCGATGTCCTCGTAGGTGACATCGGGGATCTGCTGGAGGTTGAGGCGGTTCATCTCGGTGACCGGGACGACCTCAAAGGCGTAGCCAATCTTCGGGCTGACGAGCAGCGTGTCACCTGCTTCCGCCTGGCCACGAATGGGACCGGCGAGCGTGACGACGGATTTATCGCCGGTAACGGAGACGATGAGCGCGCGGTCTGTGCCAATTCGCTCCACCATGGTGGCCAGCTCACCGGAGGTGGTGAAACCGGCTGTTTCGACGATGATGTTGCCCTCGGCAAGGCGGACGCGCATCCCCGGCTGCAGGTCGGACTGGTCGACGCTGGGGGAAACCATGACGCGCATCTCGCGGTTGCCGGTGAAAATTTCGGCCGAATACCCAGGCTCGTTGGTCCCCAGGTAGGTGCCGTACGTGGACGGTGGCGTGGCGAGCTCCTCCAACTCGCCGTACAGAGTCTGTAGCTTGTCGCGCGATGCCTTGAGCAGCTCTACGAGCTTTTGGTTCCGCGCCCCGAGATCGCGGTTTTGGCGAACGAGCCGGGCGTAATCGGCGGAACGTCGGCGTTCATCGGCTTCTCGACGTTCCTTCTCTGCAACGGCCTCTGATTTAGGAGAAGGCTGCACTGATCCAGGGGAATTCTGCGCGGAAGTCATATCAATGACATTACAGTGTTCGATGTGCCCCCGGTTCGGTGCGTGTCACCTGGCTATTTACGGGCGCGACGCTTGGGACGCGGCGGGGTGACACCGTCGGCAAGCCGACGGGCCCAGACAAGGAAGGCGGTGTGGGCGTTCATCCGGTGCTCCGGGCGTGTGGCCAGCCCTTCGACGCGCCATTCGCGCAGCAGTGTTTCCCACGCGCGGGGCTCCGTGAAGCACTTCTGGTCGCGGATGTGCTCCATGATGTTCATGAGCTGCGGGACGGTGGGAACGTACGTCATGAACACGCCACCCGGGCGTAGCAGTTCCGAGACGTTATCGATACACGTCCACGGCTCCACCATGTCCAAAATGATGCGGTCGACGGGGTCGTCGATATCGTCCAGGTGCACCTCGGAGAGGTCTCCCAAGCGGGGATCCCACTGCTCGGGTTCGTGGCCAAAGTACTCCGCCACGTTTGAGCGAGCGAATTCGAGGTGGTCATCGCGGATCTCGTAGGAAATGAGTGTGCCGGTAGGTCCGATCGCGCGAAGCAGCGCCATAGACAGTGCACCAGATCCCGCGCCCGCCTCCAACACGCGCGCGCCGGGGAAAATATCCCCTTCGACGAGGATTTGGGCGGTGTCCTTGGGGTAGATAACGGCTGCGCCACGGGGCATGGAGAGAACATGGTCCACCATGAGGTGCCTGAAGCAGAGGTATTCCTCACCGAGCGTGGATTCGACAACGCTGCCTTCAGGCGCGCCGATGATGTCATCATGGCGAATCTCGCCCTTGTGGGTGAAGTAGCTCTCCCCCGGCTCCAACACGATCGTGTGGTGGCGACGCTTTTGATCCGTGAGCTGCACACGGTCGCCTGCCTCAAAGGGGCCCGAATAAGCCATTACATGTTCCTTCCTTGAATAATTCCGACGGTAAATGCGCACACATGGCTACGCCCAACAGGCTTGGAGTATACAAGTGCGGGACGGGAATCCGTTACGCCTCCGACTGTGGGGCGAGGTAATCGATGGTGACGGCCTCTGCTGCGATGATCGCCTCGGCGGTCTTCTTTTGATCGGCCATTTCCTTTTCCACGACCTTCTGGTGGTCGGGGTAGGTGGCAAACGTCAAAATGGTGAGGTTGTGTTCGGCACAGCGGGCGGCAGCCTCGGCATCGTTGTCAAGAAGAGCCTGGCGTGCGTCCTGGAGAGATTCCGTGAGCTCGTCGGCTATAGCTTGCGCATCTTCGTCGACTGCATTCAGGGGCTTGACGACGATCACTTGGCCGTCCGCTGCGGGATCGTCACCGTCCCACAACACGTCGGAGGCACGCGAAAGCTCGTCCACATCAACACCAGAGGTCACGGGAAGCAGCGTTGCCCGGTGCAGACACCACGCGGCGAAACGGACCTTATCGTGGGACTCCGTACCCTCAAACGCGCGGTAGAGGTTTTCTACAAATTCGACCTGATCCCGCATCAAACTAGTCCTCCTCCCCTTCGAAGAATGCCTGCAGCGCGGCAGTGAGATAGTCGACATCGTCTGCGTGGCAGAGCTCGCGAGCCGAGTGCATGGACAGAAGCGGAATGCCGACATCCACCGTGCTGATGCCCGTGCGGGTGGAAAGAATCGGGCCGATGGTGGAGCCGCAGGGCACGTCGTTGTTGGAGACGAACTCCTGGACGGGAACATCTGCCCGGTCGCAGGCGCGGATGAACGCTGCCGCGGATTCCGCCGTCGTTGCGTACCGCTGATTGGCGTTGTATTTGACCACGGGGCCGGCCCCGAGAACCGGGTAGACATGCGGATCGTGACGCTCGACGTAGTTGGGATGCACAGAGTGCGCCGCGTCGGCGGAGACCATGATGGAGGAATCGATGACCCGGTATTTCTCGTCGCTGGTGAGTCCCGCCGTGTCGAGGATGCGGTTGATGACCTGCTCAAGCAGCGGACCACCGGCACCCGTGCGGGAGGAGCTTCCCACCTCCTCGTGGTCGAAGCAGCAAGACATAAGGATGGCATCCGGATGCGACTCTGCAGCCTGCTGCAGCGCCGTCACCGCTGGCCACACGCTGGAAAGGTTGTCGAGCCTGCCCGTTGCGATGAGGTTGCCAGCCGCCCCCGTGGAGGCTGCCGGCTGCGCGTCACAGGTGATGAGGTCGTAGGAGACAATATCGCGGGCACGAAGACCGGCAGATTGCGCAACGAGGTCAAGAACGCCCGTCGGCTCCCCACCGATTGCCGGATCGCCGACGACATCGACGATGGGCTGCAGATGATTCTGCTTGTCCGGGGCGAAGCCCTGGTTTGCTGAGCGGTCGAGGTGGATCGCAAGGTGCGGGATGCGCAATGCGGGAGGTGTCGTGACAAGCTGGGACGAACCGTCGGCAAGCGTGACCGTACCGGCAAGAACCAGTTCGCGATCGAACCAGCTGGAGAGGATGGCTCCTCCGTACACCTCGACACCGGCCTGGCTGAAGCCACGGGTGACCGACTCCGGCTGGGGCTTGAGCTTGAAACCGGGTGAATCCGTGTGCGCCCCGACAATACGGATGGGTTGTACCGAAATGGTCTCGGGGAGCCACCAGGCAAGGACCGCCCCACCCACCGTCATGACATGCCCACCAGGGGTGTTATCCCACGCACCGGTGAGAGACTGCTCGGTGAAACCGGCGCTGAGAAGGATCTTGGCAGCTTCGTGAGCAGCATGGAAGGAGCTGGGGCTCGCATCAACGTAGTCAGTAAACGCACTCATGGGATTAAGCGTACCCGGCATCTACCCGGCGGTAAGTATGAAGCGCACTCGTACCTAACAGTTACCTAACCGCGTAACCCCGCGATGGAGAAACCACGACTGTCCGAAGGAAGCGGACCTACCCACCGTGAGTGTCTTCTCGCAGAGGAGGAACAACCCCCGTGAACGTCACACGCGGGCGCATTTCACAATGGGCACGTCACGGGACATGTATGAGTAAGCTGGTAGGCATTGTGAGTAGCAAAGCGAACGAAAACTTTAAGCGATTCAATGTGGCACTGTCACCCTCGCGGGTCAGCCAGTACAAGAAGTGCCCCCTTTCCTTCCGCTTCGGTGCGATTGACAAAATCCCCACGGAAACCAAGGACTATCAGCTCAAGGGCACGCTCGTGCATGCCGTGTTGGAACAGCTCATGGGGCTTCCCCCCGAGGAGCGTACCTACCCCACAGCGGTGAAGCTTATCGTCCCCACCTGGGAGAAAATGAAGACGAAGGCTCCCGCCAACGCCAAGGTCGTGCCGGAAGATAAGGAAATGGACTTCTTCATCCAGGCGCGCGGGTTGGTCAAGGGTTATTTCATGATGGAAAACCCACAGGGACTAAGCACGGATCGCATGGAAGAGTTCGTGTCCACCACGATCCGCGATGACGTTCCTCTTCGTGGCTTCATTGACCGCGTCGACGTTAACGATGACGGGATGGTGCGCATCGTCGACTACAAGACGGGGAAGAAGCCGAGCCCCCGCTTCGCCGACGACGCGATGGCGCAGATGAAGTTCTATGCGCTCGTGTGGTGGCGCCTGTACGGTGTGATTCCTGCGCAGCTGCGACTCATGTACTTGGCCGTCGGCGATGACCTTACGCTCAGCCCCGATGAGGCGACGCTCGAGGCATTCGCTGCCGATCTCGCCCTCACGTGGGACGAGATCAAGCACAAAGGTGTCCGCGGCGAGTTTGAGCCCCGCACCTCGAAGCTGTGCGGGTGGTGTGACTACCAGTCCATCTGCCCGGCTTTCGGTGGCACTCCCCCGGAGTACCCGGGGTGGCCGAACAAGGACTAAAAAGGTTACAGGGGGTCGAAGGGGGTTTACGGATATAGCGTTGGCGTGCCAACCGTGGCTCCGGTGATTGTCGCGTCGGCCTCGTTTGAATCGGCACGGAAAGAGCGAAGCATGATGCGTAACGACTGCCACTTTGACCCATCAACAATCAGCGGAACTGAAATTTTAACGATGTCATCTGAGGAAACCCTCTTCCTCATGGTTTCGGTGCCATCTACGATAAAGATGAAATCGGTATAGGTGTTGGGGGTCGAGGCATTGTCATTCATACCGTGAGTAGCCTCGAGATGCGAATACTTGCCACTTAGACGGAAATCCGTGTAGATCTCTTCGTAATGGGTCGATTTGTCAGTAAGGGAGTACTCATATGGTTTCCCACCCATTGGAATGGTTTTGAAGTACTGCATACCTCCGAAATCGGTCAACGGATGATCTTTAAGGTATTTTGCCCCTGTAGAAACTACCCCAGGAACGTGAGTATTACCTGGGGAATTCGTGCTTCCACCCACGCTTGTAGTCATGCCCACGATCAAACCGATGATAGTGGCGATGCTAGTTAGAATGGCAATAATTTTTTGCAAAACACCATTAACGTTGCCGGATTCCAAATCACATCTTAGGCCGTTAAGAAACTCCAATTGCTTCCTTAGGTTTCGCGAGCGGATCTGCCGTAGATATTTATAGAAAAATTGAAGCTCGTACGCTTGGTTTAACTCTGCTGTAGAGTCAGAGACCCTGTATAGAAATTGCTTTTGCCCTCCCCCGCACAAAAAGTACCCCCTCAAATGACCACATTTGAGGGGGCACTTTTCGGAATAACTAACTAGAACAGGCCAGAGATGGTGCCGTTCTCGTCGATGTCGATCTTCAGGGCTGCCGGGGTCTTGCCCAGACCCGGAAGGGTCATCACGTTGCCGGTGAGGGCGACAATGAAACCTGCACCGATCTTTGGCAGCAGCTCGCGGACGTGGAGGGTGTGGCCCTCCGGTGCGCCGAGCTGGGAGCCGTCATCGGTGAAGGAGTACTGCGTCTTCGAAATGATGACGGGCAGCTTGTCCCAGCCGTTCTTCTTGAAGAATGCGAGGTCCTTCTGCGCCTTAGCGGAGTACTGCACGCCCTCTGCGTGGTACAGCTCGGTAGCGATCTTTTCGATGTTGGCCTCGAGGCCGTCCTCGAGGTCGTACAGCGGGTGGGAGTCGCTCTTGCCGCTCTCAGCAACCTCGATAACTGCCTTGGCGAGCTCACGAGCGCCTTCGCCGCCCTTCTCCCAGACCTTGGACTCGAGAACGCGGACGTTGTTCTTCTTGCCCCATTCGGTCATGAAGTCCTTCTCTGCCTGGGTATCAGACACGAAGTCGTTGAGGGCGATGACCGGCTCAACACCGAACTTGCGGACGTTTTCCACGTGGCGCTCGAGGTTGACGACGCCAGCCTCCAGGGCCTCGAGGTTCTCCTTGGTGAGATCCTCGCGGGCGACACCACCGTTGTATTTGAGGGAACGGATGGTAGCGACAAGCACGACCGCGTCGACCTTGATGTCGCCGTAGCGAGCCTTCATGTCGAAGAACTTCTCTGCGCCGAGGTCAGCACCGAAGCCAGCCTCCGTGCAGACGTAGTCACCGAGCTTCATGGCGGTCTTGGTTGCCGTCAGGGTGTTGCAGCCGTGGGCAATGTTGGCGAAGGGTCCACCGTGGACGAAAGCCGGGACACCACCGAGGGTCTGGACGAGGTTCGGGTGGATCGCATCCTTGAGGAGTGTAGTAAGTGCACCCTCGACACCGAGCTCGGATACCTGAACCGGCTTGCCGTCGTAGGTGGAGCCGATGACGATGCGGCCGATGCGCTCCTTCAGATCCTTGTAGTCGGAAGCGAGGCAGAGGATGGCCATCATCTCAGAAGCTGCGGTGATATCGAAGCCGGTTTCCGTCGGGGTGCCCTGTGCCTTGCCACCGAGTCCGGTGACGATGTGGCGCAGGGAGCGGTCGTTGACGTCGAGGCAACGGCGCCAGGTGATCTGACGGGGATCAATGTTCAGAGCGTTGCCGTTGTGAATGTGTGCATCGATGAGCGCTGCGAGCGTGTTGTTTGCTGCAGCAAGAGCGTGGAAGTCACCGGTGAAGTGGAGGTTGATCTCCTCCATGGGGACGATCTGTGCGTAACCGCCACCGGCTGCGCCACCCTTGATGCCCATGACCGGGCCTTGGGAGGGCTCGCGGAGAGCAACGAAGGAGTTCTTGCCCTCGAGCTTGAGAGCATCGGCAAGGCCGATCAGCGTGGTGGTCTTGCCCTCGCCCGCGGGTGTCGGGGACATAGCGGTGACGAGGATGACCTTGGCCTTGTCGCCGTGGTCCTTGACGTAGTTGATGTCCACCTTGGCTTTGTTGGTGCCAAACGGGATCAGTGCTTCTTGGGGGATTCCTGCAGATTCCGCAATTTCAGTGATGGGAAGGGCCTTATGGGCCTGTGCAATTTCAACATCTGATGGAACTTTTTCTGTCATACATATGAGAGTACCGATATTTAGACTATTCCGTCCGGGGAATGTTTGGTTGCGGAACGGAAAGGGGGTCTGCTGCATGCTTGCTGACCATCGTCGATAGGCAAAGATGTGACGAAAATCGAGCATCGCCAGTTCCCCGGGTACCGACGAATCCGCTGGAACAATGGTGTTACCACAGTAAGAATATCGTTGCGCTTCGGAGACGGAAACCGCCAAGGGGATGTCCGTGCAACAAATCAACGTTTTGCTGAGTGATTTTTCTTACACCGATAGTGACAGCACACTACCCCCTAACTGGGGTAGCTAGTGAGCGTGCGTCGTCGCGCGTTTTCTTTTCTACGGCGCCTCCCCTACTTCCGTGCGGCGCAGCATCACCTGGGTAAGAACTTGGGGACAGCAAAGGCCGTAGCCAGATGGCTACGGCCTCGTTACCGAATACTACTGGCAGGCTCGGTTGTGCCTGCAGGTTGTGACCTACTCCGACTTAGTGGGAGCGATGTCCATAGACGGGTTAATGAGATTCTCGTCGGAGAGCACTTTGTCGAGGGTCTCTTCGTCGAGAAGCCCATGCTCGAGTACGAGCTCGCGAACGGACTTACCCGTTTCCGCTGCCTCCTTACCGATCCTGTCGCCGGCAGCGTGGCCGATGAAGGGGTTGAGGTAGGTGATCGTGCCAATGGAATTGTGGACGTGGGCCTTGCAGATCTCCGGGTTGGCGGTGATGCCGTCGATGCACTTCTCACGTAGCGTTTTCAGAGCATTGGTGAGGATCGTGAGCGATTCAAAGGTTGCTTGTGCGGTTGCCGGCTCCATCACGTTGAGCTCCAGCTGACCGGCCTCAGAGGCGTAGCCGACAGTGACATCGTTACCGAACACCTTGAAGCACACCTGGTTGACGACCTCGGGGATTACCGGGTTCACCTTAGCCGGCATGATGGAAGACCCAGCAGCACGCTCCGGCAGGTTGATTTCCTTCAGACCAGCGCGCGGACCCGATGCCAACAGACGGAGGTCGTTGCAGACCTTGGAAAGCTTGAGAGCGAGGCGACGCAGCGCTCCGTGGACGGAAATGTAGCAGCCCTGGTCGCTGGTCGCAGCGACGAGGTCCTTAGCTGAAGTAATCTCCAGCCCGGTCACATCTGCAAGTGCTGTGGTTACAGCTTCTGTGAAGCCGTCCGGGGTGTTCAGCTCCGTGCCGATTGCGGTGGCACCGAGGTTGACGACGAGAAGTTCCTTTGCTTCGCGCTGGAGGTTGCCGATCTCATCGGAGAGAGTGTGTGCGTACCCGTTGAATTCCTCGCCGAGTGACATGGGGACTGCGTCCTGGAGCTGCGTGCGACCCATCTTCAACACTGTTGCGAACTCGTCGCCCTTGGCTGCAAGAGAAGCAACGAGCTTCTCAAGCTCGGCGATCACCTTTTGCACACCTGCATAGAAGCCCAGCTTTATGCCCGTCGGGTAGGCATCGTTTGTGGACTGGCTCATGTTTACGTCATCGTTGGGATGGATGACGCCGTAGTCGCCTTTTTCCTTCCCCAAGTGCTCCAATGCGAGGTTGGCAATGACCTCGTTGGTGTTCATATTCAGTGAGGTTCCAGCACCTCCCTGGAAGAGGTCGATGGGGAACTGGTCCATGCATACGCCCTCGTTGAGGATCTGGTCGCAGGCCCAATTGATGGCGTCCTTCTTCTCATTGTCCAGCGCTCCCACCACGTTGTTGGCTATAGCGGTGGCCTTCTTCGTGTACACCATGCCTCGAATGAAATCCGGCTGGGTGTTTACGGTATGGCCGGAGATTTGGTAGTTCTCTATAGCTCGCTGGGTGTGGATGCCATAGTAGTGATCATTGGAGATCTCCATCGTGCCGAGGAGGTCAACCTCGGTGCGCGTGGACGTGTTGGTGTCTACCACTTTTTCGATACTTTCTATTCGGTTTGCTTTCCGGTTCACTAGGAAAACGTTAGGTCAGGAAAAAGCAGATTGCCTGCTATGTACAGGGCTTGTCCTATGTTCTTAAGTATGCCACCTTCCGTACCCCGGAGACTATTTAGAATTGCTTGTGGTACTAAAGATTTTGCTTTTTAGCTGGCCTATCCTGAGGAATGATTGTTCGACAATTTTCTAAAATCCACCCTGTAGAGGGGGATGAAATAAAAACGTCCAGCACCGTTCCCTTTTTCACTGCAGAAGTGCTACGCCGTTTGCTTCCCCACCTTCTCTACGCCACGTCGGATGTGTACTGCGAAACTGCATCGCGCTCCTCCGCTGTGGGAGACACGGTCAGCTCCCCCCTTCTATCGCACTGCTGAGGCGACTTCCGAGGGCTGAGGACTGTATGGGCACACGCTTTTCCGTTGCGAACTACAACGAAACTGCGACGTATGTACCGATAGTGGAAAGAGGGACCGTTCCGCCTATCCCCGCCTGTGGCTCGTAGGAGTTCCGACTACGGCGCGTGTTGAATACGACACGGGTGTCTGGCTGCCCCCATCCACGAACTTAGCAAGGCCGAGCCACGAGGCTGAGCGAATCTGGTTTGTGGCAATACCATCTTGGTGCATGTACGGCTGGCTCTCGAGCAGAACATGACGGATGCTTCCCAGTGATGGGAAAGTTTGTGCGAGGTATTCGCCCACGCATTTTTGGCTTGAGCCTGTCGCTCGGGCTCTGTCTTACACTCGAGAAAACCCCGCCCATCTGGGGGCTCATGCACGAAAACCTGAGGGCCAGGGTGTGGGGATAATCGCCATCCTGCAGAACATCCAAACCGGCGGCTTTCTGGTTCTCCTTACGCACTACCATCGCCTGGCAGCGGGTTTGCTTTGCTCCCCCATACCCTTTGTACTGGGCGCTTGCATCGCGCCTTCGCAACCGATGGAATCCACGTCCTGTGAGACCCCGCACAGCCGATAGTTGGCCACTACGGAATCGCCGAAAGGCTAGTCCCTATGACCCCCAATTTTCACAGTGGATAATACGATAAAATACCCATGTCAGGCGTATAAAGTAGGTATGGAACAAGATATGTGCATGCAGCCTCTCTCTGAAGACTGCACCAAGGAGATTCAGAAGAAGGTGTCCGAGGATCCGACCGTCGCCGTCGCGCGCAATGCTGTCACCGCAGTAAGCGTGAATAAGGTGGCTCTGGATCGCGACAAGGTAGTAAGCCTTGACCCCACCGTGGAGATCAAACTCGACTCCCTCAAGGTAACCAACCAGAAATCATCTGGCCGGTGCTGGATGTTCGCGGCCCTCAACATGTATCGCCAAAAGGTGGCGAAGGAACTCGGCATCGAGCAGTTCGAGTTTTCTCAGGCCTACCTCCAGTACTTTGACAAGCTGGAGAAGGCCTACTTTGCCCTCACCTATCTGCTAGGCGACGAGGAACCCCACGCGGCACGTACCGCCGACGGTGCCATTGACCTTGATGACAGGGAGACAGCGTTCGTCCTCGACTATGCTGCTGGGGACGGCGGCCTCTTCAACTACGTCAACAATCTCGTGGCCAAGTACGGTGTTGTGCCGTCCTACGCCATGCCAGATTCTGACTCGGCTGGTGACACCGCGGCAATGAGCCGCGCCATCCACACCGTGGTGCGGAAAACAGTGATGAAAAACGGTTCCATCGACGAGGCAATGAAGGATATTCAGCGCATCGTAGGCATCCACCTGGGAACGCCTCCGACCTCGTTCGTGTGGCAATACCGTACCAAGGACGGCGAGTTCCACCGCGAGGGCGAATTCACCCCGCAAGAATTCGCGCAGAAGTACCTTCCGGACCTTGGCCAGTTCGTGGAAATCGCCTTTGATGCACGTGCCGACCACAAGGTCAATCAGGCTTACGACACAAAGCTTGCCACCAACGTGTGGGGCACGCCCGTGTACCGCTATGTCAACGCCGATATCGATGTGCTGCGTCAGGCAGCTATCGACTCGATTTCGCAGTCCGATCCCGTGTGGTTCGGCTGCGACGTAAACACGCAGTTCGATGCCATCCTTGGCATGTGGGACACGAACCTCATCAACCTCCCCGATATGTACGGTATTGACCTGGACTACGACCGGGAAGGTCGCATGCTCACGTGGGAGGAAGCACCAACCCACGCGATGGTGCTCACCGGCTTCGATGAGCCATCTGGCCACTTCCGAGTAGAGAATTCGTGGGGCACCGAGGACCACAGGGGCGTCAAGCTCGGTGGCGATGGGTACGGGACGATGACGAGCGATTGGTTCCGCGCCAACGTTTTCTCCGTCGTAGTCCGGAGGAAGTATGTCCCGGAAGAATTGCTCAAGGCGTGGGACGGCGAAGCCATCCTTCTGCCCTGCTGGGATCCGATGAGCTAGGAAGGAAGGAAGTTTCTACACAATGGCTACTACCAAGAGCACACAGGGGCTGTCGCTGGATGCGATTGTCGCCGAAAACGAAAAGCTACGAGCCGACCGGTCATTCCGCGTTTCCCGAAACGCCGTGACGACCACCGGGGTGGATAAACTCGCTGTCAACCGCGACATTCTTTCCGGCATCGACACCAGCGTGTCCACCAAAGTGGATGATTGGGCCGTGGCAAACCAGAAGCGTTCCGGCCGATGCTGGATCTTTGCCGGCATGAATATGCTGCGTGGCCCCATTATGAAGGAAACGAAAGTAAAGGACTTCGAGCTGTCCCAGACGTTTGTCCACTTCTGGGACAAGCTGGAGAAGGCAAACTACTTCCTGGAGGCGATGGACGAGCTCCGCGAGCGCGACATTCTCGACCGCACCGTGGCACACCTGCTCCAGGCACCGATTGAAGACGGCGGGCAGTGGAACATGCTCGTTGCACTCATTAATAAGTACGGCATCGTCCCCCAGTACGCGATGCCGGATACGAACTCCTCCACGGACACTCGCGCGATGAACCGCGATCTGTCTACGGTGCTTCGTCGCGGTGCCTACCTGCTGCGAGAGGCAGGCTCAGATGAGGAACGGAAGGACATCAAGAAGCAGGCGCTTGAAGATGCCTACCGGATTCTTACCATCCACCTGGGCACTCCACCTACGGAGTTCGTGTGGCAATACCGTGACAAGGACGATGCCTTTACCCGCGTCGGCACCATGACTCCGCTGGAGTTCAAGGAAAAGTACGTGAAGGCGAACCTCGATGACTACGTATGCGTGGTCAATGATCCCCGACACGCACCGAAGGACGTGTTGACCGTCGAATACCTTGGTAATGTCGCTGGGGCTCAGCCTGTCACCTACCTCAACGCGGATATCAGCGTGATGAAGAAGGCCGTGGCTGCGACGCTCGCTGAGGGGACCTCCGTGTGGTTCGGCTGCGATACCACCCAGCAGGCCGCGCGCACCCTCGGCGTGTGGGATGCTCACCTGCTTGACTACGAGGGCATCTACGGCGTGGAGCTCGGCATGGACAAGCAGGAGCGTGTTGTCTCCGGCGATTCCCTTATGACGCACGCGATGGTGTTCACCGGCGTGGACGAGGGCGAGGACAAGGCACCTCGTCGTTGGCGCGTGGAGAACTCCTGGGGTCCGGACAAGGCGGACAAGGGCTTCTGGACGATGAACGACTCGTGGTTTGATGAGTATGTCTTCGCCGTCGCCGTTCGTCGTGACTTGCTTCCCGACGACTACCAGCAGGCCATTGGGGGCGCCCCCATCGTGCTGCCGGTCTGGGACCCCATGGGAGCCCTGGCCTAGCTAGCCTCGCCGACGCATTCTCAGTCCCCTGGTGACGCGTAGTATTCGCCGCGCCACCGGGGCATGCGCGTGGCGGTAAAGAATAAACCGGGTAGGAACGCACACAAGACGCGTTCCTACCCGGCTTTCTATGTCGACTCTACAGTCGAGCGATGCGAATATCTGTGGCCAAGATCGCCTTTGCGCCACCTGCGGATAGCTCGTCCATGATGGTGTTGGCTTCAGCCCGGGGAACCATTGCCCGAACCGCGACCCAATCAGTCTTGGCAAGCGGGGACACCGTCGCTCCGGAGAGACCGGGGGTGATAGCGGTCAGTTCGCTGAGGAGATTCTTGGGGCAGTTGTAGTCCAAAATCATGAACGTCCGGGCGCGCAGGATGCCCTCGATGCGGCGAATGAAAACCTGCATGGCCTCCGTGACATCACGTCCGTGGCGACCGTAAATGGCTGCCTCGGAGGAAACAAGAGGCTCCCCGAAGGTTGCCAGGCCTTGCTGGCGGAGCGTCCTGCCGGTTGAGACCACATCGGCGATGACATCAGCCACACCGAGGCGGATAGAGATTTCCACCGCGCCGTCGAGCCTGATGACGGTGGCGTTCATTCCTCGGCGGGCGAGGTCGGACCGAACAAGATTGGGGTAGCTTGTGGCGATGCGCTTGCCCTCCAGATCGTCTACGGACCACGTCTCGTTTGCCGGGGCTGCGTAGAAGAATCGTGAATCGCCAAACCCGAGCGGTAGCAGTTCGTCCACTGCAGCGCCGGAGTCAAGCGCCAAATCCCTTCCTGTTATCCCGATGTCGAGCTGACCACCTGCAACGTAGATGGCGATATCCTTTGGGCGGAGGAAGAAGAACTCCACCTCGTTGTCCTTGTCCAGGACTGTGAGCGTTTTCGAATCTGGGCGCCGCTCGTACCCAGCCTCCGCAAGAATTTCAATGGCCACCTCACTGAGTGACCCCTTGTTTGGCACTGCAATTCGTAGCATGGGTGTTGCTACACATCCTTCCTGGTGCTTTTCGCCTACCGTGACCCACTGAGGAGATGAAGAGAATCTGGGGAACCGGCCGGCGGCCACTGAGGTTACCCAGCAGCAACGCACTCACCGAGTCCCTGCTGTCTGCCCTGCTCCTATTGGAGGGAGCACAGCAGGTGGTCATCTAGAGGTACTTGTATACATCCTCGAGCTTCAGCCCGCGCTTGAGCATCATGACCTGAGACCAGTACATGAGCTGCGAGATTTCCTCGGCAAGTTCATCATCGGACTGGTACTCCCCCGCGAGCCAAACCTCGCCAGCTTCTTCGATGACCTTCTTGCCAATGAAATGGACACCTTGATCCAATGCGTGAGCGGTGGCAGAGCCTTCCGGCTTTTCTGCTGCCTTAGTAGTGAGCTCGTCGAACAAGGTATCAAAAGTTTTCATACCAAACTATCTTGCCACACTAGAAGGCGTTTCGGGGGCTGAGTGAGAGGTTTTCTACTCCTCCTACCCCCGGATTATCCATTGCCGCTTACCGATAACGGGGAGTGCGCGGGCTAGGCCTTCCCGCCGAGCTCGATGAACCACTGAGCGCAGGTGTCAAAGGTGACGCCTTCAAAGGACGCCGAGCCGTGGAGTTCGTCGAGGGTGGCCACACCGTCAATTGCCTCGCCGTGTGCGGGAGGAAGAGCAATGACCACGGAGCCGGCATCACGTGCGGCCGTCATTCCAGCGACGGAGTCTTCAAAAACAAGGCACTGCTGGGGGTCGGCACCGACGATCTCCGCGGCCTTCAGGTACATCTCGGGATCCGGCTTGCCCTGGGTTACCTCATCACCGGCGACGGAGGACGAGAAGAAATGAGCGCCCACAGCGTTGATTTCGACGTCGGCAAGCGTCCGATAAGTGTTCGTGGTGACCAATTGGGGAACACCGGCATCGACAACAGACTGGAGGAGGTCTACAACTCCGGGCTTCGGGGTGAGAACATCCTGCATAAGGTGCATGACCTCCGCGTAGAAGACACGCATGAGTTCTTTACGTTCCTCCGGGGAAAACGTCCGACCGTTGAGCTCACCCACGTACGTGACCGTGTGATCGAACGAGCCACCCATCGTGTTGTAGAGCTCCTCGTCGGTCATCTCATGTCCAAGGCGACGCGAAAACTCTGCGGTAACCTGGCCCCACAGGGGTTCGGAATCGACCAGAGTTCCGTCCATATCAAAAAAGATCGCCTTCATCGCCACGTAGAGCACCACTTCCGCTTCGTTGTTTCAATCGTCCTAGCTGACTATATCCGAGCACAGGTCCTGGATGCACAAAGACGGATGCAAGATTGCCGGTCAGAAAAATCACGCCCCCCTATGACCCGGCAGAAACCTCCGGAAGTGAGCGGGCGAGAAGGAAACCGACGATCCCAATGATCGCCAGTGCGAGAAGCGCTGCCCGCGCACCGGCCATCGCGATGATGCCCGAGATCGCACCGACAAGGAGCAGGATGACACCCATCGCTGTATTCGCCACGGCAACGTACTGGGTAGTCTGGTCGCCCTCCCCCATGTCCACGACGTACGTCTTGCGCCCCACACGCACGCCGGTATGGATGAGAGTGACGACGAAGAACCCTACAGGCAAAGCCCATGCTGCGATGGATTCCGCGTAGCTTAAGCCCACGATGGCAAGCAATGCGATGGAGGTGGCGAGGGCACCGTAGGCCATCGTATTGCGGGAGGATTTATCTGCCAGGATTCCCGAAACCCGACCGCCGATGAGGCTCGCCAGACCGGAGGCAACGATATACGAGCCAAGTCCCGACAGAACATCGGTGGAACGCGAGGAAAGGGAGACGATAAACGTCGGTGATAGCGCCGATGCGAGGAGTAACGCTCGAACGATGACGAACCGCTGGAACGGCTTATCGGTGGCTAGAAGAGTCCAGGAATCCCGGATCCAGTTATCCCCTGCCCCCTTCTTCGAGCCTTCCTCCGGGGCCGGTTCGAGAATCCGTGTGAACACGAGCGCTGCCAGCAGCCAGCACGCTCCTCCAGCAGAGATGAGAAGAGCGAGAAAACTGATGGAGAGGTCGTGTCCGCGGGCCCGAATGGCCAAACCAATGGTGATGGCGATGAGCCCCGAAATCATCGTGGATGTCCCCGTCAAACGACCGCGGTGCCCCTTAGAGATCGTTCGCGCCTGCACGTCCTTGGAGGAGATGGAGCCGATGGCCCGTCCCGTGGAGAACGTTGCGAGGAGGATGATGACGAGCACGCCGAGTAGCACACCTCGAGTGAAGCCGATGGCCACACCCATGAGAATGGCTGACACAGCCTGGATAAGCGCACCGATCGACCACACGGTCGCGCGACGCTTCTTGCTCACGACCCAGCCGGTAATGGCCGCCTGTGGAAGCATAGATCCGGACTCACGAATGGGCACGAGCAGAGCTGTCAGGAACGCAGGAACGCCCGTAGCAGATAATACCCACGGGAGAACCGTCTTGGCGTTGACCAGTTGATCACCAATCCCCTGCAGCCCCATGGCCGTGACGTACGAGCGTCCATTGCGCTTCTCGTGCGGTTTACGCTCTTCTGCTCCTGCGGATTGTCTTGCCATGGATGTCTGCTCCTTTGCCATAGTGTCGACGGTAGCCGGTACGCGTCGCACGCCAAAACCCACCCTTACACTGCGAATATACGCACTGCAAGGATGGGTATTCCGATTCTTGTCTCTCGTAGAACCTTTCGGGCTACGCTACTCGAACTCGGGGACGGAGGCGATAGTATCCTCGTCGTACTTCCCCGCCTCGAGCGCTTTGTGGATGAACAGGTTGAGGTCGTTTTCCTCTTCCGGTTCGATGACGGCACCCGCACATTTATCGTCAAAGGTCTCAGTCTTATCGATGAAACCATTGACAACACCGTGGACCGCTTCCATTGACGGCTCTGCGCCAAGGCGGTCCAGACTGTCGAGGAAGGCCTCAACGATGCTGCGGAGCTCTTGCAGTACCTCCGGGTCGAAGGGCTGTTCCCAGAACTCTTTTTCGTCCTCCCTGAGGTAGGACCCTGTTGCGTAGGATTCCAGGTTGGCGATGAACTCGTCAACGCTCGCCTGCATGCTCTCGCGAATACTCATGTGCTCCATTGTCTATGATGTCCGTTGGTTTCGCACGTCCAACGCGCTAGGCGTTACCAATCCGTGATACTTCAGAGGTTTATAGCTTGATGCCCATAATTGCGTCAAGTGCACAAGCAACGACGTGGCCAGCCTCTGGGTCGAGCTTCCCCGTCCACTTGCTATCTGCCCATTTCTCGAGGGCAGCAATGGCGCGCTGGGTGTCGAGGTCATCCGCCAAAGCCTCGCGCAGTTCGGTCACGAGGGCCTCAGCTGCTGCTCGCGGAG
Source organism: Corynebacterium glucuronolyticum (assembly GCA_022772305.1). Lineage (GTDB taxonomy): Bacteria > Actinomycetota > Actinomycetes > Mycobacteriales > Mycobacteriaceae > Corynebacterium > Corynebacterium glucuronolyticum_A. The sequence continues at coordinate 52,932 of JALFAQ010000045.1, forward strand.
CTGGCTTGTGGACGCTTTCTCGCAGCCTCTCCACCAGGGTTTCGCACTCCGCGAGGGAGGTAGCAGAAAAGTCGCGATCAGCACGGTAGTGCCCACGGAAAACAGACAGGCGAATAGCTGCGGCGGAGTGCCCTTCCTCCAAGAGCGTGGACACGAACACGAGGTTGCCCAGAGACTTGGACATCTTCACACCATCGAGGGCAATCATGCCTCCGTGTACGTAATGGTTCGCCATGCGCGGTTCGCCCGTGGCAGCTTCTGCGTGGGCGGCCGAGAACTCGTGGTGCGGGAAGACGAGGTCGCGTCCGCCGCCCTGGATATCGAAGGGGACAGACAGCCGGTTGCGGGCAATGGCCGAGCATTCGATGTGCCACCCGGGCCTGCCGGCACCAAAGGGGGCATCCCAGGACGGTTCACCCGGGCGGGCCATCTTCCAGACCAGAGCGTCGAGAGGATCCTCCTTGCCGGGGCGATCCGGGTCTCCACCGCGCTCGGCGAAAACGTCGAGCATCTCCTCTCGCGTGAACCGGGACTCGTAGCCGAACTGCTCGGTGGCGTTGACGCGGACGTAGAGGTCGGGGTACTCGGGATCGTCGACAGCGTAGACAACGCCCTTCTCTTGCAGCTCCGTGACCATGTCAATGACCTCGTCCACGGCTTCCTGTACGCCAACGAAGTCCTGCGGTGGGAAGACGGAAAGCTGCTCCATGTCGGAACGGAACAGGTCGATCTGAGAGGTGCCAAGCTCGCGCCAGTCTACGTTGTCGCGCTCCGCACGCTCGAACAACGGATCGTCGACGTCCGTGACGTTTTGCACGTAGTGGACCTGGTGGCCGTTGGCCTTCAGCTGCCGGTAGATGAGATCGAAGGCGAGATATGTCGCTGCGTGCCCCAGGTGTGTGGCGTCGTAGGGGGTGATACCGCACACGTACATGGTGGCGACGTCTCCTGCCTTCACCGGCTTGATCCGGTCGTCTGCCGAATCGTAAAGCTTCAACGGCACGGGGGTGCCGGCGAGAGAATCAAATGCTGAATGTTCAGGTACAGGCCACGATTGCATGCCCCCCACCTTAGTTGTGACGTGAACATTCCGGCTACTTCGCACCTCATAGGGCTCTTCATCGCAGAGCAAAGGATGTCACGCAGCCACGTGTCTGAAGCTTCCCGCCACGTCGTCCACCAGGTGGTGCGGAGCTTTCGGACAGGACAGTGGATTTCGCTTCCATGCCTTGAACATAGAGGACACACGGAACGGACCTGGTCCGCATACACAAAACCCCGCCTGGGGTTTCCCAGACGGGGCAACGCTGCTTGTCGCTAAGCAGTGAGGACACCGGTTGCCAGCAAGATCATGACGAGGATGCCGACGGGGATGCGGTAAGCGGCAAACCAAGAGAACGAGTTGTTGGAAACGAACTTGAGGAGCCAGGCGATGGAAACATAGCCGAGCACGAAGGCGATGCCCGTCCCCACGAGGAGCTGAGCAGCAGACGCGGCCTGACCAGCCTCCGGTGAGAAAGCGTCGGGAAGTGAAAAGAGGCCGGAGGCAAGAACAGCTGGGATAGCCAGGAGGAAGGAGAACTTTGCTGCAACCTCGCGGTCGAGGCCCAGGAAGAGACCTGCGGAGATCGTGCCACCGGAGCGGGACACACCGGGAATGAGCGCGAGACACTGAGCAAAGCCCATGAGGATGGCATCCTTCATGGTGAGCTCGTCGTAGCCACGCTTCTTGGAGCCTACCTTTTCTGCCCAAATGAACACGAAGGAGAAGGCGACGAGAACCCCCGCGGTGATCCACAGGTTGCGGAGGTTGTCGCGGATGAGATCTTTGCCGAGGAACCCGAGGATACCGACGGGAATGGTGCCAAAGATGACCATCCACCCCATGCGGTAGTAGAAGTCCCGCTTATTCCTATCAACCAATCCGGCGCACCAGGAGCGGATGATGGTCCAAATCTCCTTTGCGAAGTACACCAGCACAGCTGCCTCCGTACCCAGTTGCACGACAGCGGTAAAGGAGGCTCCGGCATCATGGCCGTAGAGCAGTTCGCTGACGATGCGCAGGTGGCCGGACGAGCTTACGGGCAGGAATTCGGTGAGACCCTGTACGATGGAAAGGACGATCGTTTGCCCCCACGTCATCGTGTCGGCGGTCTGGGCCGCAGCGTCGGCGGCGAGTTCCGTAGCAATCACGGGAGCAACCATACACCGTAACCTTGATACAGCAGAGGGAGGACAGGCCGGGGGGGGCTCACCACATCCCTCCGAAAACTTGGCTGAAGTCCCAATGCCGCACCGGTGTATATCCCAGCGCATCAGCATCTGGGCATGCTCGATCCGGTCGGTGCGACTTCCCCCACAGCAAGCGACTTCTGGTCGGAGGCAAGCATCCAGTGCGGCAACACTAACCGTGGCCTACCCTGCCGGGTGCACGGAAATGTAGCAATCGGGGCGAATGAAAGTGGTGGTGGGAGTTCATTTTTGTCTCTGGTAGCGTTATACGGGTGAATATTCGGAGCCGGAAACTTATCAGTGCATGTGGCCTTCTCACGGCCCTGTCTATCGGTCTAACCGCCTGTAGCGATGCCAACGAGCAGCAGCCCGCAGGGGCAACGGAAGAGCAAACGGATTTTGTCAACAATCCCGTGGGCAATGCCACGCCACAACAGTCCCCGGCCTCGACATCTCCGGCTGGTGAAACATTTCAAGTGGATGAGGAGTTCCCGGATATCACCGATGTAGAAGCAGCAGGCGAGATTGTCGCCGTCCGCACCGGTCCCTTCCTGCATATCGGTACACTCGACGAGCTCCGCGACAAGACCGCCATGACGTTGCAGATCAGCGCCAAATGCGGCGACCTGACTGCTACCGGCGATACCTTCGTCATTGCCTGCCCCGTGGCGCGCGATGGCGGTAACTCCGGTGAGATTTTCCTCATCGACTCCTCGAACCCCGCGCTGGATAACGTCCGGTCTGCGCTGCAGCCGTTCGTTGCCGCTGCTGTGACCACTGATGGAACCGTTATCGGTGGTAGCCCGGAGGCCGACGAGGTCACGGTGTTCAAGCCGGGAGAAACCACGTCGTCGACGACTGTCAACACGGGCGGTCCCGTGCACCAGGTCATTGCCCTGCCACGTGTTGGGGACACGGAGCTACCTGATGCAGTAGTCGCCTCTGATATGAGCCAGACCCGCGTCACCGGCGTTGATTTGGTGGAAGACCGCACGGGCGGCTCTCTTCGTGCTGGTGTGGGTGTTTCCCGCATCGCCTCTGGCGAAAACACGACGATGCTCGTTGCCGACAATATCGGCGATTCGCTGCGCGTATACAACAACCTGGATGTCATCCGGTTCCACCAGTCCACCCCGGTTGGCCCCCACCCGTGGGCCGTTGCCTGGGATGGGCACACAGAGACTGTCTGGTTGACCACTCTCGGCGATAACAAGGTGACGAGCTACTCCCTTGCTACGGGCGTACCGATCCACAAGGATGCGAAGGACACCGTTGCGGACGCCCAATCATTAGCAGTGCTGAAAGATGGCACGCTTGTTATTGGTTCTGCTTCTGGCGAGGGTCTGCAGGTCATCCCCTCGGCATAGGAAAACCGGGGCATGCTTGGCTTATGGCCCAGACCGTGGGGTAAGTTGGTGGACGTGAAATCCCCTCAGTAGTTTCGCCATCACTGTGAAATGGCGACACTGCACTAACAGGGATCATTTTGGATAACGCCCGCTTTATGTGAAGGAGTCCACGCATGGCTCATCCCGTCCGTACCACGCTGTATAACGCAGCTTTGAAGGCACTGTTTACCATTCAGCCTGAGCGCATTCACGACATCATCAGCAGCGGGTTAGGGATCCTCCAGGTGGTAACACCCCTCAACCGCATCATGGAGAAAATCATTGCGGTTCATGACCCCCGCCTGGAACAGGATGTTTTCGGAGTCACGTTCCCTCGTCCCCTCGGCTTGGCTGCCGGCTTTGATAAGGATGCCACCTCCCCGGATGCGTGGACAGCAGTCGGCTTCGGCTACGCGGAGCTCGGTACTGTGACGGCTTCCCCGCAGCCCGGTAACCCCGCACCTCGACTATTCCGCCTGAAGGCGGACCGCGGCATCCTCAACCGCATGGGGTTCAACAATATCGGTGCCGCGGCAGTCGCGGATAACCTGCGTCGTCGCACCTCCGATGATGTCATCGGCATCAACATCGGCAAAACGAAGGTTGTCCCCGTCGATCAGGCTGCTGATGACTATCGTCGCTCCGCAACCCTCCTCGGTGATCTCGCGGACTACCTCGTTATCAACGTCAGTTCCCCCAACACCCCTGGGTTGCGTAACCTTCAGGCCGTTGATGAGCTTCGGCCGATTATTGATGTCGTGCAGAACTCGACGAGCACCCCAGTTCTGGTGAAGATCGCTCCCGACCTTGCCGACGATGATATCGATGCTGTGGCCGATCTTGCAATCGAGATGGGACTCGCGGGAATCGTCGCCACCAACACGACGATTTCGCGAGACGGTTTGAACACGCCGAAGAGCAAGGTGGAAAAGATGGGTGCCGGTGGTGTGTCCGGCCCGCGCCTCACGCAGCGTGCCCTGGAAGTGACACAGCGGCTTTACGACAAGCTCGACGGGAAGCTCGCCATCATCTCTGTCGGTGGCATTTCCTCCCCAAAGGATGCCTGGGACCGCATCGCCGCCGGTGCGAATCTTTTGCAGATCTACACCGCCCTCATCTACGAAGGCCCCGACCTTATCCGCGACATCCACAAGGACCTGCTCCGCCAGCTTGACGTTCACGGCTACCGCAACCTCGCTGATGCCGTCGGCTGCAGGCAGCCCTACGTGCCCGAAGAGGACGAATAGGAGTCAGTGGACGGTTAGTGCTTTGAGCACTACTGAGCCTACCGAGCAGCAGAACGAAAGATGAAAAAGCTCCCTACGGGGAGCTTTTCTCATACCTGCATGCGGCGAAATAGCAGCAGACGTACAGCAAGCAAAAAACAATACGCTCCACAGGTTATAGGCACGCAGTTCTTCCGATGACGTTTTTCAGTGGTATCAAGGGGTGTACGTATCCCCCGACGATCTGAGAGCAGCATCCCGATGCTGCCAATTAGGCGTGCACCTCCGATATGCTTCTCTCAGACCGCAGCCGGCCTGTCTCAGGCCTAGTTCTGATCCCAGCCCCAGTAAATAGAACGCGCCAGGGAGTGGAAGTAGAGGTTGAATCCGAGGGCTGTCACCGGTGATTCGGGATCGATATCCAGTTTCTCGGTGTCCACAGCGTGAATAGCAAAGAGATAGCGGTGCGGTGCGTGTCCCGCAGGCGGGTTGGAGCCATAGTAACCGCGGTTACCTGAATCGCCTTTGAGGGATACAGCCTCCGGGATGCCCTCGAGATCCGGCTTGCCGGCACCCGTGGGAATGGAGGTGACGGATGCTGGGATGTTGAATACGCCCCAGTGCCAGAAGCCGGAGGCGGTAGGAGCATCGGGATCGAAGCATGTGATCGCAATGGACTTGGTTCCTTCGGGAAGCTCGTCGGCGTTCCAGGAAAGCTGTGGCGAGACGCTAGCGTCGCCGCGCTGCGCTTCCGGGAGCTGGTCACCGCATGCGAAGTCTGCGGATGTCACCGTGAAGGTAGGAAGATCCTTCAGCGGCTTGTACGGGTCGGGGCCGGGGAAACGTGGGTCTTCTCTGTAGTCAGTCATATCCCAAATCTAGGCGAAAATGCCGTCTCGCGCAGATACATTTACCCCTAAACACACCGTTGTAACTTTCAATGTGTGCATAATTGGCCGTTAACCTGCAGATTTGGCTGCTTAACGGTGTGTAGGTTAAAGTATTCCACGTGCCACACACGAGAGTGTGAACATCACCTAGCCCGGGTGGCGGAATTGGCAGACGCGCTAGCTTGAGGTGCTAGTCTCCTATTAACGGAGGTGGGGGTTCAAGTCCCCCCTCGGGCACAACTCCCCCGCAGAGATGCGGGGGAATTTTTTGCCTTGAGGAGTCTAAGCGATTAATTCTTGCACGCGTTACGATAGGAACCATGGCTTTAAAGATTCGTCCTGCAACTGAAGGTGATGTCAACCAGATCGTCGACATCCTGAATGATGCATTTGAAACCGACCCAGCGTTTCGCCGCATCATGCAGCCCCTATCTGATGAAACCAAGAACCTCCGAAAGATCTTCGATCTCCAGCTCCGGCACGAGTACCTCCCCTACGGCATTGTCGACGTAGTGCACAACGAGGAAGGCGAAATGCTCGGCGTTGCTCTCTGGAACAAGCCCGGCAAGTCGATTACCTTCCTTTCGCTCCTTCGCTACATACCCGACTACATTCGTGTATTTGGCAAGTCCTTTATTAGTGCAGTCCTCCGCGAGCGCCGTTCGGAGATGCTCCACCCGAAGTTCCCCCATTGGTATCTATACACGCTTGCTGTGCGGCCAGGACACCAGGGAGAGGGCCTTGGCACGACGCTGCTGAAGCACGGTATGGAGCGCGCCGGCGAGACTCCCATTTATCTGGAAGCTTCGACGTCGCAGTCCGCCGCGTTGTACAAGCGTCTCGGGTTCGTGCCGCTGGGTGAAATTCCGGACGATGACGACATGCCCTCTGAGGTCGGCATGTGGCACCCGGGATCGACTCCTGAGAAGGACTAGCTTCTTTTCTTCGTGATCTGTTCTGCCCCGTTGACTTCCAATGACAGCAGTCCAAGCACAAGCTCAGAGAGTCTGGCTTTCAGACACATATAGAACCGTCAAGCGCCGCTCCTGGACATCGGGTCCAGGAGCGGCGCTATTCTTCATCTCGGACGTAGCTGGAGACCGTACAATAGCTACTCCGCGTACCAGCTCATGCCTTGAGTACTGGCACTCGCGTAAACCTACCTTTACCGGACTTGCGTCGGAATTGCGTAGTTCTTACAGGCGTTGACTAGTGCTGCTCGTTCGGGTCGTTATCGGCATCTTCCTTCGTCTTGTGGACGGTTCCGGCCACGTGATCCGGAGCAGCGTAGATGGAGTAGACCTTGAACGGTTTATCGCCCTCGTTGACAACGTTGTGCCACTTTCCAGCAGGAACGAAGATGGCCCAGTCGTCCTCGACCTCCTGGTCAATCTCCAGGTTGTCCTCGGACTCGCCAATCATGACGCGAGCCTTCCCCTCTTCCAGACGCAGGAACTGGTCGTGATCGTCGTGGATCTCAGCGCCAATTTCCCCGCCAGCGGGAATACTCATCACGGTCATCTGAAGGTACTTGCCCGTCCACAGGGTATCGCGGAAGTTCTTGTTCTCCTTCGTTGCTTCCTCGATGTTCAGAACGTAGGGGTTCGGGCCATGATCCTTAAGCAGATCGGACATACGTAATCACCTTTCCAGATTTTTTTAAGTGAATAGGAACACCCCCGAGTGTAGCGATAAAAGTATGACTGAGGCTACGGTAAGTCCTCGGCCTCGATACTGTTCCCTCCTCCACCACATTCCGCGCGGGAGTGGTGAATGTAAAGGTCAGGTATGCTCTCCGCATCCTGGTTGCCGGTGTTAAAGCTATTCGACGTAAAGGTGCCACGGTTCCCGTCATGATGACAGTGGCCGTGGCACCTGTATTTCTCCTATATTCGATTGGGCGTTGCTTTAGCTTTCAGGAATCGGCGTATCGAAGGCTTGAACGATCTGCTGGGCAGCAAGTGTAGGCGTAATAGTGCCATCGCGAAGCTCGTGTTCCGTCTCTTCCTTCTTCTTCTGCACCAACGGATGGGAGTTGAGGCGCTGCAGGATGGTCTCGTGAACCATCTGCCAGGTCCAGTTGACCTGCTGCTCGCGTCGATTTTCCTCGAACTTCCCATTCTCTCGCATCACCTTCTGATGCTCGAGGACGTTGTTCCAGAATTCATCGACACCCTCGTGCTCAACAGCGGACATCGTCATGACTGGGGGCTGCCAGTCCTCGTCGGGCTGGCGAACCATGCGCATTGCAGCGGACAGCTCTCGGGCCGCGCGCTTGGCGTTACGTACGTTCTTACCGTCGGCCTTGTTGATAGCCACCAAGTCCGCCATCTCCAAGACACCCTTCTTAATGCCCTGCAGCTGGTCGCCAGCACCAGCAAGAGCCAGGAAGGTGAAGATGTCTACCATCTGGCTGACAGCGACCTCAGACTGTCCAACACCCACGGTTTCGACCAGGATGATGTCGTAGCCGGCGGCCTCGAGCACAACGATGGACTCGCGAGTAGCCTTCGCTACACCGCCGAGGGTGCCAGCAGACGGCGAAGGGCGAATGTATGCGTTGTCATCTGCAGACAGCTTCGCCATACGCGTCTTATCGCCCAAAATGGAGCCACGCGTACGAGTGGATGATGGGTCGATGGCGAGTACGGCAACCTTGTGGCCATCGGCAATGAGCTTCTGCCCCAGCGCTTCAATGAACGTCGACTTGCCCACGCCGGGTACACCCGTAATGCCTACGCGGAGGGCGTTTCCAGCTTTCGGCAGCAAGCGAACAAGGAGCTCCTGTGAGAGGACGTGGTGAGCAGGTGCGGTGGACTCGAGAAGCGTGATCGACTGAGCGATGAAGCGTCGGTCATTTGCCTCCACCCCCTTGACAAGTTCATCGACGTTGATGCGTTTGCGGGCTCTTTTCACCACTTCTGGGGCGACAGCAGTGATATCCCCCAGGTCGGTTCCTGCCGTAGTGGTCAGGCTACCGAGGTGGTGCTCCAAAAACTCGAGATCTTCGTTCACAACTACAGTCCTCACACACGCTGCGTGTACCGCAGCGAAACTCTTGATTACCTCTTATTTAAGTCAAGTCTACGTAAATATTTCCGGAAAGTGGCCGATTAGGGCACATGCGACCGGAGATACGGCAACGGCCGCGCTCCCCAAGTGAGAAGCACGGCCGTACCGCATGCTAGAGCGTCCCGTTGATTTACTTCTCAGGAACGTCGAGCTCAATACCGATGTTGGCGGCAACCTTTTGGATCAGGTCGATGGCAGAGTCTGCAATGACAGAGCCAGGACCGTAGATTGCGATGACGCCCATATCGTAGAGCTCCTGGTAGTCACCCGGAGGGATGACACCGCCGACGCAAATGAGGATGTCCTCGCGGCCGAGCTTCTTCAGCTCTTCCTTCAGTGCCGGCACCAGCGTGAGGTGGCCAGCAGCGAGTGAGGACACACCGACAACGTGGACGTCGGCATCCACGGCTGCACGTGCAGCTTCGGCAGGGGTCTGGAACAACGGTCCCACGTCGACGTCCATGCCCATATCGGCATAGGCGGAAGCGACGACCTTCTGACCACGGTCGTGGCCGTCCTGACCCATCTTCGCGATGAAGATACGGGGACGACGCCCCTCTTCCTTCTCAAAAGCGTCGGACAGGGCGATGGCGCGCTGAACGTTATCCACCTTGCCCTCCTTTCCTACCTCATCCTTGTACACGCCAGAGAGGGTCTTAACCTCGGCCTCGTGGCGCCCGAAGACCTTCTCCAGAGCCATGGAGATTTCGCCCACAGTAGCCTTGGCGCGTGCAGCGTCAACAGAGAGCTTGAGGAGGTTGAGCGACAGGTCGCCCGGCTTCTTCTCGTCCTCGTGTGCTGCAGCGTAGGTAAGGGCATCGAGGGTCTTCTGAACCTCAGCCTCATCACGCTCTTCACGCAGTTTCTTGAGCTTTTCCAGCTGCTCGTGGCGAACGCGGGAGTTCTCAACCTTGAGAACCTCAATCTCCTCGTCCTCCAGAGCGTTGTACTTGTTCACACCGATGAGGGCCTGGCGACCGGAATCGATGCGAGCCTGAGTACGTGCAGCAGACTCCTCAATACGGAGTTTCGGAATACCTTCGATGGTGGCCTGAGCCATACCGCCGGCTTCCTCAACCTCCTGGATGTGCTTGCGTGCGCGGGAAGCGAGCTCTGCAGTCAGCTTCTCTACGTAGTACGAACCTGCCCAAACATCGACTGGCGCAACAGTGCCGGACTCCTGCTGCAGAAGCAGCTGGGTATTACGGGCAATACGTGCGGAGAAGTCACTCGGCAGGGCCAGTGCCTCATCAAGGGCGTTGGTGTGCAGCGACTGGGTCTGGCCCTGCGTTGCAGCCATCGCCTCGATGCAAGTACGTGCAACGTTGTTGTACACGTCCTGGGCGGTCAGGGACCAGCCAGAGGTCTGGGAGTGCGTGCGCAGTGACTGTGACTTCGGGTTCTTCGGATTGAACTTGCCCACGAGCTCGCTCCACAGGAGACGGCCAGCGCGCAGCTTTGCGATCTCCATGAAGGTGTTCATGGAAATACCCCAGAAGAAAGACAGACGCGGTGCGAACTTATCAACCTCGAGGCCTACGTCCTCACCAGCGCGGATGTACTCGATGCCATCGGCCAGTGTGTAGGCCAGCTCGAGGTCAGCGGTAGCACCAGCTTCCTGGATGTGGTAGCCGGAAATGGAGATGGAGTTCCAGCGCGGCATCTTCAACGAGGTGTACTCGAAGATGTTGGAGATGATACGCATGGAGGGCTTCGGCGGGTAGATGTAGGTGTTACGAACCATGAACTCCTTGAGGATGTCGTTCTGGATCGTACCTGCCAACTGCTCCGGCTCAACGCCCTGCTCCTCTGCCACAACAATGTAGAGGGCGAGAATCGGGAGCACGGCACCGTTCATCGTCATCGACACAGACACGTTGGAAAGGTCGATGCCCTGGAACAGCTCGCGCATATCGAGGATGGAGTCGATGGCCACACCGGCCATGCCCACGTCGCCGAGCACGCGCTCATTATCGGAATCATAGCCGCGGTGCGTAGCGAGGTCGAAGGCCACGGACAGGCCCTTCTGACCAGCGGCCAGGTTGCGGCGGTAGAACGCGTTCGACTCGGCAGCGGTGGAGAAACCAGCGTACTGACGAATCGTCCACGGACGGTTGGTGTACATGGTGGCGTATGGGCCACGCATGAACGGACGGAATCCTGGTAAGGAGTCCAGTGGGTGCGGGTTCTCCCCAGACAGGAGAGCATCGCGGTCTGCGCGGTTGAATACGCGCTTAACCTCGATGCCTTCCGGCGTCTCCCAGATGTGCTCATCCTTTACCTGTGCCCCACCAGCGGCGGGTGCGGACGGCTCATCGGGAAGGCGAGTTACGTCTGCAAAATTTGGAATGGTTGCCATTTTCTTTCTCAATCCTCCTAGGCACCAAGCTTGGTGAGCATGTCGGACAGGGTTTCGCCTGCGTTGATCTTCACGTTGAGGTAACCATCGGGAGCGTCCTCCTTGCCTTCGAAGCTCTTCTCAGAGCCAGCAAGAAGAATCGTCTTCCCGGTCTCACGCAGTGCCTTGAGAGCCTCGAGACCACTGACCTCGTACTCCTTGTCATTGCCACAGATGATGAGGATATCGGCGGCATTGGCAGCTTCCTTGAAGCCATCTTCACCGGGGACGACCTGGCCGGGGTTGTTGACGGCGATGCCACCGGTACCTACAAGGTTGGTGATCCAGCCGGTGCGGATGTTGTGTTTGGCCAGCGGACCGAGCGGAATCAGGCCGACAGTCGGGCGAACGCCGTGCTCCTCGAGGTAATCGTCGGAGCGGTTGCGCATAGCCTCGAACTCGGCTGCCCAGCGACGGACACCCTTAGGTTCTATGCGAGCTTCCTTGGACAGCGGCTTTTCAGCCAGATTCGGGAACTCGTTGATCGCCGTAACGGACTTCTTGCGACGGGAGATGTCCTCGTAGCGTGCCTTGGACGTGGCATCGAGGGTCTCGCGGACGTAGTCAGCAGCAGCGCTGAAGCCACCCTTTGCCTCGACCTCGGTGAAGATCTTCCACGCAACCTCTGCGACCTCTTGGGTCAGCTTCTCTGCGTAGTAAGCACCACCGGCGGGGTCGATGACGTAGCCCAGGTGCGACTCTTCGATGAGAAGAAGGTTCGTGTTGCGCGCGATGCGGTGCACGAAGTCGCGGGAGGTGTTGGGCAGGCCACCCTTGATGGCGAAGTCGAAGGGCAGAACCTCCATGTCGGTTGCTCCGCCGACACCGGCAGAGAATGCAGCCACCGTGCTACGGAGCATGTTCACCCAGGGATCGCGCTGCGTAAACATGATCGGAGCGGTGATGGCGTGCTGCGGGGTGTGGGCGGCGAGCTCAGGGACACCGAGCACCTCAGCAACGCGGGCCCAAAGAATACGGGCGGCACGGAACTTGGTGATTTGGTTGAACTGCTCGTCTGTGGCCGCAAAGCGGAAGGAGAGCTGGTTGAAAGCGTCTTCAACGCTCAGACCTGCGTCAGCAAGCTTGCGGAGGTATTCAACGGCGGCAGCGAGGACGAAACCGACCTCTTCGCCGTCGGATGCGCCCTGGTTAGAGAACGCGACACCGTCAACGAGAATGGCGCGGGCATCGGACTTTGCATCGTTGGCCAGCTTGGCGAGCTCGATGGCCTCGTCCATGGACACAGACTCGGACTCGTCGTAGGTGGAGGTGAGAGGTGAAGCACCGAATTCGATGCGGATCTCCTCTTCCTTCTCCTGGCCCTCAGCGAGGGAGAGCAGAGCCTTGGCAGCCTCGGTGGCATCCTTGCCTGCCTCGAGACGTACCGGAGCGTAAGCAAACAGGACCTTGTCCAGTGCCTGCTTCAGATCTGCGGGCGCGATGTGATCGTCGCCACGAAGATCGAGAACGAGAGAGTTCGTGCCGTAGTTAAGGGCATGCATGATCTTCTCGTTGGTGGTCTTGGCGTCGCCCTCAGCGCCGAAACGCTCAGTGACCCCCCAGCCCTCTGCCTTGGCGCTCGGCCCCTGGGAACCACGGAGGTACGGGAACTTGCCCGGCTCCGGAGCTTCCTCAAGCTCGTCGGCGCGCGTGAAGAGCGGCTTAATCTTAATCTCATCGTAAGTGGTGCGGATGAGGCGCTTCCAGATGTCCAGAGGAACGTCAGCGACGTCCTTCTTGTGGACACGAGCGAAGACCTTCGCAGCTGCCTTGCACCAATCTTGCTGAGTTTCTTCGAAATCAGCCGGCAACGGAGTGCCGTTGTGCGCATCAGTCACGGGGATGAACCTTCTTCCCTATTACTGGTTAATTATTTAATGAACACGAGTGTGCAGTACGAATAAGCACTGGCAAAAACACTATCTCCCTTGTTCCTGCCAAGCCCTCATGCTCTACGCCGTCCAGTGTGCCAGAAGGGGGGGAAACGTAGTGCACAGTTCTGCAGCCACGTAGTCCTCCTCTATCGGCTCCTGCCGGCGTAGATAGCCGACTAAACACATTCGTTTATCTAGTCTAGCCAGATGCCCGACAGAATGCTTGAGGCAGGAAACTTCCCGTACGAGTGTTTTATTCTCCAGAAATAGGCTGTTAACTGGAGATTTGGCGGAATTGGTCTGATGTCGCCTAAAAAAGTGTGCCCGATCTCACCCGTTTTATTCCGAACATTCGACAAAGTAGTCCGAAAAGACCACGTTTTAGAGCGTTGTTTAACAATCAATAACAACACTCGGACATCTTCTACAGAACTCGACGTGGAACCTCTCATCTCTCGTTACCTCAACACACAGTCGCACCCATCTCCGACGAGCGCCTCCGTTATCACACGCCGGTTAACCATGCGTGGATTCCTGGTTTAAAATGTGGCCACCATGACAGTAATATTCCGCAGGGCGATCCACTGGGTGAGGCAATTCCTCGACTTTTGCCACACGGTCATAGCCGATGCTATCGCCACCTTCAAGGCGTTTCCCCGGTGGAAGCAGTGTGCCGTCATTGGTGCGGCAATTATCGCCGTCGGCCTCTTTATTTTTGTGGATATTCCCAGCGTGGAGTTGCTGAGACAATGGGCCGATAGGGCCGGAAACTGGTTTTTCCTGGTCTATTTCCTTGTCTACGTTGTGTTTACGCAGTTCCCCATCCCCCGTACGTTCTTTACGCTGATGTCCGGGATTTTCTTCGGCCCCATTCGTGGATGCATTCTCGCCCTCACTGCCACAACAGTGTCGGCCATTATTTCCTTTGTCATCGTTCGATATTTCCTCCGGGATTGGATGGCACCAAAGCTCACCCATCCCGCGGTCTCCGGTATTGACGAGAGGCTGAGACAACGCGGATGGCTGTCTGTAACGTGCCTGCGCATGATTGCTGGCATCCCCTTCTTCATGCTCAACTACTCGACGGCGGTGAGTTCCATCCGGTTCTTGCCCTATATCGCTGCGACGTTTATTGGTTCCGCTCCCAACACGATCGCTATCGTTCTACTTGGCGATACACTTACTGGCAACGTGAATCCAGCGCTTCTTCTCGTCTCTGCAATCCTCCTGGTGATCGGGGTATCTGGTCTCGTTCTCGATGCGAAGCTTCCTGTTCGCTCTGAGAACAACCTCACTCCTGCCGCTAGCCGATAGAGACGAACAACGGACGGTACCTGGCCGTCTCCCCTTCCCCGCCAGTAAAGGCTAGAGGGTAGACTAAAGGTGTTATCGAGGACGCGTCGGAGACCACACCACGCCCGCCGACAATCGGCATCACTTCGTGCGCTGGTGGAAGTCGACACATGCGTAGTAGTGGAAAGAGGGTGCGAGATGTTTGCAATCCAGGCGACGTACAAAGGCAAGGAGAAACGTCGCGGTGACATTGTCCGGCGTTCCGCCGAAGCGCTCTCCACAATCACTGATGGATCTGACTTTGAGGTCCACAACGTCGATACGATCTCGGCTCCCGTCTCCTCGTCCGAGTCTGCTGTCGCCATCATCATGGCGCTCCTGTCATCTGAACAGTGGTTGATCAGTCTCGGTTGCGGGTCTACCGCCGAGGATGCATGTGCTTTTGCCGCACGCGCTGCGAAGAAGGGCCCCCGGACACTTCCCGTAACCGTAGCGACTCCCAAGCATGAGGAAATCTATGAACGAGCCATCGTCGATGCCTTTGTACTCATCGCCTTTGTCCTGGCAAAGCGCTCCGACCAGGGCCGTGAGGCCACAGGACTCATGCGCACTGGATTAAGCCAGGTGGAGGCTGCAGAGGAGCTCGGCATTAGTAAACAAGCGATGAGCCAGCGTTTGAAAGCAGCAGGGTGGGATGCGGAGAACGCGGGCTGGGAGCTCGCCACCAAACTTCTTCAGCAAGTTTCCCACGCGTTGTAAATATTCTCCTGGGATCTTCTCACTCAAGAATTAGCACTGAACAGACAAAAAGCCGGAAGGAATTTTCCTTCCAGCTTTCGACTTGCGAGCTTCTATCCTGTCCTTACGAGACTTAGGCGACATCCGCGACATCGCTGCTAGCGGTGTGCAGAGCTAGTCACCGAAGTGCGGGAGCTGCCGCTCCTCCGTTTCTGGTCGCACCTGGTGGGCACCACCCGGCTCAGGAGCGGACACCCTACTCTCGCTGGGTTGTTTCCCCGTGAGCGGGAACTGCGGCTGCGGGGCATCGAGTGCGGCGTGATCTGTGTTTGCGCCTTGTGCTGCCTGCTCGGCGGCAAGCTTTTCATCCCGCTTGGCCTTTGCTGCTTCGTGCGGCGCGGGCTCGACCGGTCGGGTGGCCTCTCGGTTGGCCTTCGCAACAGCGGCGGCGATCTCCGGATCGGAATCGGTGGAGAACCACTTATCTGTCTCCTTATCCGCGACGACCTCGAGGCCCTCGTCGTCGACAGGAGCAGGCTCGTAACGGAATACGTCGTCTTCGTCCTTCTTAGCAAAGGAACGAGCAAACTTCTCCAGCGAGTCGCCAAACTCGCTCGGGATCATCCACACCTTGGAGGACTGCCCCTCTGCAATCTTCGGTAGCTTCTCCAGGTACTGGTACGCGAGTACCTCAGGGGTGACCTTGGCAGCCTTGATAGAAGCGTTAATCTTCTGAATTGCCTTCGCCTCACCCTGCGCCTCAAGGTAGCGGGCAGCACGTTCGCCCTCTGCGCGTAGGATCATCGCCTGCCGCTCCGCCTCAGCGCTGAGGATGGCTGCGGACTTCTCGCCTTCAGCCATGAGAATGCGGGCCTGCTTTTCACCCTCAGCTGTGCGGATATCCGCTTCGCGCTGACCTTCAGCAGTAAGGATCATGGCGCGCTTTTCGCGGTCCGCCTTCATCTGCTTTTCCATGGACTGCTGAATGGACGGTGGCGGATCAATGGCCTTGAGCTCCACGCGGGAAATTCTGAGTCCCCACTTAGTGGTGGCGGAATCCAGCTCGCCACGCAGCCTCCGGTTGATGACATCGCGGGAGGTGAGAGTCTCTTCGAGCGTCATGCCACCGACCACGTCACGGAGGGTGGCGACGGAAATCTGCTCGACACCGACGATGTAGTTGTCGACACCGTAGATCGCGAGCTTCGGATCGTTGATTTGGAAGGTAACCACGATATCGATGGCCACGGTGAGGTTGTCCTCTGTAATCACGGCCTGTGGCGGGAAGCTGACGACGCGCTCACGCGTGTCGATCTTTGCCCTGATCCGATCAACAAACGGGACAAGGAGGGTGATGCCTCCCTCCACGGTGCGCGTGTAGCGGCCAAGGCGCTCGACAACCGCTGCTGTCCCCTGCGGGACGAGCGCGATGGAGCGGGCTACAACGACGACAACCAAGAGGAGGATAAGGCCGAGAACAATAAAGGACATGTTCTTTCGATCGCCTTTCGGTTAGTTAACGGGAGTATTTCCACGTCCCAGCCTACGTGTATTTCCCCCACACCGCCCGGACGCAGTTGTGACTTGGTCTGCTCCCCCTTGCCACGGTCCTACAGTAAGCCGTGAGGAACAAACAGGTGGGCGACGATGGAGCGTCGACAAGCAGAAAAGCCTCGCGTTGAAGGCTGCGCACCGCGGGCTTAGACATCCTCCCACACAACGGCCGTGTTCCCTTCGATGCTGACGACACGCACGACCTCTCCCGGAAGGAACTCATGCGACGGATCAAGGCTCCTTGCTGACCAGATGGAGCCATCAAGGCGAATTTGCCCGGACTGACCACCGACCGTTTCCAGCACGTGCCCGGTCTTTCCCTCCAAAGCCTTCTGGGAGGTGTCCAGAATAGGGCTCTTCATCATGCGGCGACGCAGCCAGGGGCGCAACAGGAAGAGCAGCCCAATGGCGAAAACGGCGAAAACGATCACTTCCACGGCGACTGGCAAACCAATGAGCGACACACCCGCGGTGCCAAGTGCGGCGAGAGCCAGCATAAGAAGAGTGAAGTCACCGACTGCTAACTCGGCAGCGCCGAGCGCCAGTGCTGCAATTAACCAGACTAAAGAACCCACAAGGATTAGGGTACATGAGCGCTGACCGTCGGCGGTGCTGCTTCCCGTTTGTCAAGAGAGGCTGTGGCTACATCATGTCTTCCTTTGTTAATTGCGGATTGGTGACAAAGTCGACGAGCCGCTCAACTGCATTAATGAGCGAGGAATTCACATCCTTGTACGAATGCACCGCGTTGTACACACGGTTCCACCCCTCCTTCGGCTCGTGCCAACCAAGACGATCGCACACGCCCTGCTTCCAATCCTCTCCGCGAGGAACGTCGGGCCAGGCACGAATCCCCACGGAGGCCGGCTTGACGGCTGCCCAGATGTCGATGAATGGGTGTCCGGTGACGAGTACATGCGGGCCAACGGACTGGGTGAGACGTGCCTCCTTCGAGCCGCGCACGAGGTGATCGGCGAGCACACCGACGCGTCGCTCGGCCCGTGGCTGAAACTCCCGCAACCGATCCGGGAGGTTATCGAGCCCCTCCAAGTACTCGACGGCAACGCCTTCTACTCGAAGGTCATGACCCCAAATCCGCTCAACGATCGCTGCGTCGTGGATGCCTTCCACCCAGATGCGAGACGGCAGAGCGACGCGCGCCTCGTGGTGTTCGACCATGCGCGAGCCTGAATTGGAGCGTCGCGGCTGCCGCAGTGGCACGAATCTCGTGGGGGTTACACGCTGTCCATCGACCATGAACGCGCCGGCGCGAACGGGAAATATCCGGGTCTTTCCGTGCCTATCCTCCAGGCGCAGCATGTCGCCCTGCGGGGTCTTCTCCCACCCCACGACGGCACCAACATACCCGTCAGCGAACACCTCGAAGACGGTTCCCAGCTTGGCGGGGACTGCATCGTAGCGGGGCGGGCGGTTGCACGCGTGTCCATCGAAAATATTGCTTGAGTACCGGTCCATGGGAAAAGATAATAGTGAACGCAAAGCCCAGTCGTGCCCACCCGGTACGGTTAGGCGCGTTGTGCGCCACTCAGTCGACGTAGTCAACTCACGTGTGCGAAGCGGTACAGTAGCCAACCTAGATATTTTGTCCACTCGATCCCGAGAAGGAGCCTCATGAATCCCCGTGACCTGGTTTATTCACCTGAGCAGAACTGTGCTCTGTGGGTTTCTGCGTGGATTCACGGCGCGGTTTCCCTCGATGATGCCCAGGATGCTCTCTGGGAACTCGACTTGGCCATGGATGATGAGGTTCTCCGTGAGATTCTCGCCGAGGCAAGCGAAGCGAGGGCAGCAGGTACCGGCGATGGATCCGGCATCGTTCGTTTACTCCTCGGCGGTTACGGGCGTCCGCTTCCACGGGGTGTGGCGGACGGCTTCGGCATCGTCTCCGGACCGTTCATGCACGCGTGGTCGTCCTACACCAACGAGGACGGATTCACTTGTTGGACCCATTCGGTGCACGACACGGTGCTGTTCACTGAGCCGCATATGCCGGGCGAGGCGGATTTTCTCCTCGCGGAGGCAACGCGCCAGGCTTCGACGCTTATCGATGCCCTCCAGCCGACATCTTCTCGCTCCTCCATGCTTGCTCAGCCCCGGCTTATCGTCGGTACGCTCTCCGATTTCTACGAGGCTCCCGGAACGCCACCAGGTGTCGCACCCCGTGCAGAGAAGCTCATCACGCGGGCGAACCGCGTCGCCGCGATCATCGAGACTGTCCAGGATAGGGCGCGCGACCACGCCTTCGATGCCCAGTTGTTCCCCCTCCTCAGCAGGATTTCCGATGCCCGAATGGCAGCCGTTGCCGCCGCCGACCGCGAGTACCAGCGTGGTGGAATGAGCTAGCAGGCCCACACAACGATGAAGCCGTAGCCAGCGAGAGCCTTTGCCCCCGAAGCCTCAAGCTTATGGAGTTTGCCGGACTCCCTACCGCCTACAGAAAACTCCTAGTACAGCTAGACCCGCGGAGCCTGCGGGGCTCACGTGATCAGCGATGCCTGCGCGAACCCCTAGGCACCGTCGCGCTGCTCGTGCAGGCTGTCAGCACCGTGTTCCCCGTGCGTAGCGTGCGAGCCGTGACCGTGGTGCGGGCGTGCGGAGACACAGCAGCCTTCGGCGCACGGGGCTCCGTTGAGTGAGCACCCCCTCAGTGCCACGGAGAGTTGGCCCTGGATGCGCAGTGGTTCGTCGCCACGCTCGTACTCTTCGATGAGGTCAATGACCATGGCTGTGAAATCATGCGTGGGGCCAACAGTGTCAGCGCGGACGATCGTCATCCCCCACTCATCAGCAGCCTCCTTGAGCTCGTTATCCAGATCCCACACAACCTCCGTGTGATCGGAAATGAACCCCACCGGGTAGACGACGAGGTTTGTCTCCCCACGCTCGTGCAAATCACGGGCGTGATCAACGATATCCGGCTCGAGCCAGGGAGTATGCGGGGACCCGGAACGCGACTGCCAGACGAGGTCGTAATCGCTCACGCCGAGCCGGTCGGCGATAATAGCGCACGTTGCGCGAATCTGATTGGAATAGAGAGTTCCGTCTTCCGGCAGACCGGAGTGCTCATCAGCGGCCGTAGGGATGGAGTGCCCCGTAAACACGAGACGCGGGGTCACACCCGTGTCGAATTGTGCGTATGCACGCTTGACAGACTCAACTGACGGATTGATGAACCCAGGGTGGTCGAAGAACTGGCGCAACTTCACCATCATAAGACTCGGAAGTCCCTTATCAGCCAGGTGTGTGAGAGCCCGCTCAATGTCCTCATCGTACTGGCGGCACCCACTTGATCCGCCCCACGCGGAGGTGGCGAACACATAGACGTGGGTAATGCCGTCGGCGACCATCTCCTCTACAGTTTCCTCAATAAAGGGGTGCCAGTTTCGGTTGCCAAAATAAACGGGAAGATCTCGGCCATGGTGGCGAAGCTCTTCTTCAAGGTTGGCGATAATTTCGCGGTTGAGACCGTTGAGGGGGCTTACCCCTCCCAGGTGGTGGTAGTGGACTTCGACCTCGTCGAGTCTCTCCGGCGGGATTCCTCGACCCCGGGTGACGTTTTCCAAAAACGGCCGGACGTGATCGTGGTGTTCCGGTCCGCCGAAGGAAAGAAGCATAAGGGCGCATTTCTTTTCCCCGTTCATCCGCTCATTGTGTACGGTGTTCTCGGGTACAGGTGCCCCAGAATGATCGTCTGTGGAATCAAAGGAAGCCATGCTGGCATCCTACCGTGACGTGGATGACAGTCCGTCTCCGGGCATCCATCTTTCGTTCTACTTGCAGGTGGCCAGCACGATTGACAGGTACATCGGCATGAAACCGCGCCAGACAAAAAATAGAAGGAAGTCGTGCCAAAATAATGACCGTTCAAGCACGGGAACTTACGGGAATGTGCAGAGATGGGAAACCCCAATGGGACAATGCGAACATGAAAAAGCCGTGAGGGTGTGTCCTGCACACGCACCCTCACGACTGGTCTTTTCATTTGTACTAACCGCGCTTCCAATCCATGGAGACCTGTGACACGACCTGGATCCAGTTCACTGGAACCCAGCGGGCCGGTCGTCCATGTGGAGCAGCTGGGTAGATGCTCACCTAGGTAGGGCTACTTAGATAAGGCTTAGATAAGGCGGACAGCGTTTGGAGCCATGCCACCGTAGCGAACGGGGCTGATCTGGACCACGCCACCGGACTGCGGAGCTTCAATCATCTGGCCATCACCGAGGTAGATAGCTACGTGTTGGTTGCCGGAGGGCCCCCAGAAGAGGAGGTCACCACGCTGGATGTCGCTAATGTCCACTTTGGTGCCACGCTGGTACTGGTAGCCGGTGTAGTGCGGAAGCGCGATGCCGGCTCCTGCGAATGCGTACAGGACGAGTCCCGAGCAGTCGAAGCCAACTTTGTTGTAGTCGCCGTAGGCATCAGCCACACCACCATCACGGATCCCCTTGGTCGGGCCGCTTGCGTTGCCGCCGCCCCAGGCATAAGGGGTGCCGAGCTGGCTCTTCGCACGAGAGATTACGGTCTCAATCCGCTGGTTCTTGGAACCGGAGATGGCAGCGGAAGCCTTATTGGACAGGTCCTCCATCGTGCCGAGATCAAGGTAGTCGCTCGTGGCGTTGCCGGAATCGGTTGCACCGGAATTGCCGAGGTTGTTCAAAGCGTCGAGAAGATCCGATTCTGTCGTTGCGTCCCCGGAGCGTCCACCGTTGCCCGTGGCCACGTCTGCCGTCGTCGAGCTCAGAGAAGAAGACCCAGACAGAGCCGGAAG
The DNA here is from genome assembly GCA_022772305.1 of Corynebacterium glucuronolyticum. Lineage (GTDB taxonomy): Bacteria > Actinomycetota > Actinomycetes > Mycobacteriales > Mycobacteriaceae > Corynebacterium > Corynebacterium glucuronolyticum_A. The sequence goes on from JALFAQ010000045.1 coordinate 74,386, forward strand.
AACAGTACCCAGGGCATCAACAGTCTTGAAGGGATCGTCGAGAGTGCCCGGATCGAGAAGGCCGGAGTCAACCACGGCTTGTGCCGTGTTTACTGCGGTATTGGCCAGCTGGAGGTAATCGATCTCCCGCGGTGCAGGAGAACCACCGGCGGAACGGTCAGCAACCTCTGGCAGGCTGGAACCGGATGCAGAGGAGCCTTGTTCTCCATCAGCAGTACCGCCAACAAGCTCAGCGTCCGTGCCTCGCGATTCCTGAGATGCGGATTCGTTACTGTTCCCCGCGTTCTCGTTGCCCTCAGTGGCCGTAGTTGCAAGAGACTCATTCGATCCTTCCGGCGCGGAGGCCTGGGTAGCAGCTGCCTGATCAGCTTCCCGGATAGGAGCCGGTGCGGCGGTATCTGCGCCCGGGTTGGTGACACCTTGTGCGCTTGGAAGCGACTGAGCTTCCGACGGGTTGGACGATGCGCCCTCGTTACCGGCAGACTTCAGCTTGTCAATCTGTTCTTTTACCTGGCGGGCCCGCTCGAGAAGCTGTTCACGCTCATTCTGTTTGGCGGAAAGCTCGAGAGTGTGCTGAGCGATCGCATCCTTGGCGGACTGCTCTGCAGCCTGGGCTGCGTGTTCGCGATCCTCTGCTTCCTTCTGTGCGGCGCGAAGAGCGGATTCCTTATTTGCCTTCTTCGTGCGCTCTGCGTCGAGGGCATCAACAACCCCGCGCTGTTCCGCAGCCTGACGACGCAGGAACGTAAAGCGGTCTAGCTCTCGCTTTGCATCGCTGCCCGAGGAAAGCATCGAGGGATTAGAACCCGCACCGCCATGGCGGTAGACCGTGCGAGCCAGTTCGTCGAGTCGCCCCTGTGCGGTCGATACATCTGAGGTCGCCTTATCCAATTCGTCGCTGGCCTCTGCAGCATTTTGACGTGCTGCCTCAGCGATGATTTGTGCGTCCTTCAGATCGACGAGCGCTTGGTTGACGGCCTCCTGGAGGCCACCCATCTGTGCTTCAAGTGCAGAGATGTCAGATACGGCGTTGGAGAGTTGAGTCGCCAGCTGTGTGAGCTGGCTGGCGTCGATCTCTTGCGTCGATGCCACCGGTACGTTGGTGGCAGTCATCATTGTTATAAGGCTGACTGCGCCGATTGACACAGCCCGTTTTTTCAGTCGCTGGACTGGAGAAAAGCAAACCACGAGGTCTCCTCTTACCGTCGAAGCCTTCCACCCGAGGCGAAACGAGCCTAAAAAGACCGCGCGAAGTCACGGCGTGGGATGTCCACATCGCCACCCAGTAGCAGCGTTGTGAATTCCAACGTCCATGAAAGCCTGCGACAGCGATCTCGGTGGCGACAATGCCGCCGAGAAAGGATAGGCCGATATCTCGTGGAACCGGAAAGCTTCAGTTATTGTGCGCGCCCTAGCTCACGGGGCCGTAAACCAGAAACTACGAACCCGCATGCCATGCACGCGTGTGCAGGAATCGCCGGTTCCCGAGGAGATGCGTCCCTCACAATCTCATCCACACCTGCGACACGAATCCATGTAGCAGCTTCATCACACTTGGGTGTTCCCTTTCCACTAAGGCGAATCACGATTCGCGTTCGTCATCCGGAGTCACCGTCATGTTCAGCTGCCACCAGGAGGAGAAAAATCGTTGCCTTTCATGCAAGCTTCCCCACTGGCTGAAAGACTTCCTCCAACACGTCCAAGTCAAGTTTCTTCCCCTGACTTTGTTGTGCATGTGATAGTTGATTTTGTTGAGTTATTCATCGTCTCGTGAGCCGACTATGGACAGATTAATTCACTTTGGTCAAATCTGGGAACGATATTCACGGTTTTCACACGAGTAAAGGTTTAACACATGACTAACAATCGCTCTACCTGGCGTTTGACCGTTACCAAAGTGTTATGTGAATTTTCTCACACTAAAATGACACGCCGCGAAACCCTCAACCTCAGGTCTAAGGTTTCTGGTAAAGGAACGACGCTTGTCTACTGTGTCGCCACCGGGCAGCGCCTCAGATTAGGGAGTGGAATCTCGCCGATCAATCCCGGTTCAGTACAGCCACCGGACCGTTCAGGTTCGACATTCTCACCAACCGTGCGCCGATGAGTTGCTCCTAAGCAAAGAGTGTGGAGCTTGACAGATGCTCGTGCCTGCTCGAACACACATACCTGAGTGTTGGCAAATACTTTGCTCGACCGCGATGACTTAGCCCATCTTTCCGGCTTGGGTGTGAGAAGGATTGTCTACCCCGGGGCATTATTTCCTGGTTTAGGAAACTGCGTGCGCGTACCGACAATGAATCCGCGCTCAGTGACTTGTTATGGGGAGTCGTCGATCCCTACTACCATTGTGTGCATCTTCATTAATTAGATGTCAAGGTTAAAGGATTGACTGTTGGAGACCTGTTAATCGGCGTCACAACAGGGACACTGCACGCCCATGAGATGGCGGGAGCCACATGGTCGTACCCCATTGCAAGGAAGAAGTTCGAGACAGCGGTGGCACGGACGCATCGCTCGCGCACTACTGCGACAATGCCCGTGCGCTACGTGGTTATGAAAAAACGGCACGCCTAGTTACTAGATTTGGACGCGTGAGTGCGTGCGAAGAACCAGCTCCCCACCGTTACAACAATGATCGCGAGCACTACCGCGACGCTAACGAGACCCCACGGAATGCTGGTGGAGGAAACGTAGTCAACAAAGAAGTTAGACGCACGTACGTAGTCAGGGTCGGCTAAGAAGTGATACTGCGCGGCCTCCAATGTCGCGCGGGACACGTCGTCGGAAACCACTGCCCCGGACATCGGGTTGCGAACAAGAACGAGATCAGCGCCCGTGTGGTTGAGGAGTTCCTGGGCAATGTCCCGAAGATCGGCCGTGTGGGCTGGAGTCTGATCAAGGATAGCGATACGCATATCTCCGATCCCCTGCTCTTGCGCCTTCTCAGTGACCTCTATGAGCTTGGACTCCATGTCCGGGTACTCGTGGGCGAGAGAACCCATGTAGACACCGTCAGCGTTAAGCTCGTCGGTGAGTGCGTTGATGTCTACATCCTCAGGGATCACTGTCAGCTCTCGCTTTCCACTCTGCTTCCTGTGCTGTCGGTAAGTACGACAACAGCTGCGTTTCCCCAATCGATGTCGACCGAGTATGCGCGCGAATAAGTAGAGCCGATATATAGGTGGCTCTGGTTGTATTATCTTAGCGGTTACTGGCCTGTCGCCACGTAGAGGTAGGGGCGCATGTCGTAGAGAAACCTGGACCCGCAGTCATTTCTTGCGTCTCTGTTTGCATAAGGGAAAAGGAGGCTCTCCACAGTTTCCTGGTGACGTAAGAATTTGAACGGCGGTGGACTGGTTGGGCACGGGCTCTTGCACACCAAGAATCCCACCGCTGTCGCTTTAAACGGTCGTGGTGTTAAGCACAGTGAGATGGTCATGATTGTGTGAAAACCTGGGTACCCGGTTGGGTAAGTGAATGGCTGATTGTTTCTCGTTTTTAGTTCTCGATTCCTTTCTATTCCTGCCGTTGCGGGGTGTAAAATCCCGATTCGGAGAGGGGGGAATTGGGAAAAACGTAGAAAAATCACCCCCTTCGGGGCTAAACAAAGGGGTAAATTCGTGAACTTAGCCACGTTTGGAGGGACTTCCAGAACCAGAACGCCCGTACTGTTATTATTGTTTGTAGTGAGCCAGTCTCACCGTCTACGGACCTGTGTCGGCCTCGTGCCAGGCATGGTTCGCAGAGGATGCGTCAGGCATTGCCTGTAGCGGCTGCACGACCGGTTGGCTGGCCTCATATGAAAAATAGTGCACTGGTGAAGATCAACATAAGGAGTCTGTTTAACGCTTATGGCTACCTCAAAGAACTCATTTGGGGCAAAGACGCAACTGACCGTTGGTGATAAGACCTACGATTACTTTGCGCTTTCCGCTGTCCCGGGGATGGAGAAACTCCCTTACTCGCTGAAGGTTCTTGGTGAGAACCTGCTGCGCAATGAGGACGGCAAGAACACCACCGAAGACCACATCAAGGCTATTGCTAATTGGGATCCGAAGGCAGACCCCTCTACGGAAATCCAGTTCACCCCGGCACGTGTTCTCATGCAGGACTTCACCGGTGTGCCCTGTGTGGTGGACCTCGCCACGATGCGCGAAGCTGTCAAGGATCTGGGCGGCAACCCGGACCAGGTGAACCCGCTAAACCCCGCAGAGATGGTCATCGACCACTCTGTCATCGTGGAGGCATTCGGCGATTCCAACGCTCTCGAAGAGAACGTGAAGATTGAGTACGAGCGCAACGCGGAGCGTTACCAGTTCCTCCGTTGGGGCTCCCAGAGCTTCTCTAACTTCCGTGTTGTTCCCCCGGGAACCGGCATTGTCCACCAGGTGAACATCGAGTACCTGTCCCGCCTCGTCTTCGACAACGAGGGACTGGCATACCCGGATACTTGTATTGGTACTGACTCGCACACCACCATGGAAAATGGCCTCGGCATCCTCGGCTGGGGCGTGGGTGGCATCGAGGCAGAGGCTGCTATGCTCGGCCAGCCTGTCTCCATGCTGATTCCGCGCGTTGTCGGCTTCAAGCTGACCGGTGAGATTCCGGCCGGCGTGACGGCTACCGACGTCGTTCTTACAGTTACCGATATGCTCCGCCAGCACGGCGTTGTGCAGAAGTTCGTGGAGTTCTATGGCAGTGGCGTGAAGCAGGTTCCGCTTGCTAACCGCGCCACGATCGGCAACATGAGCCCTGAGTACGGCTCCACCTGCGCCATCTTCCCGATTGATGAGGTCACTATCGATTACTTGCGTCTCACCGGTCGCTCCGATGAGCAGTGCGCACTGGTCGAGGAGTACGCAAAGGCACAGGGTATGTGGCTCGACGAGAACACCGAAGAGGCCGAGTACTCCGAGTACCTCGAGCTCGACCTGTCCACTGTTGTTCCGTCCATCGCTGGCCCGAAGCGTCCGCAGGACCGAATCCTCCTCAGCGAGTCCAAGGAGCAGTTCCGTACGGATCTCGCCAACTACACCGAGGATGAGGTGTGCGTTGACGATTCCATGCCTGCCAAGCGCATGGCCAACGAGGGCGGCAACATCGAGGACAACGTCCAGGTGACCGACCTCAACAAGTCTGGTAAGGGCAACGGCGAGACCCTCGCCGTCGGTGCCAAGGGCCGTCCGTCCAACCCGATTACCGTCACCTCCCAAAACGGAGGCGAGTACACATTGGATCACGGCATGGTAGCGATCGCTTCCATCACCTCCTGCACTAACACCTCTAACCCGTCTGTGATGATCGGTGCCGGTCTCGTTGCCCGCAAGGCAGTTGAGAAGGGTCTGACCACCAAGCCGTGGGTGAAGACCATTTGTGCACCTGGTTCCCAGGTTGTTGACGGCTACTACCAGCGTGCCGATCTCTGGAAGGACCTCGAGGCTCTCGGCTTCTACCTTTCCGGCTTCGGCTGCACCACCTGCATCGGTAACTCCGGCCCACTGCCCATCGAGGTTTCCCAGGCCATCAACGAAAATGACCTCGCTGCTACCGCAGTCCTCTCCGGTAACCGCAACTTCGAGGGGCGTATCTCCCCCGATGTGAAGATGAACTACCTGGCTTCCCCGATGCTCGTCATCGCCTACGCTATCGCCGGCACGATGGACTTCGACTTCGAAACCCAGCCGCTGGGCAAGGACAAGGAAGGCAACGATGTCTATCTTAAGGACATCTGGCCGACCACGGACGAGATTGAGTCCACCATCCAGTCCGCGATCTCCCGCGAAATGTACGAGGCTGACTACGCCGACGTGTTCAAGGGCGACGAGCAGTGGCAGAACCTCTCTACTCCCGAGGGCGATACCTTCGCGTGGGACGAGAACTCCACCTACATCCGCAAGGCACCGTACTTCGATGGCATGCCGAAGGAGCCGGAGCCGGTCGAGGATATCTCCGGTGCCCGCGTGCTGGTGAAGCTGGGCGATTCGGTCACCACCGACCACATCTCCCCTGCTTCCGCTATTAAGCCCGGCACGCCGGCTGCTCAGTACCTGGATTCCAAGGGCGTTGCCCGCAAGGACTACAACTCCTTCGGTTCCCGTCGTGGTAACCACGAGGTCATGGTTCGCGGTACCTTCGCGAACATCCGCCTCCGCAACCAGCTCGTGGATGTTGCCGGCGGTTACACCCGTGACTTCACCCAGGAGGGGGGCCCGCAGGCCTTCATCTACGACGCATCCGTCAACTACAAGAAGGCTGGCACCCCGCTAGTCGTTCTCGGTGGCAAAGAGTACGGCTCCGGTTCCTCCCGCGACTGGGCTGCAAAGGGTACCAACCTGCTCGGCGTGAAGGCCGTCATCGTTGAGTCCTTCGAGCGTATCCACCGCTCGAACCTCATCGGTATGGGCGTCATCCCGCTGCAGTTCCCGGCTGGCGAGTCCCACGAGTCCCTCGGCCTGGATGGTACAGAGACCTTCGACATCTCCGGCATTACCGCCTTCAACGAGGGTGAGATTCCGTCCACCGTACACGTGACGGCTACGAAGGAGTCCGGCGACAAGGTCGAGTTTGACGCGGTTGTCCGCATCGACACACCTGGTGAGGCCGACTACTTCCGCCACGGCGGCATCCTGCAGTACGTGCTGCGTTCGATGGCGAAGGGCGAGCACTAATCCGCTGATCCCCGCCAGGCTATGTGCCTGCACCGGCCTCCAATGATGGCCCGCAGCATATAGCCACGTTGAGGGGGAGACGGCAGTTTTCTACCCGTCTCCCCCTTTTTCCTATCGGTTCTGTTTGGTTTCGCCTCGGGGCCCAACCACAGGCTGTCTAGTATCCTTGACTTTCATTCCGCGACATTAGTGGTGGATGCCGCTCCCCTACGTGGAAGGCAGTAGACAATAGGCGTTGCTAGTGAGACTGCCAGTGGCATTGCCAGCGACATTGCCAGAAGCTTGGTTAGCTTTGTTCGGCTGGCACCGTCAGATGCTCAACTCCATGCTCTCGTCCTCTAACCAGGCTGAGTTGGTTGCCAACGCGCAATGGCTGCTGGAGCAGCAGCTTCCATACACATCGCTGAGAGGTCACATTTCCTTACTCATTGGTTCAACCTAGAAGGTGGTTTAACACATCGTGCCACGCGTGTCCGAAGAAGATCTGCGCAATCGCCGAGCAGAGATACTCGACGGAGCTCGCCAATGCTTTGGCCAGTACGGCTACGAGGGCGCCACTGTCCGCCGGCTCGAGGAAGCCACGGGCAAGTCTCGTGGTGCCATTTTCCACCACTTTGAGGACAAGGAAGGGCTCTTCTTTGCACTGGCGCGCGAAGATGCGCAGCGACAGGCTGATGTCATCTCCGCTGCCGGCCTCGTCCAGGTCATGCACGAGATGCTTGACCACCCGGAGCGCCACGACTGGCTGGCCACACGACTGGAGGTCGTCCGGCTTGTACGCACCGATCCAGGATTCCGCGAGCGGTGGCAGGATCAACAGGAAATCGTCGACTCCGCCCTGCGCGAGCGTCTGGCCTCGACCCCGTCGGGGTCGACACGCGATGCACACAGCATCGAGGTCCACCGGGCGTTCCTAGAGACGATCCTTGACGGGCTCATTTCCCGTCTCTCTATGGGGGAGGATCCCGAGATTTTGCGGGAAGTCCTCGGGCTCGCCGAACGCTCCGTGCGGGAGGATTAGTTCACCCAAAGGTAAGTCGCGGGAGCCGGGCAAGTAGGATATCCTGCATGTCTTCCTTCCTTTTGGTGTCGCCTCGCACCGGTGACGATGTCGTCGCCCAGGAGTATAAAGATTTCCTCCAGGCCACCGGCCTTACACAGGACGAGTTGACCCAGGTGCAGCTAGATAGCACCGAGGTTGTTCTCCCCTCCCTGGACGGTTTCGACGGGGTCATCGTTGGGGGCAGCCCCTTCAACATCAGCGACGAGCTGCACACGCCTAAGCAGATCCACATCATGGGGCAGCTCCGCACCCTCATTGAATGCGAGCTCCCCTCGATCTTCATCTGCTTTGGTGCGGGTTTCGTCGCCTCGGAACTCGGTGGCACTGTCGGGCGCACGCATCCGGAGGAGTCGGGTGGAACAATGGTCCACCTGACGGAGGAAGGTAAGAAGGATCCGTTGCTGGAGTCCTTCCCGGAGACGTTCCAGGCACTGACAGGTCACACGGAGAACATCACGCACTTGGATCCCTCGTGCACCCTCCTGGCACAAAGCCCCACCTGCCCGGTGCAGATTTTCCGGTACGGAAAGCACACCTGGGCTACGCAGTTCCATGCGGAGATGGATCCCACTTCGATGCGGATTCGGATGAATTTTTACATGGATTACGGGTATTTCCACAAGGAAGACTACGACTCGATCGTTGCCACGCTCCCGTCTGTGGACACGACCTACTCTAACGGTCTTCTGGCTTCCTTCGTTCGTTACTGTCTGTAACGTTTTTCAGCTTGTCGACGTCCTCCTCTACCGCTCTGGCTCATTTGCTTGCCCGAGCTCGGGTAGTAGGTCGGCGCTCTTTGACATTTTGGGCAAACACACTGACAATCGATAAGTTATCTACACTCACGCGGAAAGTGATACGACTATGACTGAACAGTCGCAAAGCGAACTGAAGAGGGGGTTGAAAGCCCGCCACCTCAATATGATTGCCATCGGTGGTGCAATCGGCACAGGGCTCTTCGTTGCCTCCGGAACCACCATCTCCCAAGCCGGACCTGGCGGTGCGCTCGTTGCCTATGCGCTCATCGGCATCATGGTGTACCTCATCATGCAGTCCCTGGGAGAGATGGCCGCCTATCTCCCCGTCGCGGGCTCTTTCCAGGAGTATGCGCGCAGGTTCGTCTCCCCCAGCTTCGGCTTCGCCATGGGATGGAACTACTGGTTCAACTGGGCAATTACGGTGGCTGCAGAGCTGGTCGCCGCAGCCCTCGTGATGAAATATTGGTTCCCCAATGTGCCGTCGATTGTGTGGTCGGTTGCCTTCCTCACCGCCATCTTCCTCATCAATGCCTTGTCGTCCCGAGCATACGGTGAAAGCGAGTTTTGGTTCGCGCTCATCAAGGTGGTCACGGTCATCGTGTTCCTCGCATTGGGCACGTTCATGATCATCCGTATCTTCTTTAGTTCAGAATCAGCCCTGGAGAACTGGACGATGGGTGAAGCCCCGTTTGTCAACGGTGGCTTCGGCGTTCTCATGGTGTTCATCGCCGCCGGCTACTCATTCCAGGGAACAGAACTCGTCGGTGTGGCCGCGGGCGAAGCCGAGAACCCCGAGGAGACCATCCCGAAGGCCATCCGCACCATCTTCTGGCGCATCATGATCTTCTACATTGGCGCCATCGCCGTCATCGGCTTCCTTATCCCCTATACCGATCCGAACCTCCTCAACGCTTCGGAATCCAACATCGCGATCTCTCCATTCACTCTCGTGTTTGACCGGGTGGGTGTCGCCTTTGCCGCAGCGCTCATGAACGCCGTCATCCTGACATCGGTTCTCTCCGCCGGTAACTCCGGGCTCTTCGCCTCCACGCGCATGCTCTACGCCCTGGCCACGGAGGGGCAGGCACCTAGGTTCTTTGCCAAGGTCAACTCTCACGGCGTTCCGCTTCGTGCGCTGTGCGCCACCACCGTGATCGGAATGACCGGCTTTATCACCTCGATTGTCGGCGACGGCACGGCCTACACGTTCCTCCTCACGCTATCCGCACTGGCCGGGTTCATCACGTGGATCGGCATCTCCTGGTCCCACTACAAATTCAGGTTGGCGCTCCGGGCTCAGAACGTGCCGTTGTCCTCACTCCCCTACAAGAGCCCCTTCTTCCCGCTGGGTGCCATCGTGGCGCTGGTACTGTGCTTCAGCGTGGTCATCGGTCAGGCAATCGGCCCGGTTGCCGCTGGTGAGGACTTCCTCGCCATTCTCACCCCCTACCTCGGGATCCCCGTGTTCCTGGCGCTGTGGGGAGGCCACAAGGCCGTGACAAAGCTACCGGCGGTCAAACCTGCCGAGGCAGACCTCGAGCGCAACAAGGACTGGTAACAACTGAAAAGAACGAGCGAGGGAGTTGCCTCCATACACCGGAGCCGTCATTTCCGTAAGGTGAGTGTCAAGTGTTTTCCGCTCGCTCGTTTGCCCCACGTGTAGATAACCAAAAAGGTTGCCCGTGATAATCTTCTTTGATCATCACGGGCAACGCTTTCATCTACAGCAATATTTATGTCTCGTCGCAGGTATGGGTCAGAACCAGCCGATCTGCCCGACGATGTAGGCAATAAGCCACACGATGAGCGCGATCACGGCGAGGAAAACGACGAGAACGATGATTCCGACGACGATGAAGTAGCGCTTCGCATTCATCTTGGCCTGCGTTCCATCAGCGATCGCGTTTTCTAAAAGCGCTACGTTTCTCCGGTTCGCCTTGAACACGAAGTCGAAGGCATCCCCAACAAGCGGAATCGACCCGATGAACGAATCCAGTGCCATGTTGAGAATCATCCGGAGCAGGACGAGAAGGGGCACGCGGTAGCGAAGGCCGTCGATAAGCGTGGAGCCAGTGGCGACCATGGTAAGAACGTCACCAACACCAGGAACTAACCCGACGAGCGGGTCGAGTCCCACCCGGCGGTTCGTTCCCGGGATCGTGATGAGGTCATCGAGCAGCCAGGCAAGCGTGCGCGAGGTACCACCACGGCGCTGCCGGGCCTCGGTTACCGGTTCATCCTTCTGGACGGGGAGATCATCGAATTCCTTCACGGGACACCATCTTATAGGTCACTTTTTCCACTGTCAGACCCACCCATAGCGAAATGGCACCAGTGACTCCCGATGCCTTCGCCTGTGGCTCACCCCGCCCATTGCAAACGCATAATACACACGTCAAAGGGATATACTCATTTTCCATGATCGCGATTATCACCGTCACGGGCCCCGACCACACGGGCATCGTTTCCGCCGTCACAACGGCACTTGCAGAAAAGAACGTGAACATTCTGAATATCAGCCAGACAATTATGGATGGCTACTTCACCATGATCTTGCACGGTGAATGCGATGATGGCATGAGTATCACTGACCTCAAGGAGCACATGTCTGGCGTGGGGGACGCGCAAAAGCTCGTCATCCGCGTGCAGTCCGAGGCTATCTTTACTGCCATGCACCGCATTTAAGGGGTCGCTGAGCATGAACACTCCACTCAACGCCTCTCCCCTGATTACCAACACCTCCGACATCCTCGAAACCATCAACATGGTCGAGCGGATGCGACTGGATATCCGCACCGTCACCATGGGCATCAACCTCCTGGGATGCATCCGCAGCACCATGGAGGACACAGCCACCGTCGTTTACGACCACATCGTGAAAACGGCTCGTGACCTCGTTCCCGTGTGTGAGGGGATTGAAGATGAACTCGGCATCCCGATCGTCAACAAGCGCATCTCTGTGACACCGGTGGGTATCCTTGCTACCGCTGTGGAGGGCGATCCCGTCCTCATCGCCAAGGCCCTAGACAAGGCAGCAGCCGAAGTCGGTGTCGACTTCATTGGTGGCTACACAGCACTGTGCGACAAGGGACTGACCAGTGGCGAAAGGTGCCTCATCGAGTCCATGCCCCGCGCCCTGTCTGAGACGAACATCGTCTGTGGCTCCGTCAACGTGGGGTCCTCGCGCGCCGGTATCAACATGGATGTGGTGAGACTTCTCGGAAACGTGGTGAAAGATACCGCCGAAGCCACCAAGGACGCATCTGCGATTGCGTGCGCCAAACTCGTTGTCTTTGCTAACGCCGTAAGCGATAACCCGTTCATGGCTGGTGCTTTCCACGGCGTGGAGGAAGCCGATGTCGTCATCAACGTCGGTGTGTCCGGTCCTGGTGTTGTCGATCGTGCCATCGGCACGCTGGAAGGTGCAACACTGGATCAGGTTGCCGCGGAAATCAAGCGCGCCGCCTTCAAGATCACCCGTGCCGGCCAGCTCGTCGGCACCATGGCCTCTGAGCGCCTCCACGTCCCGTTCGGCATCGTCGACCTCTCCCTCGCCCCTACCGCCGAGCAGGGCGATTCTGTCGCTCATATCCTCGAGCACATGGGACTGGAGCAGGTCGGTACCCACGGCACCACGGCCGCACTGGCCCTGCTTAACGATGCCGTGAAGAAAGGCGGTCTCATGGCATGCTCCCGCATCGGCGGCCTGTCCGGCTCGTTTATTCCGGTATCGGAGGACAAGGGCATGATTGATGCCGTCCGTGCCGGCACGCTGCGTATCGAGAAGCTGGAAGCCATGACCTGTATCTGCTCGGTGGGGCTCGACATGATCGCCATCCCCGGGGATACCTCGGCATCCACGATCTCTGCCATGATTGCTGACGAAGCTGCCATTGGCGTCATGAACCATAAGACCACCGCCGTGCGCGTCATCCCCGTCCCGGGTGCGAAGGTCGGCGACGATGTCGACTTCGGTGGACTGCTCGGGTACGCACCCGTTATCGAGGTGGGCAAGAAGTCCGCGGATGCGTTCGTCTCCCGCGGTGGCTTCATCCCTGCACCTGTCCACGGCTTCCGCAACTAGCTGGTTGTCCCCGGCACCGCGAGCGTGGCACCGGAAAACAGCAAGGCTGTGACCGATTAATTCTTCGGTCACAGCCTCTTTTGCTGCTCGGCGAACAGCCTAGGCCAGCTCGACGATCTCCATGTACTCGTCGTTCCACAAATCCTCGGTGCCATCGGGAAGGATGATGACGCGCTCGGGGTCGAGTGCGCGCACTGCACCCGGATCGTGGGTGACAAGGACGACCGCCCCCTTGTAGGTGCGGAGGGCATCCAGCACCTGCTCGCGGGAGATGGGATCCAAGTTGTTCGTTGGCTCGTCGAGAAGCAACACATTGGCTCGGGAGGAGACAAGCGTTGCCAGAGCAAGACGGGTCTGCTCGCCACCGGAGAGGGTTCCTGCGCGCTGCTCCAGCTGCTCACCGGAGAACATGAACGCGCCCAACAGGCTGCGCAGCTGCTGTTCATCAGCGTCGGGGCAGGCAGCAATCGTGTTTTCCCACACGGTCGCATTTTGGTCGATGGTGTCATGCTCCTGCGCAAAGTACCCGATCTTCAAGCCATGTCCACGCACGATGCCACCTTCACCGTCGGTGCGTTCAACGCCGGCCAGGAGTTTGAGGAGGGTTGTCTTTCCTGCACCGTTAAAGCCGAGGATGACCACGCGGGAGCCCTTGTCCACAGCGAGGTCGACACCTGCAAAGACCTCCAGTGAGCCGTACATCTTCGTCAGCCTCGTCGCATTCAGTGGGGTCTTGCCACATGGCGCAGGATCCGGGAAGGAGATGTGTGCGACCTTATCGTACTCGCGAACCTCATCGGTTCGGGCAACCATCTTTTCTGCGCGGGCGCGCATCTGCTTGGCTGCGGCTGCCTTCGTCGCCTTGGCACCAAGCTTGTCCGCCTGCTTCATGAGTGCTGCGGCCTTCTTTTCTGCGTTGGCACGTTCCCTACGACGACGTGCCTCATCTGTGGCGCGCGCATCGACGTACTTATCCCAGCCCATGTTATATACGTCGGCCTCGGCACGCACAGCATCGAGGAACCAGATCTTGTTACAGACGGCTTTCAGAAGCTCCACATCGTGGGAGATCATGAGTAGACCACCCTCGTGCTTGCGGAGAAACTCCCGCAGCCAGGCAATCGAGTCACTATCCAGGTGGTTCGTAGGCTCGTCGAGAAGCAACGTCATCGTCGACTTACCAGAACCTGCGGTGGAACCGAAGAGAATCTGTGCCAACTCCACGCGACGTCGCTGACCGCCGGACAGTGTCTTCAAGGGCTGATCGAGGACTCGAGCGGGGAGGCCGAGGGAATCGCAGATCCGCGCCGCCTCAGCTGCCGCCTCATATCCGCCCAGGGAATGGTAGCGTTCCTCCAGCCGCGAGTACTTCTTAATCGCGTTGGCCTGCTTGTTTGGATCCGTGGTGGTCTCCATGATCTCCTGCTGGCGCTCCATCGACGTCTTAATCTCACCGAGACCGCGGGCGGAGAGGACGCGGTCGCGGGCAGACTGCTCAATATTGCCTTCACGGGAGTCCTGAGGCAGGTACCCGATATCGCCGGAGCGCATGACATTGCCCTGCCACGGCTCCGTCTCCCCGGAGAGGATACGCATCGTCGTGGTCTTCCCCGCACCGTTTCGTCCAACCAAACCAATCCGGTCCCCCGGCTGGACACGAAGATGCTGACCCGGAGCTGTCAGAAGCGTCCGGGCACCCACACGTACCTCTAAATCCTGCGTAACAATCACGGCGATACAGTGTACAACACCCCAAAACAACGTCCTAGCCACGCGCCACGGGTTGCGTTAGACCAATCGGAACAACCGCCCGGAAAGCAACCGGACGTACACAGGCATACAAAGATACCAATCGTTTGTGGGCTTACCTCGATCACAGAGACCATGGTTTCCTCTCTTCGAAGAAGCTCCTGAGGTGAGTTCGCCCCTCCGCCCCTCATCAGGTTCGAGAATCCTGCCCCAGTCACCTCGAGGATCATTTCTTACCCTCGCCGAACAAGAACCCTCGAGCGAACCCATCGACACACCACCTTTCGCTAAGCGCTTCACCGTGCGTTCCTGATGTACTGCATGGACTGCCACGTGCTGCTCACCCGTGTGCCTATTCGAGAAGAAGGAGCTTGCTGTACTTATCGCCACCTGGATTTGAGGACGTACAATTCTTTCCATGAAGCTCGCAGTCATCGGTTTGGGGCCGGCCGGCCTCGCACTCGCCCACCGGGCTGTTGCACGAGGTATGGAGGTAACTGCCTGGGAACCTCACCCCGTGCCCACACATTTCCTCAGTGTGTTTGCCGATGAGCTGCCCCGTTGGGCGGTAGACCTCCCCTCCCGGTCCATCTCAGCTCCCGTGGTATACACCCATGACGGCACGCGCGTACCGCTCCACCGGGAGTACCGTGTGCTCGATAACGAACGTATATGGAAGAAATTGACCACCTTCCCCGTGATCAAAGAGTCTGTTAACGCTGATGCTGTCACCGCAGTCGAGCTAGAAGCCGACATTGTCGTCGATGCACGCGGGACTCGAGATTCCTACGCGCCAGGGATGCCTGTGCAGGTTGCTCGTGATAGATACACCACCGTTCCGTCAGAGACCGTGTTCATGGACTTCCGCTCCCCCGACCCAGACCGCTTCACATACACCATTCCGCTGGACGACGGCCGCTTCCTACAACAAGACACGATTCTTGCGACGGTTACGCCGGAGCAGGGCACGGACGTTTTCATTCCCCTTGTACCTGTACCGTATTCAGGCCCCCATGTTCCGTACGGCACGCGTGCCGGCTTCATCCACCCGTTTACGGGGTATTCCGTTGCCACATCCTTTCGTCTGGCGGACAAGACTCTTGACGCATTGCAGGCACGGGTACATAACCTGTCACATGCCCATAGTACGCACAAACCCTTCCTTTCCTCCCCTGCACTGCTGCCCTGGCAGACCCCAGCTTTTAGGGCTGACCTGGCTCTTTCTCGGCGGTGTCTGACGACGCTGCTGAAACTACCCGCAGATTTCCGTCGCGACATTGTTGAAGCTGTGTTTGCACTGTCTCCCGAGACGGCTCGCAAGTTCCTTATTTTGGGCAATCTAGGCGCTACCCTAAAAGGGATGGCACGGATCTGGATAGGTTTACGTGATGGCTCCCACAAAGCCCGGCTCATAAGCGCGTTTGCTACCAGCACAGCCACAGGACAACCGGCACGCGGATAACCTCCGCAGTTCGCTCATATTGGAAACGAAAGGACACATATGACCTCGGTTAACCTCACCAAGAAAGAGGCCCAGCACCGCAGTGACATGCTCGATGTCGAGCACTACACGATCCACCTCGACCTCACCACGGGCGAGGAAGCCTTCAGTTCCATCACCACGGCCCGGTTCACGGTGAAGAAACCCGGCGACACGTTCATTGATTTGCGCGCCAAGAGTGTTTCCGAGGTTCTCCTCGACGGTGCCGATATCACCAGCGATGCCGTGCAGCTCAACGATTCCGGCTACGACGAGGAGCACGGCCTCGCTCTGAAGGGACTGACCGAGGGCGAGCACGTTCTCCAGATCACCGCCGATGCTGTGTACTCCCATTCTGGCCAGGGGCTGCACCGCTTCGTCGACCCGGCAGACAACCGCGTCTATATGTACACGCAGTTTGAGGCCGCCGATGCTAAGCGCATGTTTGCCTGCTTTGACCAGCCGGATCTCAAGGCCACCTACGACCTCACCGTCGTCACCCCCGACGATTTCGTCATTGTCACCAACGCCCCGGTTACCACCGAGGTGAAGGACGGTAAGACCACCCACACCTCCAGCATTGACTACAAGCTGTCCACGTATCTCGTTGCCCTCATCGCTGGCCCGTACTTCGAGGTCAAGGACTCCTGGACGGGTTTCCTTACCAAGCATCCGGAGACGCCGGAAGGTCCCTACGGTCCGCACCCGGGCCAGGCTGACGAGCTCACCATTCCGCTGTCCATTTACTGCCGTCAGTCCATCGCTTCCGCGCTCGATGCCGATGTCCTCTTTGAGCAGACGAAGCAGGGCTTCGACTTCTACCACCAGGTCTTTGGTGTCATGTACCCCTTCCACAAGTACGACCAGGTATTCTGCCCGGAGTACAACATGGGCGCAATGGAGAATGCGGGCTGCGTGACCTTCCGCGACGAGTATGTCTTCACGTCCAAGCCGACCGAGTACCGCTACGAGCGCCGCTGTGACACGATTCTTCACGAGATGGCTCACATGTGGTTCGGTGACCTCGTCACCATGCAGTGGTGGGATGACCTGTGGCTGAACGAGTCCTTTGCCACCTGGTCTTCTGCCACGGCAATGGTTGCCAACACCGAGTACAAGACCGCATGGGTCACCTACTGCTCGGTGGAGAAGGCCTGGGCCTACGCGCAGGACACGCTGCCCACCACGCACCCAATCTCCACGGACGCGTCCGATATCGAGGCTGTGGAGCAGAACTTCGACGGCATTACGTACGCCAAGGGCATGAGTGTGCTCAAGCAGCTGGCGGCTTATGTGGGCCGGAATGCCTTCCTCGCAGGTGTCCGCCTGCACTTTGCTCGCCACGCCTTCGGTAACGCCACCTTTGAGGATCTCCTCGAGTCCCTGTCTGAGTCCTCCGGGCGCGACCTGTCTGATTGGGCTCACCAGTGGCTGAAGACCACCGGTGTCAATACCCTGCGCCCAGCGTTCACGGTGGAGGACGGAAAGTACGCCTCCTTCGCTGTCGAGCAGGACGGTGCTCAGCCTGGTGGCGGTGAGTTCCGCACGCACCGTATCGGCGTGGGGCTGTATTCGCTTATCGACGGTAAGGTCACCCGCACTGATCGCGTCGAGGTAGGCATCGATTCCGCAACCACGGAAATCGCTTATTTCGTGGGCAAGGACACAGCCGACCTCGTCTTGGTCAACGATGACGACCTCACCTACGCGATTATGGAGCTGGACCCGGCTTCACTCGCCTTCGTGCAGGATCACATCGGCGATATCGAGGATCCCATGGCTCGTGCGCTGTGCTGGTCTGCTGCATGGCAGATGGCTCGCAACGGCAAGATGCGTGGCCGCGACTTCGTTGAACTCGTTCGCCGTGGTGCACCCGTGGAGAAGGAGACAGCCGTTCTCGGCCAGATCCTCGCTCAGGCGACCACCGCTGTCACGCGCTACTCGGATCCCGACTGGGCCGAGGCAGAGGGTAACGCGCTGCTCGCCACCACCCTCCTCGAGGGCGCCAAGGTCACTCGCGGGTTCCACCAGGTCGCATTTGTCAACCAGTTGCTCCAGGTAAAGCCCACCGAGGAGGCCAAGGAGTTCTTCCGCTCCATCCTCGAGGGTGCTCCGTCCATTGAGGGTGTTGAGGTTGACGCCGAACTCAAGTGGAAGGCTCTCACCGCTCTTATCGCTTCCGGCGACATCGACGATCCGGAAGAGAAGATCCGTGCCATGCGCGAGGAAGACAAGCTGGCCTCCGGCCAGAATTCTGCCTGGCGTGCCGCCGCTGCCATTCCGACCGCTGAGGTCAAGACGGCTGTGTGGAAGGAGCTCACGGACACGAACCGGTCCATGAGTAACCTCGAGCGTCGTCACAAGTTGGAGGGTCTCACCTTCGCTGGCTCCGACCCGCTCCTCGCACCGTTTGCGAAGGATTACTTCGCGCTGGCTCCGCGGATGTGGAAGGAGTTCAGCTCGGAAACCGCGCTGCAGATGGCGGAGGGTCTCTTCCCGCACTATGACACCTCGCAGGAGACGGTGGATACCGCTCAGGTCGTCCTCGATTCTGAGCATCCCGCTGCACTCCACCGCGTCATCGCCGAGGGGCAGGATCGTGTAAAGCGCGCCCTGCGTAACCGCGAGGCAGACAAGTAACGGATTGACACACCCTACGCGTAGAGCATCTACACGTAGGACACCGTGAAAAACAGGCAGCTAGCGTTATGGCTAGCTGCCTGTTTCCGCCTCTATTGGACTCGTTCACGTCCTTGGGAGGAACACTCGACTCTCTCCCCATCTGTGTTCCGCGCTTAGCGCTGAAGGGGAAAGACGTGGGAGCGGAACAGTTCCTGCTTTTCAAATTCCCATGCCTCGACACGAATCCGGTCATCGAAGGTCTTGACCCGCAATCCGGTTGTCTGTGGAAGAGAAGGATCCACCTCTTCGTCGTAGTCGCCGTCGGGGAGGTTGGCGTTCTTGACTGCTCCCGTATTCACGACGGGGAATCCGAGGGTGTCAGCACCGCGGTACTCTCCCCACCAGTCTCCGGCAGTGAGCGAGGCGTGAGTATGGCTGGTAAACATCACGATATTCCGGTGACCGCGCAAAGCATTGTTGAGCTTGTCTAGTTCGGCGAAGTCATTTCCGTACCACGGCGAATGCGTACTTGTTACGGTTTCCGGAAGCACGAGGTGGCTAAACAGGAACTCGGTCTTGCCCTGTTGCTGCCAGTAATCGAGGCGCCCATCCAGCCATGCGAGCTGTGCCTCAGACAGCACGACATAAGGTTCCTTGCCCTCTCGTGCCACATCGTCGTAAAACTCGGTGGAGATCATGAGTAGCGGTTGTCCATGGACGACTGCTTCTCGCCATACGTGGTCTTGCCTAGTCATGTCTAAGTAGCGGCGAATGTATGTATCGGACCCATCTGTACCGAGCATTTCATGATTGCCAATGGTGAAGTATTCCCTCCCCGACGCATGCGGATGCTCCTTTCTATCCACGGCGAAGGCATCGTAATTTTCCTGATACCCCATATCGACATAGTCACCGTTGACAACCATCGCACCTGCGTTGTCGGGGCGGTTGTTAAGAAAGTCGATAACGCTCCCGTACTTCTCCTCATTGTGCGTATCAGAGATGACATCAACGATTGCTGTCGGTGCACCGGGCTCTGCGGGAAGTGGGGTGGTCATGGTGACATTGTCGATTGCCCAAAACCAATCATCCTGCGCGTCGGCGTAGGTGAAGGTGGCTGTGACAGAGGTTGCACCTTCGGGAACAGTGAATTCATACTGCTCGAAAGTGGAAAACGCATCGGCAGTGAACTCGTGCATTTTCTTGGACACACCATTATCGAAGGTGAGAGTCACAACACCCCTATTATCTGAGGATCCCTGCCTGTAGTGCGAATCGAACTCCAACTGGTACACAGTGCCTGCAGTTACGGGGATCGACGGAGAGGTGAGCTCCGTCGTCATCTTTTCCCCGGACGCAAGCCGATGATGCTTGCTCTCTGCGATGGCGACCTTCCGCGCCCCTGGTGAAGTAATGGCGCTTTTCTGTTCCTACAGCCCACGTCCAGTCACGGATAGTGAAGAAGTTCCACCCCTCCCACCGCTTCTCTCCCGAGTGCAGCACGTTGGTATGGAGTGTCCACCCATCGTGGTTGTCAAAGTTTTCGATCCACGTTCCTCCTTTGGCAGGATCCTCAATCGGCTTCTCGGCACCGGTGCCGTCTTCTACTCCGGTCCCCGAGCCGTCCGATGAACCGGATGGTGCGGAGGAGGTGTTCTCCCACGAAACGGAGCTCAAGAGACCGTCGATGCAGCCTGAAGAGAGGTTTTGGGCGGATACAGGAGTAGCTGCAAGCGAAATGGCTAAAACGGTTGCGAGGATGGTAGTGCGCATGGGCTTCCCTTTGTTACCTAGAGACGGTTCTAGACCAGCTGAATTTCAGCTGAATAGGAAAACCCTATGTCCAAAGAATTGACCGCTGGTTAATAGAAGTAAAACGCACAATGACCACAGTCTGAAGACCGAGCAACCCATATTTTTCCCGTCCAAATCACCCCTCACGGACCGGTGTCTAATGTGCCCCATAATCGGACAGGTTCATTTGCAGGAGGTACACCTCGTCGCGGAGGTTTGCAGCCTCCGCGGTGGTGATCTCCCCTGCCTCGCGAAGCTCCTGAATACAGCCAAGCTCCAATCGGAGAGCCTCGACCTCCAGCAGGTCCTGTTCCTCCGCAAGAGATAGGACGCGTGAACTTCCCTCTTCGCGCTTCGCCTGCAACTGCTCCGAAAGTAAGAGAAAGCGCTGGTTCTCTGCGATTAGGAAGTGCACGGCGTTACGGGCAGCATCTGTATCCGGTTCCAACGATGAGAGGTAGTCCAAGGAAAAGCGAGCGAGTTCCCGCCGTGCTGAGCGGATGTCGGCCGGGACAAGTATGCGACGCTCAGGAGTCCGACTGGTGAACCGATCGCGAAACCCACGAGCCAAACGAAGGACTACTCGTTTCCACTTACCGCGGGGCTTTTCTCGTTCCTGAACACCACGCAATAGTCGCGATTGCACCTGTTTTATGGGGCCATATGTTGATTCAGTGATCTCTCCAGACTGGCGCAGCTCTTCAAGGTATTGCGACTGCTGCTGAAGGAGATCGGCGCGCTGCTTTCCCACTGCGTCCTCGAATTCCTCTCCCATGGTCAATTCCGCGATTTCCCGGTTGTAGCGGCCTATGAGGAAGGACACTGCCTGCGGGTGTTTGGGGCCGAGTTCCTCTCCTACCGTAGCAATGAGCCGTTCTTTCACTTTCACGCGTACTTCGGTATCACGATCATCGTCGTGCGCATTATCCGCGGGGGCGAGCACAGGGAGAACGAAGCTTGCCAGAAGCAATGTGCACAAAATAATTCCGGAAGCCAAGAATAGGAGCTCATCCCTGATGTGGAGACCGTCGGTGCCGACAAGGGACGGTGGCAGCGTCAACGCAATGGAAAGAGTCACAGCGCCCTTCGGGCCACCCAACGTCGTGGCGAGCGATGCTACTGCAAGATCCTTCCAAGACGCTGGAACCGACGCAGGATTGCGACGCCGGGCGGAAACATCAAGCAGGAAGATCCACACAAAACGCAACAGCGTGATCACAGCGGTGAGCGCAACCACAGCGCTGAGCAACGACACTGGCTTGGTGGTGGATTCCCACGAGTGCATGAAAATACTGGGCAGGCGAGAACCGAGGAACACAAACACAACGCCGTTGAGCACAAAGGACATGACTTCCCACACCCCTTGCGAGACGAGAGACACCCGCGCCGCGTAGACAGTGCTTCGCGTGGGAACCAGCGCTTTGAATAGGCCTGCCGCGACAACTGCGAGAATTCCACTCACCCCGAGCTTTTCCGCTAACAAGTTGATAAACAGCGGTGTGAGGATTTCAAAGGTGACGTGGAAGACCGTTGACTCCATACCGATTCCACGGACCGCTCGTTGTATGAGCACAACGACGATGCCCATCGCCACGCCGAATGCCAGTCCCCCACCAAAGGACACAGCAAACGTAGTTGCCGCATCCTTCATGGAGAAAATGCCAGTCACTGCGAGTCCCACGGCGAATTGGAAGCTGACGATGCCAGATGCGTCGTTAATGAGGGATTCTCCAGAGAGGAGCGCCTGCTGCCTCCCACTGAGCTTTGTGGACTTGGAGAGCGCTGAAACCGCTACGCCGTCCGTTGGCCCCAGCGCTGCTCCCAAAGCAAGACCTGCCGCTAACGGAATCGTAGGGACGATCCACTGGAGGGTGTAACCAACCGCAAACACGCTGGCGACGACGAGCCCTATGGCCAGGGAAAGAATCGCTCCCGCATTCTTCATCAAAGCTCGCTTGAGTACGTGCTGCGATTCGTCGTAAAGCAAAGGACCGATGAACAAAACGAGGAAGAGCTCAGAATCAAACGTCAACTTAAACGGTTCGCCGATGATGACTGCCCCAAGAACCCCCATAGCAATCTGAACCAGAGGTAGGGATAATCGCGTCATCACCTGGTCAAGAACTGAAGAGACCAAGATGATGGTGAATAGAGCGAGAATGAGCTCGAGTGCCTGCATGGAATCCGCCTTGGGCTTGCCAATAATTCCTGTCTAGAGTACGCCTGTTTTCCTGGTAAAACAGGGTAATCGTGATGTGTCTGAGCTTCGCATGACGTACCGATCACATCCGAGAACCATGCACGTGGAATGCGGGAATTCCCGAGGTTTCCTTGAATGCGTGACGGTTGGCAGCCCCTGAGCATAACCCCTTAGTACAACACTGATGCCGTTCCCGACATACCTGCGTTCTGGGTACGGACTCTCCACCCTCGCCCACCGGAAAACAGTGCCCGGTAAAGCAAGGGACGCAGTCAGTCACTCAACTGAGTAGACGCATTCGCCATTGATATAGGTTGCGTAATCCAGGTGCATGCCGGGACGGTAGGCGAGGTCTACTGCATGTGCGGTGTTCAGTACGTGGAGATTGGCGGCACATCCGACGGACAGTGTGCCCACGGCGGGACGACCAGATGCGTCCGTGCCGCCGCCTACATCATTGCGATGGAGCGCCGTAGCACCGCCAAGTGTACCCGCGGCGAGGGCCTCCTCAAACGAGAGGTGACCCTGCAGCACTGCCGTCCCCACGCACCAGTTCATCGAGCTGGTGTTGGAGGTACCCGGGTTGAGATCCGATGCAATGGCCACTGTGACTCCGGCGTCGAGAAGCGTGCGGGCAGGGGCAAGCGGGTGCCTCGTGCAGATATCTGCCCCGGGGAGAATTGTGGCTACGGTGGTGGAACCGGCAAGGAGTTCAATATCCCTTGACGAGGGGAAAGTGACGTGATCGACTGATGCTGCGCCCACCTCAACGGCGAGGCTAATACCCGGTCCCTCACCCAGCTGGTTGCCGTGCACGCGTGGCACAAGCCCCTTCTTCTTCCCCGCTCCCAGTACCTTCTTGCACTGTTCGTATGTGAAAGCGCCTTCCTCGCAGAAGACATCGATCCAACCAACGTGAGGAGCAACTGCGTCAAGCATCGCACCGGCGACAAGGTCGACGTACTCATCTTGCTCCATCTCTGGTGGGCACACGTGCGCACCCAGGAAGGTCACCTCGTCGCACAGATCAGCACCGATGCGCGCTGCCTGCACCTCAGTGTCGATGGTGAGGCCATAACCCGTTTTTGTCTCCACCGTGGTTGTCCCACCTGCGTGACAAGCGTGGAGTCTGTCACTGACGAGGCCGCGGAGGCGATCGTCTGATGCCTGCCGCGTTGCTTCCATCGTCGTGCGAATGCCACCCGCCTGGTAGGCTTCTCCCGCCATGCGGGCCTCGAATTCTGCAGACCGGTCGCCGTCAAAAACCATGTGGGTGTGCGAATCCACCCATCCAGGGATCACTGCACGACCGCCGAGGTCGACTATCTGCTCTGCATCGGGGGCCTGCGCGGCATCACCAACCCACGTGATCACCCCGTCCTCAGTAGCAAGAGCTGCATGCTCTATCGTTCCGTTTGCCACGGTGCGGAGCTCAGAGATTCCGGTAAACACTACGGAGTTAGTTGCCACAGCATTGTCCTTTCAGTTATTGGCAGGTAGTTTGACCTCGGTGTCTGGCGGGCTGATTAATCTTCCCGGCTACGAAAATCCATGGGGATCTTCACACCACGTTCTTTCGCAACCTCGTGGGCGCGATTGTAGCCTGCATCGAAATGGCGGATAACCCCCATCGCGGGATCATTTGTCAGTACGCGCTCAAGTTTCTGGGCAGCGAGACCTGTACCATCAGCAACGGTCACCTGACCTGCGTGGAGGGAGCGGCCGATACCTACACCACCACCGTGGTGGAAGGACACCCACGTCGCGCCGGAGGCTGTACTCACCAGAGCGTTGAGAATCGGCCAGTCGGCGATGGCATCCGAGCCGTCAATCATTCCTTCCGTCTCACGGTAGGGGCTAGCAACGGAGCCAGAGTCCAGGTGGTCGCGACCGATGACAATGGGGGCGCTAATCTTGCCTTCCTTCACCAGCTCGTTGAACTTCAGACCGGCCTTGTGCCGTTCGCCGTAGCTCAACCAGCAAATGCGCGCGGGGAGTCCCTCGAACTCGACGTATTCTTCCGCTGCATCGAGCCAGCGAATCAGGTGCTCGTTTTCCGGGAATAGTTCGCGCAACGCGTCGTCTGTGACCTTGATGTCTTGCGGATCACCGGACAGGGCAGCCCACCGGAAGGGGCCATTGCCCTCGCAGAACAGTGGACGAATGTAGGCGGGAACGAAGCCAGGGAATTCGAAGGCCCGGTTGTAGCCGGCCTTGCGGGCTTCATCGCGGATGGAGTTTCCGTAGTCGAACACCTCGGCTCCCTCATCCTGGAACTCCACCATCGCTTGGACCTGCGCTGCCATGGATTCGCGTGCCTTCTTGGTGAAGGTCTGCGGGTCATCGGCTGCCTCCGTGTGCCACCGGTCAAAGGGGATCTCTTGGGGAAGGTAGCTGAGCGGATCGTGGGCGGAGGTCTGATCCGTCACGATATCAATGTGGATCTCTCCTGCACGGTGACGCTTGAGCATCTCCGGGAAAAGTTCAGATGCGTTAATTTCCAGTCCGATGGACAGTGCCCGCTTCTCCTCCTTGGCCTTGTTTGCCTGGGCAACCGCATCGTCAATGCTGTCTGCGATCGTGTCCAAGTAACGCTTCGCCATACGGCGCTCGAGCCTGCCGCGATCGACATCTGCAATGATGACGACACCGCCGTTGAGAGTGACGGCCAAAGGCTGGGCGCCACCCATGCCACCGCAGCCACCGGTCAGGGAGATGGTGCCTGCCAGAGTGCCATCGAAGCGCTTCCGCGCGATGGCGGCGAAGGTTTCGAATGTTCCCTGCAGAATTCCCTGCGTGGCGATGTAGATCCAGGAGCCCGCTGTCATCTGGCCGTACATAATGAGACCCTCGTCCTCAAGACGCCGGAATTCTTCCCACGTTGCCCAGTCTCCCACGAGGTTGGAATTGGCAATGAGCACGCGCGGTGCCCACTCGTTGGTCTTCAACACGCCAACGGGCTTGCCGGACTGCACAAGGAGGGTTTCGTCATCCTCCAGCTCCTTGAGCGTGTCGACGATCATATCGAAGGCTTCCCAGGATCGTGCAGCACGCCCCGTGCCACCATAGATGACGAGCTCATCGGGTTTCTCAGCGACCTCCGGGTCGAGGTTGTTCATGAGCATACGAAGCGGAGCTTCCGTTTGCCAGCTCTTCGCATTGAGGGTGGTGCCCCGAGGAGCATGAACTTCGCGTGGTCCATGGCCAGGTGTAGACAGGTTCGGGTTCACGACGCAACCTTTCCAAGATAGGTTGGGCTCCTCGATCAATAGCGAAGACGCTGCGTTAGAACCCAACATCGAAAATGAATGTAAAGTTTATTTCCCCACCCACTTTAGGTATTAATAGAGGCCCATGAGGTGGTTTATTAGCCACCAAATGTCTGGAATGTGAGATATTACTGACCAACATATTGCCCGTTAGAACAGCACGCATGCGCCCTTCACGGACGCTAAAAAGGAGAAGCGATCGCTCTGTCACGGAGGTCTAGACTACGGCGGAATTGGCGGTAACTAACATCATCCAGAGCCCTTACTTACTTCACCAAGAGCACTCAGAAGCACAGCAGCTCGGTAGCTCAGCATAGACCCAGCGCAGCACTCCCCCACGATTGTTTTCCCGTGCGAGTCTTTCCTGCAGTGTCTCGGACTAACTGCGACAGCGACCCGAACCTGCAATTGACAGGCTCTCAGCTTGAAACCAGACCGCTCTCTTTAGGACACAACCGTCACTTCAGTCAGCCATGCGGCTCTAACTAGTCAGCCAGGCGCTTTCTTGCAGCAGAGCCATACACACGTTTTTCTAACCCGGCCGCCTTCATCTGCAGATCTTCCACCACGGACATCCGGGCAGCCCCCGTAATCGAACCTGTGGCAAAGGTAACGGCGAGTGCCGCCGATGGCTCTTGCAAATGGTTGAGGATAGGAACTGCGACTGACTCCTGTCCCGGTGCGACTACCTCGATTTCCTCGGCATAGCCTTGCATCCGAATTTCCAGCAGTTCCTCTGGCACGCTTCCGAGAACCGCATTAATGCGAGTCGTATCCATCATAGACAGCATCGCTTTCCCAGATGCCGTGTTCATAGCGGGAAGACGAACTCCCACGCCCGTAATCAGCCGAGGGGCGCCGGGGGACGGCAGTTCCAGGATATAGACAACCTCATCACCGACAATACGAGAGACGTGGCACGTTCCTGACACTAATTCAGCAAGGTGCTTCGCCGGTCGCGTTGCTGCGCGCACGAGAGGCTGCTGGGTAGCATACGCACCCGACATTCCGTAGGCAGCGATCCCCAAGCCGTACGCGCGCCTTTCTGGCACATACATTACGTACCCGTACTCAATCATGACATTAAGCAGGTGATACGTAGTTGAACGCGGAAGACCCAGCTCTTGTTGAATCCGCGCTGCACTCACTGGAGAGTCCAGAGTTGAGAGCAACGTGAGGATACGCAGAGTATTAGCTGCAGCGGGTACGTGGGACATAATAGTTAGATTACCTAATATGCTTGACACTATGAGCTACTTCCCCAATTTTTCCTGGACCGGCCGTAATGACGGCGATGGTCCTGAACACGCTCGCTGGTTTTCCACGATCGCTCCGTTCCCTTTCCACATCCTTGACGAAGAACCACAGATAGTAGATCTCTCCCATACCGTTACCCTCCTTGGTTTTGCTTCCGACGAGGGCGTACGACGCAACCACGGTCGCGTTGGCGCAGCAGAGGGCCCCCATGCGGCACTCACCGCCCTCGGTAGCCTGGCCGTGCACCACGAAACACCCACCTATGATGCCGGGATCATCACTGTCGATGACGGCGACCTGGAAGGTGGCCACAATAGACTCTCTACCACAGTCGCCCGCATCGCTTCCACCAAGTCGATGTGCATTGTCGTTGGCGGTGGCCATGAAACGGCCTACGGCACGCATATGGGCCTCGTCGAGGCATCCGAGAGCCCGTCCATCGGCATCATTAATTTTGACGCTCACTTTGACCTCCGGACCGCAAATCAACCAACATCGGGCACCCCATTCAAACAGATTTCCCAAGAGGTGGATCCGTTCAATTACACGGTGATTGGTATTTCCCGCCCGAACAACACTCGCGTTTTGTTTGATGAGGCCGATGCTCTTGGTGTCCGCTACATCACGGACGACGAACTGCGTGGCACTGATGTCGCGGACATCGTCGCCTGGGCGGCCTCCCAGGTGGACATCCTCCATGTCTCCATTGACCTGGATGTCCTCCCTGCTGCTGTCGCACCGGGTGTCAGTGCGCCGGCGGCGGTTGGCGTGGATCTCAACACGATTCGTAATGGGCTAGCCGCGTGTATGCGCACAGGTAAAGTCCGCCTCATCGATATCGTTGAACTCAACCCAACCTACGACGTTGACAATCGCACCGCGAAAGTGGCGGCACGTCTCATTAGCGATGCCACACAGTGGCTAGAGGCCTGACCGAACACAGGCAACAACAGCTTCCGCCACCACAGATTAAATGTAGAAGAGCAGCCGGGCACAGGCCCGGCTGCTCTCGCCTTTCGCGAGCTTGAAAGCGTCGCGTTACCTTGGGTGAACTACTAGCCTAGTTCACCCACCGCGCTGCTTGCTGCCTGCACAACACTACCGGAGGCGACAAGATCCACGGTGTGCTGAATATCCGGAGCAAGGAAGCGGTCTGGACCAGGCCCCTCAACGTGTTGACGCAATACGTCGATGACGGCCTTTGTTCCCTTGCCGGGCTCGCCTCCGCGCATGTCGATGGCGCGCGCAGCAGTCAGGATCTCTACTGCCAGTACTCTCGTGAGCCCGTCCACGTTTCGGCGCAACTTGCGGGCAGCCGACCAGCCCATGGAAACGTGGTCTTCCTGCATCGCCGACGAGGGGATGGAATCAACGCTTGCGGGCACGGCGTTTCGCTTCATTTCACTGACAATTGCCGCCTGCGTGTATTGCGCAATCATGTGACCGGAATCCACGCCCGGGTCATCGGCCAGGAAGGCATTGAGGCCACGGTTGCGGGCAGGATCGAGGAAGCGGTCCGTACGACGCTCTGAGATAGAGGCCAGATCTGCAGTCACGATTGCCAGGAAGTCGAGGACATAAGCAACAGGAGCACCGTGGAAATTGCCATTGGACGTGACGCGTCCGTCCTTTGCCACAACGGGGTTGTCCACTGCGGCGGCAAGTTCGTTATTGGCCACGAAGATAGCGTGGGACAGCGTGTCACGAACGCCACCTGCCACCTGTGGGCTGCAGCGTACGGAGTAGGCATCCTGCACCTGGTTAATAGCGAATTCTTCTGCAGCTGTTTCGAGAATGCCAGAGCCCTCTACAAGTTTGGTGACGTTGGCTGCGGCGATGGCCTGCCCGGGGTGCGGTCGCAGCTCCTGCAGGTCAGCAGCGAAGACCGTAGCAGTGCCGTTAAGGCCTTCGACAGACATCGCAGTGGCAATGTCGGCAGTTGTGACCAGCCGACGAATATCGTCGATGGCCAGGCACAGCTGTCCGAGCATGCCGTCTGTGCCGTTGATGAGAGCCAGGCCTTCCTTTTCCTTCAGCTCGATGGGGTCGAACCCGGCGAGTGAGCAGGCCTCTGCGCCGGTGATTTCGTCGCCATCCTTTGTACGGGCGCGTCCCTCACCAATGAGGACGAGGGCGCTGTGCGCTAACGGAGCCAAGTCACCGGAGCATCCGAGCGAACCAAATTCGTGGACGATCGGCGTGATACCGGCGTTGAGGAGCTTGGCGTAGCACTCGGCAACCTCCGGACGGACACCAGTGCGACCAGTGCACAGGGTGCTAATACGGAGAAGATTAAGAGCGCGGATAACTTCCCGCTCCACCTCTGGCCCCGAGCCGGCAGCGTGAGAACGGACAAGGGATTTTTGCAGCTGCGAGCGCATCTCTTCCGGGATATGTCGCTTGGCCAGCGCACCGAAGCCAGTGGAAATTCCGTAGACGGGGGTAGGATTCTTTGCCAGATCCTCTACCCGACTGCGGGTTGCTGCCATCGTGTCTAAAGCTTCCTGCGTGATCTCGACAGGTGCATCGTAGCGGGCAACGTTGACAACATCTTCAATGCTCAGCGCACCTACACCAACAGAAACGCAATCCATGGTTCACCTTCCAGGTAGGTTGACTATTCTTCGTTCGATAATAGACACATACTGGTGATAACCGCGGAATCTTACCCACCCGATTGCCAGCATTCTCATATTCGAGACTGTCCGATTCCCTACCCCGAGCGGGGTAAGAAGCGCTTAGTCCCCCTTAATCGTTCTTATTGATCGTGGCACGTTGTTGTTCGCACACCGTGTCGATGTACAACCGCAGTGCGCTCCTCCCCAGGCACCGTTGATATGTAAATGGCCAGAGGTGGAGAAGGATTAAACGTGTTTTAGACGCAAAAGGAAGTGGCATGAACTCTGTTCATCCACTTCCTTTCCGCGGTTGCCTGACGCAGGACTGCGGGAACGCTAGACGGAGAACCCGAGGGCGCGCAGCTGCTCGCGGCCTTCCTCGGTGATCATCTGCGGACCCCACGGTGGCATCCACACCCAGTTAATGGTCAGCTTTTCAACCAAATCGTGAGTCATGACGGCAGCTGCGGCCTGCTCTTCGATCATGTCGGTCAGCGGGCACGCCGGCGATGTCAGCGTCATGTTCACAACTGCCTTGGTGCCGTCTTCGATCCAGATGTCGTAAACCAAGCCGAGGTCCACCACATTGATGCCGAGCTCGGGGTCAATGACATCGCGCAGGTATTCCTCAACATCTGCGGCGAGCTCAAAGTCTTCCTCGCTCTGCGGTGGCTTCTGGGCGGGGCCTTCGAGCGAATCTGAGCTGCCATTGGCAGAGGTGGAAGCAGCTGCCGTGCCCTTATCTTGCTTAGCGGCGACATCTGCGACCGGGGCGCTACTAGCGTTGCTGGGCGTCTGGTTGGCAGAATTTTCTGCCACGCCCGTAGCTTCCGGTGTCGCGCCGTCGGTTGTGTCGTGATTGTCAGTGGTCACAGTGAAAAGTATCCTTTGCTGATCGTCAGTTGAACGTCAATGGTGGAAAAATCGTCGAAAAGCAAGAAGAAGACCAGACCGTCGGAGCTGACCGTGCGGCCTGGAGACTTCTGCCTACACCTCGCCGACGGCTGCCTCGAAGGCCTTCCAGCCGAGAAGCGCGCATTTCACACGCGCAGGGTACCGAGACACGCCGGCGAAGGCTACGCCATCGCCAATGAGATTCTCGTCGCCCTCATGCTCACCGCGGGAGGTAACCATCTTCTCAAACTCTGCGAGCTTTGCTAGTGCATTGTCGAGAGGCTGACCGATTACTTCTTCCGTGAGGACATCGACGGCTGCCTGAGATATGGAGCACCCCTCGGCATCGTAGGAGACGTCTTCGACCGTCTTCTTATCGTCGCTGAGCTTGACGCGAAGGGTGAGCTCGTCGCCACAGGATGTGTTGACGTGATGAACTTCCGCATCGTACGGATCCCTGAGGCCCGCGTGTTGCGGATGTTTGTAGTGATCCAGGATTACTTCCTGGTACATCTGTTCAAGGTGCATTGTTACACTCCGAAGAATTCTTTGACCCGGTGAAGCCCAGCTACCAACTGGTCAACTTCATCGAATGTGTTGTACAGGTAGAAAGATGCGCGACCGGTGGAGTTGATTCCCGCCTGGCGGTGAATCGGCCATGCACAGTGGTGACCGACACGGATGGAGATGCCGGAATCGTCAAGGACCTGCCCCATATCGTGCGGGTGTACGCCCTCCAGACCGAAGCTGATGGCACCACCACGGTTTTCTGCCGTCGTCGGGCCGAGGATGGTGAGACCGTCGATCTCCTGGAGCTTATCCAGGGCGTAGGCCGTCAGCTCCTGCTCGTGCGCGTGGATGTTCCCCATCCCCACCTCGTTGAGGAACTCGATCGCTGCACCGAGACCCACGACCTGGCTCGTCATCTGGGTGCCAGCCTCAAACCGGGTGGGGATCTCCGTGAAGGTGGTTTTTTCCATCGTCACCACTTCAATCATCGAACCTCCCGTCAGGAACGGAGGGAGCTTTTCCAGCAGTTCCTTGCGGCCGTACATGACTCCCACGCCGGAGGGTCCACACATCTTGTGACCGGAGAAGCCAGCGAAGTCAACGCCCAGCTCGTGGAAGTTCACGGGCATGTGCGGGACGGACTGGCAGGCATCGAGAACTGTTAGGGCACCGACGGTCTTGGCACGGCGGACGATTTCTGCCACATCGGCGACAGCACCCGTGACGTTGGACTGGTGGGTAAATGCGACAACCTTGACGGAATCGTCGAGCTCAAGGGAGTCAAGATCAATGCGTCCATCTGGGGTCACCTTGTACCACTTCAGGGTCGCGCCCGTGCGCAGGCACAGCTCCTGCCAGGGAACAAGGTTGGCATGGTGCTCGAGCTCGGTGATAACGACGGTGTCGCCCTCCCCGACGTAGAGGTCACCTGCGCGCTTATCGGAAAGGATGAAGGCGATCTCGTTGAGCGCCTCCGTGGCGTTCTTAGTGAAGGCAATCTCTTCGCCATGAGCACCGACGAAAGCCGCAATACTATCGCGGGCTGTCTCGTACGTATCCGTCGCATCTTCGCCGAGAGCGTAAGCACCACGGTGAACAGGTGCGAAATTATGTAGAACGAACTCCTCCTCCGCGCGCCACACGCGCTCGGGGCGCTGGGAAGTAGCACCGGAATCGAGGTACACGAGAGGTTTGCCGTCCCGAACGGTACGGGACAGAATTGGGAACTCTGCACGTACCTTCTCTACATCCAGTTTCCCTTCTGGGGTAAGGAATTCGCTCATTAGTTGCGCACTCTTTCTAATAGGTGGTTAGTAAGCCACGCGCCGCATTTTTCACGAAATAAACAAGGACGCGCAGGAGAGGATGGGCGCCGGCACGAATGGCCGACGCAATTCCGGTTTACTTGACGTACTTCTCGTAGCCCTCGGCCTCGAGCTCGTCGGCGAGCTCCGGGCCACCGGAGTGGACAACCTGGCCATCAGCAAACACGTGAATGTGCAGCGGCTTAACGTAGTCAAGGATGCGCTTGTAGTGGGTAATCATGAGGATGCCGCCACCGGTGCGCTCCTGGTAACGGTTGATGCCCTCGCTCACAATGCGCAGAGCATCGACGTCCAGACCGGAGTCAGTCTCATCGAGAACGGCGAACTTAGGAGCCAACAGTCCGAGCTGAAGGATCTCGTGGCGCTTCTTCTCGCCACCGGAAAAGCCCTCATTGATGGAGCGCTCATTGAAGGACTTGTCAATCTTCAGCTCTTCCTGAGCCGACTTCACTTCCTTCATCCAGTCGCGCAGCTTCGGTGCCTCGCCGCGGACGGCAGACACGGAGGAGCGGAGGAAGTTCGAGGTGGAGACTCCAGGAACCTCAACCGGGTACTGCATAGCAAGGAACAGACCAGCGCGAGCGCGCTCATCCACCTCCATATCCAGCAGGTTACGACCGTCGAGAAGCACTTCACCACTGGTGACCTCGTAACGGGGGTGCCCAGCCAGGGTGTAGGCCAGGGTGGACTTACCGGAGCCGTTCGGCCCCATGATTGCGTGGGTCTCACCGGAGGAGATGGTGAGGTTGACACCCTTGAGAATTTCCTTGGGTTCAGTCTTGCCATCCGTGGACAAAACGACGGCGTGGAGATCCTTGATTTCCAACGTGCTCATTACTTTTAACCTTTTCGTTGTAGCTTCTTTTATTGCTTGTCAGTGCTTTGTATCGGGGACAACCCAGCTGCAGCGTGAAACTTGTGCCGCTTCACGCGTGCCGAGTGACACGAGCTAGAGCTCCAGACCTTCCAGCTCTTCTGTGATCTTCGCCTCGAGGGTCTCGCGTACGTCCTCGACGGGGATGCGGGCGATGACCTCAGAGAAGAAGCCATGGACGATGAGCCTGCGGGCGATTCCCTCGGGGATGCCACGGCTCATCAGGTAGAACAGCTGCTCGTCATCGAACCGGCCGACCGTCGCGGCGTGACCGGCACCAACAATGCTGCCGGTTTCGATCTCCAGGTTTGGCACGGCATCGGCACGAGCGCCCTCGGTGAGAACGAGGTTACGGTTCGCCTCGTACGTATCGGTGCCCTGAGCGTTGTGGCGAATGAGCACGTCACCAATCCAAGCGGTGCGTGCATCGGGAGTGCGGGTGGACTTGTCGCCCTGCAGCGCGCCCTTGTACAGCACGTTGGAGCGACAGTTCGGCTGGCTGTGGTCGACGAGCATGCGCTGTTCGAAGAACTGGCCGCCATCGGCGAAGTACACACCGAGAAGTTCGGCATCGCCACCCGGGGCGTTGTACTTCACGCGGGGCTGCAGTCGGACGACAGAGCCGCCGAAGAGTGCGACGTTGTGGCGCAGCACGGCATCGCGACCGAGTTCTGCGACCTCCGCACCTACGTGGACAGCATCGTCATCCCAGTCCTCGTGGACAACCACGGTAAGCCGGGCGTTATCGCCGAGGAGATACTCGTGGTTGTCGGCCAGGGTGCCGGTTCCCCCGGTGTGGATCTGCACGGATGCGGAGGCTCCGTCCTCCACTTCAACCACGATGTTGCCGAAGGCTGTGACATCGGGGCCGGTGCCGGTGATTGTGATGACAACAGGCTCCGTGTTCGTGGAGTTCTTAGCGAAGGTAACAACGTGCCCCTCCGTGGACGAAGTCCACGCCTGGGCTGCGACACGGTCAACACCGCCACCGGTGCGACCAATGCGCTTGTCGTCACGAGCAACCTTCTCGTAGGTCACTCCCTCTGCCCCGGCAGGAATATCGACGGTGATATCAGCGGCGACTGCCTCGCTGAAGGTCCCATCGTGAAGTCCACGAAGGCGGCGCAGCGGGACGTAGCGCCACACCTCGTCCTTGACGTGGGGAACCGGGAAGTCATCGACGTTGAAGGACGCGAAGAGATCGCCCTTGTTGTCATGCACTGTTGATGCTTTATCAGCCATTGATTAACCCACGGATCCTTCCATTTGCAGTTCGATAAGACGGTTGAGCTCCAGCGCGTACTCCATTGGGAGCTCCTTTGCAATGGGCTCGACAAAGCCACGAACGATCATTGCCATCGCCTCGTCCTCCGCGAGTCCGCGGCTCATGAGGTAGAACAGCTGATCCTCGCTGACCTGCGATACCGTCGCCTCGTGTCCAAGCGAGACGTGATCGTTGCGGATGTCGTTATAGGGGTACGTATCCGAGCGTGAAATCTCGTCCACAAGGAGCGCGTCGCATTCCACGTTAGAGGTGGAGTGATGCGCATTGGAGTTGATCTGCACCAGTCCACGGTAGGCAGCGCGGCCACCGGAACGGGCAACGGACTTACTCACGATGTTGGAGGAGGTGTGCGGAGCCAGGTGCACCATCTTGGCACCGGTGTCCTGAATCTGACCCTCACCTGCGAATGCTGCGGACAAAACGGAGCCGCTGGCGTATTCGCCGGCGAGCCAAACAGCCGGGTACTTCATGCACACCTTGGAGCCGATGTTGCCGTCGACCCACTCCATCGTGCCGCCGGCCTCGCAGCGGGAGCGCTGGGTAACGAGGTTAAGCACGTTGTTGGACCAGTTCTGAATGGTCGTGTAACGGCAGCGGGCGTTCTCCTTAACGATGATCTCCACCACTGCGGCGTGCAGAGCATCCGCCTTATAGATCGGAGCGGTGCAACCCTCAACGTAGTGGACGTAGGCGCCCTCGTCGACGATGATGAGCGTGCGCTCGAACTGACCCATCGACTCCGTGTTAATGCGGAAGTAAGCCTGCAGTGGAATCTCCACGTGGACGCCCTTGGGGACGTAGATGAAGGAGCCACCAGACCACACGGCCGCATTCAGAGCGGAGAACTTGTTGTCGCCCGCGGGAACGACGGAACCGAAGTATTCCTTGAACAGCTCGGGGTACTCACGGAGACCCGAGTCCATGTCCAGGAAGACAACGCCCTTTTCCTCTAGATCCTCACGAATCTGGTGGTAAACCACCTCAGATTCGTACTGAGCTGCAACACCGGCCACAAGGCGCTGTTTCTCAGCCTCGGGGATGCCGAGCTTGTCGTACGTATTCCTAATGTCTTCCGGTAGTTCTTCCCAGCTAGCAGCGGGCTTCTCTGTAGAGCGTACGAAGTACTTAAACTCGTCGAAGTCAATAAAGGAGAGATCCGGACCCCACTTCGGGATCGGCTTCTTCTCAAAGATCTCGAGTGCCTTGAGACGCTGCTCGAGCATCCACTCCGGCTCGCCCTTCGTAGCTGAGATGGTGCGGACAACCTCCTCATTCAGGCCCTTTTTGGCGGCCTGTCCAGCGAGGTCCGAATCGTGCCAGCCGTAGCTGTACTTGGACGACATGGACTGGATGATTTCATCATCCGACATCTTTTTATCGGTTGGTGCCGTCACGCGTTGCTCCTTCTATTAATCAGTGTTATCGGTATGTTGGTCGTACAGATTCCATTGCCATCAGCAATCGTCGCCAGTGGTTGTACGTGCTGGCCGAGAATCCGAGAAACAATCTCTCGCTCAGCCGCGCACAGCTCAGGAAATTCGGAGGCAACCTCTGAAATCGGGCAGTGATGCGTGCACAGTTGCACGCCCGCACCGTTTTCCTGGACCTCAGCCGCGTAGCCGTGCTCTGTCAGCCGGTCAGCCAGGCGCCCGGCGAGCTCCTCTACTTCAACAGGAGTAAGCCCGCCATCTGTCGAGGTCTGTTCCTCTACGGTTTGGAGGATGTCCTCGATTCGCTGCCGGGCAAACATCATGATGGCATCCTCGCCACCTGTCTGCCTCAGCGCACGCAGGGCATGAACAGCCAACTCGTCGTATCCGTGGCCGAACTGCTCACGGCCCTTGGCGGTCAAGATAAACTTCTTCGCAGGACGACCCCTGCCACGGGCTTTCTTGATCCGCTCCGGTGCTGTCTGGACGAGATCTTCCTCCTCGAGAAGGTCAATCTGCCTTCGTACACCGGCCGCAGACATGGAAAGCCGTTCGGCGAGGTCCGTGGCTGCAAGCGGGCCATCCTTCAGTAACAAGTTGAGGATCGCTTCCCTTGTTTCCACAGTTCCTCCTTCCAACCGACTCGACGGCCAACAAACAATTTAGCAACAGTTGTGTTTTCTAATTTAGTGGCACGTACCAATGTACATTCTTCTGGGTATCTTTCCAACAGCCACACTG
The DNA here is from genome assembly GCA_022772305.1 of Corynebacterium glucuronolyticum. Lineage (GTDB taxonomy): Bacteria > Actinomycetota > Actinomycetes > Mycobacteriales > Mycobacteriaceae > Corynebacterium > Corynebacterium glucuronolyticum_A. Next base: position 111,010 of record JALFAQ010000045.1, read on the forward strand.
GAATTCCTCTCAATGTTCCTCAAAGTCGGCAGTTGAGCCTATAACGCGTCGAAAACCAGAGCGGAAGCGTGACCGAAATCGACGACCGGACAGTCGAATTGACCCTGTTCCCTCACCAACATTGACGGTGTTCCCACAACGTTGTCCCCACGCCCCGCTCGGCCTCACAAACTCGCCGAGGGCACACACTAAAATGGAACGAACCACGCGCCCCACGGCGCACGCGCTCCCCGCCGTACTCCTCATTCCGGTAACGGACGACAGCGTAGAGACAACAAGACACAGAAGGGAGGAGCCATGGCTCAACGCCCGGGCATCTTTGCTGGGCTCATGCCCCGCATGGGCGAACCGGGAAGCCGCTCGACGCTCCTTCACGGCGAGGGGAACACGCGCATCCCCGACCGCCCTCGGCTGTCCTACCTCGATCTCACGCGCTTTGGGCAACTGCGTTGGCTGGGCACACTGGGAACTATCCTCATCTCGCTTGGCGGACTGGGTGCAGGGGCGTTGCCTGTTGTGGACAACCCGTATGCACGTCTCCCCTTCGGCCAACTCATGAGCCGTATGCTCCAGACTTCGTCTGTCATCGTGCTGGTGGGAGTCGGCCTTCTCGTCTTGGCGTGGGTCCTCATGACACCGTATGTAGGGGCCACGCGAGAGAAGAACATCACCGGCGCTCCGCTGATTACGTTGTCCACCCTGCGAAGAACATGGGTGGCGTGGGTTATACCCATCGTCATCACCGCGCCCTTGTTTACACAGGACATCTATTCGTACCTTGCTCAAGGAGCGATCGTTAGCTACAGCCTCGACCCCTATTCCGCGGGCCCCGTCCAAATTTTGGGTCCGGAGCACCACCTCGCCCGCTCGGTCCCGTTCATTTGGGCGAATTCCCCGTCGCCGTACGGGCCCATCGCCCTGGGGATTGCAGCCGTCATCAATGTAGTGACCGGCGAGTCCATCTTTTTTGGTGTCCTCGCCCACCGCATCGTCTCCGTCCTCGGCCTAATAGCCGCAGGCTGGGCGGTGACAAAGCTCGCACGGCGCTGCGATGTTCGCTCGCAAACCGCAGTCTGGCTGGGAATCCTCAACCCCCTAGCGATTCTCCACCTCATCGGTGGCATCCACAATGAGTCGATTATGCTCGGATTGTCCCTTGTGGGAATGGAACTGGGCCTCCGTGGTGTCGACGCCATCAGAGACACACGCATTGCACGCATGTCTGCGCTCTCTGGGGGCCACTCCCATACCTCCAACGATGCCGTCGCTGACGGTGCCATAGCTCCTGAGCAATCCCAAGCCGACGAATCCGGTTCTACCTCTTCTTCTGCCACCACGCCTTCAACTCCGCCTTCCCTCCCCTCTTCCTTTGCTTACCACGGCTGGGGGCTCATCATCGCGTCGGGTGCGCTCATCTCGATGGCTGGAATGGTCAAGGTTACAGGCTTTATCGGCCTGGGGTTCGTGGGTATGGCGCTCGCTCGCATGACGTACCGGACGCAGGAGGAGCAGCTGAAAAACGATACGCGCGCCACCGCGCAGGCGACAGTGAGCCCGACGACGTTGAGCAAGCTGGAACGCGAGCGTCCCAACAACCGGTGGAGCCTCAACCACTGGTTCCACATCATCCGAGCAATCGCGATCCAGGTGACCACACTCGTTCTTACCTCCGTCGTCGTGGGGGCGCTGACCGGAATCGGCTTCGGCTGGGTAACCGGACAGGGTGGGGCGGCCACCATTCGTTCGTGGATGTCCATCACAACGGACCTCGGTGTTATTAGTGGCTGGGCCGGTATGCTCCTCGGGCTCGGCGACCACACGGACATGATCCTCGTCATCACCCGTGGTATCGGCGTCATCATTTCACTGGCGTTCATGGTGCGCATGCTCATCGCCACGTTCCGCGGCACCATCAACCCCGTCGGCGGCTTCGGCGTCAGCACATTCCTCCTCGTCGTGCTCTTCCCTGTCGTGCACCCCTGGTATATGCTGTGGGCCATTCTGCCACTGGCTGCCTGGGCAAACCAGAACCTTTTCCGCTACGCGGCAATTGGCTACTCCTCCGTCATGTGCTTTTTCGTCCTTCCCCGTGGTCTCGCCCTCCCACCGGGAACAATTCTCAGCATTTACCTCGCCTCCCTCCTCGCCTTCATCACGGTAATCGTGGCCCTCCTCGTAGCCCGCAACAGGCTCTTCGGTCCGCGGGTCTAGCGCCCCGGACACCCCCCATTTCTCGGATCAGGGATCTCCGCTTGTCGACGCCCTGTCGCCCGGTTTCCCTCCATCTTACGGTTTAGCTCCCCTTTCTCCCCTGTTACCGCCCTCACACGGCAACCGTCTACAATAGCTGGAGGTTATTGGGAGTGCAGGATCCCCCTGGAGGCTCCTCGATCCAGTCACTGGCGGATCGAAGGAACAAATACTTTCGATTGATGAAATATGCGTCCGTGGGTTCCCTGAAGCCCGGGTCGACATTGGTTGGAAAGGTCATTGTGAGCAACACACCCACATCAGGAGCAACCGCAGCGGTATCGCTGCAGCACATCACCAAACGATTCGGTACAACCACAGCGGTGCATGATCTCTCATTGACCATTCCTCGAGGCCAGGTGACCTCACTCCTCGGGCCGAACGGCGCCGGAAAGACCACCACGATAGAAATGTGCGAGGGCTTCCTCACCCCGGACGAGGGAACCGTTCGCGTCCTCGGTCTCGACCCCGTTACTCAGCAGTCCGAGCTCCGCAGCCATGTCGGCATCATGCTTCAGGGAGGTGGTGCCTACCCGGGCATTCGCGTTGGAGAGCTCCTTCGACTCACAGCCAGCTACGCCAAGAATCCACTCTCCCCGGAGTGGCTTCTGAACCTCGTCGGGTTACGAGACCACGAGAAGACCACGTACAAGAGCCTCTCTGGCGGTCAGCAGCAGCGGCTCTCGCTGGCCTGTGCCCTCGTCGGCCGGCCCGAGTTGATCTTTCTCGATGAGCCCACCGCAGGCCTCGATGCCCAAGCGCGTCGCCTTGTGTGGGAACTCATCGATGCACTCAAGAATGACAGCGTGAGCATTATTCTGACCACGCACCACCTGGATGAAGCCGAGGCCCTCTCAGATAACGTTTTCATCATCCAAAAAGGCTCGCTCGTCGCAGCTGGCAGCCCCGCGGAACTCTCCCGCACGGCACGCGAACAGTCTGCGCCCCACGTGCGCATGGTCATTGATGCCCCAGCAGACCCAAGCGTTCTCGCCGATCGTGTAAGCGCACACGGCATCCACCTCACCAGCTCGCAGTTCGCTGAGGTTTCGGATCCCTCCCGCGGAGTGACTGAATTTACCGTGGCGTGTGAGCCGACCGCTCGCGCCTTTGCCGCTCTCGCTACAAGTTGCGCCGATCTTTATTTGCCACTTGTGGAGATTTCCGCTGCAACCCCGACCTTGGAAGACATCTTCCTGGACATCACCGGAAAGGATGCCAACTAGCAATGACTACACCTTCGTCTTCCGCTTCGCCAGATACTCGCTTCCCTGCTGGCACGTTCACACCCGATCCAGGCTCGGCCAGTACCGCGGGGATGCTTGCGCATCAGGCGCGGATGGAGGCCACTTTGATCCTCCGCCACGGAGAGCAACTTCTACTGTCATTGATCATCCCCCTGCTTTCGCTGGTTGGGCTTGCCTTCTTTCCCGTGCCAGGAATCGATGACCCACTTCAGCTCGCTGTCCCCTTTGCACTCGCTTTGTCCGCCTTGTCCGCAGGGTTTACTGGCCAGGCCATTAGTGTCGTCTTCGACCGGCGTTACGGCGCCCTCAAGCGCATTGGTGCCTCAGGTGTCCCGAAAAACATCATCATCGGCGGAAAGATTCTCGCTGTCCTCATCGTCAGCGTCATTCAGTCCGTCCTCATTGTCGCCATTGCCCTCGCACTCGGTTGGCGCGCACCTTTGGCGACATTCCCCATAGCGCTCGTCTTTATCCTCGTTGGCCTGTGGGCATTTATCTCCTGGGGGCTCCTCTTCGGCGGCACGACAAGCTCAGAAATCGTCCTCGCCGTAGCAAACCTCATTTGGTTTCTTCTTCTGGGTGCTGCCGGTGCCGCCGCCGTCACCTTCGGTCCGGGGGTCCCTGCTGTTCTCACTGCGGTCCCTTCGATTGCACTTACCGACGCCCTGTGGCAGGCCACACAAGGAATCTTCCCGCTGCCCCATATTATTTCGCTCATTGTCTGGGCCGTCGTGGGAACCGTTCTCGCCAATCGCTTCTTCTCCTTCACCTACAAGCGGTGACTGGCGCATCCGTCTTTAGTTGTAGTAGCTCAACAATTAACAGACTCTCGCGCAGGCGTAGAAAAACAACGCTCTCGCGCGAGTTTTCTGTTTTTGGCGACACACTTTCCCCAAAAACCAGACCCGATTCCCCACTCGCTGCCGTCTCCGTCTAAAGTTTAGGCTATGTCTGTAGCAGAAACGGCTAACCACAATACCTCGCTGCGCTCCGCGCGCATTCAGCGCAACGCGGCCTTTGGTGTCCTCGCCGGTCAAAGTCTCATTACCCTCACCGGATCCATTGTTCGCGTAACGGGTTCAGGCCTCGGCTGTGACACGTGGCCCAACTGCCATCCCGGGTCGCTTGTGCCGGTTCCCGGTGCTGCCCCGTGGATCCAGCAGCTTATCGAGTTCGGCAACCGAACGCTTACCTTCGTCCTTGTCATCCTCACTATTTGGCTGCTCATCGCTGTGTACAAGGCAGGACGCCGTCAGTACATCAAGGTCCTTGCATGGATTCAGCTCATTGGCGTTATCGTCCAGGCTGTCATCGGCGGCATCTCCGTCCACGCAGATCTCCGCTGGTACGCAGTTGCCCTCCACTTCCTTCCCTCTGTCCTCCTCGTATTCTTCGCTGCTCTCACCTGCGTCCGCGTCATGGAACCCGACAACGGTGTAGATCAGCGCGAATACCCGCGGGCTATCCAGCGTCTCGCCCTGGGAGCGGCCTTCGCCCTCGCGCTAGTACTCTCCACGGGAACGATGGTTACGGGCGCAGGCCCGCACGCTGGTGATGACAACGACGGCATGAAGGGTCGTCTCGAAGTTGACATTGAATGGATGGCTCACATCCACGCCGGTACGATGTACCTCTTCCTGGGGCTGATCATCGGCTTGCTGGCAGCCATTTACGCCACAAAGACAACGTCGGCTGTCGCTCGCAAGTACGCTTTCGGCCTTGTTATTGTTTGCGTGCTGCAGGCGCTCGTTGGAATTATTCAGTTTAACCTGCAGGTCCCACGTTGGACGGTTCCAATCCACGTGTTCCTCAGCTCCATCGTCACGGCATTCACCGGATTCGTGTATGCCCACGGAATTTCCCGTGTTACGCCATCTCAGGCGCGTCGTGGTGCAGACCTCGAGAATAAAGGCACGGTGACCAATGACACGCCGTCCCTGACCCCCGAAAGGTAAAGAGCACAGTACCGTAGAAGGTATGCGTGCAATAGTTATAGAACAAACCGGTGGCCCGGATGTTCTCACACTTTCCGAGGCGCCCATCCCCCAGCCATCTGAAGACCAGGTACTCATTAAGGTCGATGTGGCTGGGATAAACTACATCGACACCTACTACCGATCCGGTATTTATCACGCCGGTCTACCATTCATCCCAGGCCAGGAAGGCACCGGAAAGGTAGTTCAGGATCCTCGCGGGGAGATCGCGGAGGGCACCGTTGTCGCCTGGTTTACTGCCCTCGGCTCCTACGCGGAGTATGTCTGTGTCCCCCGCAACCGCATCGTTGCTGTACCGGACAGTATTGATCCGACAGTTGCAGCATCTATGCTCCTCCAGGGTGTTACCGCCCACTACCTCACCGATGGTGTTTATCACCTCGATGAGAATTCCACCTGCCTGATTACAGCAGGCGCAGGCGGTGTCGGGCTCCTGGTAACCCAATTTGCCGTCAGCATGGGTGCGACCGTATACTCCGTGGTTTCCTCCGACGAAAAGGAAGCTCTTGCCCGCGAGGCAGGTGCCACCGAGGTCTTCCGGTATAGCGAGCAACTCGCTGAAAAGGTTCGCCGCTACAACGGTGGCGTTGGCGTCGATGTTGTCTACGACGGTGTTGGCAAGGACACCTTCCACGAGTCCCTCGAGGTCGTACGCCCGCGTGGCACTGTTGCTTTGTTCGGCGCCGCCTCGGGCCCCGTCGAACCCATTGACCCCCAACTCCTCAACACGCACGGTTCGATCTATCTCACTCGCCCATCCGTTAGCGCCTACATCGCCACAGATGACGAGTTCGCGATGCGCTGCCAGGCCGTGACCAAGGCTGTTGCAGCCGGCACACTTAGCATCCGCGTCGGAGGCATCTACCCACTGGAAGAAGCAGCGCGTGCACACACGGATCTGCAGAGCAGGAGAACAACCGGTTCTATTGTGCTGCAGGTGAGTGACCAGTGACGACTGATTGGCACGCTGTAGACGGCTACGTCTCCGGTAGATGGCACATTCCCTGCTCGGTTGCAGCAGAGGGAAAAAAGCAGACGACAACTCGACTACTCAAGGAATACAACGAGCTAGCGAACACGGATCCGACACGCGCGCAAGAAATCTTGCGGGAACTCCTCCCCGAGGATTCTGCTGTTCCCCTCGCGTTCGCTCCGATTCAGATTGAGTACGGTTTTAATACTCGCTTCGGCGAGCGCTGCTTCCTCAATTACAACTGCGTCATCCTCGATACCGTTGAGGTGACGATCGGTGCACGCACGCTCTTTGGCCCCGGCTGCCAAATCATCTCCGTGGAGCACCCCGTCTATGACCTAGAGATGCGGAAGGCCGAGTGGGAGCGCGGCCATGCTGTCCACATCGGCGAAGACTGCTGGTTTGGCGCCGGTGCTATGGTCATGCCCGGTATCACTGTGGGTAACAGATGCGTGATCGCCTCTGGGACGGTAGTTACCAGGGATATCCCCGATGACAGTTTTGTCGCCGGAGTCCCCGGCACAGTCAAGAAGAAGCTGAACCAGGACGGCACCAACCTCGAACGAGACGAAATAGCCGACCCCGAGGATCGATCCACCCTGAAATAGAAAACCACCCCGCTGCATGTCATCAATGTCATGCGCGGGGTTTTTCTGCCTTTGACCGGTTCGGCACAGCCTTTGTGTTCGGCCGAAAACTGACGGTCTAGAAGACCTCCATCAGCGACGGCAGGAACACTGCGTCGAGCGCCAGTCCAATAAACACAGTGGCGAGGTACACATTAGCCAACAGGAAGAGCTGGAACGGCCGAACGGTTTGTCCCTCCCGCACGCGCATATGCAGTTGCCAGGCACGGAAGATAAACAAAGCACCGCCGACAACGGCCACAACCAAGTAGAGGAAGCCAGCAACTGGGGTCAGGAACAACGTAGTAACAACCGTTGCGATCGTATAGATAAGGATCGCACGCGTCACTGCCGCCGGCTTAGCCACAACCGGGAGCATCGGTACACCGGCAACTTTGTAGTCATCACGGTACTTCATAGCGAGAGCCCACGTGTGTGGCGGAGTCCAGAAGAAGATAACGAGGAACAACACGATCGCCTGCCACCAGTTGGCAGCGCCTTGCGTGTTGTCCACGATGACAGCCCAGCCAACCATGACGGGCATGCACCCCGCGGCACCGCCCCAGACAACGTTTTGGGAAGTGCGACGTTTAAGCCACTTGGTGTAGATGCAGATGTACCAAAAGATCGTAAGGAGGATGAAAACCGCTGCCAGCAGCGAATGAGCAAGGAACCAGAGGATAAAGCACGAACCGATGGTGAGGCACACTGCGAAAATGAGAGCTTCGTTCTTCCCCACCGCATGCTTGGGAAGGGGTCGACCCACTGTACGCCGCATCTTCTGGTCGATGTCATAATCGGCCACCATATTTAACGTATTGGCAGCACCCGCGCCCATCCATCCACCGATGAGTGTAAGGATGATTAGCCCCAGGTGAACCGTTCCTCGGTCGGCTTGGAGCATGGCGGGGATAGCCGCGATAAGTAAGAGCTCGATAACCCTGGGTTTAGTCAGGGCGATGTAAGCTTTCACTCTCTCCACGAATTATTCCTCCAACCGGTATCGTTTGGTATGCGTTAATACTATCGTTCGATTGAAGGTAAATCGCAATTACCCGTAGATCCGTTTACCCCCATAAACGATTAGCGGGTACAAACTACACCCCTTCTTGAGGTATGGAATAGACCCCGCACTTGTGCGGCGGCATCGCCAATCCAACATCAATCTACGAACTGGCCATCTTTCGACGAATTCCAAACGGGTATCTTACATGCCCACTGCACGCCATTATGCATCGGTACCCTACTTCGTAGCCAACTGGTTCCATATACATAGCCATCCTGCGGTCTCCTCGAGCTTCGGCCAGCATAATCCCCCATTAGGTGTAGCGCATGACACATCAGTTCTTTTTCGTGATGTTCACTAAGTTGATGAAAACTGCCCCCATGTGGGCGTGTATTCGTCCGTGTACGCTGTACGAGTTCCTGTCAAAATGACTGAAAGACACAACTCAATTAGCAGCTAATACCCCAGTACAAGAGGTGGCGCAACAGCAACAACTTGCTGGCGGATGAAACTGTTGGCAATAACGCCCCTCAGAGGTGAAAAATCCGGCTAAGCTGGTGTACGAAACTATCCACCTAATCAGGAATTGAGGAACACACGTGACCGACCTGAACCTGTCACCTGAACTGCAAGCAAAGACTGCACGCAACTATCCCTCTGATTGGACTGACCTGGACACGCAGGCCGTAGATACGGCGCGAGTTCTCGCAGCTGACGCAGTGCAGAACTGCGGTTCTGGTCACCCCGGCACCGCCATGAGTCTTGCCCCGCTGGCTTACACCCTGTACCAGCGTGCCATGGTTCATGACCCGGCAGATGACCAGTGGCTTGGCCGAGATCGGTTCGTCCTTTCTTGTGGCCACTCTTCCCTTACTCAGTACATCCAGCTGTACTTCGGCGGTTTTGGCCTCGAGATGGAAGACCTCAAGGCACTTCGCACCTGGGGTGCAAAGACCCCCGGTCACCCGGAGTACCGCCACACCAAGGGCGTGGAAATCACGACAGGACCGCTGGGACAGGGCCTCGCCTCTGCCGTAGGCATGGCGATGGCCGCTCGCCGTGAGCGAGGACTTCTTGATCCGGATGCTCCGGCTGGCGAGTCCCCCTTCGACCATTACATCTACGTCATCTCCTCTGACGGAGATATGCAGGAAGGTGTGACCGGCGAAGCCTCCTCCATCGCTGGCACGCAGAAGCTCGGCAACCTCATCGTTTTCTGGGACGACAACAACATCTCCATCGAAGACAACACGCAGATCGCCTTCACCGAGGATGTCGTTGCCCGCTACCAGGCTTACGGATGGCAGACCCTCGAGGTGGAGTCCGGCGAGGACATTGTCGCCATTGAAAAGGCCATCGAAGAAGCCAAGGCAGACACCACTCGCCCGTCCTTCATCCGCGTAAAGACGGTTATCGGCTACCCGTCCCCCGGCAAGATGAACACCGGCGGAGTCCACGGCGCTGCTCTTGGTGACGACGAGGTCGCCGCGACGAAGGAGGTTCTCGGCTTCGACCCCGAGAAGCACTTCTTCATCGCTGATGATGTCATCGCTCACACGCGAGCCTTGGGCGAGCGTGCAGCTAAGGCGCACGACGAGTGGAACAAGAAGTTCGACCAGTGGGCAGAGAAGAATCCGGAGCGCAAGGCTCTCCTGGATCGCATCACTCACCGCGAGTTCCCCGAGGGCTGGGATGAGAACCTTCCTACCTGGGATGCAGATCCCAAGGGTATCGCCACCCGTAAGGCTTCGCACAAGGTACTCCAGGCCCTCGGAGAGACTCTCCCCGAGCTGTGGGGTGGTTCTGCTGATCTCGCAGGTTCTAACAACACAACGATCGATGCTGATGATTCTTTCGGGCCGGAGGAGATCTCCACCGATACGTGGACGGCTCAGCCCTACGGCCGTAACCTCCACTTCGGTATCCGCGAGCACGCCATGGGTTCGATCCTCAACGGCATCTCACTGCATGGCCCGACGCGTCCGTACGGTGGCACCTTCCTCATCTTCTCCGATTACATGCGCCCGGCGGTTCGTCTGGCAGCTCTCATGGGCACCGACGCTTTCTACGTATGGACCCACGACTCCATCGGTCTTGGCGAGGATGGCCCGACCCACCAGCCGATCGAACAGCTTGCCTCACTTCGCGCCATCCCGGAGCTGTCCATGCTCCGCCCGGCAGATGCCAACGAGACGGCCGCAGCATGGCGTGCTGCTCTGCTCTACCGCGAAGGCCCGAAGGGCATCGCTCTGACCCGCCAGAACGTCCCGGTTCTCGAGGGCACGAAGGAAAAGGCCAAGGACGGCGTGGTCAAGGGTGCCTACGTCCTCGTCGAGGGCTCGAAGGAGACCCCGGACATCATCCTTATGGGCACCGGTTCCGAGGTTCAGCTGGCCGTCGAAGCAGCTCAGAAGCTCGAGTCTGAGGGCATCGCTGCCCGCGTTGTCAGTGTCCCCTGCCTCGACTGGTTCGAGGAGCAGGATGCCTCCTACATCGAAGAGGTCCTCCCCTCCTCTGTCAAGGCACGTGTTTCCGTCGAGGCCGGCATCGCCCAGCCGTGGTACCGCTGGCTCGGCACCTACGGTCGCCCGGTGTCCATCGAGCACTTCGGAGCTTCCGCCCCGTACCAGAAGCTTTACGACGAGTTCGGTGTCACCGCAGAAGCTGTATACGACGCCGCCAAGGAATCCCTCAACGCTGTAAAGGAAGAAGCATAAATGAACGCAATTGATGATCTGAAAAAGGCCGGTACCTCCACGTGGTTGGACGACCTTTCCCGTGACCGTCTTACCTCCGGCAACCTCAAGGAGCTTCTAAGCTCCAAGTCCATCGTCGGTGTGACGACGAACCCCTCTATCTTCGCCGCCGCTATGGGCAAGGGCACCGCATACGATGCTCAGATCGGCAAGCTGAAGGAGGCGGGCTCCAACGTCGACGATAGCGTCTACACCATGGCTATCAAGGATGTCCAGGATGCATGCGACATCTTCGCCGATATCTACGAGCAGTCCGGCGGCCAGGATGGGCGCGTCTCCATTGAGGTCGATCCGCGTATCTCCGCAGATCGCGATGCCACCGTCACCCAGGCCAAGAACCTGTGGGAGCGCGTTGACCGCCCGAATGCAATGATCAAGATTCCGGCAACGGAAGGCTCCATGCCGGCTATCGCCGACGCTCTCGCAGAGGGTATTTCCGTCAACGTGACGCTCATCTTCTCTGTGCCGGTGTACCGACAGGTTGTCCAGACCTACATCGAGGGCATTAAGCGTGCCGCGGAAAACGGCCATGACGTGTCCAAGATTCATTCCGTGGCCAGCTTCTTCGTATCCCGCGTGGACACGGAAGTAGATAAGCGACTCGATGCCATCGGCACCGACGAAGCCAAGGCACTCAAGGGTAAGGCTGGCATCGCCAACGCTCACCGCGCTTACGCAGCATTTGAGACTCTGTTCAAGGATGCAGACCTGCCCGAGGGCGCCAATGTACAGCGTCCGCTGTGGGCCTCCACTGGTGTGAAGAACCCCGAGTACCCGCAGGATATGTACGTCACCGAGCTCGCCGGGCCAAACACCGTAAACACGATGCCGGAGAAGACCATCGACGCTGCCCTCGAAGGCAACGGTATCCACGGCGATACGCTGTCCGGCAAGGGTGAGGAAGCTGATGCGCTCTTCGCCAAACTCAGCGAGATCGGCATTGATTTCGAGGATGTCTTCGAGGTTCTCGAGCGTGAGGGCGTAGAGAAATTCGTCAAGGCATGGGAAGAGCTGCTCGACTCCATGAAGAGCAAGCTTGCCTAAAATACTGACGGCATTGTTCGAGGCAGCTTCTGCCCGAACACCCACAACTGTCTATTGAAGCCGGTGAGCCACGTGGCTCACCGCTTTTCTGCTGTCGTTGTTCCTCTATTTGCAGCCCTTATACCGCCCCTCCGCCAGGCAGTAGGACGTCACCCCCGACTCCGTACCATTCCGCTCCCCTATGTCCTCGCACAAATTGCGAGGCGGGAAAATAGGGTAGCCGACTCGCATTCCTATCCTTGTACCCGCGCTCAAACAGTCTGTGGGCTGCTGTGGGCTTACATGCATCGGATGCCGGAAAAGGCTGGGAATGAGAGTACAAGCAAGGTTTTGGCTTATGATGTTCTATGCAACACAGCGAATCAGGCGGAGCGAGGCCACTAACTAGAGCACAGCTGACAGTAGTAGCTTCGTCTTTTCTCGCCTGCATCGCTGGTGAGAAGTGAACAATCGTGAGTAAGACATTCGTGGCAGATAGTGAGGTAGCTCAGTGGTAGATGAGAAATGGGAAAATCCGCTGCGAAGCGCAAAGGATTCACGGCTTCCGCGGATTGCAGGCCCATCCGGCATCGTCATCTTCGGCGTGACTGGAGATTTGGCGCGCAAAAAACTCCTGCCTGCCGTATATGACTTGGCTAACCGCGGTTTACTCCCCGCTGGCTTCCAACTCGTGGGGTTCGGTCGTCGCGAATGGGATCGCGACGAATTCGCTTCCTACGTCCGCGAGGCCGTCGAGGCTGGAGCGCGCACGGAGATCCGCGAGAATGTGTGGGAGCGGCTGACCGAGGGAATGACCTTTGTTAAGGGCAATCTCAACTCCGATGTGGACTTCGACAACCTCGCCGAAACACTGTCCAGCCTCCGCTCCGCCCACGGTAACTGGGCCTTCTACCTCTCGGTGCCACCGAGCTTCTTCGACGATGTCTGCTACCAACTCGACCGTTCAGGCCTTGCTAAGCCGAAGGATGAAACCGCATGGCGCCGCGTCATCATCGAAAAGCCCTTTGGCCACGATCTTGAATCGGCACGCAAGTTGAACCAAACGGTCAACTCCGTTTTCCCGGAGTCCTCGGTTTACCGCATCGACCACTACCTGGGCAAGGAGACGGTACAAAACATTGTCGCCTTGCGTTTTGCTGGTGCCATGTTCGAGCCATTGTGGAACGCTAACTTCGTCGACCACGTCCAAATCACCATGGCTGAGGATATCGGCCTCGGTGGTCGCGCGGGATATTACGACGGTATCGGCGCGGCCCGTGACGTGATCCAGAACCACCTCCTTCAGCTCATGGCCCTGGTGGCTATGGAAGAACCTGCCTCATTCAGTCCTGCAGCCCTCCAGGCGGAAAAGATCAAGGTTCTCAGCGCAACGGAACCCGTCTACCCGCTGTCTGCTACCACCGCCCGCGGTCAGTACACGGCCGGCTGGCAGGGCTCGGAGAAAGTTGTCGGACTGCGCGAGGAGTCCGGATTCGATCCGGAGTCCCGCACGGAGACCTTTGCAGCCTGTACCCTTGCGATCCACTCGCGTCGCTGGGAAGGCGTTCCCTTCTTCGTGCGCACTGGTAAGCGCCTGGGCCGTCGTGTCACGGAGATCGCCGTCGTGTTCAAAAAGGCTGCACACATGCCCTTCCAGGACGATGATGCGTTAACGTCCAACGCCGTCGTCATGCGTATTCAGCCGAATGAAGGTGTCACGCTTCGCTTTGGCTCCAAGGTCCCCGGACAGATCATGGAAGTCCGCGACGTGAACATGAACTTCTCCTACTCCGAGTCCTTCACTGAAGAGTCCCCGGAAGCCTACGAGCGTCTGATTCTCGACGCGCTCCTCGACGAGTCCAGCCTCTTTCCAACCAATGAAGAGGTGGAGCTCTCATGGAAGATCCTCGACCCGATCATCGCCCACTGGGCAAAGCACGGCACTCCAGAAGATTACGAGGCAGGTACCTGGGGCCCGGCTTCAGCGGACCGCATGATGAGTCGCACTGGTCGTAGGTGGAGGCTCCCATGATGAACGGAGTTTCCTTGGTCCACGGCGGAGGCAAACTTTCACCTGCCACGGTGACCACCGTGGCCCCATCGTCACTTCTTCTCATCGCGTCGAACGGAGGAAAATAGCACTATGCACCATTTGCGCAACACGTCTACGAGGGAGATTTCCTCCACCATCGAGCATATCGAGGCATCGGGGATGCAGCCCCGCGCAAACCATGTCCTCACCCTCATCGTGGTCATCCATGGGAAGACCAACAAGGACAAGCTTTTTCACACGATTTCTTCCTCTTCCAAGGAGCATCCGTCCCGTGTGCTCATCCTCGAGCCACAGGAGGAAACCCACGCGTTGGGTGTGCACCCGGCATCGGTCATCGATGCGGAACTCCACGTCGGTGGGGATGCCGGCGCATCAGAGATCATTTGGCTGCAGCTGCGTGGCGAAGTCACCGAACATTTGGATAGCGTCGTCACTCCGCTGCTCCTCCCCGATACTCCGATTGTCGCGTGGTGGCCGGCATCAGCGCCGGTGAATCCGGCGGAGGATCCGATTGGCCGCCTTGCTACCCGTCGTATCACCGATTCTTTCTACGATCCCGCGGAGGACGCGATTTATCGCCGTCGTTCCAACTACACTCCCGGCGACTCTGATCTGTGCTGGTCCAGGCTCACTCCCTGGCGTGGAATCCTGGCCTCGGCACTCGACCAGCCCCCGTTTGAACAGGTAAAAAGCGCCAAGTTGTTCGGACTTGCGGTAAGCCCCACGGTGGATCTTGCCGCTGGATGGCTTGCCGACGTCCTCGGGGTACCCGTTTTCCGAGAAGTTCGGGGGTCCGCAGATCATCCTGTCGATCGCAACGGTCTACCTGCAATACCCGTTGCTGAGGTTATTCTGGAACGCGAAACAGGTACCGTGCGCCTCACTGTAGCCGATGCGGAGACCATCGAGCTGACGATTGGCGACGGCCCGGTCACGAAAATTGCGCAGGGCCGCAGGCCCGATGTGGACTGCCTCTCCGAGGAAATGCGCCACCTCGTACCTGACCAGGCTTACGCGGGCGCCCTCGACGGTCTCTCTAAGGTCACCTACCTCGAAGCCGACTAATACGAAAGGAATCGCACCATGTCTTTTACCCGCACTGATCAGCCATCGCTTCGCGAGATGTGTGACTACGCCGCTCGTTCTGTGGTCAACACCATTGCTGATATCCAACAGGACGGTTCCCCCGCGCATCTTGTCTTGACCGGCGGTACCGCAGGGATTGAGACATGTCGGCGACTCCTAGCACTCCACCAGGCTGCAGAGCAACAGCGGGAGAGCTTCCCCATTGCCGCGATCAACTGGCGGAATACGCACGTCTACTTCGGCGATGAGCGTAACGTTGCTATCTCCCACCCGGATTCGAACGAGGGGCAAGCGCGGGAGGCTCTTCTCGATTATGTTCCGATTCCTGCCGAGAATATCCACTCCTACAATCTCGACGGAACGCCGGATGAGTCTTACCTTGAGGAAAAGTCTCAGCAGTATGCAGAGCTCCTTCCGGATCACTTTGATGCGCACCTGTTCGGCGTTGGCCCGGATGGTCACGTTAATTCGCTATTCCCTGGCCACCCGGTGCTTGCAGTCCGCGATTCGCTCGTCACTGCAGTGACGGATTCCCCGAAACCTCCGGCACAGCGTCTCACACTCACTTTTTCTGCGGTCGAACGGGCGAAAAAGGCGATCCTCCTCATCAGTGGGGCAGCTAAGGCTGAAGCGTTTAATAACGTGTCGAACGATGCTCCCGTTGAGGAATGTCCCGCCGCTGAGGTGACACGTTTGGTTAGCACGGAGGTCCTCACCTCAGAGCTGCACTAGCTGGAACCTCTCGTCGCACCTAGCTGCTGCAGTGTGGCCTCATCTGTGACGTAGATAACCGTAATCGGTCGGGGAACAACAAAGATTCCGCGCATCTAAAAATGGCGCGGAATAAGCCACAGGCCGGCGTGTTTCGCAATGTCGTTGAGGTTAAACGAGCTCAGATACTGAGCTTCGTTACTATGCTTCTCTCGGGCACTCACGCAGTGTATTACGTCTCCGTCCATCGTGAATGAGATAAGAGACCCGTTAATGACGTTAGCTAGCGATTCATGGTGAATTGTTAGCTCTGAGCCCTCGCTTGTTGGAAAAACAAAAGAGGATAAGCCTGGTTCTTCGGTAAACCAGTACACCTTCCCGTCTTTGGTAAAACTCCGTTCCCGTTGGAGAATCTCCCCAGACACCCAGTCAACTCTTTATCGGTGGTCTTGCTGCTCGTTAACTAATTCCCATCCACGATCGGTCTGTTCAAGCAGAAACCATCCCTGCGTCTGATCATCAGTGGTCCATTCGGAAAAGAGTGTCGCCTTTCCCTCGATGACATCCACTATGGGATACCCGATGTGCTTACCGGCTAATGGTTCGGTACAATCGGTTTCCTCTTCCTCCTTGTAACCGAAAGAGGTGATGCAAAACCAAGTAGAGCTGTCAACAGAAGTGACGATGAATGCCTGTCCGTCATCGCTAACGACGCTGCTAATTGCCTCATAATCAAGAACGATGGATTTTTCTCTTTCGCCATCTGTCAACGTTTAGACCTTGGTTCCGTCTTGACGGGTTGCTGGAACGTTACAGGACAGATCGGATCCCACCAGTGCATGCTGACCATTGTCGGAGGTGATCCCGGAATACATGTAGTCCAGTTTGTATCCTGGCTGCAGTCGCCTTTCCTCTCCACCACGCAGGTTTTGAGCGATGCCAAGTTCTTCGTTTTCCGCATAGACGAATTCACCGCTTCCCAAACGCACAAGTGGCGAGGAGTTATACCCATCCTTCAGCACACTTTCGTACGTGCCGTCGCTGCTCGACTGAAACCATAAGTTCTTTCCCCCCTTCATTTCTTCCGTAGCTGCCACCCCTGTAACGGCAACCTGCGAAGGATCTGCAAAGGAACAGTGGGGGTATCGATGGTCGCTCTTTTGTCCCCAAACCAGGCCTGGTCGCCTGCCAAGAGGAGAAAGGGCGACGCGAGTAGTGCTATGAGTACGCCGACGATGATCCAGCCAAGAGTTTTGTCTCGCATGGGCACCTCGTCTTTTGGTGGTTCTTTGACCTGTCCATTGGATCTCCGTGACGTAACCACACTGCGCCTGGGAATAGGATCGCTAAAGCCGAGTATAGGCCAGCGTCATACAGTTTATTTGGGTACAAAAATCCCGCTCCGGGCTGCGTTTGCAGCGGAGCGGGAAAAGTCTACAGGTCTACGACTGCCCGAAGTTTTAGAGTCCGTAGGACTGGATGAGGTTCAGCGCAATGATGCAGCCAACCCAGATGACAACCATGACGATGGACAGACGGTCTAGGTTCTTCTCTACGACGGTGGAACCCGACAGGTTGGACTGTACGCCGCCACCGAAGAGGCTTGACAAACCGCCACCCTTGCCCTTGTGCAAGAGAATGGTAATCGTCATGAGCAGGCTTGCAATGACGAAGATGATCTGAAGTGCCAGGGTCATGTACGTACTCATCCTTTACGGTGTTGGTCTCAAATGTGTTGCTCTTGAAGGTGTGAAGCCTAAGCGATCACGCCCTGAAGCGCAAGCACTAACTATACACTACGTTTCTTCGGACTGATGTCTCCGGGGCAGGTGTTTCGCAAATCCCTCAGCATCTCGTTGAAGTCCACTGAAATCTATTGAAATCCCTCGGAGCTAGCCCTCCGGCTCTTACAATATGGTCAAGAGACGATCCAATTCTTGCAAGGAGTGCTCATGAAGCTCGGAACGATCCGGATGGCAGGGACCGACACGAAGGAGCACACCTCGTGTGCAATTATCCTCAGTGACCTGGATGACGCTGGCCGTACGCCAGACACTCTCGAAGTGAGTCCGGTTCCAGGCCACTCAGACGTGGCGAGTGTCCTAACACTCCCGACATGGAAAAAAACCCTTGCTTCCGTGGCCGCCACATCCCATGGCAACGCGCGACAGATACGTCGGGAGGATCTTCTCTGCCCGGTGTTGGAACCTCGGAAGATCATCTGTGTAGGGGTAAACTATCGGAGCCACATCGAGGAGATGGGGCGGGAATTGCCCTCCTACCCTACGGTTTTCACCAAGTTTTTTGATGCCATTGCAGCTCCCTTTGCTGATGTGGCTGTCCCCTCTTATGCCACGAACAGTGTCGACTGGGAAGGAGAGCTCGCCATCGTCATCGGTCGCCGTGCTTACCAGGCCGATGAAAATGTCGCGCAGGCAAGCATCGCGGGCTTTGCCATCATGAACGATGCAACTATGCGGGACTACCAAAACCGGACCGTGCAGTGGCACCAAGGCAAGTCCTTTTACCGCTCGTCTGGTTTCGGCCCGTGGGTGACCACCCCGGACGAGTGCGGGTCGGGACTTACCATCTCCACCTTTGTTAACGGCATAGAAAAGCAACGTGGCAATTCGGCAGACCTCGTCTTCTCCCCCGCCACCATCGTGTCATATATGTCCCATATCTACCCCCTCAACCCCGGAGATGTCATTGCCACCGGCACTCCCAACGGGGTGGGGTTTGCCCGGTCTCCGAAGGAGAGAGTGACTGATGGGGATACCGTCGAGGTGATCGTCGACAAGCTAGGATCCATCAGCAACACATTCCGGATGCAGAGGTCGTAGATGCAAAAAGCCTCTCCGGAAAAATCCCGAAGAGGCTTCGAGCGAATGCTAGTTACAGGCTCGTCGCAGCGTTAGCGATGAGCTTGGCAAAATCCTCGCCGTGGACGGAAGCGCCGCCGACGAGTCCACCGTCGATGTCCTTCTGGGCGATGAGATCAGCAGCGGTCTCTGCCTTCATGGAACCACCGTAAAGGATGCGGACGTTCTCGCCCACAACCTCGCGGATAGCTGCGCAGACTTCCTGAGCATCCTCGGGCGTTGCGACCTTGCCGGTGCCGATAGCCCACACGGGCTCGTAGGCAATGACGACATCCTCGATGTTCTTGATGCCCTCGATGGACTTCCTCGTCTGCTCGACGACGAACTCCACGTGGTTGCCTGCCTCGCGAACATCCAGGCTCTCGCCGACGCAGATGATCGGGGTGAGGCCATTCTCGATGGCTACGCGGGACTTCTCGGCTACGAGCTCATCGGTCTCACCGTGGTATTCACGACGCTCCGAGTGGCCGGTGATGACGTAGGTGCAGCCCAGCTTGTTCAGCATGGTGCCGGAGATCTCGCCGGTGTATGCGCCCTTGTCGTGTGTGGAGATGTCCTGAGCACCGTAGGTGAACTTCGGCTTTTCGGACTCTGCAAACACCTGCACGGAGCGGATGTCCGTGAACGGGACGAGGAAGGCAGCGTCGACCTTTTCGAAGTAGTCGTCGTGCTTCTCGAGTGCGAACGCGAACGCCTGGACCTCCTTGAGGGTCTCCAGGTGGTCGTTGTTCATTTTCCAGTTGCCAGCAATAAGCGGCTTACGTGCCATGATTAGTTCTCCTCTTCCAGTACCCTGATGCCGGGCAGATCCTTGCCCTCGAGCAGCTCGAGCGATGCGCCACCGCCGGTGGAGATGTGCGAGAAACCATCCTCGCGCAGACCCAGCGTACGAACGGAGGCAGCGGAGTCGCCACCGCCGACGACGGAGAATGCACCGTTGTCAGTTGCGGCAATGATGGCCTCAGCGACACCGCGGGTGCCGTCGGAGAACTTTTCGAACTCGAAGACGCCCATGGGGCCATTCCAGAAGATCGTCTTGGCAGTGGACAGAGCCTCGGCGTACTTCTTCACCGTCTCCGGTCCCACGTCGAGGGACAGCCAACCTGCCGGCGGGTTATCGAGATCAGCGATCTTCTTCTCGGCATCCTTGTCGAATTTGTCTGCCCAGACGAGGTCGACGGGGAGCACGATCTTGTCGCCGTACTGCTCGAGGAGCTTCTTGGAGGTGTCGACCATGTCGTCCTCAACCATGGACTTCTCAACGTTGTAGCCCTGTGCCTTGAGGAAGGTGTAGCACATGCCACCACCGATGATGATCTTGTCAGCCTTGGTTGCCAGAGCCTCGATCACACCGAGCTTGTCAGAAACCTTGGAACCGCCGAGCACAACAGCGTACGGCTTCTTCGGATCCTTGGCCACAGAGCCGAGAACGGAGATTTCCTTGTTCACGAGCTCGCCTACGTAGTGCGGAAGGCGCTTAGCAACGTCGTAAACGGAGGTCTGAGCACGGTGGACAACACCGAAACCATCAGACACGAAAGCGCCACCGGGGACGAGGGCGACGAGCTCGTCAGCGAATTCTGCGCGCTCCTCCTCCTTCTTGGAGGTTTCGCGGGGATCGTAACGAACGTTTTCCAGCAGGAGAACGTCGCCTGCGTTGAGGCCATTGGCGCGCTCGTGTGCGTCTTCGCCGGTAACATCGCCGGCGAGAGCAACGAACTGACCAAGCTCCTCGCTCAGAGCCTCAGCAACGGGCTTAAGGGAGAACTCGGGCTTAACCTCACCCTTCGGGCGACCGAGGTGAGCCATAATGACCACCTTGGCACCGGCGTCGACAAGCGCCTTGAGGGTGGGCAGGGAGGCGGTGATGCGACCCTTATCTGTGATGTTGCGATCATCATCCAGCGGGACGTTGAAGTCAGAACGGACGAGGACGTAGCGGTCCTCTACACCGGCCTCGATGAGGTCTTTCAGCTGCTTAACAGCCATATAAATACTCCTTGTTTGTAAAGAAATTGTATGGGCGCGTTAGTTGCGGGAGGGTCGCGGTGTGAACACACCTGCTGACCCAAAAGCCCCGCACCCTCGCGTAGTGCCAGGATGCGGGGCTTGAGCAAAAAGTCTAAGGCATTTCCTCGCCACGTTTTCCGTTTGGCACGAGGATATGTACTTGGTTTATGAACCTGCTCTTAGAACTTTGCAGCCATGAACTCGGTCAGGCGAACGAGCTGGTTGGTGTAGCCCCACTCGTTGTCGTACCAGGAACCGATCTTGACCTGGGTGCCACCGATAACCTTGGTAAGGCCAGCGTCGAAGATAGAGCCGTGCGGATCGGTGATGATGTCAGTGGAGACGATCGGATCCTCGGTGTAACCGAGAATGTCCTTGAGCTCGCCCTCAGCAGCCTTCTTCACCACAGCGTTCACCTCTTCAACGGTGGTCTCCTTGGCTACATCGATGGTGAGATCGGTGAGGGAGCCGGTGATGACCGGAACGCGAAGTGCGTAGCCGTCCAGCTTGCCCTTGAGTTCCGGGAGAACCAGGGCGACAGCCTTAGCAGCGCCAGTGGAGGTCGGAACGATGTTCTGGGCAGCAGCGCGGGCACGGCGCAAGTCGCGGTGCGGTGCATCGTGGATGCGCTGATCACCGGTGTAAGCGTGAACGGTGGTCATGAGACCACGCTCAATGCCGAAAGCATCGTTGAGCACCTTAGCCACGGGAGCGAGGCAGTTGGTGGTGCAGGACGCGTTGGACACGATGACATGGTTCTCGGGATCGTAGTCGGTGTGGTTCACACCTACTACGAACGTTGCGTCAACATTCTTACCCGGTGCAGAGATGATGACCTTCTTGGCGCCAGCCTCGAGGTGGGCTGCAGCTGCGGAACGCTCGGTAAAGATACCGGTGGACTCGATAACGATGTCGACGTTTTCCTCGCCCCACTTGAGGTTCTTGGGGTCACGCTCGGCGTGAACGATGATCCGCTTGCCGTCGACGGTGATGGACTCATCGTCGTATGTGATGTCATCAGAGAGCTTGCCAAGAATGGAGTCGTACTTGAGCAGGTGAGCCAGGGTCTTGTTGTCGGTCAAATCGTTGACGGACACGATTTCCAGGTCGGATCCACGCTCAAAAACAGCGCGGAAAAAGTTACGGCCAATACGACCAAAGCCGTTAATACCTACACGTACAGTCACGTTTGTCTCCTTGAAATTTGTTGTGCAGTTCGTGTTTTGTTGGAAAACTGTCGTTCGCCTTACTGAGGCGTTCACACCTATGCGAGGAAGCCAACGGAATAGCTCATGTGAAGCCTGTTGTATCCGTCCTCTTTTGTGTCCTCGTGGCGTTGTCTTCGGTGTCTTCGGTGTCTTCGGTGTCTTCGGT
>JALFAQ010000008.1 GCA_022772305.1 Corynebacterium glucuronolyticum
TCCATGCCGGCGTCGCGGATCATTTCGATCGTGTGGACGCGGTCCTCCCACTCGTGGGTGGTCACGACGTTTTTGAAGTTGCTGCGGGCGGTTTCGAGGTTGTGGTTGTAGCGGTGGACGCCGGCCTTCTTCAGGCGGTCGACCTGCTCCTGGTTGAGGATGCCGATGGAGGCGGAGACGTTCACGTCAACCTCCGCACTGATGCGCGCGACGGCCTCCTCCACCTGCTGCATGAGGGACTCGTTGGGGCTGCGGACGGCGGCGACGATGCAGAACTCGGTAGCGCCGGTCTTTTGGACTTCCTTCGCGGATTCGATGAGGCCCTCTATGTCGAGGCGGACGGCCTTGACCGGGGATTCGTAGAGGGCGGACTGGGAGCAGAAACGGCAGTCCTCGGGGCAGCCGCCCGTCTTCAGGCTAACGATGCCTTCGACTTCGATTTCCTCGCCGCACCACGTGAGGCGGACCTCGTGGGCGAGTTGGAGGAGTTCGTCAATGCGGTCGTCGGGAAGCTCGAGGACCTCGAGGAGCTCGTCTTTGTTCAGTGGTGTGCCGTCTTCCAGGACTTTCTGGCGGGCGCGTTCGAGAATGTCAGTCATGGTGTACCTCTCCTTAAACTGTGTTCGATACGCCAGTCTAGACCATGTTCGAGTTTTTGTTAAAACTTTAAACCGTTTTGACCGTTGCAGATTCGACGGGGCGAGCGGCGGCATGTGCGTATGACGTTGCGCACATTTGTAAATTTAATGCTTGCCTTTTGTGCTGCGGTGGCCGATAATCAGAAATAACAAGGGACGTGCGTAGCCAAATGGCTTTCGCCAGGACAAGCCACGCAACCGGTATTACCATCGGTGATGCCAGACAAACCCCCCACACCAAGGAGAAAGAATAGGTATGAACCGCTCTGAACTTGCTCAACTGATCGACCACACGCTCCTCAAACCGGAATCCACAGCTGACGATGTGGCAGCGCTTGCTGCTGAGGCCGGCGAACTGGGGACGTACTCCGTCTGCGTGTCGCCGTCCATGCTGCCGGTCGACGTTCCGCCGACCGTGAAGGTCGCCACGGTCATCGGCTTCCCGTCCGGCGCGGTGAAGACGTCGGTCAAGGTTGCCGAGGCCCGGCAGGCCGTGGCTGACGGTGCCGACGAGGTGGACATGGTCCAAAACATCGGCTGGGCGAAGGAACACCGCTTTGATGAGATTGCGGATGAGATCGCGGCCGTCAAGGCGGAGTGCCCAATGTTGAAGGTCATCCTGGAAACGGCCGCCCTGACCGATGAAGAGATTGTCGAGTGCTGCAAGGCTGCTGAGAAAGCAGGTGCAGACTTTGTGAAGACCTCCACGGGCTTCCACCCTGCGGGTGGCGCGTCGGTACACGCTGTTTCTCTGATGAAGGAGACCGTCGGTGACCGCCTTGGCGTCAAGGCATCTGGCGGCATCCGTGACGCAGCGACCGCGCTGGCCATGGTTTCCGCCGGTGCGACGCGCCTCGGGCTGTCCTCCTCAAAGGCGGTGCTCGATGGTCTCGCATAAGCCGTTTGGACTGCACTTTGGCACTGCCGGCCTGCGTGGCACGGTTGGTGACGGCGACGACCAGATGAACGTGCGCAACGTCAAGCGCGCTACAGCTGGTATCGCTTCCTATCTCGGCCCTGGTAAACGCGTTGTGGTTGGCTGCGACGCGCGGCACGGGTCGGCGGAGTTTTACGAGGCGGCGCTGCAGGTGCTCTCCGGCGCCGGCGTGCACGCCATCGCGCTGACGCCGCAGCGGCCGACGCCTGTGACGGCGTTCGCGGTCAAGCACCTGGGCGCCGACGCGGGCATCATGATCACCGCCTCGCACAACCCGCCGGAATACAACGGGTACAAGGTCTACCTCGGCGACGGGATCCAGATTGTGCCGCCGGCCGACGCCGACATCGCGGCGGCCATCGAGGAGGCGCCGGAGGATCCGCCGCTATCCGACGATTTAATCGAGCACGTGGACGTCACCGACGAGTTCATTTCCGCCGCGGCCGCGATGGGCGTGCCGGGAGACCTGAAAATTGTGGTCACCCCCATGCACGGCGTGGGTGGCGAGACGCTCGTAGCCGCGTTGAAGCGGGCTGGGTTTGGGGACGTGCGAGTCGTCGACAAGCAAATGGAACCGGACCCGGACTTCCCCACCGTGCGGTTCCCGAACCCCGAGGAGCCCGGGGCGCTGGATTTGGCGCTGGAGCTCGCGGAGGAGGCCGGCGCGGACATAGTCATCGCGGCGGATCCGGATGCCGACCGGATGGCGGTGGCGGCCGAGGGCGTGCAGCTGTCGGGTGACGAGACCGGATTGCTGTTGGGGCACTACCTGGCGTCGAAAGGCCTGAAGGGGTCGCTGGCGAACTCGATTGTGTCGGGACGCGCGTTGGGTCGTGTTGCGGAGAAGTACGGGTTGAAACATTACGAGACGTTGACCGGCTTCAAATGGATCGCCCGCGCGCCGGAGCTCGGCTTCGGGTACGAGGAAGCGATCGGTTTCTGCTGCGACCCGGAGCATGTGTCGGACAAGGACGGCATCTCGGCGGCGGTCGTATTTGCGTCACTGGCTGCGGAGTTGAAGGCGCAGGGTATCGGCGTGTTGGAGCATCTTGCGCGGGTGCGGGAGGAGTTCGGCGGGTACACCACCGCTCCCCTGACGTTCCGGGTGGAGGACACGTCGCTGATTGCCGAGGCAATGGAACGCCTGCGCGCGGAACCCCCGGAGGAACTGGCAGGGTCGCGCGTCGAGAAGCTTATTGATCTGAACGACCACGAACCGCCCACCGACGGAATCATGTTCCTCACCGAAGCCGACGACCGCGTCGTGTGCCGGCCGTCCGGAACCGAACCGAAACTCAAGTGCTACCTCGAAGTCGCCGGCGACGCCGCGCGGCTGGAAACCCTCAAGAAAGACGTGGCCTACGCCACGGGAATGGAAAAATAATGCGTGACCAGACACCCCACATCAACCCACAGGGCGCACCGATTGCCGAGACGATTCTCCTGCCCGGCGACCCGCTGCGCGCCAAGTTCATCGCCGACACATATTTGGACGACGTTGTGCAATTCAACTCCGTGCGCAACATGCTCGGCTTCACCGGCACGTACCAAGGCCACGAGGTGTCCGTCATGGGCTCCGGCATGGGCATCCCGTCGATCTCGCTGTACGCGTGGGAACTCATCCACGATTTCGGCTGCAAGAAGCTCATTCGTGTCGGCTCCTGCGGCACCATCCAAAAGGACATCGACCTCTACGACGTCATCATCGGACAGGGGGCCTGCACGGATTCGAACTTCGCGTCGCAGTACAACCTGCCGGGGACGTTCGCGCCGATTGCGTCGTTCCGCCTGATCGAGGACACGTACCGCCGCGCTAAGGAGCAGGGCATCGACGTGCACGTGGGCAACGTGTTGTCCGCCGACGTGTTCTACAACTACGACTCGTCGGTGAATGAGCGGTGGGCGGCCATGGGCGTTTTGGGCGTGGAAATGGAATCCGCCGGCCTGTACTCCGTGGCGGCCGAAGCAGGCGTGGAGGCCATGGGCATCTTCACCGTCTCCGACAACATCATCACCGGCGCGCAGACCAGCTCCGAGGAGCGGCAAAAGGCGTTCACCACCATGATGGAGCTCGCCCTCCCACTGGCGGCGATCTAGCATGTTTGAGGTCACATCGCGGGCGCGACGTAACCCGAAAGTCGCGATCCCCGTTCTCATCTTCGTCTTCCTGTTCTGCCTGGTGGTGGACAACGGGTTCAAATTCATCACCAAAGCGATCGGCGACGACCTCGCCTTGTCGCCTGCGCAGGTTTCTTTGCAGGCCACCATCGCCGGCATCATCATCGGCATCGGCGCTGTGGTGTACGCGGCTCTGGCAGACACGATTCCGATTAGGAAGCTGCTGATCGCGGGCATCGGATTCATCGTGTTAGGGTCGTTGATCGGCTTCTTCGGGCAGTCCGTGTGGTCTTTGGTTCTGATTGGCCGGTTGATTCAGACCGTCGGCTTGTCGGCGGCGGAGACGCTGTACGTCATCTACGTGACCAAGCACATCCCCAAGGACGAGCAGAAGACGTACCTGGGCTTTTCGACGGCTTGTTTCCAGGGCTCCATGCTCATCGGCGTGCTGACCGGTGGCTACATCTCCGCCAACATCCACTGGACCGTCATGTTCCTGCTGCCGCTGGTTCTCATTTTGGCGGCGCCGTTCGTTTTGAAGCAGGTGCCGGAGGAAGAAAACGTCTCCGTTAGCCACCTGGATGTCACGGGGCTGGCGATCGTCAGCTTCATGGCTTTGGCGATTACGCTGACGTTCACGCCCGTGTTCATTCCGGGGTGGGCGTGGTTCCTGCTGGCGGTAGTGTCTGCGGGCGGATTCTGGATGCACATCAACCGGGACTCGCAGGCGCTGGTGCGGCCGGAGTTCTTCAAGAACGGACGCTACGTGTGGGCGCTGGTGACCGTGCTGCTCGTGTACTCCACGCAGCTCGGCTGGATCATCATGTTCCCATACATGGCGGCCGACCTGCACGGGATCGACATCGATACGGCATCGTTGCTCATCGCGCCGGGGTATGCGTGCGCTGTGCTCGTCGGCGTTTTCTCCGGGTGGATCGGCAAGTTCCTCCCCAACCGGCCGGCCATCATTCTTGCGCTGTGCATGATCGCCTTCGCGCTCGCGCTGCCCGCGGTGCTGTCCACCGTCGGCGTGTGGGTTCTGGTTTTGTCCATCGTGCTGTTCGCCTCCGGGTTTGCGCTCATGTACGCACCGCTCGTGGCATCCGCAATGTTCTCCATCCCGCCAGAAAAGTCCGGCATTGCGCTCGGTTTCTACAACCTCACCATCAACATCGCGATCCCCGCCGGCATCGCCTACGCGTCCGGCCTCATGAGCTCCGAAATCGCGTACACGTCGATCCTCTGGATCCTGTTCGCCGTCGCCATCTGCGCGCTCGTCGTGTACGTGGTGTCCGATATGTTCCTGCGGAAGCGGGAAAGCGTATAACGGCACGACTTTTAGCCCGAGGTTTTTGCCTCGGGCTTTTTTCGTGGGCAGGTTTAGCCTGGTGGGCTGGGGTCTATGGGGATGCCGAGTTGCATCCTTGCAAGACGCACGGCACCACCCTGGGCGCACGGGTTCATGTTCAACTTCAGTGGCCCGCCGAAGGCAGGCTGCCAATACTCCAACCCATCAATCCGCACCATATGACCATGCCTGGGCCTATCCAGATCATCATCATTAATGCCGTTGTGGTAATCACACAACACCATCAAATTCTCAGACACCGTCTTCCCACCATGCTTCACCGGCTTAATATGATGAATCTGCGACTT
>JALFAQ010000009.1 GCA_022772305.1 Corynebacterium glucuronolyticum
GAGGGCGATGTCTCCCCGTGGATTAACGATCCCAATGGCGGTATCGAACTGGTCGGTGAATGTGCGGATCCCGATGTGCCATCGGTTAAGGACCCGATCAAGGCAACCGTGTTACAAGACGGCGACATCCGCCTTCACGAGGATAGTTCGGACTTGATCGCTGGCTCGAAGTGTACATTCACAACGACGGCAAAGGATAAGGCTCAGAAACCGGTCATCAACGTGACGGAGTCATATATTCAATCAGCCGGTGATCCGTTGAATTCACTCGGTAAACTTGATAAACCGAGCCTCCTTCCACTGCGGGCCGGGCAGAACAAGGTTGACGTACGCGCTTCATATGTCGTTCCACAGCTGCACCTTTCTTTAACAAAAGATATCGTCGGTGACGATGAGAAGAAGATCTTTAGTGACGAGGACCGCATCCCGTTCGGCTACACGTGTGACTTCCACAACCTTATCGGCGAACAACCCGGACCTTTTGCGGGGCAGGGAACCTTCGAGCTTCCCCGCGGTGGCACATGGTCGCAGACGGTGCCGACCGGCAGCTCCTGTACGGTGACGGAGAACTCGCTCGCTCCGGAGGTAGCCGGTAGGATCGCGGCCGCAGGCCTGCAGATGTCGCCATACACCATCCAGGGGGAAAATAAGGTCCCCACGCCTACGACTACTTTAGGGGAATCGCACCCGCAGGTGATCCTCATCAACGCTGTCTACCGTGACGATGCTGAGCTGCAGGTGCAGAAAGTCCAAGCGGATCTGAAAACGGCGCTGGGTGGTTCCCAGTTCTCCATCTACCAGGCAACGGAGACTGGCATGTCGGATCAGCCTGTGGTCACGATGACTTCCGCAGGTGGTAAAGCAGGGGAACCGTCCAACACGTTTACCGCCCGGCTCAAACCAGGTACCTACTATCTGGTGGAGACGAAGGCACCGAGCGGCGCAGCGCTTCTGCCAGGTGCGTGGAAATTTGAGGTGGAGCCACTAAATAATCCGGAAAAGGACTTCGCGGATCTGCAGATCAAACTGTCGGCGCTAACCTCCGATTCCGGGCTGGTCTCCATTACGACGGCGGAGCCTGAAAAGGGCAAGCCGGCAATCATCCAGGTGGCGAACATTTTGCAGGGCAAACTGCCACTGACGGGTAGCTACGGTGTGTTCTGGTGGATCCTCGGTGGGTTTGTGCTCATCGGCGCAGGGTTTGCGTGGAAGCGTCGTTCCTCAGATGGAAGTTAGAAAGTTCGGCACAATCGGTTAGAATAATGGGAAATAAATCCCACAGGAAGGAACGCTATGACCACTGTTGCTGTTGTTGGTGCTACCGGGCAGGTTGGGCGCGTGATGCGCTCAATTCTGGAAGAGCGCAAGTTCCCGGCTGATAAGGTGCGTTTCTTCGCCTCCTCCCGTTCCGCAGGCCAGACCCTGGAGTGGAAGGGTGAGGAGATCGAGGTCGAGGACATCGCCAAGCAGACCGTGGAGACTCTGCGCGGGATCGATATCGCCGTTTTCTCCGCTGGTGGCTCGGTGTCCCGCGAGTGGGCACCGGTGTTCGCTGAGGCCGGCGTGACGGTCGTCGATAACTCCTCCGCATGGCGCAAGGACACGGATTGCCCGCTCATCGTGAGCGAGGTCAATCCGGGCGATGCGCACAACACCCCGAAGGGCATTATCGCCAACCCGAACTGCACGACGATGGCTGCCATGCCGGCGCTCAAGGCGCTGCACGACGAGGCGGATCTCCGCGTTCTCCATGTCTCCAGCTACCAGGCAGTGTCCGGATCTGGTGTCGCCGGTGTAGAGACCCTGGCCAAGCAGGTCGCGGACCTCGGCAACCACAATGTGGAGCTCGCCCACGACGGCTCTGTGCTGCAGCCCGACGATCTTGGCCCCTACGTCAAGCCGATCGCGTATAACGCTCTTCCGTTCGCCGGCAACCTTGTCGACGACGGTTCTCTTGAAACCGACGAGGAGCAGAAGCTCCGCAACGAGTCGCGCCGTATCCTCCACATCCCGGATCTCAAGGTCTCCGGCACGTGCGTCCGCATCCCGGTATTCACCGGCCACCTGCTGGTGGTCCACGCCGAGTTCTCCCGCTCCATCACCCCCGATCGCGCGAAGAAAATCCTCGCCGATACTCCCGGTGTGAAGCTTGTCGATGTCCCCACCCCGCTCGATGCGGCCGGCATCGACGATACGCTCGTGGGACGCATCCGTCAGGACCAGACCGTCGATGACAACCGCGGCCTCGTCCTCGTCCTCGTCGGCGACAACCTGCGCAAGGGCGCTGCCCTGAACACGGTCCAGATCGCCGAGTTGCTTGTTTAGTAGTTCTCGTGCGTAAAGCCCGCGTCCACTGGACGCGGGCTTTACCTTTTGCGGCCCAGCACCTGCCAACATCGCACGCGCACTTATCGGTCGGGCCGCACAACGAAAAGCCCTGTACCGAAGGCGGCCCCGTGAGGTCCACGGATCCGGCGGTCTGCAATAGCTGGGCCGCGAAAGGGCTTAGCCCATGAGATCCTTGCGGGCGCGCGCGACGCGAGAGCGGATAGTGCCCACGCGGACGCCGGCGATCTTGGCAGCCTCCTCGTAGGAGTAGCCGAGGACCTGGGTGAGGACGAGGGCCTCGCGGCGTTCCGGGGGGAGTTCCTGGAGGAGGAGACGGACATCGACAAGCTCAGACCACTCGGGTGGGGTGGCGTGCTGGACGTCCTCATACTCGGTGGAGGACTTCTTGGGGCGGGACTGCTCGTGGCGAATCTGATCGATCCACACGCGGCGGGCGAGGGTGATGAGCCACGTCTTGGCCGTGGAACGGCCCTGGAAGCGGGGGAGTGCAGAGATGACGCGCAGGTACGTCTCCTGCGTCAGATCGTCCGCTTCCTCAGGGGAGGAGAGGTGGGCAAGAAGCCGCCACACATCCTTCTGGGTGAGCTTGATGAACTCGGTGAGCGCCTCCCTGTCGCCCTTGCCCGCCGCAAGGGCGAGGCGCGTCACGAGATCATCCTTATTCATGCCCTAAATCATACGGGGGTCGTCCTCCAGCTCATGTTCGGCGGGGTCCTCGTTACGCGTCGAGAACAGAACCCTGCCCATGTAGAAACTGGAGACGGAGGCCACAACAAGCATGCCGGTGATGCTGAGCACGGCACGCACGGTGTCATTGGGGTCGAAGCCGTCGGTGACCCAATCGTGCAGGAGTTTCGCCATGAGCAACACGGGAATCGCGATACACGTGGTGGGGCCGAGGACGTTGGCGCGGGTG
This sequence comes from Corynebacterium glucuronolyticum, assembly GCA_022772305.1. Lineage (GTDB taxonomy): Bacteria > Actinomycetota > Actinomycetes > Mycobacteriales > Mycobacteriaceae > Corynebacterium > Corynebacterium glucuronolyticum_A. The sequence continues at coordinate 3,266 of JALFAQ010000009.1, forward strand.
AGCGCATCGGGCGCGACCCAGATGGCCCGCGCCGAGGCGAGCGCCATGAGGCCGGCGAAGATGACGGCGATGCCGACGATGATTTCGGTAATCATTAGCGCCTCCCCTTGGACAGGATCCGCGAGTTACTGACGGTAGTGATGAGCCCCAAAAGGGCCGCCAGCAGCGCCACCTCGTAGATGATGGAGGTATCGGAGAGAAACGTCCAGATGACGTACATCCCCACCATGCAGTAGAACACGAGGTCACTGACCACGGCCCGTGACCGGTCGCCCTTTTTTAGCATGAGGGCAAGTGTGGCGATGAGCGCCACAGCGAACATCCCCATGCCGATGTACATGACAACGTTAAACATCTGTCTTCCTTTCCCGCTCACCGAAGGCTTTCGACGGTCCATCGAAGGTCTCCGTCGGGCCATAGTTGTCGTCGGAACGCCCAGCGATAAGCGTCGAGCGCAGGGGGTTGCCAGGACCTTGGCCGGGGGCACCCCGATCCAGCTCCTTCACCGCGGGGTTGAGGCGTTCCTCCATCTCCGCCAGCCCGGCAAGCACCTCGTCGGGGTCCTGGCCGTACACGGCGTGGACATCGAGGAACCCGTCGTGGAAACCAAGCGACAGAGTGCCCGGTGTCATGGTGACGGAGGTGGAAAAGGCCGCCAGGTCGCGCTCACTCGTGATGCGCAGCGGGTAGTGCACCACCACGGGCTTGACGTTGGGGCTCGGCCGCAGCATGTCGACGGCGATGGTTACGCCACCGACAATGACCTGGCCAATCAGCCAGAAGAAGTATTTGATACTCATACCACTCCAATCGGGTCGGGGCCGAGCACGGCCTCAGAGTATGTCGCTACATCGAGCAGCGAGGCGGCTGCGCCCTGCACCCAGTCGAAGACGAAGCCTGCGCCGAAGAACATGGCGAAGCTCATGGCGATGAGCGCAGCGCCGGGGGCGATCAATGTCCCCACGCGGGACGCACCCTTCATCGGCGCACCCCAAAACGCCTCGCGGTAGGCGCGCAGCATACTCAGCAGCGCGCCGAAAGAGGCGATGATGATGATCGCGATGACAAAGTACTGCTCGGCGCGGGCGGCCTCGAACACGACGAGAACCTTGCCCACGATGCCGGACAGCGGCGGGAAGCCGACGATGGAGAACGCGCCGGCGGCGAACACGAACGCCGTCAGTGGCTCGCGTTCCTGCAGGCCGGACAGTTTCTTCAGCCGGTCGGTGCCGTAGGCCTCCTCCACCGCACCGGCGGTGAGGACGAGGGAGCCGATGGTCACCATGTGGTGCAGCGCGTACATGATGCCGGCGGCAAGAGCGCGCTGCGGGTCGTGGGTACAAAACGCGAACACGATGAGGATGAACGGCATGCCGTTGACCATCTGGTAGCCGATGATGCGGCGCAGCGTGTGCTCACCCAGGCCGCCGAAGCCACCGATGAGCATGCTGGCCACGCACACGGTGATGATGAGCCAGTTCCAGCGGGCATCCATGTCGAAAACGACCACCCAAATGCGGAACAGCATGTACACCGCCACCTTGGTGTGCAGTCCGGAGAAGAGCCCCATGACGCTGGCGGAGGTAATCGGGTACGTGCGTGGCAACCACGTATGCACGGGGAACGTGCCGGCCTTGGCGCACAGCGCAATGACGATGATCGCCAGCGGGATCGGCGCGACCTCGCCTGCACCGGCAAGCGCTGCCAGGTTGGCGGTGCCCACCTGGCCGTAGAGGAACGCGACACCCGCGAGCAACAGCGTCGAGGCTGACAGGTTCACCAGCACGAACACGCGCCCGGCACGCAGCCTGTCCCGTCCACCCTGCATGGCCAAGAGGCCGTAGGACGGCAGGAGCATGACCTCGATGAACACGAAGAAGTTGAAGAGGTCAGCGGTGAGCAGCGCGCCGTTGACACCCGCAATGAGCATGAGGGTGAGCGCCGGGTAGAACCGCTGCTTCGTCGTCTGGAATGCGAACCAGTTGGCGCCGAGTGCCACAATCGCCGTGGTGGCGATCATGATGGCGGAGAACCGGTCGGCAACAAAGGGGATGGCCACGCCACCGACGTACAGACCGGTGGAGTGCGCCACGGTGCCGTAGCCGTACAGGTAGATCGCCGCGGGGATAAGTCCCGCGGGGACGATGAGCTGCAGGTAGCGGCCAAGCGTGGGGAAGATCACCGCGAGGGCGGAGGCCGTCAGCGGGACGGCGAGGAAGAGCAGAATCAACATTTAAACCTCTTCCTCCTTTCGTGTGTTGTCGCTCGTAAGAGCGACAACGTCGTTGCCGACGGCGCCGTCTTCGGCGGCCCCGTCGTGCTTCTTGTCGCGCTTGGTGTCGTCGTTTGTGCCAAGCGCTGCCAGCGTGAGCATGAACGCGGTGACGGCCATGGTGATGACGATGGCGGTCAGCACGAAGGCCTGCGGCAGCGGGTCGGCGGCATCCTCGATGGGCGTGGAGCCGAAGGGCTGCTCACGCCAGGCGGGGACGCCGGCGGACAAGATGATGAGGTTCACCGCGTGACTGATGAGTGTCATGCCGAACACGATGCGCACCATGCCCCGTTGGAGGACGAGGTAGACGCCTCCCGCGATGAGGATGCCGATGGTCAGTGCGATGATCATTTCTTCACCCCCAGGTTGTTGATGGCTGCGGTGATCATTCCTAACACGGCGAGGTAGACGCCCGCGTCGAAGATCATGGATGTGGTCACGTGCTCACCGAGGATGTGACCGTGGATGGCGTAAAGGAACGAGCCGTGCGTCATCCCGATATAGCCCGAGGCGAGTGCGACAAGCATGCCCACACCGGTGAGGATTGCCGGGGTGTAGGGGTCGGTGACGGGCTTTTCCGCACCACCGCTCAGGTACATGATGGCGATGGCGGCGCTTCCCACGAGGGCGGCGATGAAGCCACCGCCCGGGTCGTTGTGCCCGCGCATGAAGATGAGGAAGCTGAGCACGCAGAGGATCGGGATGAGGTAGCGCCGCAGCTGCGTCAGCGGCACCGCGTTCATGCTTTCAAACCCGAACGGACGCGTTACCGACAGCGGCTGGTGCGGGGTGGCAGACACCACCGCGGCGATGACCACGCCGGCCATGCCCAGAACGGACAGCTCGCCGAGGGTATCCAGAGCACGGAATTCCACGAGGATGGTGTTCACCACGTTGTCGCCGCCGGAGATGTCCGGGGCGTGGGTGAGGTACCACTGGGAGAGCTCCGAGCGTCCCGACCGCCCGTATAGTGCCCACACGGCGAGCGTTGCCGAGGCGCCCATGAGAACAGCAAGGATGGCGGCGTTCCGCTTCCTCCGCGGGGAGGTGGGCTGGAAGCGTGGTGGCTGGTGGCGGATGGCCAGCATGATGATGAGGACGGTGAGGATCTCCACGAGGAACTGGGTCAGTGCCACGTCCGGGGCGCCGAGGGTGAGGATCTGGAACGTCACCCCGACGCCGGCGGTGCCTAGCAGCAACGCGCCAGCGAGGCGGGTCTTTGCCACCATCGTCAGGCCGATGACGCTGACGAGCACAATCGCCAGCGGGATGATGTCCGTCCACCGGTCGGTGTTGATGCGCTCACCCAGCGGAGGCCCGAAAATAACCGACCCACCCGCCAGCGCGACAAGCATGACAAACACCCATGCCAGGTGGCGGGTGGGGGACAGTGAGTTGGCCATCTCCGCGGCCAACCGGCCCCACGACGTTAGCCACTGGACAACTGCCTGGAGCGCCTGGTTACCGGAACCGGGGAAGAGCGACCGATCGTCGACAAGCGCCCAGATACGGCGACGGTAGACAAGGGCGACAACCCCCAGGACCAGAACCACCATCGAGATGATGAACGGCACCGTCACCCCGTGCCAGAGGACGAGGTGCTGTTCCTCGCCGGTGATGGCAGACAAAGGCACGTCGAAAAGCCCAAGCGTGAACGGCAGGACGATCGACAGCGCGCCGGGAAGGGCGGCGAAAAGCCACAGCGAGATGGGGGCTTCGCGGACCTCCGACATGTCGCGCGGGCCGTCGACGAACGCGCCGAAGACGTAGCGGGTGGAATACACGAATGTGAGTAGCGCACCGACGGTGCCAGCAATAAGCAGCAGTGGGAACGGCTCGAACGCGGTGAGCATCGCCTCCTTGGACACAAAGCCCATGAGCGGCGGGACGGCGGCCATGCTGGCTGCGGCGAGAACCGCGCCACCGAAGGTGAACGGCATCCGCCGCCACAGGTTGCCGAGCCTGCGCACGTCACGCGAGCCGGCCTGGTGGTCGACCACACCGACGAGCATGAACAGCGAGGACTTGAACAGCGCGTGCGCGATCGTGTGGATCACGGCCGCGGCGATCGCCCCGGTGCCGATCGTGGCGACGATCCAGCCGAGGTGACTGACCGTCGAGTAGGCGGTGAGCTTCTTTAGGTCCGTCTTCTGGATGGCGAAGAATGCCGACATGATTGCAGTGCCCATGCCCACCGCCATGAGGGTGACAGACCAGGCCTGGTTGCCCGCGAACACCGGACTGAACCGGATGAGCAGGTAGATGCCGGCTTTTACCACCGCGGCGGCGTGCAAGAACGCGGACACGGGCGTGGCAGCAGCCATCGCTTCCGGGAGCCACAGGTGGAACGGGAACTGCGCGGCCTTGGTGAACCCTGAGCACGCAATGAGCAGCGCGAACGCCGTCGTCAGGCCGGAAGATTCCCAGGCGGGCGAGGCTACAATCGCTTCAATATTCGTCGTCCCCGTCACTGCCACGGCGATGCCGAGGGCCGCCAAGAGCGTCAGCCCACCGAAGAACGTGAGGATGAGGGTGCGCGATGCGCCCTTTTCCCCGGCGGAGCCCGATTGGGCGATGAGCAGGAAGCTGGCGATGGAGACGAGTTCCCAACCGACGAACAGCACCACCACATCGGCGGCGAGAACGAGGATGAGCACGCTGAGCGCGAAGCCCGTCATGAAGATATAGAAGGAGCGCGGCTTGTCGTCATCGTGTAAATACGCCGCGGAATAAAGCAAAACGACGCCACCGATCCCCAACGCGAGTAGCGCGAAGGTGAGGCTCAGGGCGTCGCCACTAAATCCAAAGGTTACATCTTGGCCGGGGCCGGCAAGGTCCCGCATCCACGTCCAGCCGATGTCCCGGCGGGTGCCGGAGAACACATCGGGCGCGACAAAAAACGCGCCTACCAGAAGCAGTGTGCCGAGAAGCCAGCCGGCTCGTCGTTGCAGAAGTTTGACGGCCACCGGCGAGAGGACAAACGCCGCGGCCGCCAAGCACAGAGCTTGAGTCACAATGAAAAATCCTTACTGTTTTGTAGGTTGCTACCTTACCAGTCGGTGTGGCGTTACCCGAACCGGAATTGTCTTTACTACCTTTATCTTTTATGAAAAGGCTCCTGGCACTACTCCTCCTCATCCCGCTTGCAGTTGGCACTTTTTTCGCCACTGACCTGGCATCCACGTGGAGTGACGAGGAAGGTGCGCCGGTCCCCATGGTCTCCGGTGCAGATCTCGTCCCCGCTCGTCGTGCCGCCGGTGAAGCCTCCACCCAGGCGGACTTTGTTAAGCGTGGCACCCAGGAGCTTCTCGATGGCTCCACCAAGCTTTCCGACGGCATGGGGAAACTGTCGTCCGGTGCCTCCACTGCCTCTGAGGGTGCCACCCAACTCTCCCAGGGGATGACGCAACTCCAGGCAGGCACTGCTCAGCTTGCCGACGGTGCCACCCGCGTCGCCGACGGTGTCGAAAGGGCCGTGGGTTACGTCAACCAGATCGGCATCGTCCAGCAGCAGCTCCTCGCCATGATTGACCAGACCGATGCGGACCTGGCCAAGAACCCACTACCCGACGCCAAGAAAGCTCGCGAGCGCCTCACCGAGGTCCGCCCCCAAGTGGAAAACTTCGAATTCGATGCCACCATGGTCGACCAGCTCGCAGCGCTGCGCTCCGGCTCCCGCGAAGTCGCCAACCAGCTGGGGAAAAACGGTGCCCAGTACCACGACGGCATCTACACCGCCACGCAGGGCGCGCAGCAGCTCGCCCAGGGCCTCGGTCAGCTGGAAGGCGGTGTCAACGAAGCCAAGCAGGGCGCCGACGACCTCAAGGCCGGCGCCGAGCGTGTCGACGGCATGGCCCAAAAATCCACCGACAACATCAAGGGCACAGCCCGAGCCATCCCCGTGCTCCCCGTGGTGAACGAAGAGGAAAACGAAAAGCCGGACACGTTCCTCCCACCGCTGTATTCCTTCCTCGTATCCCTCGTTGTCCTCCTCGCCTCTGCCTTTGTGGGGCTGACGCGCCTGCCCCTGTGGTGGAAGGTGGGCTCCAACGTGGCGATCGTCGGCCTCGGCCTCATCCTCGTCTGGCTCCTGGGAACCGCCGTATCCCCGCTGGCACTGGGCGGCATCGCCCTCGTGCTCGCATTAACTGCCGCGGTGGGCACACTCACCGCCACTCTTCTGACCCGTTACTTCGGCCAGGTGGGCTACGGCATTGTGCTCGCCGGCACCCTCGTCCAAGCAGGGATTACCGGCTGGGTGTGGGAATCCCTGACCTCCGGCGGCGCTGCCCGCTGGGCGCAGGCCCTTGCCGGCATCATGCCGCTGAATTACCCCACCGCCGCCATCACCGCGCTTGGCAATGGCGGAAACCAGGTCATCCTCTGGGTCGGTGTCGCCGTCCTAGCAGCCCTCGCAGGCATCGCCGGTGGCCTCATCGTCACCACGCGCGAGGAACAGTTGGCTTAATCCACTCAGTGAGCCCAAATGCGGCCCGGGTCTGCCAGTCATTTGGATGTCCGGATTGGATGGGCCACTGAAGGAACCTGCCATGACCAGAAAGCGGCCCAGGCAGGTCGGTCACTCGCACGTATGGATTCGATGGGCCGTAAAAGGGACGCTCTGAGTCCGAACATGGCCCAGAGGTTCGGCATTACTTGAGTGTGCAAACTGGATGGGCCGCAAAAAGAATCCGTCAAAGCCCAAACGCGACCCAATGGCTGACGAGCTTCCGAGCTTTGCAACCTGGTGGGCCGCAGAAGGAACCGGCCCCACTGCAAAAGCAAAAACCCCTCCGAGCGCTAAGCCCGAAGGGGTTGGAGTCTTTTGCGAAACTACCCACCCACCTGCAACGACCCGAACCACAGCTATGGTTTCCGTCGGTTTCCGTGGCCGGTTCCGTCGGCAGGTGGGCCGGGGCGGGGTCACACCACGTGGTTCGTCCCCAGCCCTAGCCTGTATCCGCGAGGGAGGCAGGCCAGCACCCCGACCGGAGACACACCCCGCCGCCAAAGTCACAAGCAAGTTTATGTTGCTGGAGGTCTACGCGACGCGCTTAGCGCATACGCTGTGACAGCCCATAGCCCATAGCGCGGAGCCAAAACCACCGCGGCCCTTGTTTAGGGAAGGGTCATCTATTCTGTAGATGCCTCATCAAATACAAGGAGTCGAACATGCACCTCAAACGCACTTTCGCAGCAGTAACAACCGCTGTTGCACTGTCTCTTTCGTCCACCGCTGTGGCTTCCGCAGAAGGTTCCAGCCAAGCAGTTGAGGATGAAATCGCCTACGCCATTACCGATGATGTGTCCAGTGGTTCGTCCGCTGATGAACAAGTTGCAGGACTCATTGCTATTACTGGTGTTCTCGGCCTCGGAGTTATTGGTGCAGTAACCGCAGGACTCAGCCATGTTTTTCCTGATTGGAAGGGACTGATGAACATGCAGATTCGCACGCCCCAGGTAATTGACCTGCGTTAACCCCAGTACGTAGACGCAGCAACGACGCCAAACAACCAGCAAAGGCACTACCCGATGGCGATGTAAGGCCTGTGGAGCCTCAGTCAATAAAAGTCGGCCAGATGTCACAGTAGCAGACCACTAGCCCCGTTAGACCCCCATGCGTAGCTACATCTCCTCTATGTATAGTTTTTCACTTGCATACTTGGCAAGCATTAGACTTGCATGTACAGCAAGTGTTACACTTGCCTTAGTTGCAAACCAGGGAAGTTGACGTTGAGGAGAAGTACGATGAGCGACGACCTTAAGATCATTCACGACGTTCAAAAGCGCACCACGTGGAAACAGAGCTGGTGGGCGGTGGCGATAGTGGCGTTAGGCGTCGGCGGCGGTCTCGCGCTAACCAAGCTGTCATGGTGGTACGTCCTTGCGGTTCTTGTACCGACGTTCGTTCTGGGTTATCTCCTCAAGGATAAGATTGCAAACCCCTTCGTTCGGGTCAATCCCAATATGGGGCCGAGTAATGATCGCGCGACTTGGTCACGAGTACTGCTGCCAGGTGCCATGATCTTCTCCACCGTGCCGACGCCTGATACTTGGCCGTGGATGATTGTCTGCGGCGTCGTTGTCTCTACGGCGATGGCATGGATGTTGTATGAGAACCGCAATGCCGCCGTAAAGGGCGTCAATGTCTAAGGAGTCTACGCACCAATCAGCCAAGCTAGATCCGGTCATCCACCCCATCAATCGGCTCAAAATTTGTGCCACGCTGTTCCATTCAGGCGCAACCGGCGGCAGGCAGATGAAATACGCCGTACTTGCAGAGCTCACCGAGCTTCCCGCCGATACGCTTTCCAAGCAGTTGAAACATCTTGAGGACAACGGCTATATCAGCCGCACCCGCGAATATGGCTCCACGCGCGCGAAAGACGCGGTCTGGGTCGCGTTGACCCAGACTGGAACAGGAGCCTATACACAGCACGTTGCCGCACTTAAAGCCATGACAGAAGGCTCATAGACTGCGCAGCCACTGCGTAATGTGCTGCCACAACTGCGGAAAGTCGAGGTAGCCGTCACTCCCCAGGAAGTGCCCACCGTTCTCAATGGTAGCGAGCGGAGCCGAGAAAACATCGGCAAGCGTGATGGCTGTATCTAAAAACAGAACTGCCCGGAGTCTTTTGCGAAACTACCCACCCACCTGCAACGACCCGAACCGCAGTGGTGGTTTCCGTTCCCGGTTCCGTCGCCTGGTGGGCTAAAGAGGTAGCAGTCCATAGCTACTTAATTAGGCGACACAATCGGATCGGAAACGCTGAGCAGTCTGCGCCAGGAACCCGCCGACGCAATCGTGTCCTCGTAGGCAATCACATAACCGACCTTCACACCCGCCATATCCGAGTGGCTAGCCATCAAATTGATGGCCTCCTCAGCAGCAGCTCGTTTCTTCTGCACCTCGTCGTTCGCACGTCCACCGGCATCCTTGCCCTCAACAATCCAGGTTCTACCCTCCTTATCGCGAACGATGAAGTCCGGGTAGTACGACCGCCGCGCGGCGTAGCCGATGCTCGCGCGGTCTTCCGCATACAGCCGCGTCCACCACTCAACATCCGGGGATACGTCCAGGTCACTAGCCAGCTTCGCTTCGCCTGAGTAGGAGTCAAAGGCAGCAGCGTTGTACAGTCCTTTCTTCCAACCGGAGTAGTACTGGCGGCGAACAAACTTCGACTTATCCTCCGGGCGCGGAAGGATGTCACGTCCCTTGGGCAGCTGATAGCTACGCCGCTGTTCATGGGGCAAAAGCAGGGGCACGAGTCGCACAGTCGGCTCCAGCGACGCAGTGAACTGGTTAACTGCCTGCGAGACAATCGTCCGCAGCGCCTCACTGGCGGTAGCTAGTGCGTCCACCGTCCACTCGGTCACCGATACGGCGTTCATAAAGGCTGGGACGATGCGGTTATCCAGCTGGCTGAGGTTTTCCCTGTTGCGGTCAATGAGCCGGTTAGCCAGGATGATCGCCTTGATTTCACGACGCGCGGAATCCTCTTCGATAGCAACGGACTGCACCTGCATCTGTTCCAGGCGGCTTGGGGTGATGGTGCGGGCGGTGAATTTGAGCTTGTAGCGCTCCATCTCGCTGGTTGCTTCATCTGTCACCTTGCCCGCGGCTGCAACAATCTCGGCGTTGGTGAGCTTGTGCAGCGGGAAGAACTCGTCTTCGCGCATACACGTGGTGTGCGGGAACCAGAAGGAGACATCCCTAAAGCGCTCCACCAATTCCACCACGGCAGGAGTGACCTCCTCATCGTACCAGTTATCCAGGTCGCGGCCATCGCCTCCTAGCTCACGTAGCTGCCCTACCGGCTTATCATGGGTATTTCTACCTGCTAATTCCGTGTCCCCTTGGTTGGAAGTATCCGGGTCGGCGGTGTTGGTTCCTGGATCGACTGTCACAGTGAGTGCTGGGCCGGTGCCAGGGCGGGTGTCTGTGTCAGGCTGCGGTAGATCGCGGTCGCCGCCGCTGGTATCGGTATCCGGCTGCGGTGGCGCGGTGTCAGTGTCGGTATCAGAATCCGGCTCCGGGGCCTGTGGGCGGGTGTCTACACCGAAGGAATGCAGTACTTTCTCGCTTTTAAGCAGTCGCCTAAATGAATCGTGAGCCACGATCTCCAGGGTGTCGATAGCTTCCACGTCGGTGTAGCGCTTAAACGGCAGGCGAAGGCCGCGGCCAAGGGTTTGCTGGGTGAGGATGTCGGAGTCCATGGCGCGCAGGGTGACCATCACCGCAATCGAGCGGGTATCCCAGCCCTCCTTGAGCTTGTTCACACTCACCACCGCGCGCACCGGAGAATCCGGGTTGTCCAGGCCATTGAGGAGGCTGGTCTTCTCCTCGGTCATGGAGTCCGAATCCACACGCAGTACCGCATAGGGGTCGTTGAAGAACTCCGGGCCTGCCAAAAGCTCTTCCACCTCGGTGGCGTGCGCAATGTTTTCGCACACCACCATCATCACCGGATTAATCGGGGACGTGCCATCGTCGGCGTGGTGCGCGGCGTAGTCGTCGTAGAACTTCTGCTTGTAGGCGCGCAGGGTTGCTGCGTCTTTAAGCTGCTGGTATTGCTCGCGCTCGCCGTAGCCGTCGCGGCGGTAGACAATGACCGGCGTTTTCACTGATTTGTCGCCAATGGCTTCACGCAGGGTGTAGCGGAAGACCACATCGTCGTCCTCGTCGGCAGAGGCGGTAAGCCCTACCAGCATGGCTGGGTTGAGGTCAGCAATTGCGGCGTGGAAGGAGGCCGCAGACGCGGAGTACAGGTGGTGCTCGTCGGCAATGACTACCAGATCGTTGCGGGAGGCCAGATCGTCGTAGAGGACTCCGGCGTACTCGGAGAACTTGCGAATGCCGCGCGCGGTGGCTTGTTTGCCACCACCCTTGGTTTCGCCCTCCATCTTCTTCGGGGCGATAAGCTGCTGAATGTTAAAGACGAACACACTGGAGGCCGACTGTTGCTCGGCCTCGGTACGCCCTGCTGCCATGGACTTGTAGTTATCTGGGGTAATCACTACAGGATCTAGTGCGGCACCCTCGATAAACTTGCCGGAACCACGCGTGAAGTTAGCCACGGTCTTGGTCTGCACCACCAAGCCGGGTGTTACCACCACGACGTTGCGCACACCATGACGGCGCAAGTATTCGATGAATGCGGCCATGACATAGGTCTTGCCCGCGCCCGTAGCCATGTCCATGACCAGCGCGTGTGCGCCGTCCACGCCGTCATTAAGGCGGCGCGCGAGAGTATCGAGTGCATGGGTGTTGGCTTTGCGCAGTCCAAAGCTTGCGGAGAGTTCGTCCACGAGCGCTGGATCATAAGTCAGTTGCAAGGTCATGGTCTAGGCCTCCTTATTCGTCTTCGAGAGGGTGCGGGTGAACAGTCCATCAGGCAGGTGGATAATCCTTGAGCCGGGGCAGGCCTTATGCAGGTAGCGGCCTAGGTCAGGGTTAGCAGAGGTAGCTGCAATTGTCACTGCTTCACCATCGGGTACGTAGTACACCAGCTCGTCGATGAACTCTTGTGTTAGTGGCTGACGGGTGACATAAAAGTTCATCTTCTCCCGCTTGGCCGGGAATACTGGGTTGTCCGGTGTCATACGAAACCGCAGGTGCGCGGCGACTGAGGCAGACAGGTTGCGTGCGGTCGCGTCCTCGGTAAGGACGACGAGGCCAGTGTCCTCGTCCACGTCGAAGCAGGGTTTAGACAGCCGAGCCACGGTGAATCCACCACCGCCGCGGAAATTGATTGTGTCCGGTGACTTCTTGGTTTTGACCAGCTTCTTCACCGCGCGCAGGTCGGGGGACTTTTTCAGCTCTGGTTCGTCCCTGACTGCCTTATTCAGCAAGGAGGCCAACTTCTGCGCGTCCTCAGCACTCAGCCCCTCTGGCAGGCCCGTCTCTGTGGCATCCACTCGCTCGCCCTTGGTGACAGTGATTCCGCCTAAGTCTTCGCCGCGTACCACCTTCTCCAGCCGCGGCCGGGTAAAGCGGTTGAACGTGTCCTCCACCAACTCGCACGTCACCCAGCGTCTGCCCATCTTGTGTGCTACCGCCGCGGTGGTGCCCGAGCCTGCAAACACGTCCAACACAATATCTCCGGGGTTGGTGGCGATGTGGATCACGCGCTCTAGCAGGCGTTCAGGCTTGGGGGTGGCGAAGGCGGCGGTGCCGGGGAACAGCGCACGGATTTCCTTCGCGGCGGTGTCCGTGTGCCCGACCTCGGTATGGGGTAGGAAGTTGGTCGCAAGTCGTCCCGTGTCCACGTCCTTGAGGTAGGTCTTGCGGCCAAAGCCGCCGACCCCACCGCGCGTTGGATAGAACTGCGGCCAGTTGCCCTCCTGGTAACGCTGCTCTGCTTGCTTACGGTTTGTCTCCCAGTCACGCATGACCAGCGGAGGCACGTCGGTGCGGGCCTGCACTGTGTGGCCTGCAATATCCTGTTGATTGGCGATTTCTTCATCTGTAATTTCACCGCGCTCGTATGGCCCCCAACCGGAGAAAATCTCCAGCATCTTGTCCTGCGAGTATCGCCAGCAATTGCCCTTTGACGGGTACATCATCTCGCCCGTAATAGGGTGCTGAATACCGTAAATCATACCCAGGTGGGTCGCTGCTCCCGGTGCAGATGGATTGTCGTTTCTCCACAAGCCATTTTCATCATTGTCCGGGTTCTTGTACACGGAGTTCATCTCCGCTGTTCGTGCTAGTCGGTTGGGGACGAACCCGCCCTTGGAGTACACCAAAATCACGTCGGTTACAGCAGGGATACCTTTGGAGTCATTGCGCGGGGAGTACGTCTTTTGCCACACCACCTCCGCCACGAAGTTATCCGCGCCGAACACCTCGTCCATGAGCAGGCGCATACGGTGGTTTTCCACGTCGTCGAGATGTACCCAGATGGAGCCGTCATTGCTCAGCAGCTTTTTCAGGTGCAACAGCCTATCGCGCATCATGGTCAGCCACACGGAGTGCTCTAGGTTGTCCTCGTAGTTGGCGAAGGTCTGCGCGGTGTTAAACGGCGGATCGATGTAAATGCACTTGACCTGGCCAACATACTTATCTGTTAGTTCCGGTACGCGGGTGAGTGCTTCGAGAACGTCTCCTGACTCGCCCAGAATCAGCAGGTTGTCGTCGGTGGGCGTGAAGTCGGCGCGCTCGGAGTAGGTTCGTCCCTCCTCCTTTGGCTGCTGCTCGCCACGCACCACATCGCCATACTCTAAAAAGTGAGTCTGGCAATAACGCGGGTCAGTCGGATCAACCCACTTATATTTATATTTGCCCTGCTCAGTAGGGATAAGTGCTTTGTCCTTGTTGTACCACACAAGCTCTAGACGCTGCTTCGTCATAGGCGCGCTCCTTCAAAACGCCGGGGAAGATTATCCCACTTAGCTTATCGGGCAAGGCCGACTTTAGGGGGTTAAGCGCCCCTTTTGGCGCTTAACCGACACCCAACAACTCTATCGGCATACGCAAAGGATGGGCAGGCAGAAGCTAGACACACATTTTTTCCCTTAACCCAGAAATCGAGCCTAAGGGCTGGAAAGCAAAAACCCCTCCGAGCTTAAAGCCCGGAGGGGTTGTCTTGGTCGGGATAACAAGATTTGAACTTGCGACCTCCTCGTCCCGAACGAGGCGCGCTACCAAGCTGCGCCATATCCCGTAGACAAAGGAATATAGTAGAGCACAACCAGGGAATTAACCAAAACGGCAGGTTAACCCATGCGGATAAGGGTGGCGGCCGGCGGGCACCACAGGCGGACGGGGGCGAACTTGGCGGTGCCGAGCCCCTCCGAGACGTGCATGTACATGTCGCCAAAGAGGTGCAGGCCCTTGGCACGTTCCCTGTCGATGCCGCAGTTGGTCACAAGCGTCTTCCCACCCGGCAGACAGATCTGGCCGCCGTGCGTGTGACCGGACAGGGCGAGCTGGTAGCCGTCGGCAGCAAACTGCTCGAGCACGCGGGGCTCCGGGGCGTGGAGGAGCGCGAGCTTGAGCTCAGAGCCCTCGTGCGGGGGACCGGGGTACTCGTCCAAGTCGTGGTGCGGGTCGTCGACGCCGCCGATGGAGACGTTGATGTGGCCCAGCTTGAAGGCGACCCGAGCGTTGTTCACGTCGTGCCAGCCGTGTTCCATGAAGACGGAGCGCAGCGAGCGCCAGTCGTTTTCCTTTTTGCTCACCTTCCGCTTCCGGCCTAGCAGGTAGCCGAAGGGGTTGACCAGTCGCGGGCCGAAGTAATCGTTGGTGCCGAAGCAGAACGCGCCGGGGAACTGGAGGAGTGGGGTGAGGGCCTGGATGGCGTCGGGAAGCCCCTTCGGGTCCGAGAGGTTGTCGCCGGTGTTGATGACGAGGTCGGGGTTGAGTTCCGCGAGTGAGTTCACAAAGTCGATCTTGGCGCGCTGCCCGGGAAGCATGTGCAGATCCGAGATGTGCAGGATGGTGCACCGGGGTCCGGGGACGGACACCTCGTGGAGCTGGAAGTTGGTTAGTTCCGAGTATCCCCAGGCGACGAGAGCGCCTCCGACGGCGCTGGTGGCACCCGCGGTGCCTAGGGCAACAGGCAGCAGCTTCTTCATAGCTAACAGACTACGCTAGCGGTTATGAGTGAATTAAAGGATCGCATCCGTAAAGAAATGACTGCCTCCATGAAGGCCCGCAACAAGGAGCGCACGAACACGCTGCGCATGCTTATTTCTGCCATTGGTAACGAGGAGACGCAGGGTTCGAAGCATGAGCTTACCGACGATCAAGTGCTCACCGTCGTCGCCCGCGAGATTAAAAAGCGCAAGGAATCCGCCGAGATTTACGAGCAGAACGGCCGCCCGGAGCTCGCCGAGAACGAGCTGGCCGAGGCGAAGATCCTCGCTGAGTTCCAGCCCGAGCAGCTTTCCGACGACGAGCTCGCCGCCCTGGTGAGCGAGGTCGTAGCCGAGAACCCGCAGATGGGTCCGGCGATGAAGGCCGCCAAGGCCAAGGCCGGCGGCCGTGTCGACGGCAAGCGCCTGAGCGAGGCCGTCCGCGCCGAGCTAGCCAAACTGGCGTAGCAAATCATCCACGGCGTTTGCTAGCTCCTCCAGATCCTTATCGGAGGGGCCGGCGGGTGCCTGCGGGGGAGCAGCGGGAGGCGCTGCGGGGCTGGGATTCGGAGCACTTGTCGGGGTGGGCGCAGCACGGGTGCCGTCGGAAAGCACGAGCGTTACCGCCGCGCCGAGGTGAGCCAGACCGTCGAAACGCGCGTAGAGGGCGCGCTCCCTGGGGGTGCCGTTGCCGGGCGCGTACGTCACGCTGGAGATGGCGTATCCCGCGTCCTTCAGACGCTTGGTTGCCGCCTCCTTGCTGAGGCCTGCGACATCCGGCAGGGTAGCGGTGCCCGAGTTGTAGCGTTCGTCTCCCCTCGGCAGCGTACCACCCGTGGCGCTGGGGGTCTGGTTAGCCACGTTCACCCACGTCGCGGTGGCTTCCATACCGCCGTAGAGGGTGCCGTCCTGGCACTGGCGAAGTGGTGCCGTACACAGCGGGGTGTTCACCTGGCCGTCGTTGAAGATGTACGTTGAGGCGGCGAAGCCCGTGTTGAATCCGAGGAACGCGCTGGACTGGTGCGATTCTGTCGTGCCTGTCTTGGACGAGGCCGTGCCCTGCCAGTTCATCGCTTTGCCGGTGTCGGACGCGGTGCCCTTGGTGAGGTCGTCGGAAAGCGCTGTGGCCAGAGCACCGGCAGCGCCAGGTTCGAGGACATCCTCACAGGCGGGAACGTGAATATCCACGGGGGTGCCGTTCTCGGTGATGGAGGCAATCGGGTTCGGCTCACACCAGCGGCCACCGGAGGCAAGCGTGGCCGCAACGTTGGAGAGCTCCAAGGGGTTCACCGGGGTGGGGCCGAGGGTAAACGAACCGGAGTTGTGGTCAATGACATCCTGGGCGATGCCATCTTCCTCGTAGCTGCGCAGGCCGAGCTTGACGGCCATGTTCACCGTGTCTTCCACGCCGACGGTTTCGATGAGGTTGACGAAGGTCGTGTTTGGCGATTGCGCAAGCGCCTCGCGTAGCGTCATTTGTGGCTTGTACGTGCCGGCGTTTTCCACGCAGTACATCCCGGGCGGGCAGTTCCTCGCACCGCCGAAGCCCATGCCAGATTTCTCCACGCGCACGGGAACGGGCAGCACCGTATCGATGCCGATGCCCTTGGTCAGTGCCGTAGCAGCGGTGAAGATCTTGAACACGGAACCGGCACCGCTGCCCAGCGTCGAGGCGGTGAGCGGGAGAACGGTTTCGAAGTTGTCGGCGTTGAGGCCGTACGAGCGCGAGTTCGCCATGGCGAGAACTTCACGCTTGTCGCCGGGGTTGACTACGTTCATTGTCTGCGCCACGCCCGGCGTGTTGGGGTTGGCGAACTGGTCGACGCTCTGCTTGGTGCGCGCCTGCATCGCCGGGTCGATGGTGGTGTGGATCTCGTAGGAGCTCTTGGTCAGCTCGTCGGTGCTTAACCCCTTGCTGTCCAGGTAGCTCAGTACGTAATCGCAGAAGAACCCGAGGTCGCCGGCGGTGATGCACCCTTGGGGGAGGCCCTCCGGCTCGGGCAGGACACCGAGAGGCTCTGCCTGGTAGCCCGCCAGTGACTCGGCGGGGATGGCGCCGGTATCGGCCATTGTCTTGAGCACGATGTTGCGTCGTTCCAGGGCGCCGTCCGGGTTGGTGTACGGGTTGAGACCCGAGGTGGACTGCACCACGCCGGCGAGCAATGCTGCCTGCGGAACGGTGAGTTCTGCCGCCGAGGTGCCAAAGTAGGTACGGGCAGCGGCTTCGATACCGAAGGCACCGTTGCCGTAGGGCACGATATTGAGGTAGCGGGCGAGGATGTCATCCTTGGACAGATTGTTGTCCAGCTCGCTGGCCATCTTCATCTCGCGGAGCTTGCGTGCATAGCTCGTCTCCACAGCTGCTGCAGCTTCCTCCTCGGTGTCGGCGTTGACCAGGTACATGTAGTTCTTCACGTACTGCTGATCGAGGGTGGATGCGCCCTGCCGGACACCACCGGAAAGAAGGTTGGTGGCCATGGCACGCAGCGTGCCTGTCCAGTCCACGCCGTCGTGTTCGTAGAAGCGACGATCCTCGATGGAGACGATGGCGTCTTTCATCGGCTGAGCGATCTTGTCAGCGGGCACATCGAAGCGCCGTTGTTTGTAAATCCACGCCATGGGGGTACCCCCGCCGTCGTAGATGGTGGTGACACCGGGGGCGGTGCCGTCGGTAAGGTCGGCAAGTCCTGTTTCCATGGCTTCCTGCGTCCGAGCAGCAGCGATGCCGGACAATCCGGCTACCGGGGCGAGGGCAAGCGCCATGAGTACACCGGCCACGATGATGGCGGTGACAATCTGGGCAAGTGAGGTTATTGCACGCACAGCCTATACTCTAGTGGTAGGTGTGACAAATGGGGGTAGCGACTGTTGAACAATGGTGTGACGTATTAGACAAGGTGCCTTCCTTGTGAATAGGCTAACCGTATAGGGAAGCATAATTGACAGGAGGATAGCGTATGACCACCTCACTTATCCGTCGCCGGCGCCGTAGCCCCTACCTCGTAGGATCGGCCCGGAAGTTTGATCCGGGACGTGGGAAGTGGATTACTCAAGCTCGCTGCCGTGAAGGCGACCCAGACGCTCTCTTTGTGAAGGGGGCCGCCCAGCGGGAAGCAGCACAAATTTGTCAGGACTGTCCAGTCCTGCTTGATTGTCGTGCCGACGCATTGGATAACCGAGTCGAGTTCGGAGTCTGGGGAGGACTAACTGAGCGCCAGCGTCGCGCAGCGCTCCGCAGCTACCCGCATGTAAAGAGTTGGGCCCGTTTCTTCGAAATGGGCGGAACGCTCGAAGACATCTAAAACACGATCCTCACCCGGTGGTTTCAGGAATGGAACCACCGGGTTTCTGTTTTGTCCGCAGACAACGAAACGATTGCTTCCGAGCTTTTTCCTAGCGCCGGTTGATCGTTTGTGGAGGGCAACCCCGCGAGTGGGTGGTGGTTTGCCCGTTGGGACGGTGCGTTGGGTGTATTTCCCCTAAGATAGGGGCTATGACTGACATGACTAAATGGGAGTATGCAACGGTTCCGCTGCTCACGCATGCTACCAAGCAGATCTTGGACACGTGGGGCGAAGACGGCTGGGAACTGGTGACGGTCATGCCGGGACCAAACCCCGAAAATGTTGTGGCCTATATGAAGCGGCCTGTGAATGACAGTGAGGATTAAATGATTGAATTGCCAGAGGTAGCGAAACCGGTTGCCGCATATACCCCAGCAGTTAAGACTGGTCATTACGTGTACACGTCGGGCCAGCTCCCCTTCGTCGATGGTGCCCTGCCCAAGACGGGCAAGGTTGGCGCAGAGGTAACTCAGGAGGAGGCCTACGACCTGGCTCGTACCGCCGCCCTCAACGCGCTGGCTGCCATCAACAACGAGGTTGATCTGGAGAAGGTCACCCGCGTGGTGAAGATTGTCGGCTTTGTGAACTCCGCTCCTGGCTTCAACGCCCAGCCTGCCGTGGTCAACGGCGCATCGGAGCTCATGGAGGAGGTCTTCGGCGAGAAGGGCGTGCATGCCCGTTCTGCTGTGGGCGTTGCGGAGCTACCAATGGATGCCCCGGTTGAAATTGAACTGATCGTAGAGTTTTAAGGTCGACTTTCATGCAGCATCCTGCGTACAGCCTTCTTCGTCCGGTGACTGAGTCCATCGGTGTTGTTCTGTGCCCCAATGCGGGCTATTCCTCCCTGGAAGGAACGAACTCGTGGGTGGTTCGGGCGCAGGGCGACCCGAATTCCATCGTTATTGATCCGGGTCCGCACGATGAGGGGCACCTCAATGTGTTGCAGGCTAAGGCGGATCACGTGGGGCTCATCCTCCTCACGCACCGCCATCAGGATCATGCGGGCGGCGCCGAGCGCTTCGCCCAGATGACTGGCGCCCCGGTCCGCTCGTTGGATCCCCGCTATTGTGTCGACGGTTCTCCGCTTGTCGACGGTGAGGTGGTCTCCATCGACGGTGTGACTCCCACCGTCGAGGTTGTCGCTACCCCCGGTCACACTGCCCATTCCACGTGCTTCTTTGTCCACGGCAAAGATGACGAGGTAGAGGGGATCATTACTGGTGACACGATCCTCGGTCGGCACACGTCGATGATCTCCGAGACTGACGGTGACCTCGGCCAGTACATCGAGTCCCTGAAGCTCCTTGTCGAGCGCGGCAAGGACATCCCGCTCCTACCCGGCCACGGCCCGGATCACCCGGATACCGCCGATTTGGCAGCGCGCTATATCGAGCGGCGCGAGTACCGCCTTAAGCAGGTCCGCGAGGCGCTTGCAGAGCTCGGCCCTGATGCTAAGGTTCGAGACATTGTGGACAAGGTCTACGACAACGTTGACCCGGTTCTCCGCGGTTCAGCGGAGCAGTCAACACGCGTGACGTTGCGCTATATCAAGGAACACGAGTAGCGGAGACTAAACGCGCGATTGGGTGTTCCCAATCGCGCGTTTTTTATGAGCGAATATGTGGCCCCTGACCACCATCTATCCGATAGACTGGTGCTGTGGTAACAGGCGTGATGAAGAAGCGATTGGCGCGGATACAAAAACTATGGGATGGTAGCGATGACTTCACAAAGCTGGCCGCTGGTCTTGAACTTATAGATGTACTTGATAGCCTGTGTCTGAGCGAAGAATCAAGGAATTCTGATCTTTCCCATTCCGTTTTGGTTTTCCTCCTCGAGTGCGCAAGTGGCTCTGATGAGTCGAGGAACCCATGGTCGTGGATGAATCGCAAAGAATTGTTAAATCCCGTGCTCAATCGAATTCAGTTCCGTGATGGTAACCCCTACTGGACCGTAAAAGGAGAGGAAACTCAATTCGACAGATTAATAGCCCCGGATGAGATCCCGAATCGCTGGTTTAAAACAGGATTTGGTGGAAAGAGGTTTTTCGGTAGCAGCTTCATCGGAATATCGGCAGAGTCTTTATATTTTTCAAATTGTAGTTTTGACAGCGTTGTTTTCTCACAGGCTGCCTTTAAAAGCGTTCAAGCATTTAATTCTGTCTTCACAAATTGCACTTTTAATCCTTCATCGTTTAGCGGCTGTATTTTCTATAATTGCAGTTTTTTTCACTCGTTCTTCGACAACACGATGTTTTCGGCGACTTCGTTCCAATCCTGTGACCTAGAATCGAGTGATTTCTCGCGTGCATTTTTCGACGCAGAATGCTCCTTTGAAAGGCAAGAGTTTTTTTCTTGCGTACAGATGAGTGATTCAGAGGCGCCAAGGCTCCCTTAAAGTTATACTTGGAACAGCGCGAATAAGTCCTTTGACTAGAAGGTAGGCCGATGTGGAGAAGTACCTAATAGTTGCTACCACTTGCAGAGGTAGGGTAACGAGGATAATCAATATTCTGTTCGCCATGAGCCTAGTATTTTTTGTGATCATCGTATCAAGCACATTCTTGCTGGTTGCAGTGGGCGAGGCAAAAGCAGAGCCGCAACCAGGAGTTCAAGATTATGTTGTGGATCGTGATGATCCGTCTGGGTTGGATCTTCTGGAGCAATATGTTGGTGCGCATCCTGATGTGTTGGCTCAGCACTTATCGGAGACGATGCCGGCTGAGGCACCACTGGCTACGTACTCCACAAGAGATGCCACCGGTTGTCAGACCTTCCAGGAAACTGGTTCAACTGTTTGCGGGGCGATCCTACAGCACTACAACGCGATTGGCGGGCGAAACTCCTGGCTAGGGCTACCAACATCCAATGAACTGGTTAATCCAGACCAGGCGGGAAGACGTACTGAATTCTCCAGGGGAGCAATTTACTGGCATCCCCGTACCGGTGCTCACGCTGTTACCCGTGATGGGATGAGACAGTGGGCAACCCTGGGATGGGAGACGGGTCTGTTGGGCTATCCCACATCAGATCCAATGGATACACGGGTTGTTGCTACTCAATACCAGACTTTCGAGGGAGGGGATAACTATTACAATCCCCTTTTTGGCGGGGCGGTGTGGGGAGATATTAAAGCGAAATACGATGCTTTGGGGGGATCGAATCATCCCATTGGTGTTCCAATGACTAATGAGCAAAATCCTGGTGGAGGTTTTCGTTTCAATAATTTTTCCAATGGAACAATTTCGTGGCGAGAAGCTGATAGGGCTGCGCATTTTATGTTTCTTGCTACCCAACGGGTGTGGCAGGCTTTGGGGAGAGAAAATGGGATGCTTGGTTTTCCGTCAGCCGATGAGGTTGCAGAAATCCCGGGCGCGTTCCATTTCGTGCCTTTTTCTTCCACAGGGGTAATCGCCTGGAATAACGTTTTGGGGGCTCGCGAACTCGTAGGGCAAAGCTATGCGTATTGGCAATCTGTTCGAAATACTGCAGAAGACCTGGGGTACCCAGTTCCCACTCCCACCCCATTTGAGGAAAGCTACGAACAGGAATTCACCAAAGGAATAATCCTCGGCATGAACCAAGGAATAGCCGTAATAAATGGTAGTTTTGACGCACTCGCTAATGAAAGTAGCGAAGGGGAGTCAATTAATTCAAAGGAAACAGGTACGAACGACATAACTGAAAGAAAGTACTTAGCTAGTCCTGACAGTGCGGCGATTGTCTATCAGCGCACATTTAGTTCTTTTTTGTGGGGGGATAAAACCTTTGTTGTGCGTCAGGGTTTGTATTCAACTGGTTCTCAACAATCCTTTGGCTGGGGCTATAGAAAGATTGTCGGAAAACACAACTTAAGGAACTTAGTGATACTGAGTGCAGTTTTCCGCTACCCAGACGATACTCAAACTGCTGGAGGGCCTGGAAATAAGAAACTTATTTCACGAGTCAGATTCCTTGAATGTGATGAGTTCAGTGTGGGGCCTGGTGGCAGATGCAAGCCTGTGCAAAAGACTCAATATATTACCCTAATCTATCGGCCGAGACGGAACCTGACATATATGAACGTACCGTCACAGACTTCTAAGGAGGATCTGCTTGACGTAGGTGTTGTAACTGCATGGTGCCACGATCAAAAAAAGGACAAGCATGCAGAAAATACGCATTCGGTGTGCCCCGAATACGTCAATGGCTTCACAAAAATGAGGCGGTGGTGATGGCTACTGGGGTGCCATGGCAGGCAATACTAAAAAACCTTATGTCCTGTTCATGTCGTACGCGGAGAATCGGTGTAGAGCAAGCCCTGGATTATCTCGACACTTTATTGCTGGGCGGCGATGCAAAACTCGTGGCAGAGCAGATCAGTAACTGTGTGAGTGTGCTCGTTGCCTTCGCCAATTCCTCTTTTGGCTGCGAAGGATTCGATCCGAAAAACCGGCCTGCAGATAAGGCGGTGCTTTTTAGACAGCAGACCTGGCATTTTATGCGATGGAAGGATGGACACTCTCGTCACACGTGCCGTTGGCAACCTACGTGCAGGGCAGTGCAAGGGTTAATAGAGCGGATTGTGGAGCCTGCGTTTTTCTCTCAGCCTGAGATGCTTGATGCATACCTTCATGATGTGGCCAGGTGTCCAAACGTGTATCTCATGCCACAAGGGGGACATGATTCGACAAAGGCAGTGCCTTGTCATGTCTCCTTGGCCTTTTCTCGCTTGCCGGGCTTGGTGCTTGACAGTTCGGTGATCGACTCAGTCTCCTTCTTTGAATCGGTTCTCGAAGACGCGAAATTAGTCCGGGTCCGTGGGCGGAAAACGGACTTCACATGCAGCTACTGGACAAGAGCGGTCATCACGGGAGATTTTCAGTACTCGATGTGGATAGCAGCGTACGTGCGATCAGGTCACTTCTCGGGAAACTTTGCCAACACCCACTTTGATAGAGCGAATTTGACAGGGAGCTCCTTTGCCGGATCCGACCTTCTGTGTTCGGTCTTCCCTGAGGCAGTGCTTATTGGTGCTGATTTACGTGGTTGCCGAACTCTCGCGACAGCGTTCGCCGGAGCTGTTGTAGACAACAAGACGCAATTCCCCGATGGGATGTCTATTGCTCGGGATGGTCGCGCAGCTGTGGAAAAGCGCTGGCCGGGAATTGACGTTGTCGACGATCCGTCCTACTACCTCGAAGAGGAGTCAGTTAGTCTGCCACCGCACTACCGCAACACACTCGATGCGCGGGGGGCTCACTGCAGGAATGTCTGGACGGTCAACGCGTATATGGACGGGAATCCGTTCTCTCCTCCCGGATAACGCCTAGTGAGCGCGGCAAGGACATCCCGCTCCTTCCTGGCCACGGCCCGGATCACCCGGATACCGCCGACCTGGCCGCGCGCTACATTGAGCGGCGCGAGTACCACCTCAAGCAGGTGCGTGAGGCGCTTGCAGAGCTCGCCCCGATGCCAAGGTTCGCGACATCGTGGACAAGGTCTACGACAACGTGGATCCGGTTCTGCGCGATTCGGCGGAGCAGTCTGACGGGTGACGTTGCGACATACATTCACGAGCACGATTAGGGAGAGACTTTTTCCTTAAAGCACAGCTGGATAGCCAGGACCGACTAATCCAGATGTGCGCAGCTTACGAGCTCATGGAGTTATCAAAGTTAGACAGGGAATGCGCCGCATTTCTCGTCCGGGAAGCGTGCGGAGTAATTCCTGTGAGGCCCGCAGTTGAATTAACCTATCGGTTTTCCCGCTGGTCGGAGTATTTGAACACATGGGCTCGACGATGTGGTACGGCGATAGCCTGGGATTGTGTTCGTAGAAAACCCCGCACGAAGGCACATTAGACAAGGTCATATGTTGCCCAACACGCTGTGTCAATCGTTGGGATAATCCGGACAGGAAATCTGCGCTCGAACCTCGTGGCACGGCTGGAATGCATACGATCCACCTCGCTTTGAAGAAAATTCGTCTAACGAGCAATAGACAGCAGCGTGGGTGCGAATCAACTTAGAAGTTCTTATGACAACCAGGGGCCAATGGTTCGAGCCTGTTTTCGTCCTTGAGTAGCAGCGTACACCTCAGGCAAGCAGAAGCCCCACCGGTGAAAAGCGATGCTCTCGGCCTGTGGGGCAAATAGTTACTAGCGTCGCAACTCATGCGGTCAAGTAAGCCCGTTGAGTAGGCGTCAACTTTCACCTGTTTTGGCCCTTCGCAATTGGCCTTGCCCACTCTTTCAATAGCTGGGAAAGTCGCCTAACTCTTGTTGGACAAGAGGTGACACCGGCGATGTTTCCCAGGATTTCAGGTGGCTACGGATGTGCGTTAGTTTCCCTATTTTAGTGGTTTGTAGTTGGAAAACTAAAGCCAGAAAATGATGAGGGAAACCAGCGCTGCACCTGCAACGATATTTCCCCAGTCTGGCAATACATTGAAAAAGAGCAGAAGGAAAAAGACAATGGTAACAGCTAGCAATACCAACCTCTTAGGGAGGTTGTAGCCTTGATCTTGCTTCATTTTCTATTGCATCCTTGCGTTATGAATCGGGGCCCAGGTCGGTATTCCAAAGGGGGGAACAAGTACAGAAATCCCAAGCTCGGCGTAATTTACATCAAAGATCACTCCACGTTCGATGTTGTTGCCGATAGCGACGGCACCGATGACGCCAACGGCTGAAAGTACCTTGCTTACAATCGGCTCTGGGATAAAGATACCGGCGACACTCACACCGCCTGCAGCCGTAGCCAAGGTCTCTTTAGAAAGGTAGATTGTTGCCTTGTTCCAAGAAAAATCGACTTTGGTGACTCCACCGGAAATGCCTCTTTCCTCGGCGTGAATCTGATCTTCTTGTGAGTTGTAAACGGTGATCGTGTTTTGCCAGGTAACGCTTTCAGTCTCAGTGGTCTCGATACCGTGGCGGATTTGTTTGTTCGTGGTGGCGATTGCTTCAGAGACTTCGCGGAGTTCCTCCGGTGTCAACTGATCTTTTGCTGCGCGGCGGTCAAGAACAAATTGCCCATCTTGAGCGGTGACAAATTTGTCTGCTTTTGCGGCGAGATCTTCGCTAACCGTGGTCTGTGATGTCTCTGGAACGTTGTTTTCGGCTATTGCCGGGGGGTAAGAAGGGTTGTAGCCATCGCGCCTGCGACAATCGGCGAAACAATCTTCTTGTTCAGGTAGCGCATCCTTGAAACTCCTTTTCTTACATAGTCGGATGAACTCTTGGTTGCGATGCTCCGTTACGCTGCGCTTGTGCGTCAACGCGAGGGGAGCGTGGTGCCGAGTGTATAAAAACCAACTACCAGGAGCAACAGTTATAAGGTAAAAAGGATCGAATGATACAAAAATCTGGGATTTTTCTGTATGGGGCTTCCTGGCGGTGTCTATTATTCTGTGAAGATTATGTGGGGGTAGTGAATAGCCGGGATAACCACATATTTACAGCAATTCCTGTTTGTTTAGTCAGGAATAGGTTCCAGATTGGTGAGGCAGTATTTATTGGGGAGTTTCGGGCCTACTGTTTGTGACAAAGAGTTGTTGGGGGCCAACACGAAACCCTCAGTATTCCGGCGGTACTGAGGGTTTTCGGTTCTTAAGAAACTAGTGGGCGCGGCGGGCGAGGGCTTCCGTTTGCAGGATCACGATGGACTTGCCCTCGAGCTGGATCCAGCCACGGTGGGCGAAGGTGGCTAGTGCCTTGTTCACGGTCTCGCGGGAGGCGCCGACGAGCTGGGCGATCTCCTCCTGGGTGAGGTCGTGGTTGACCCGGAGGACGCCGTTTTCGTGGACACCGAAGCGGTTGGCCAGCTGCAGGATGGTCTTGGCCACACGGCCGGGAACATCGGTGAAGATGAGGTCTGCAAGGTTATTGTTCGTGCGGCGGAGACGGCGGGCCAGCACGCGGAGGAGCTGTTCGGCGATCTCCGGGTGGGCAGCAAGCCACATGCGTAGCTGATCAGAGTTCATGGTTGCCGCGTGGACGTCGGTCACGCACACGGCGGAGGAGGTGCGGGGACCCGGATCGAAGATGGACAGCTCACCGAACATGTCCGAGGGGCCCATCACCTGGAGAAGGTTTTCGCGGCCGTCGTTTGCGTGGCGGGCGAGTTTCACCTTGCCGGAGGTGATGATGTACAGGCGATTGCCAGGGTCGCCCTCTTCAAAGATGGTTGTTCCTCGGCCGAAGCGGATGGTCTCCAATTCCTTGATGAGGTTGTTGACTGCCACTGGGTCAACACCCTGGAAAATTCCAGCCCGTGAGAGAACTTCCTGTACGGATTCCACATTCGCTCCTTCATCGCCGATAAAAGTTACATTTCACACTTTACACTATGTGCTAGGTCACTAATAGGGAACCGAGAAACTTCAATCACTAACGGGTGCAGAGTTTCTCGTATCCCTCCATGCCAATGGCGAAGAGGACCAGAAGAACTGGGAAGAGCAAGGAAAAAACAAAGATCATGCAACCAGCTTACTTATACCCCGCTAAGGTGTGAATTATGACCATTGCCCTTATTAACGCGCGCCTTGCCCAGAACCACCCTGATGCCCACTGCGAGCTGAACTACGACACTCCCTTTCAGCTCGCCGTCGCGACGATCCTGTCGGCCCAGTGCACCGATGTGCGCGTAAACAAGGTAACCCCTGCCCTCTTTGCCACCTACCCGGATGCCGCAGCCATGGCCGGCGCGGACATCCACCACGTGGAGGAGCTCATCCGGTCGACGGGGTTCTTCCGCAACAAGGCGAAGAACATCGTCGCCATGGCCAACGTGGTGATGGAGGAGTACGGGGGCGAGATGCCCCGCACCCTCGATGAGCTCGTACAGCTCCCCGGGGTAGGGAGGAAGACCGCCAACGTCATCCTGGGCAACGCCTTTGGTGTACCGGGGCTGACCGTGGATACGCACTTCCTGCGCCTCATGCGCCGGCTGGGGATCACCACCTCCACCAACGCGGTCACCGTGGAGAAGCAGGTCATGCCCCTTCTGGAAGAAGAAGAGTGGACGATGTTCTCCCACCGGCTTATCTTTCATGGCAGGAGGGTGTGTACTGCCCGAAATCCGCGCTGCGAGGAGTGTATCCTCGACGATATCTGCCCCAAGGTAGGAGTATGAACAAGACAATCGGCTGGTCCATCGTCGGTGCCATCGTCGTCATTGCCGCGCTTATCCTCGGCGTGCCACGCCTGCTCAGCGACCAACCAGCGGGCGACAAACAAGCCTCCACGACGCGGCAGGCGGTCGCACCGCGCCCGGACTGCCCCCTCCGCACCGTTCGGGGAGTGGAACTCGAGTGCCTCGGTGGCGAAAAGGGCGATGCGGAGAGCATCGACAAGGAAAAAACCCTCATCAACGTGTGGGCCTGGTGGTGCGAGCCGTGCCGTGAGGAACTCCCCATGATCCAAGAGTTTGCCGATACGCACCCGGACTGGACCGTCGTGCTCGTACATGCGGATGCCAGCCCCGCCAAGGGGGCCGCGATGCTTACCGATATGGGCATCACCCTGCCCAGCTATTCCGATACCGACGGCACGTTTGCGGGAGCGCTTTCCCTTCCCAACGTCGTTCCGATCACCCTCATCGGCGAAGACATCCACGCCGGACCCCTCAAGGAGCTGCCATGATCCCCACCTGGATGACCCACGTCGCCGAGTCCACCCCCCAAATCAACCGCCTACTCGGCCACCTGCCGGCGGAAAACCGCGACCAGCAGGCCGCCGTCCTCATGCTCTTCTCCGGCGACAGTGAGGCAGACACCGTGCCCCGCGACGCCGGCGTGCTGCTCACGCACCGCAACCCCACCATGCGCACCCACTCGGGGCAGATCGCCTTCCCCGGCGGTCGCATGGACCCCACCGACGATGGCCCCGTCCACACTGCGCTGCGCGAAGCCTGGGAGGAAACCGGCCTGGACCCCAACACCGTCCAGCCCTTCATGCAGCTCGACGAGGTGCGCATCCGTCGTTCCGGCTACCCCATCCACCCCATCATCGCCTATTGGGTGGAGCCGGAGGAGGTCTACCCGGCCAGCCTCGACGAAACCGACGATGTTTTCGAGGCCCCGCTCTACCACCTCCTCGACCCCGCTAACCGCCTCATGGTCGGCCACGGCGCCTGGAAGGGCCCGGCCTTTTCCATCAACGGCTACATCGTGTGGGGCTTCACAGCTGGCCTGTTACACGCGGTTTTCCGTGGTGCCGGCTGGGAGAAGCCGTGGGATAAGTCGGTCCACGACCTCTCCACTGTCTTGAGCCATTCACGCAATGGCGAACGACTTCGCTAATATGCACACTGTTATGACCCCCTCCCTCCTCGTCGACCTGATCATCGCTGGCGCCGCCCTCATCACATTCATCATGGGGTGGCGCCAAGGTGCTTTCGCATCCGTCCTGTCCACGGTCGGTGTAGTGAGCGGAATTGTGCTCTCCGTCGCCCTCATCCCCTTTGTCGCCGATTACACCGCCAACGACACCCTCACCCTCCTCCTCGGCCTGGGCATCATGGTGCTCGTCGCGGGTCTGGGGAATCTCCTCGGCGGTTTCGCGGGGTCAAAGCTGCGCCAAAGCATCCGCACCCGAGCCGCAATGACCATCGACTCAGTCCTCGGCGCTGTCTTCCAAGCCATCGCGTTCCTCCTCGTGGTGTGGTTCGTGGCGATGCCGCTGGCCACCCGCCTCAACGGTCCCATCGGGGAGGGGCTCACGGGCTCGCGGGTACTGGGGGCCATCGACTCGCTCACTCCGCCCGCCGTGGACAACCTCCCCGCGCAGCTCGCCGCCACGCTCTCCGAATCCGGCCTGCCACCGCTCGTCTCGCCGTTCACTGGCTCCCGCGAGGTTGACCCGCCGAATATCCTCGTCGAGGACACCGCCATGGTCGATCGCGTCCGGCCCTCTGTGGTCTATGTGC
Organism: Corynebacterium glucuronolyticum; assembly: GCA_022772305.1. Lineage (GTDB taxonomy): Bacteria > Actinomycetota > Actinomycetes > Mycobacteriales > Mycobacteriaceae > Corynebacterium > Corynebacterium glucuronolyticum_A. The sequence goes on from JALFAQ010000009.1 coordinate 32,370, forward strand.
TTGCCGACGCCCCCCAGTGCTCCCGTCGTCTCATGGGCACCGGTTTCATCATGTCCCCCGACACCATCATCACCAACGCTCACGTTGTCGCCGGCACCGACACCGTTTACGTCGAGACCGTCGCTGGCAAGAAGGACGCCACCGTTGTCTTCTATGATCCCGACACGGATCTCGCCGTTCTTCATTCCCCCGACCTTGGCTTGCCGACGCTCACCTGGGCCCCCGAACCCGCATCCACCGGCGATGACGCCATCGTCATGGGCTTCCCCGAGGGCGGCCCCTTTGAAGCCCGCCCCGTCCGCATCCGTGACAAAATCATTGTCAACGGCCCCAACATCTACGCCACCACCCGCGTCGACCGCGAAACCTACTCCCTCCGCGGCACCATTCGCCACGGCAACTCCGGCGGCCCCCTCCTCACCACCGACGGCCAGGTCCTCGGCATGATCTTCGGCACCGCCCTCGACGAGACCGAAACCGGCTACGCCCTCACCGCCGACGAAGTCATCTCCACCATCGGCGACTTCTCCACCTCCGAGGTCGACACCGGCGCCTGCGTGGCATAGCACTCCGCTCACTTTGCGGCCCATCCGTTCCCGAACCCCGCGTACCTGCTGGGGCTTGGGCCG